>NZ_JBFRDH010000002.1:0-707850 GCF_052113485.1 Lysobacter sp. TAF61
CCAGGCTCTCCATTCCGTCCGACCAATGCATGCAGCGAGCCGAGCGCCATCAGAGCCGACTGCGGAAAGAAGCGTGACCCACGCGGAGACGTACCCGACCAACGGAAGGAGTCCGACCTTGACACTACCGCCCGATTAAAGAAGCGGACATCACGCTTCCACTGCCTATCCATGTTCAATCTGGACGCTCTCCAAACTCCTGGGTAGCGCGCTAGACACGGTTGCGGCTAAGAGGACTAACGCGGCCGAGACCCAGAGGCAGGCACCTAATCCGAAGCTCTGGAACACCCACCCGGAAAGTACTGTGCCGAGGAGCCGCCCTAGCGCATTGGCCATGTAATAGAAGCCGACGTCTAACGAAACACCGTCCGCCTGCGCGTAGCTCACTATCAAGTAGCTGTGCAGCGCCGAGTTGATCGCAAAGAGCACCCCAAAGAGAGCCAGGCCGATCAGCAGTACGTCCTGCGGTGGATACTGCCGCGCCAACAACATGGCCATGGCTGCAGGAACGACGGCCAGTACTGCGGCCCAACCGAATGCCTCTCGGCCCCTGGGTGCAGTTCCCGACCGTCCCACGAGGAGAATTGGTGCTACCGACTGGACTATTCCGTAACCGATTATCCAGGCGGCCAGAAAGCTGCCCACTTGCCAGAAATCCCATCCGAGGGACTGGGCAAGGAAGACCGGTAGCGCGACCACGAACCATACATCACGCGCACCGAACAGGAACATCCGCGCGGCTGAGAGCAGGTTGATGGCTCTACTTTTTGAGAGGATGTCCCGAAACTTCGGCTTGGCCTTAGCCTTACCGAGATCGCGCTTCAGCAACGCTAAGCTCAGAATCAGAACCCCAGCCAAGGCGGCCGCCATCGCAGCGACGGCAGCCTTGAAGCCAATCACCGTCAATAGCGCGCCTCCCAGAAAGAAGCCGATGCCCTTGAGCGCGTTCTTGGACCCGGTTAACGCCGCCACCCAACGGAAGAGCGTGCCCTGCTGATCGGCCGGTACGAGCAGCTTGATGCTGCTCTTGGCACTCATCTTGTTGAGGTCCTTGGCGATCCCTGAGAACGCTTGCGCAGCCATTACCCACGGCACGGTTAACAATGCGGCCGGTACCAGCAACATCGACAAGGCAGCCACCTGCATCGCCAGGCCGATATTCATGGTTCTGTTGAGGCCGATCCGCGCGCCAAGCCAGCCGCCGACCAGGTTGGTGATGACGCCGAAGATCTCGTAGAACAGGAACAGCAGGGCCACCTGGAGCGGTGAATAACCCAGCTCGTGGAAGTGCAGCAGCACGAGCGTGCGCAGGGCACCGTCAGTCAGGGTGAAGGCCCAGTAGTTTCCGGTGATCAGCAGATACTGTCGGACGTCGGACGAAAGGCGCGCGAGCATAGGTCAGCGATCCGCTTTGCCCACGTACTGCACGAGCTCCGCGGTGCGGTTAACATAGCCCCACTCGTTGTCGTACCACGCGTAGATCTTTACCTGCGTGCCATTGATCACCATCGTCGACAACGCGTCGACGATGCTGGAACGCGGGTCGGTCTTGTAGTCGATCGACACGAGCGGCCGCGTCTCGTAACCGAGCACGCCGGTGAGCTCTCCCTCTGCGGCGGCCTGTAGCAAGGAGTTGACCTCCTCCACCGTAGTCGGGCGTTCGACCTCAAACACGCAGTCGGTCAGCGAGGCATTGGTCAGCGGCACACGCACCGCGTGGCCATTCAAGCGTCCCTTGAGCTCAGGGAATATCTCGGCAATGGCCGTGGCCGAGCCGGTGGAGGTCGGGATCAGGCTGCTGCCGCACGAACGTGCTCGGCGCAGGTCCTTGTGCGGTGCATCGACGATCACTTGTGTGTTCGTGAGGCTGTGGATCGTAGTCAGGCTGCCGTGCCGGATACCCAAGGACTCATGGATAACCTTGACGACCGGCGCGAAGCAGTTAGTTGTGCAAGAGGCCGCCGAGACGATGCGGTGCTGGTCTGGATCAAAGCGCTGGTGATTCACGCCCATCACGATGTCGAGTGCGCCCGCAGATTTAACCGGCGCGGTCACAACGACCCTCTTGACGCCCTGGTCGAGGTAAGGCTGCAAGACATCCGGCTTCCGGAACTTGCCCGAAGCCTCGATGACGACGTCGCAACCCGACCAATCGGTTGCTGCAATGTCTTTGTTACGACTGACCGGGATCCGAACGCCGTCGACCATGATGGACTCGCCGTCGGCGGTGGCCTCTCGGTCCCAGCGGCCGTGGACGGAATCGAAGTTCAACAGATGCGCCAGCGTAGTTGCATCACCAGCAGGATCGTTGATCTGCACAAACTGAATATTCGGATTTCCCCAGGCCGCACGCAAGGTGAGGCGGCCCATTCGGCCGAAGCCGTTGATGCCAACGCGAATGCTCATTGAAGGCTCTGTTGCGAGTGGAATGAAGTAGTTCAGGCCGTGGCCGGAGCTTCGCTGATCTGGCGCAGCTTGGTCTCGGCTGCAAGGCGATCCAGTGCTTCCATGCGCAGCGACAGCAACAGCGAAATACGCTGCTGCAGCACGAGGAGCGTATTGGAGAATGCCTTGTGGATTTGCTCTTGCGTACCCGTGACCGCCATCGGATCGGGAATGCTCCAGTGCGCGGTTATCGGCTGACCAGGCCAGACCGGGCAGGACTCACCAGCGGCGCGATCGCACACTGTGATTACCAGATCCATCTCTGGCGCCCCAGGCTGGGCGAATTCAGCCCAACTTTTGCTGCGAAGGACGCTCACATCGAGCCCGGCATCGGACATCACTTTCAGCGCCATCGGCTGTACCAGTCCCGCGGGGTGGCTGCCTGCGCTGTATGCGCGAATGCGCCCCTTCCCAAGTGAGTTTCCCAATGCTTCCGCCATCTGGCTGCGGGCCGAGTTACCGGTGCATACGAACAGGACGTTATAGCGGTCTTTCATATGGCCTCTGCGATGTTTACGGCTCGGAAGAACGGGCGACATACCAGGGCTTGGTGGCGTTCACGATGCGCACGACGGACAGCATCACCGGCACCTCCACAAGCACGCCCACGACAGTGGCCAGTGCCGCACCAGAGTGCACCCCGAAGACGGCCACTGCGGTGGCAACCGCCAGTTCGAAGAAGTTGCTCGCACCGATGAGCGCGGACGGACCGGCCACGCAGTGTGCGACCTTGAAGCGACGGTTCAGCCAGTACGACAGCCCTGCATTGAAGTAGACCTGGATGACAATTGGCACCGCGAGCATCGCGATGATCGCGGGCTGCGCGATGATCTGCTTGCCCTGGAAGCCGAACAACAGGACCAAGGTCAGCAGCAGTGCGGCGAGCGAGACCGGATGCAAGCGCCGCAGAAGAACGTCGAGCGCCTGTTGACCGCCGCGCTGGATCACGAATCGCCGGATCACCGCGGCAACCAGCACAGGGACGACGATGTAGAGGCCGACGGACAGCAGCAGCGTCGACCACGGAACGGTAATCGAGGAGATGCCCAGCAACAGCGCGACAATCGGCGCGAATGCGAAGACCATGATGAAGTCGTTCAGCGCCACTTGGCTAAGCGTGAACTGCGGTTCGCCGTCGCACAGATTGCTCCAGACGAACACCATGGCCGTGCAAGGCGCCGCGGCCAGCAAGATCAGTCCGGCGACGTAGGAATCAATCTGATCCGCGGGCAGATACGGTGCGAACACGTGACGGACGAAGAGCCAACCGAGTAGCGCCATCGAGAACGGCTTGACCGCCCAGTTGACGAAGACGGTGACACCGATGCCCCGCCAATGCCGCTTGACCTGACCCATCGCGCCAAAGTCGATCTTCAGCAGCATTGGGATGATCATCAGCCAGATCAGCAAGGCAACAGGCAGGTTGACTTTGGCGATTTCGGCCCCACCGAGTTTTTCGAACGTTCCCGGAGAGGCATAGCCCAGCAGTGTGCCCACCGCCATGCACACGAGGACCAGCGCCGTCAGGTTTCGCTCGAAACCGCCCATCCTCTGCGACAGTGACAGTGGCTTGGCCTCGGTCACCGCACTCATGCCGCCTGCTCCAGGAGCTGACGGGCAGGCAATTCGACCGCGATGACGCTCAGCTCGTGCTGCAGGGCCTCGCGGTCCATGCTTTCAAGCGGCAGCGTGAGGAGGCGCGCCAACCGAGCGGACACGACGTCCTCGGTGATCCGAAATGCAGCAGCGACCGCCGCTGCGTCGCCGGCAGTACCGGCTGGATCGGGGAGGCCCCAATGAGCTTTTACGAAGCCACCAAAGAAGACGGGGCAGCTTTCGTTGGCCGCGCTGTCGCATACGGTCACGACCAAGTCGAACGTGGGCGCACCGTCTGCGGTGTACTCGTCCCACGACTTGCTGCGCACTCCTTCAGTCGCTATGCCTCGCCGATGCAGTTCGGCCAGCGCATGCGGATTCACCACTCCGGCGGGCTGGCTGCCAGCGCTATGCGCATCGAATCGCGTTCCGCCCAGATGGCTCAGCGTGGACGCAAAGAGAATGCTGCGCGCGGAATTGGCTGTACAGAGGAACAGAACCTTGTAAGCCATCAGATCACCGGGCGCGGGCACGAACAGGGATGGACTTGGCCGGCACCAGAACTTCCGGGGCGCACTTGCTCGGATCCCCGCCACAGCAGTTCAGCGTGAGGAAATCCACCAGAGCCTGCATTTCCTCGAAGTTCGCCCGGTAGCGAATGTTCCGACTGTTCCTCTCCGCCTCGATGAGTCCGGCGTGAGAAAGCGACTTGAGGTGGAAAGACAGGGTTGCGTTCGGGATGTCGAACTTCTGGGCCAGGTCGCTTGGAAAGGCGCCTTCCGGCCCGAGCTCCACCAGATGCCGGTAGATGCTCAGGCGGGAGGCGTTGGCCAGTGCGGCCATGGCGGTGACTGCGTTCTTCGTATCCATAATTCCAGTATGTTAGAATCATCGAACGAGAGCAACCCCCAAGGTGCGCTTATGGCCACGACCGCCATGCCGATCCTTTCGCAAGAGATCCCGGCCCTGCTCGCGGGCGCCCTGCGCCGCTCTGCTGGCCAACTCGGCGAGGCCCGGGAGAGTTGGAGGCATAAACGCGACCGAGCACCCTTCACGGAGTCTGCCTCCGCCGATCTGGCCGACGTCGAATCAGTGGTCATGCCCAACACGTGGCGGCGACCTCAAGCGCTTGGGCAAACCTCGGGACACCGCACGCTTGACACGGTACGGGAGAGGAATATAGTTGCGACTAACAACGATATGCCGCGTCCGATGTCAGCCAAGCCTGCCCCCCTTTCGAATCCCCTGCTGCGCGACGCCGAAGCGTTGCACGCGGCCGTGTCGGATTTGGTGCGGGTCTACCAGTTTCGCGATCGGGACAAGATCTGCTGCTACGACATCTCGGTCACGCAGTGCTATGCGCTGGAAGCCCTGGTAGATCGGGGACCGAGTCGCAGCCAGGCATTGGCCGAAGTATTGATGCTCGACAAGAGCACGACCACCCGCGTCGCCGACGCGCTCGTGCGGAAGGGATACGTCGAGCGCCTACCCGATCCCGACGATGCACGAGCCGTCTCGCTTCGCGTCACGCCTGAAGGTCGGAAGCTCTACGAGAAGATCAACGGTGAGCTTATCGAACAGCAGGCCGACCTGCTGCGCGATCTGGATCCTCAGATGCGCGCCGCGGCGACCGAGATCATCCAGCGCCTTGCACGTGCCGCCCAAGCGCGTTTCGTCTCCGGTGTAAGCGTGGGTAGCTGTGCGCCGTCTTGCGGCAATGATGCTGCCGCGAAGTGTGGTTGACCCCTTTTTTGCCCAGATAGTTGTCACTAACAACAGGTGATGAGGATGATCAAGATTCGATTGGCCCAGATGCATGACGCAAAAGCCATCGCGGCCATCTACAACCAAGGCATTGCCGAGCGCTCTTCAACCTTTGAAACGAATCCGCGCTCAACCGCGGACCTGGAACAGCGCTTGGCTGATATCAATCGTTACCCCTTGCTGGTCGCGACCAGCGAAGCCGGTGAAGTTCTCGGCTGGGCAGGACTAAGCGGCTACCGCCCGCGAGATTGCTATGCGGGTATCGGTGAATTCTCCGTGTACCTCGACGCCGCCGCGCGCGGCAAAGGGATCGGACGCCAGTTACTCCTGGCCCTGATCGATGTCGCTCGCGACCGTGGCTACTGGAAGCTGCTATCGCGGATCTTCCTGTTCAACACGGCCAGCCGCGCACTGTGCCGCTCGGTCGGCTTCCGTGAAGTCGGCATCTACGAAAAGCACGGCCAGCTCGAAGGCCGCTGGCTCGACGTCGCCATCGTCGAGCGCCTCATTCCTGAAAACCTCTCACCCCCGACGACCGAAGCCGAAGCGGCTACGGCGAATGCCTGAGGAGAACCCATGAACGCTGCACTTCCCGTTGTCGTAATTGGCGCCGGCCCCGTTGGTCTGGCCGCCGCCGCTCATCTACTTGAGCGTGGCTTGACTCCCTTGGTCCTGGAGACCGGCGAGTCCGTTGGCGCCGGCATGCTCCAGTGGGCCCATGTCCGCATGTTCTCGCCTTGGGAGTTCACCATCGACCGTGCGGCGGGTGCACTGCTGGCGAAGCAAGGCTGGCAGGCCCCGAACCTTGCCCACTACCCTGCCGGCGGTGAGGTGGTCGAGCAGTACTTGAAGCCTCTCGCTAACACGCCAGAAATCCGGTCGCACCTTCACCTGGGTGCTCGCGTTTCCACTGTGACCAAGCAACGCCGCGACCGAATGAAGGACGCCAAGCGCAACGACGTCCCGTTCGTAGTCCGATACGAAGACGCTGCCGGCGAGCATGAAATCCTGGCGCAGGCGGTGATTGACGCATCCGGGACCATCGACAACCCGAACCCGATGGGCGCATCTGGCGTCCCCGCGCTGGGGGAACGCTCCCTCCATGCGCACGTGTTCTACGGAATGCCAGACGTGCTCGGTAAGCACCGGGAGCGCTACGCCGGCAAGCGCGTCCTGGTCGTTGGCAGCGGACACTCCGCGTTCAACGTGCTAAGCGATCTGGCACGCCTGTCGAAGCAGATGCCGGGCATGCAGATCGAATGGGCTATCCGTCGCCCCTCGCTGCAACGTGTGCTTGGCGGTGGCGAGAACGACCAGCTCAAGGAACGGGGGAAGCTCGGCCTGACCATCAAGCAGCTGCTCAACGAAGGCACCCTGCGCGTAACGACGAGCTTCCACCTTGATCGGCTGGAGAAGACGCCCGGCGGCATCGTTGCCCACGGTGAAGGAAAGACCGTCCCGGCAGTGGATGAAGTCGTGGCTGCCACCGGCTTCCGGCCCGACACCTCCCTGCTGTCGGAGCTGCGCATCTCGCTCGACTTGGGCACGCAGAGCCCCACGGCGCTTGCCCCGCTGATTGACCCCAATCAGCACAGTTGCGGAAGCGTCCGCCCACATGGTGCGGAGGAACTCAAGCATCCCGACGCGAATGTCTACATCGTCGGAATGAAGAGCTACGGACGCGCGCCGACCTTCCTCCTGCCCACGGGATACGAGCAGGTGCGGTCAGTGGTTGCCGCCATCGCGGGCGATTGGGACGCCGCGCGTCGCGTGGAACTGGTACTGCCCGAGACCGGCGTTTGCGTCACCCAGTTCACCGAAGAAGAGGAAGCCACGCAATCCAGCTGTTGCGGGACGGCACCCGTTGAGCCGGCAAAGGAAGCTGGCTGCTGCGGGGGACCCGCGACTGAATCGAGCAATGCGTGTTGCGTCGGAGATCAGCAGGCGAAGGTGAGAGGCAGTGCCGGCTGTGGCTGCAGCGCTACGCCCGCCAAGCCTGTCCCCGCACGCACCAGTTGCTGCGCTAGCTGACGATGCCAGCACACATGAGGCGTGCCGTATGGCTGCTGGGATTGTGCCAGTGCATCCTCTGGGGAGTTCTGTACTACAGCTTCTCGGTACTGCTCGTACCCATGGAAGCAACGCTGGCCTTGTCGCGAACGGCAGTGGCTGGCGCCTTCTCCGCTGGACTGCTCGCCATGGCCTTGCTGGCGCCCGCGGTTGGTCGATGGCTCGACCTAGGCCATGCCGCTTCCGTCACTCGCATTGGCATGGCGTTGGCGGCCCTCGGCCTTGGCATCGTCGGCACCGCTCAGGGAGTCACTGCTCTCTATGTGGGTTGGCTTTGCATCGGCATCGCGATGGCTTTCCTTCTGTACGAACCAGCATTCGCGCTCGTGGCACGTGCCGTCGAAGCTGAGCCACATCGGGTTCGCGCACTCGCAGCTGTGACGGTGATGGGTGGGCTTGCTAGCACCATTTTTCTGCCGATCGTCTCTACCCTGGTCGAGGCCTTGGGCTGGCGGTCCACAGCGCTAGTTGGTGTGGGCGCGATTGTGGTGGCAGCCTCGATCATGGAGGTTTGGGTGGTTCCCTCCCTTCGAGCGAGTGACGCTAGTCGGGCGAAGAGGCCCTCACAGCGTCCGGGAGCCTGGCCTCGTCATATGCGCGCCCTGATCGCAATATTTGCCTCTGGCACGCTGGCTAGTATGGCACTGACGCTGCTTTTGATCCCATTGCTCCTGACACGTGGCACCGAGCCATCTGTTGCAGCGATGGTGTTGGCGGCATTGGGCATCGCTCAGCTGCCCGGGCGCATTTGGTTGCTGCATGGACGCAACGCCATACCGCCCGAACTGTTGAAGACCTGGCCGATCGTCTTCCAGGTTATCGGGCTGACGGTGGTTACCTTTGCATCTTCAGCATCCGTGATAGCTGGAGGCGTCGCAGTCTTTGGACTGGGCTCGGGTCTGCACACGCTCTCCCGACCGTGGCTGATTCAAGGGCTCTATGGGGTTGCTGAGGTAGGCCGTTGGAACGGCGAAATTGCTCGTGCGCAAGGGTTCTCCCGCGCAGCGGCGCCGTTGCTCATGGTCGGCGCAGCCGCGGTCTTTGGAATACCAACCGTGCTGCTCACCGTCGCTGGCATCCTGATATTCACATTGCCCTTCGCGCTTCGCCTTCCGCACTCATCAGCGTGACGCCGTCTCGGATCGAACTCTCCGATACCGGCCTGCCCCTGCACTGCCCAACAGGCGTGCCGGGGTTGCTTCGGAGTACACCGGCACCCGTAAAAAACGTCGACGCCAGCCGCTATAGTGCGTCCGGCGCCAACGGAACCTGCAGGCGTGCTACGGACTACGTACTACGGCCGCGTGCGATGCGGGCCGCGTCAACGAGACGACCTGCCACAGCGCCGACAGGCCGACCAGAACGTACACCACGCGTGCGAGCATCGCGTCCTGACCGCCGAACAATGCGGCGACGAGATCGAACTGGAATGCGCCGACCAACCCCCAGTTCAGACCACCGACGATCAGCAGTACCAGCGTCACGACATTCAGACTTTTCATTGTTCATTCCTCCGTGTGTGCGGGTTGCGCAATCAGCCCTGCGGTATGAGCACCTTGTCGATGACGTGGATCACGCCATTGCTGGCGGCGACGTCGGCACTGAGTACGCGGGCACCGTTGACGGTCACTGCGCCGCCGGACGCCCGGATTGCGAGTTCGCCGCCCTGTACCGTGGTGGCGGCATCCATCCCCGCCACCTGGCTCGCGGTCACGCGGCCCGGCACGACGTGGTAGGTGAGGATTGCGACCAGCTTGTCGTGGTTTTCCGGCTTCAGCAGGCTTTCGACGGTGCCTTTCGGCAGCGCGGCGAATGCGGCATCGGTCGGGGCGAACACGGTGAAAGGACCGGCGCCCTTGAGCGTGTCGACCAGGCCGGCCGCTTCGAGCGCGGCGGCGAGGGTCTTGAACTGTCCGGCGCCGATGGCGGTGTCGACGATGTCGACGGGTGCATGCGCCGGAGCGCTGCTCTTGGCGGCGCCGTTGCCGCCGGCGGGCGCCGCGAAGACGGCCGGCGTCGAGACAGCCAGGACCAGGGCGATCGCAAGGACGCGGAGGCGGATCGGCAGGGGGCGGAAGGACATGGCGGTTCTCCAGGGGGAAGGGGTGGCACGAGGCGGAGTCTCACCCCCACGCTGTTAGACGTCTGTACAAGCTATCCATGTACAGAGCATGTACATTTCGCCCTGTACATTTGGTGCCATGTATCCCATCAAGGCCGCCGCCGAGCTCGCGGGACTTAGCACCGAGACGCTGCGCGCGTGGGAGCGCCGGCATGGCGCGATACGCCCCGTCCGGGATGCCCAGGGCCGGCGCCTGTACGACCCGGAAACGATCGAGCGGCTCTCGCGTTTGCACCGCCTGACCGACCGCGGCCACCCGATCCGCGACCTCGCCGCGCTGGACGACGATGCCCTCGACCGCTTGCTCGACGCCGGCCGGCGGGCCGCCTACGGCGGCGTGGAAGGGCTGCCGTCGCGCATGCTCGATGCAATCGCCGAGTACCGCGTCGACGTGTTCGACCGCGACCTTTCGGTGGCGATCGCCACGCTACCGATAACCGTGCTGATGACGCGTGTCGTCATGCCGCTCTTGCGGGAGGTGGGGCTGCGCTGGGCCGACGGACGGCTCGCGGTCGCGCAGGAACGACTGGTCAGCAGCCTGCTGCGCATGCGCCTGCTCGCGGTACTCAGCCCCCCTCCGCGCGAACAGCGCCCCCGGGTGCTGTTCGCGACGCTTCCTGAGGAACGCCACGAGCTGGGCCTGATCGGCGCGGCGCTGCAGGCACACGAGGCGGGCGTGCCCGTGCTCTACCTCGGCACCGAACTGCCGGCTCTTGAAATCGCGCGCGTCGCGGCCAAGCTCGGCGCAACCGGAGTCGCGCTGAGTTCGGTGGACTCGCAACAGGCCCGCTCGGCTCTGGAGGAACTGCGCCGGCTCGATGCCGAGCTGGCGCACGGCGTGCCCGTGTGGCTTGGCGGCACGAATGCGCGTTACCTGGCCGAAGAACTGGCGTCGGCGCGGATACAGGCCGTGGGTGATGCCCAGTCGATGACGCGGGGAATGGCTCCGCACGCGGGGCGCGGCTGATCAGCGGCGGCTCAGAAGGCGCCGCCGCGTTTGTTGAAACAAGGACTCAATCGTCGGCCAGAATTCCCCGCAAAACGCATCGACCAGCCAGGTGCGGATAGGGCCTCATCCATGGTCCCCCTCCACCGGAAGCAGATATCCGCCGATCCGGGCGTCGGTCGCGCAGCAACCAGCTCCACCCCGTTATCTTTTTGATGCACGCTGAGGCTGGCGCCGCCGAGGGATAGCTGCCGCACGAGTGTTCGTCCATCAACCGCATGCTCCGCGGTCACGGCTGCACCGAAAAGCCGTTCGTAGAAGGCGGTCGTGGCCTCAAGGTCTTCCACCGTGATGGCTACATGGACGATGCACGCGATCTTCCACGTGACTTCGCTCCAATGTTGCGGCGGTCAGATGAGGACCACCTGTCAGGCTGAATGCGGACTCCGCGGGAACAGATCGGATGGTATTGTTTCGGCTTCCGGCAGTGTGCCGCGTGTCAACCTCTTCGGACAGCCATGGATCCAATCTCGCTCGAAGACCTCGCTTTGCTGGCGGTATTGAAAAGGGTATCCCAGCGCGCTGCGCTGACCGATGACGACTCCGTCGTCCGGGACCGGCTGATCGAGAGCGGGTTGGTGGTCGAGGACGAGGAAGGACTGGGACTGACATCGGCCGGGATCGAGATGTGCAAATCCCTGCAGCATCGGGCTGCCGCCGATGCGCAGGTGGCCAAGATTCTCGAGCAGCGCGAAAATGGCGGCGAGGCCCCAGCGGCCTAGGAAGCAATGGTTGCTTGACCGATGCGGTCTCTCGCGGTCAGTCCATCCAGGGCCTGTTCGCGCGTCAGCTCAACCGCACTTGCTGTACCCGCAGTTCAAGCACGTCGCGCAGCCATCCATGATCACGACCGCCTTGGTGTTGCACTTGTGGCACATCGTTGCGCTCGGCGGGAAGCTGACGCCGTCGCCGGTGACTTCGACGTCCTCGCTGCGCGGCGTATCGCTGATGCGCGGTTCGGGGAACAGGTCTACGTGGCCCGCGTCAGAGTTTTTTTTTGACAGCTGCGCGTAGGCGGCGCGCTTCTCGGCGATCAGGGCGCGCTGGGCGTCGCTCATCTCCGGGTCGTGCATCAGGCCGATCGACTTGAGGTGGTCCTCCACGATGCTGCCCAGCTCGGCCACCAGCGACGGCATGTACACGCCACCGGCCTTGAAGTAGCCACCCTTCGGGTCGAACACGGCCTTCATCTCGTCGACCAGGAAGGTCACGTCGCCGCCCTTGCGGAACACGGCCGACATGATGCGCGTCAGCGCGACGATCCACTGGAAGTGGTCCATGTTCTTCGAGTTGATGAAGATCTCGAAGGGGCGGCGCAGCTCGTGCTCGGTGCCGGCGTTGAGGACGATGTCATTGATCGTCACGTACAGCGCGTGCTCGAACAGCGGCGATTTGATCTTGTAGGTGGAGCCGATCAGGATCTCGGGGCGCTCGATGCGCTCGTGCATCTGGATCACGTCGGCGGTCGGCAGCGACTCGACCGCGGCGACCGGCGCCGGGCGCGAAGCCTCTTTCGCCTTGTCTTCCGGGGTGACGACGCTGTAGCCCTTGATTTTCTTGTCGATCTTGACGGCCATGAACCCGCTCCTGGTGCGGTAACGCTGATCTAGTTATATGTCGCTTAAGGCGGTCGCCGCGCCACTGGGACGCGGCGACCAATCGGGGCACTTACTTCCTGGCAGCTTTCTTCGCGACCTTCTTTGTGGGTCGCTTGGCTGCCTTCTTCGCCGCCTTCCTGGCTACGGCCTTCTTGGCCGGCGCCTTCTTCACAGCTTTCCGGACGGCTGATTTCTTCGCGACCTTCTTCGTCGCAGTCTTCTTCGTGGCCTTCTTGACGGCCTTCTTCGCAGCCTTCCTGGCAACCTTCTTCGTTGCCTTCTTGGCGGCCTTCTTCGCCGTCTTCTTCGCCGCAACCTTCTTCACCGCCTTCTTCGCGGTCTTCCTGGTCGCAGCCTTCTTGGTTGCCTTCTTTGCAGCCTTCTTCGTCGCCTTCTTGGCCGTCTTCTTGCCGGCCTTCGCCTTGAGCGACGAAGCTTCCTTCTTGGCCTTGGCGCTGGCAGCGGCGAGCTTCTTCTTGGCGGTGCCTACCGCCTTCTTGGCGGCCTTGCGTGCCTTCTTGGCGGTGGTCTTGACCGACGCCACCGCTTCCTCGGCACGGTGCATCACCGCGCTGGAAATGTGGGATGCGGTTTCTTTCACGTTATCGGCGGCCTGCGACAGGGTCGCCGTCACTCCGTTGCCATTGCTCATGTGCCCTCCTGACGGGCGTCAAAACCTGGTTGGCGTGTTGCGGTAATCGGGGTGTTGCAAGGGCGATGCTATACCTGCTGCACGCGCACGACACAATCCACACGTTACTCACTTGGGCCTGGTACATGAACGCGGAGCCGGCCCGGACTCCGTGTGGAGGCGATCACCGCTGCCCCCTGCCTCTACCGCTGCCGCTTCGAAAGTGCGAGGAACCTGCTTCCCCCGGGTGCCGTTGTTGCCTGACGCCTGAAAGCAGGTCCCTCGCAGCGCTCGCGACCACAGCGCTCAGAACTTTCCGTAATAGCCTTCCTTCAACGCATCGAACAGATTGGCGGCGGTGTGCATCTCGCCGTCGTATTCGATCTGCTCGTTGCCCTTGACCTCCAGCACGCTGCCGTCTTCCAGCTCGAAGCGATAGGTGGTGTTTTCCAGGTCGGCTTCCTTGACCAGCACGCCCTGGAAGGCGGCCGGGTTGAAGCGGAACGTGGTGCACCCCTTCAGGCCCTGCTGGTGGGCGTAGCGGTAGATGTCCTTGAACTGCTCGTACGGGTAGTCGGTCGGGACGTTGGCGGTCTTGGAGATCGAACTGTCCACCCACTTCTGCGCCGCGGCCTGCACGTCGACGTGCTCCTTGGGGGAGATGTCGTCGGCGGAGATGAAGTACTCCGGCAGCCTGGCGTGCTCTTCATCCGAGAACGGCATGGCCTTGGCGTTGATCAGCTCGCGATAGGCCAGCAGCTCGTAGGAATAGACGTCGACCTTTTCCTTGGACTTCTTGCCTTCGCGGATCACGTTGCGGCTGTAGTGGTGCGCGAACGACGGCTCGATGCCGTTGGAGGCGTTGTTGGCCAGGCTCAGCGAGATCGTGCCGGTCGGCGCGATCGAGCTGTGGTGCGTGAAGCGCGCGCCGGTCTGCGCAAGCTCGTCCACCAGCTCCGGCGCCACCGAGGCGACGCGCTGCATGTAGCGGCTGTAGCGGGCGTGGAGGACGCGGCCGGGGATGTCCTGGCCGATCTTCCAGCCGTCCTTCACCATCTCCGGACGCTTGCGCAGCATCTCGGCATCGACGGCGAACAGCTCGTCCATGATCGGCGCGGCGCCCTTTTCCTTCGCCAGCGCCAGGCCCATTTCCCAACCGGCCACGGCCATCTCGCGGGAGATGCGCTCGGTGAACTCGCACGACTCCTTGCTGCCGTACTTCATGCGCAGCATGGTCACGGTGCTGCCCAGGCCGAGGAAGCCCATGCCGTGGCGGCGCTTTCGCATGATCTCGTTGCGCTGCTGCTCCAGCGGCAGGCCGTTGACCTCGACCACGTTGTCGAGCATGCGGGTGAACACGCGCACGACTTCCTTGTATTCCTCCCAGTCGAAGGTCGCCTGGTCGGTGAACGGGTCGCGAACGAACTTGGTCAGGTTGACCGAGCCCAGCAGGCAGGCGCCGTAGGCCGGCAGCGGCTGCTCGCCGCAGGGGTTGGTCGCGCGGATGTTCTCGCACCACCAGTTGTTGTTCATCTCGTTGACGCGGTCGATGAGGATGAAGCCCGGCTCGGCGTAGTCATACGTCGAGACCATGATCATGTCCCACAGGTGGCGGGCACGGATGTGGCCGTAGATCTTGCAGGCCACCAGGCCGTCGTCGCGCACGATGTAGTTGCGGTGGGTCGGCCACTCGCGCCACACGACCTGGGTCGCGTCGTCGAGGTTGATGTCGCCCTTTTCCTTCATGTTGACCGGGAACACCAGCGGCCAGTCGGCGTCGGTGTCGACCGCTTCCATGAAGCCATCGGTGATCAGCAGCGACAGGTTGAACTGGCGCAGGCGGCCGTCTTCGCGCTTGGCGCGGATGAAGTCCTTCACGTCCGGATGGGAGACGTCGAACGTGCCCATCTGCGCGCCACGACGGCCACCGGCCGAGGACACGGTGAAGCACATCTTGTCGTAGATATCCATGAAGGACATCGGGCCGGAGGTGTAGGCGCCGGCACCGGCGACGAACGCGCCGCGCGGACGCAGCGTCGAGAACTCATAGCCGATGCCGCAACCGGCCTTCAGCGTCAGGCCCGCTTCGTGGACCTTCTCCAGGATGCCGTCCATCGAATCCTCGATGGTGCCCGAGACGGTGCAGTTGATGGTCGAGGTGGCCGGCTTGTGCTCGAGCGCGCCGGCGTTGGAGGTGATGCGGCCGGCGGGAATGGCCCCGCGGCGCAGCGCCCACACGAAACGCTCGTTCCAGTACTGCTGCTTCTCGGCATTGGGCTCGGCTTCGGCCAGGGCCTTGGCCACGCGCTGGTAGGTGGCGTCGATATCGGAATCGACGGCCTTCCCCGTCTTGGTCTTCAGCCGGTACTTCTTGTCCCAGATGTCCTGGGAAGCGGGCTGCATGGGGATTTCCCTTTCGAGGTCCCCCGTTACAGCCGCGGCCGTCTTGACCGCCTCGAGGCGCACTGTGCTCATGCCTGTCCTTTCTCCTCGTTCTGGCAGCAGATCGGGACCGCTGCCGGTGGATTCTTATATTGGGTGCCGCCAAGCCACTGACCACCAAACGGTCGCCGACGGCGATGCCCGCGACCGGTCTTGCACGTCCGCGAAACATGGGTTCTGGTTCGATTTTGGGCTCATCTTGCTCCCGTTCCGCGCCATCCCCCGATAGCGCTGACAGTACCGCAACTCTAAGCCAGGAAATCCCTAACTTTGGGCTCCCGCCGCCCGTTGACCACTACATGTAGTGGCCGGAGCGAGGGTTCAAGCTAAACCCGGTGCCGAATTTAGTCAACGCTTTTTTGATCGCAGTCACAATGCGTGACGGACGTCAGCGATGCAGTGCGGCAGGTGCACTTGCAAGCCGCGCCGGTCTCGCGACCGCCGCTGGCGGGGGCTGCGGCAGCGGCGCAGATGCTGGAAACTTCATGGCCTATTTAGTGGTCTTGCCAGACACTGGGGCCGTTCAGCCGCCGTGTGCGGACCCGACCCCTCCTCCCTCCAGCCAGAACGACGCGATGCGCCCTCTGCCGACCCTTCTTACATTGTCCCTGGCCGCCGCCTTCGGCGGATTCGTTGCCATCGCCATGCGCGACGGCCTGGAAACGCCTGCCCAGGCGGCGCCGGCCGCAGCCACCACCGTGGCCGCGTTGCCGGTGGTGGTCAGCGGCCAGCCACTACCGTCGCTGGCGCCGATGCTGGCCAAGGTCACCCCGGCCGTGGTCAGCGTCCACACCAAGCAGCGGGTCAAGGTCAGCCCGTTCGGCGGCGACCCGATGTTCCGGCGCATGTTCCCGGAGCTGACCCAGGAGCGGATCAACGAATCGCTCGGCTCTGGCGTGATCGTCGATGCCCAGCGCGGGTACGTGCTGACCAACCACCATGTGATCGAGGGCGCCGACGAGGTATCGGTGACGCTGGCCGACGGGCGCACGCTCAAGGCCGAGTTCCTGGGTTCGGACCCGGATACCGACGTCGCGCTGATGCGCATCAACGCACCCAACCTGGTCGCGATCCCGCTGGCCAACTCCGATGCACTGCGGGTCGGCGACTTCGTCGTCGCCGTCGGCAACCCGTTCGGCATCGGCCAGACGGTAACCTCGGGCATTGTCTCCGCGGTCGGCCGCACCGGCCTGCGCGGACTGGGCTTCCAGAACTTCATCCAGACCGACGCCTCGATCAATCCGGGCAACTCCGGCGGCGCACTGGTCAACCTCAACGGCGAACTGGTCGGCATCAACACGGCCAGCTTCAATCCGCGCGGTTCGATGGCCGGCAACATCGGGCTGGGCTTCGCCATCCCGACCAGCCTGGCGCGCAACATCATGGGCCAGTTGATCGCCAACAATGGCGTGGTGATCCGCGGAACGCTGGGGCTGGAGTCGCAGGCGGTCGATGCGCGCCTGGCGCAGGGACTGGGCCTGGAGGAAGCGCGCGGCGCACTGGTCACGCAGGTCTACTCCGGTGGTGGCGCGGCGACGGCCGGCCTCAAGCCCGGCGACGTGATCATCAGCGCCAACGGCGAGCGCATCGACGACCCGGACGCGCTGCGCAACTTCGAAGGCCTGCAGGCCGTCGGCAGCCGCGTCGCGCTGGAGGTGCGTCGTGACGGCAAGGTGATCCAGATGAACACCGTGCTGCGCGAACAGCCCAAGTCGTTCCAGGGACTGGAGCTCGACCCGCGCCTGGCCGGCGCCGTGTTCGCCGAACTGCCCGAGCGCCTGCGCCAGTCGGGCTATTCCGGCGTGCTGGTCGAATCGGTCGCGCGCGGCAGCCGCGCTGCGCAGAACGGCCTGCAGAAGGACGACATCATCACCGCCGCCACGTCTGGTACGTTCGAGGATCTTTCAGGTTTCCGCGCCAGCTTCACACAGGCTCCCGCACAGTTGGTCCTGCGCGTCGTACGTGGCGGCGGCCGACAGGGCAACTTGTCGATGCAGTAACGTCACGCCTGCGACACCCCGAGACCCCTTGGAGGAACACCTGATGAATCCCACCCCCAGCGACGGCATGAAGACCCACCTCGGCGAAGCCGGCGGACACCTCAAGCAGGCGGCGAGCGATGCCGGCGAAGCACTGCGCGGCGCAGCCAGCGCGGCCGGCGACGAACTGCGCGTGGGCAAGGCGAACGTGAAGGCCGACCTGGCCGACAGCGCCCTGTCGGGAATCGCTGCCGCCGAGCAGGCCGGGGGCGTTGCCCGCGAGCAGGTGGATGCACTGATGGACAAGGGCCGCGACCTGATCGACAGCGCCGCCGAACTGATCCGCGAGCGCCCGCTTGCGTCCTTCGGCGTCGCCTTTGCCGCCGGCTGGATCATCGCCAAGCTCGCCCGCAGCGGCGACAAGTAAAACCGCATGAGCCAGGTGGGGGACGATCGAACGCCCGAGGGACCCGAGCCCGGGGCA
The DNA here is from genome assembly GCF_052113485.1 of Lysobacter sp. TAF61. Taxonomy (NCBI): domain Bacteria; kingdom Pseudomonadati; phylum Pseudomonadota; class Gammaproteobacteria; order Lysobacterales; family Lysobacteraceae; genus Lysobacter; species Lysobacter sp. TAF61. The sequence goes on from NZ_JBFRDH010000002.1 coordinate 18,138, forward strand.
TCGGTTCCGCCGCCTGACCAGTTGGGAGAGGCGCTGCGCGAACTGGGCGCCACCGCGCGCACCGGCCTCGGCGCCGCGGGCGCATCGGCCAAGGCGATGCGCAGCCTCGTCGCCGCCGACCTGGCGCTGGCGCGCAGTGCGCTGGGCCGCGCGCTTGCCTTCGTCGGTGTGGCGATCGTTTTCGGCGCTTCGGCCTGGCTGTTCCTGATGGGCAGCCTGGTCGCGCTGCTGACCACCCTGGGCCTGTCGTGGTTGCTGGCAATGCTGATCGCCGCACTGCTCAGCCTGGCCGTGACGGGCTACGCCTGCTGGCGCGCGATGCACTATTTCGACCACACCCGCCTGCAGGCTACGCGCCGGCAGCTGGCGCGCCTGGGCATCGGCGACCTCGCCGACTTCATGCCCGGCCCGGGCTCGGAGGAATCGGCGCGCGACGCTGCAAAGCGCCACGAACAGAGCCTGTCGGGGCGGCCGAAGAAGGACGAACAGGGCATCGACGTCGCGCCGCCATGACCAGTCCCATGACTATTCCCATGACTTCCCTCGTCGCCCGCCGCCATGCGCTTTGAACAGCTGATCCAGAAGGTCGACCAGGCCGAGGACGCGCTCGAAGCCAGCGAGCGCAGCGCCGTAGCCGACCTGCGCAAGGTGCGCACGTCGTGGCGCGAGCTGTGGACGCCGGGAAGGATCGTGATCGCCGGCCTCGCCGCCGGCTTCGTCGTCGGCCGCGCCGAACCGCTGCGCACCCTGGGCAAAAGCGGTGGACTGATGCAGCTGGTGACGATGATCTCGGGCCTGTTCGCCGGCGGCAGCGCCCAGGTGGCCGCCGAAGGTGCCGAGCAGGCAGCCGCCAGCGCCGAACAGGCCGCGGCCGCTCCTGCGCCCGTCGTGGCTGCGCCTCCACTTGCGGACGAAGATGCACTGACGCTGGCGCGCGCCGAGGCAACTGTGCAAGCTGCACGCGGCGTGGTCCATCCGGTCGAACCTTGAGCATCCCAGCAACCCAAGCACCTTCCGAATCGGAACCGCCCGGCGAGGGCGACGCTCCGCCATCCCCGTTACAGGCACGCCCGAGGTCCTCCAGCGCGGCCATGGTGCTGGCCACGCTCGCGGTCGGTTACACGCTATGGGCGGCGCAGGAACTGGTCCTGCCTGTCCTGCTGTCTATGTTCTGCGCACTCATCGGCAACCCGATCATCCGCGGCCTGCAGAAGCTGTACATCCCGCGTTTCCTCGGTGCGGTGCTGGTGCTCGCCGGTGGCCTCGCCGGCGCCGCCGCGCTGGGCAACCAGCTGGTCGAACCGGCCGGCGAATGGGTGCGGCAGGTGCCGCGCGAAATGAAGTCGATCGCGCCGAAGCTGCGCGACTTGACCAAGCCGATGCTCGACGCCAACAAGGCCGCGCAGAACATCGCCCGAGCCGCCGGAGGCGAGAGCACCGGCAAGCCGGTGCAGGTGATCCGCACCGAGCTCAACGAACCCTACAAGGCGCTGACCGCGACGCCGCGGCGGGTGGCCTCGGTGCTCGCGGTGGTGCTGCTGACGTTCTTCTTCATGGTCTATGGCGAAAGCCTGCAACGAAACGCGATCGCGCTGTTGCCGACACGGCAGCAGAAGAAGCTGACCGTCGACATCCTGCATTCGATCGAGCGCGAGATATCGCGCTACGTGCTGACCATCACCCTGATCAACATCGCCCTCGGCCTGGCCCTGGCCGGCGCGCTGTACTGGCTGGGCGTGCCGCTGCCCGAAGCGCTGCTGTGGGGCACGATGGCGGCGATCCTGAACTTCGCTCCCTACGTGGGCCCGCTTGTCGGCATCGTCATCATGTTGCTGATGGGCTTCGTCGCCTTCGACAAGCTGCTGCCGTCGCTGCTGCCGGCAGGCATCTACCTGGTGCTGCACACCATCGAGGGCCAGATCATCACCCCGATCGTGCTCGGCCGGCGCATGCGCCTGTCGCCGCTGGTGCTGATCCTGGCGCTGATGCTGTTTGGCTGGCTGTGGGGAGTCATCGGCCTGCTGCTGGCGGTGCCGCTGCTGGTGTGCGTGAAGCTGGTGCTGGCGCGGATCGAGGGCCTGGGGGGCTGGGCGCGCCTGCTGGAGTGAGCCGAGCCGGATCCGGGCCCCGGGCGCGCCAAGGTCGCCTGGGACGCTCATGCAAAAGCGCGGTATGCCGTTAACGACGGGGCAGTGCAGCAAACAGGCTAAAATATCGGCATGCAATTCCCAGTTCGCGCCATCACCCTCGACCTCGACGACACCCTGTGGCCGTTCGCGCCGATCGGGGCGCGGGTCGAGCAGGTGCTGCACGCGTGGCTGTTGCAGCATTGCCCAGGCACGGCGCAACGCTTCCCGATCGAGGCGATGCGCGAACTGCGCGAACGCGTCTTCGTCGAACGTCCGGACCTCGCCCACGACTTCAGCCAGCTGCGCAAGCTGAGCCTGATCCGCGCGATGGAACTGAGCGGCGATGATCCGCAGCATGCCGATGCCGCGTTCGAGGCGTTCTACACCGAACGCAACCGCGTCGAGTTCTACCCCGATGCCCTCGCTGCGCTGGAGCGGCTGGCCGCGCGCGTACCGCTGGCGGCGATCAGCAACGGCAATGCCGACCTGGCGCGCGTTGGCGTCTCGGCGCATTTCGCCTTCCAGCTCGGCGCGCGCGAGCACGGCACGCCCAAGCCGGCGGCGAGCATCTTCCACGCCGCCTGCCGCCAGCTCGACCTCGCCCCCGGCGATGTCCTGCATGTCGGCGACGACATCGAACTGGACGTGGTCGGCGCCCACCGCGCCGGCATGCGCAGCTGCTGGATCAACCGCGACGGCGCGCACTGGCCCCATGCCGACCTGCGCCCCGACCTCGAATTCGCCACACTCGCCGGACTGGCCGACTGGCTGGACCTGGCACAACAACCGGAACTCCTCAGCGCATGAGCATCCCGCACGGCTTTGCCGATACCCGCACCGAGAGCCTGCCGCTGCATGTGGTCAGCCGCGACACGATCGGCCAGTGGCGGGCGACGCAGGATGCGGCAGCGCTGGCCTGGCTCGATGCACAGGGATTCGATGGCTCGCCGTGGACGGCGCTCACCCTGCCCGCGGCGGATGGTGGCCTGGCTGCTGCGGTGATCGGCGTGGCCGACCTGCTCGACCCCTATTCCTACGGCCACGCGCCGTATGCGTTGCCGCTGCGCAGCTGGGTGCTGGCGACCGAGCTTCCGGTCGAGGCAAGGTCGGCACTGCACCTGGGCTGGGGCCTGGGCAGCTACCGCTTCAACCGCTACAAGCAGCCGCTGCGGCAACCGGCGCTGTTGCAGGTGCAGGCAGACGACGAAGCCTTCGCCCAGCTCGCTGCGTGCCTTCGCGTGCGCGACCTGGTCAACACCCCGACCGAAGACATGGGCCCGGACCAGCTCGAGCAGGTCGCCCGCGAACTGGCCGAGCGCTTCGGCGCGCGGATCGAGGTGATCAGCGGCGATGACCTGCTTACCCGCAATTTCCCGGCGATCCACGCCGTCGGCCGCGCCAGCCACCGCGCGCCGCGCCTCATCGAACTCAACTGGGGTGACGAATCGCACCCGCACGTGGCCATCGTCGGCAAGGGCGTGTGCTTCGATACCGGCGGCCTCGACCTCAAGCCGGCCGACGGCATGCGCAACATGAAGAAGGACATGGGCGGCGCCGCCCATGCCATCGCCCTGGCCGAACTGGTGATGACGCGCAAGCTGCCGCTGCGCATGACCCTGCTGGTGCCGGCGGTCGAAAATGCCGTGGGCCCCAATGCATTCCGTCCGGGCGAAGTGGTCGCCACGCGCCAGGGCATGTCGGTGGAGATCGACAACACCGATGCCGAAGGCCGCGTGATCCTGTGCGACGCGCTCACCTACGCCGGCGAGCAGAAGCCGGCGCTGCTGCTCGACTTCGCCACGCTGACCGGTGCTGCGCGAATCGCCCTTGGCCCGGACCTGCCGGCGCTGTACTGCAACGACGAGGACGTGGCGCGGTTGTGGCTGGAGTCGGGCATAGAGCAACGCGATCCTCTGTGGCGCATGCCGCTGTGGCGCCCGTACCTGCGTTACCTCACCAGCACCGTCGCCGACATCGCCAACGGCGGGCCTTCGAAGATGGCCGGCAGCATCACCGCGGCGATCTATCTGGAGCGCTTCGTCCCGGCGGTGCAGAAGTGGGCGCACCTGGACGTGTACAGCTGGAACGACAGTGATCGCCCGGGCCGTCCGGCCGGTGGCGAAGCACAAGGGCTGCGCGGGGCGTATGCGCTGCTCAGGAAGCTGTCCTCGACCTGATGGGCCCTGGCGTGATCGCGATCGACCCGGCCCGGGTGGTAGCGATAACCCCCATGCCACGTGCCCGGTCCTGCACAAACTGACTTCCGGCAGGTTGGCGCAATCGGTGGTCTGACGTCACACTAGGCGCCGTCTTGCGTCTGGTGTGCATATGACTGCCTCGTCCGACCTGCTCAGGGAATTGCGCATAGACCGTAGCGCGCCACCGCCGCCGGCATCACGCCGCGGCTTGTGGATCGCGCTCGCTGTCGTTGCGGTGGTGCTCGTACTCGCACTCGCGGCGTGGGCCGTGCTTGGCCGCGAGCGCGGCGTCGAAGTGAAGACCGCCACCGCAACCGCCATCGGCAGCGGCGGCAACGCTTCGGTGCTCGACGCCACCGGTTATGTCGTCGCCCGCCGCATGGCCACGGTGTCGGCCAAGATCACCGGCAAAGTGCGCGAAGTGCTGATCGAAGAAGGCCAGAAGGTCGAGGAAGGCCAGATCATGGCCACGCTCGATCCGATCGACGCCGATGCCGAACGCACCCTCGCCAGCGCCCAGGTCGGCGCCTCGCGCAGCCAGGTCGAAAGCGTGCGTGCGCGTCTGTCCGAGGCCGAAGCCAACGCCCGCCGACTGTCGACGCTGGTCAACCAGCAGCTGGTGTCGAAGGCGCAGTACGACGAAGCGATCGCCGCGCGCGATTCGCTGCGCGCCGAACTGACCACCTCCGAACGCAATGCCAAGGTCGCCGGCGACCGCCTGCACATCGCCGACCTCGGCGTCGACAACACCATCGTGCGCGCGCCGTTCTCCGGCGTGGTCACGGCCAAGGCCGCGCAGCCGGGCGAGATCGTATCGCCGCTGTCGGCCGGTGGCGGCTTCACCCGCACGGGCATCGGCACGATCGTCGACATGGATTCGCTCGAGATCGAGGTCGAGGTCGGTGAGGCCTTCATCGGCCGCGTGCAGCCGAAGATGCCGGTCGAGGCCACGCTCAACGCCTACCAGGATTGGAAGATCCCGGCCGAGGTGATCGCCATCATCCCGGCGGCCGACCGCGGCAAGGCCACGGTCAAGGTCCGCGTCGCGCTGAAGACCAAGGACCCGCGCATCGTCCCGGACATGGGTGTGCGCGTGAGCTTCCTGGAAGCAGCCAAACCCGAAGCGCCGAAGCAGAAGCCGGGCGTGCTGGTGCCGGCCGCGGCGATCACCAGCCGCGACGGCAAGCAGCTGGCCTTCGTCGTCGTCGACGAGAAGGCGCAGCAGCACGAGGTCACCGTCGGCCGCAGCCTGGGCGACGACCGCGAAGTCACCCAGGGCCTCTCAGGCGGTGAGACGGTCGTGCTCGACCCTCCCGCAGGTCTGGCCGATGGCGACCGCGTCAAGGTTGCCGTCGCCGCCGCCGAGTCCGACAGCGGCTCGGCAGACCAGTAATCAACGAAGCAGTTAACGCAGTTCCTCCTCCTACCGTATCGAGGACGTCGCAATGTCTACGCTGGTTTCGATCCGCAATCTCAGGAAGACCTATCAACGCGGTCCGGAAAAGGTGGAGGTGCTGCACAGCATCGACCTGGACATCCCCAAGGGCGACTTCGTCGCGCTGATGGGTCCGTCGGGCTCTGGCAAGACCACGCTGCTCAACCTCATCGGCGGCCTCGACTCCCCCACCGGTGGCGAGATCCAGGTCGACGGCCAGCGCATCGACACGCTCAGCGCCGGCCAGCTGTCGCAGTGGCGCAGCCACAACGTCGGCTTCGTGTTCCAGTTCTACAACCTGATGCCGACGCTCAACGCGCAGAAGAACGTCGAGCTGCCGCTGCTGCTGACCAAGCTGTCGTCGGCCCAGCGCAAGCGCAATGCCGAGATCGCGCTGCAGCTGGTCGGCCTGGCCGAACGCGGCAAGCATCGCCCGAACGAATTGTCCGGCGGCCAGCAGCAGCGCGTCGCGATCGCCCGCGCGATCGTCTCCGACCCGACCCTGCTGATCTGCGACGAACCCACCGGCGACCTCGACCGCCAGTCGGCGGAAGAGATCCTGGCGCTGCTGCAGTCGCTCAATCGCGAGCACGGCAAGACCATCATCATGGTCACCCACGATCCCAAGGCCGCCGATCACGCCCAGCGCACGATCCATCTCGACAAGGGCACCCTGGTCGAGCGCGAGCTGGCGGTGGAGCACTGACGTTTCTCAAGGAGCTGAGGGCAAGGGGCCAACCACGCATTCGGCGCCCCGCCCCCTCTTCCGGCCCTTCGGGCCACCTTCTCCCACAAGGGGAGAAGGGAGACACATGTTGAGGAAGCAGAGATGAAATACCTGCACCTGATCTGGGCCGCGCTGTTCCGCAGCAAGACCCGCACGTTTTTGACGTTGTTGTCGGTGGTGACCGCATTCCTGCTGTTCGGCATGCTCGACTCGGTGCGCGTGGCGTTCAACTCCGGCGGCAGCGTCACCGGCGCCAACCGTCTGGTCGTTGCCTCGCGCCTGTCGATCACGCAGATGCTGCCCTACAGCCTGGACACCCAGATCAAGACGATCCCGGGCGTGCAGAAGTCCGCGTATGCGGCCTGGTTCGGCGGCATCTACCAGGATCCGAAGAACTTCTTCGCCAACTTCTCCGTGGGCCCGGGCTACCTGGACCTGTATCCGGAGTTCAAGCTTCCGGCCGAGCAGCGCAAGGCGTGGGAGAACAACCGCACCGGCGCCATCGTCGGCGAGGCGCTGGCCAAGCGCCACGGCTGGAAGATCGGCGACACCATCCCGCTGCAGGCCACCATCTTCCCGACCCAGGGCAGCAACAACTGGTCGTTCAAGCTCGATGGCATCTTCCGCATCGACGACGAGAAGATGAAGGCGCAGGAGAACGTGCTGTTCTTCCACTGGAAGTACTTCGACGAGGCCAACGACTACGTCAAGGGTCGCGTTGGCTGGTACATCGTCAAGGTCGCCGACGGCGCCGGTTCCGATGGCGTGGCCAAGGCCATTGATTCGCTCTCGGCCAACTCCGACCACGAGACCAAGGCGCAGACCGAAGCGGCGTTCAACCAGGCCTTCGCCAAGCAGTTCGCCGACATCGGCCTGATCGTCACCGGCATCATGGGCGCGGTGTTCTTCACCCTGCTGCTGCTGACCGGCAACACGATGGCGCAAGCGGTGCGCGAGCGCATCCCGGAGCTGGCGGTGCTCAAGACGATCGGATTCTCCAACCGCAGCGTGCTGTGGCTGGTGCTGGCCGAGTCGATCCTGCTGGTGGTGCTGGGCGGCGTGATCGGCATGGGTATCGCCTCGCTGCTGATGCCGGGCGTGAGCAAGGCCAGCGGCGGCATGATCCAGTTGCCGACGGTGCTGGGACAGACCTGGGTGGTGGGCCTGGTGCTGATGCTCGCCATCGGCGTGATCGTGGGACTGCTGCCGGCGTTGCGTGGCATGCGCCTGAACATCGTCGATGCCCTCGCCGGCCGCTGAGCCAAGGAGATCCAGATGAAGAAGTTCATGATCAATCTCGGCATCGCCTTGCTGCTCGTCATCGGTCTGGTCGCCTGGGCGGTGCTGCCCTGGTACCTGGTGCTGGCCGTGGTGGTGCTGTTCGTGCTGTGGCTGCTGCTCACCCGTTCCGGGCGACTTGCCTGGGAGGCGGCCAAGATCGGCCTGGCCAGCCTGCCGCAGCGCTGGGGTGCCTCGTCGGTGATCGTGGTCGGCATTGCCGGCGTGGTCGGCGTGCTGGTGGCGATGCTGGCGATGGGCGAAGGCTTCAAGGCCACGCTCAACCAGACCGGCAGCGACTCGTCCGCGATCATCCTGCGTGCCGGTTCGCAGGCCGAGACCAACTCGGTCATCACCCGCGACCAGGTCCCGCTGATCTCGTCGCTGGCCGGCATCTCGCGCGGCGCCGACGGCCGACCGGTGATCTCGCCGGAGTTGTCGCAGGTGGTGAACCTGCCCAGCAAGGCGGACGGCACCGACTCCAACGTGCAGTTCCGCGGTGTCGGCCCGATGGCGTGGACGCTGCGGCCGAAACTGAAGATCGTCGAAGGTCGCAAGTTCAACCCCGGCATGCGTGAACTGGTGGTCGGTCGCGGCGCGCAGAAGCAGTTCGTCGGCCTGGAAGTCGGCAAGCAGCTCAAGCTCGCCAACCAGATGTGGACGGTGGTCGGTGCGTTCTCGTCCGGTGACTCGCATGACTCGGAACTGTGGGCCGACGTTGACGTGCTCGGCCCGGCGTACCAGCGCCAGGCGTTCCAGTCGGTGACGGTGAAGCTGGACGGCAAGGACGGCTTCAACCGCCTCAAGGCCGCCCTCGCCGGCGATCCGCGCCTGAAGCTGGACGTGGAGACGACGCACAACTACTACGCCAAGCAGTCCGAAGGCCTGACCAAGCTGATCAACATCCTCGGCAAGGTCATCGGCACGATCATGGCGATCGGCGCGGTCTTCGGCGCGCTCAACACCATGTTCGCCGCCGTCGCCGGCCGCGCTCGCGAGATCGCCACGATGCGCGCGATTGGTTTCCGCGGCGTGCCGGTGGTGGTGGCGGTGATGCTGGAGACAATGCTGCTGGCGCTGCTGGGCGGGCTGATCGGCGCCGGACTGGCGTGGCTGGTGTTCAACGGCTACAGCGTGTCCACGCTGGGCAACAACTTCAGCCAGGTCGTGTTCCAGTTCAAGGTCTCACCGGAATTGCTGTGGAACGGCCTGAAGTGGGCGCTCGGCATCGGCCTGGTCGGTGGCCTGTTCCCGGCGCTGCGTGCGGCGCGACTGCCGGTGACCGAGGCGTTGCGCGCCGCCTGATCGACGCGCGGATGCATGCAGACAAGGGCGCTCCGGCGCCCTTGTCTGCGTCTGGGGTTCGCGCGATGTGTGCGCGTAGGGCGCCGCCTGCCAAGCAACTGTGCGCGCCGTGGAAGGCGGCGCGTGCCTGCGCGTTGCGATGATCCATGCAGAAGGGGACGCCCCGCTCCCCGCAGTACATGGACTCGGACATGGCCCCAAGCACGGACAACAGCATCCGGATCGGAATCGACGGCGCAGGTTCTGCAGACCTGCTCGACAACATTGCCATCAACGAATTCGGTGCCGCCATTGGCGCGAGCATGTACGACGGGCGTGCGATCTTCGGCGCGCCGCTGGCCACCGTCGAGCGTTCGATCCTGGACCGGCTGGCGATCTCGCCGGGCAGTCCGGTCTACCTGTTCGGTTACAGCGTCGGCGGCGACCAGGTGCTGCGGCTGGCCAACAACCTGGCGGCCTATTCGGTGGAGGTGAAGGGCCTGGTCGCGTTCGATCCGCACAGCCCGCTCAATCCGTTGCCGATGCAGAGGCGCTACACGCTGGCCAGCGACAGCTGGGAAACCCTGAACTTCCTCCAGTGCTCGCCTTACGCACTGGGCAGCAATCCGTTCTGGGGCGGCCAGGTCAACGACGCCTGCAACGTCGACCTGACGTCACAGGGTGCGGTCCATACCACCATCGTCAGGACCGCGCTGGCGAAGTACGAGGCGGTGATCCTCTCCGTCCTCGGCGTGCGGGCGCTGCCGCTGGCTGCCGTCTAGTCAGCTTGCCAGCGCGGCACTGCGCCGCGCGCGCATCAGGCCATCGATCGCGAACACCGCCAGCGCCACCCAGATGAAGATGAAGCCGGTGGCGCGGTCGCGGTTGAAGGCTTCGCCGAAGAACAGCACGCCAAGCAGGAACTGGATGGTCGGGGCGATGTACTGCATCAGTCCGACCACCGACAGCGGCACGCGGCGCACGGCGAAAGCGAAGCCGATCAGCGGCAATGCCGTCAGTGCGCCGCCAAAGATCAGCAGCGCATCCACGCCCAGACCCCAGCCGCTGGCAAAGTGGCCGCTGCCGTGCGTCTCGCTCCACAGCAGCACCACCAGTGCAGGCAGGAACAGGTACACGCTCTCCACGCCCAGGCCGCTGACCGCGTCGACCGCCACCAGTTTGCGGATCAGGCCGTACAGCGCGAACGACAACGCCAGCCCGATCGCGATCCACGGCGGCTGGCCGTACTGCCAGGTCAGCCAGGCAACACCGGTCGCCGCCAGCGCCACCGACAGCCACTGCACGCGGTTGAGCCGCTCATGCAGGAATGCCACGCCGAACAACACGCTCACCAGAGGATTGATGAAGTAGCCCAGGCTGCTTTCGACGACGTGCCCGGCGTTGACGGCCCAGATATACAGGCCCCAGTTGAAGGCGATCAGCGCGCCGCTGAGCGCCAGCATCCAGGCCGCGCGCGGTCGCGCCAGCGTTGCGCGCAGCCAGCCTCGGCCCTGCTTCCACGCCAGCCATGCCGCCACCAGCAGCGCGCTCCAGACGATGCGGTGCATCACGATCTGCAGCGACGGCACCACCTTGAGCAGATGCCAGTACAGCGGCATCAGCCCCCACAGCACGAAGGAGGCAGCCGCGACCCACAGGCCGCTGCGCGCGGCGGCGTGATCGCTCATGCCGCCGGCTCCTCGGGTGCCGGTGCCGGTGCCGGTGTCGCTGCCGCTGCCACCGTCGCCGGTTTGCCGGCGCGCGCCTTGGCCAGGGTGATGATGACCACGCCGACCAGGATCACCGCCATCGCGCCCAGGTCGTGCGCGGTGAAGTGCTCGCCACCGATCAGCGCGCCGAACACCACCGCGATCGGCGGATTGACGTAGGCGTAGCTGGTCGCCAGGGCCGGACGCACGTGGTGCAGCAGCCAGATGTAGGCGGTGAAACCGAAGATCGACCCGGCGACCACGAGGTACAGCATCGCCGCGGTCGCGCTGACGCTCGGCATCGCGGTCATGCGCTCGCCGTGCAGCACGGCGGCGATCAGCATCCAGATGCTGCCGGTGAGCATCTGCCCGGCGGCCGACATGAACGGTTGCGGCAGGTCCTGGTCGCGGCTCCAGATCGAGCCCCAGGCCCATGCGATCGGCGCGATCACCAGGCACACCAGGCCGAGCGTGGACGACGACAGCTCGCCGCCGGCATTGAGCCAGAGCACGCCGAGGAAGCCGATGATCAGGCCGACCCATTCGATCTTCGAAGGATGGCGGCCGCGCAGCATCGCGAACACGCCGGCGAACAGCGGCATCGAGGCCACGGCAATCGCGGCCAGGCCGGAGCCGACCTCGGTCTCGGCCAGGTTCACCAGGCCGTTGGACAGCAGCACCATCCAGATCGACAGGATCCACAGCGTGCGCCACTGCTTTCCGGTCGGCTTGGGGACGCCGCGCCAGCGCAGCACCGCGAACATGATCGCGCCGGCCAGGAACATGCGCCCGGCGCCGAGCAGGAACGGCGGATAGCTTTCCAGCGCGAAGCGGATCGCCAGGTAGGTCGAGCCCCAGAGGATGTAGACCGAAGCCAGGGCAAAGGCGACGGCCAGCCCGCCGGGAGCGGCGCGGGCGGCGGTAGGTGCAGCGGTGCTCATGCGGAGTCCAGGTGGGGAGTTGGCGGTGCTGCCGGCCGACGCGACCGGCACCGCGCCGCGCGGCGACCCGGTGCCGTCATCGACGGCCGGGACGCCGCACCGCCGGTGCAGGGATCGTTCGGATGACTGAATCGTAACGGCAGTGGCCGCGACGGGATTGATAAATCGTGCGCATAAACGCAAAAATTTTGCATGGCCAAGACTCCCGTGATGCTGGACGAGTTCGACCACCGCCTGCTGGAGCTGCTGCAGCGCGATGCCTCGGCAACCCTGACCGAGCTCGGCGAAGCCGTCGGGCTATCCGCCAGCACGGTGCAGCGACGGCTCACGCGGTACCGCAAGAGCGGGCTGCTGCGGCAGATCGCGGTGCTCGACCCCACCCTGCTCGGCACCACCACCCTGGCCACGGTGCTGGTGGCGATGGAGCGTGAGGCGGCCAAGCTGCATGCGGCGTTCCACGCCCGCATGCGCGCCGCGCCGGAAGTGCAGCAGTGCTACACGCTGGCGGGCGAGTGGGACTACCTGGTGATCCTGTCGACCACCGGCGTGGCCCATTGCCGCGAAGTGGCCGACCGCTTGTTCATGGACGAAGGCAACATCAAGCGCTACGAGACGCGGATGGTGTTCGACGTGGTGAAGGCGGGGTTGCACGTACCGACCCGGATGCCGGCGAGGCGGCGGAGGTAAGGCATCACGCCGCGCGCTCGCGCGCCAGCACCTTCTGCTTCATCGGCAGGCCCCAGCGATACCCGCCGAGCGAACCATCGCCGCGGATCACGCGATGGCACGGCACCACGATGGCCACATGGTTCCCGGCGCACGCACTGGCCACGGCGCGCGTCGCACGCGGTTGCCCGATTGCACGCGCCACTTCGGCATAGCTGCGCGTCTCGCCGCGCGGGATCTTCATCAATGCGTCCCAGACCTTCTTCTGGAACGCCGTGCCGATCAGGTCCACCGGCACCTGTGCCTGCTTGCCGGCCAGTGCATCGGCAACCGCGCGCAGCCGCGGCGCGAGGAACTCGTCGCGACCGGCATCCACGCGCTCCAGCTGTGCCTGCGGAAACTCTTCGTGCAGGCGCGCTTCCAGCGCATCGGCATCCTCGCCCAGTTCGATCATGCACACGCCGCGCTGCGTGGTCGCGACCAGGGCCTGGCCGAGCGCGGTGGCGGCGATGCTCCAGCGGATCTGCTCACCGGCGCCACCGGCGCGATAGCGCGCGGGCGTCATGCCGAGCTTCGCGGCACCGCCTTCGTACACGCGCGACGGCGATCCGTAGCCGGCGTCGTACAGCGCCGCGCTGACATCGTTGCCTTCGCGCAACGCGACCTTGAGCGTCCCCAGCTTGCGCTGCGCGAGGTACTCGGCCGGACTGAGGCCGAAACGCGCGCCGAATTGCCGCTGCAGGTGCGAGGCGCTCAGGCCGACCGCGATGGCCAGGTCGGTCAGCGTCGGCTCGCCGGCGTCGAGCAGTTGCCGGGCGTGGTCGAGTTTGTCGCGGAGCTTGCGGGCGGTGTTCATGGTCCAAAGCGTAACGGGCGCCCTGGGGCGCCCGCTATCCGTTTCTTGCTGCTGGTGGCGACCGTTGAACCCATCGCCACCCAGCCCTCTCCTTGAAGGGGAGGGCTACATGTCAGTCCGCCCAGTGACCCGCCGTCGTCGCCGTCGGCAGCACCTGCGCCGAAAGCTGGCGGTCGCTGTTGAGCAGGTGCACCGCGTCGGCGAGGATCGCAGCCGATTCGCGCAGCAGCGGGTCCGGACGGTTCTCGGCCAGCTTCTCGCGTTCGGCGTCCTTGGCGATGTCGCGCTCGTTCGCCGCCAGGCCGTCGTCGTTGTAGTCGTCGGCCAGCGGGTCCAGGTCCAGGCCCAGGGTCTTGCGCTCTGCCTGGCGCTGCTTGCGCTTGTTGTCGTCGCGGTCGCGCTCGGCGCGGCGCTCGGCTTCGTTGAGGCTGACCCACTTCTTGGCGCGTTCCTCGCGGAACTCGTTGACGTCATCCGACCACCACTGGAACTCCTTGTCCTTGGCGATGCGGGTGGTGTGCAGGGTCTCGAGCTTGGGCAGGAGCGGTGCGAAGTTGCCGTAGGCGGTGTGCTGCACGGCCGAGATGCGGGTCCACGGCAAGGCGTTGTCGTAGGTGCTCTCGCCGTATTCGCTGGCATCGACCGACACCGGATAGGCGATGTCGGGCACCACGCCCTTGTTCTGGGTCGAACCGCCGCTGACGCGGAAGAACTGGGCGATGGTCAGCTTGACCTGGCCGAAGCGCGCTTCCTCGTTGGCCGGCCAGCGGTCGAGGTCGACCAGGTTCTGCACCGTGCCCTTGCCGAAGCTGGTTTCGCCGATGACCAGGCCGCGGCCGTAGTCCTGGATCGCGCCGGCGAAGATCTCCGACGCCGAAGCCGAGCCACGGTTGATCAGGACCGCGAGCGGACCTTCCCAGGCAATGCCGCTGTCGCTGTCGCCTTCGACGCTGACGCGGCCGCCGGACTCGCGCACCTGCACGACCGGGCCGCGGTCGATGAACAGACCGGTCAGCTCGATCGCCTCATTGAGCGAACCACCGCCGTTGTTGCGCAGGTCGAGCACGACGCCTTCGACCTTTTCCTCGCGCAGCTTGGTCAGCAGCTTGGCGACGTCGCGCGTGGCCGAGGCGTAGTCGGCGCTGTTCTTGCGGCGGCCTTCGAAGTCCTGGTAGAAGCCCGGCAGTTCGATAACGCCGATGCGTTGCTGCGGCGCGCCGTTGACGGCGGGAATGGTGATGACCTTCGACTTGGCGGCCTGGTCTTCCAGGCGCACCTTGTCGCGCACAAGCACGATGCGCTGCGGCTGGCTGTCGAGGCCCGATTCGGCCGGGATCACGTCCAGGCGCACCTTGGTACCCTTGGCGCCGCGGATCTTGGCGACGACATCGTCGATGCGCCAGCCGATCACGTCTTCCATCGCGCCGCTTTCGCCCTGGCCGACGCCGACGACGCGGTCACCGGGCTTGAGCTTGTTGGACTTGCCGGCCGGACCGCCGGGCACGATCTCGCGGATCGCGACCACGTCGTCCTGCTTCTGCAGCACCGCGCCGATGCCTTCGAGCGACAGCGACATCGACACGTTGAAGTTGTCGGCGGTCTTCGGGGTGAAGTAATCGGTGTGCGGATCGACCGAGTTGGCGTAGCTGTTGAGGAAGGTCTGGAAGACGTCCTCGCCCTTGAGCTCGGCGATCGACTTGCCCATGTTGGCGTAGCGCTTGTCGAGCGTCTTGCGGATGTCCTCGGGCTTCTTGCCGGCCAGCTTCAGGCGCAGCCAGTCGTTGCGCACCGACTGCTTCCACAGCGTGTCGAGCGCGGCGTCGTCGGTGGCCCAGGGCGCGTCCTCGCGGTCGTACTCGTAGCGGTCGCTGCCGGTGAAGTCGAAGATGTCCTGCTTGAGCAGGTTGCGCGCGAAGGTCACGCGCTGGTCGACGCGCTGCTTGTAGGTGGCGAAGATCGCGTACGCCGGATCGAGGTCGCCGCTCTTGATGGCGTCGTCGAACTTGAGCTTGAAGACGTCGAACTTGGCGACGTCCTGCGCGGTCAGGAATTGCTTGCCGCCGTCGAGCGACTCCAGGTAGCGCTTGTAGATGTCAGCCGACAAGGTGTCGTCGAGCGCCACCGGGCGGTAGGCGTAGCGGCTGTCGGAGAGCAGCCCGTAGACGAGCTTGGCGGCGGTGGTCTGGTCGGCGGTCGGCGCACGCGGCAGCGGCGACGGTTCCATCGACTTGATCAGGCTCGGCTTCTCGTGCTGCGGGAATTCGACCTGGGTGGTCTTCTTGTCGACGCTATCGGAGGACTGCGCGAGCAATGCCAGCGGTGTGGTCAGCAGGAAAGCGAATAACGTGGTCTTGGCATTCATCGCGGGGCTCGCGGCCGTTGCCGGCCTGATCTTTGGTGCGGGGGGCGTCAGGACACGGACAAGGAACGGCATGAACCGACAGCATGGACCGGTGTTCGACAACCCCACAGTGCCGAAAGTTGCGGCGGCTGTCACCCCACCACGGGTGGGAATAAGCGTGCCATCGCCCGCACAAACGCCCGTTCATGAGGAAGCGTTCAGGCAGGCGTTACGCAAGCGTTAGATGGCCCGCGTCGCCGCCAAGTTGCGGCCTGGCCGGTCAACGAGGCGTGAGGCTGCGGGCAGTCAGTTGGCGGCGACGAAGCCGGCTTCGATCGCCGAGCGGTCGGCGTGATAGGACGAGCGTACCAGCGGGCCGGAGGCAACGTGGGTGAAGCCCAGGGCCATGCCGTAGACCTCCAGTTCCTTGAACTCTTTCGGGGTCCAGTAACGCAGCACCGGATGGTGGTGGGGGCTGGGCTGCAGGTATTGGCCGATGGTGATCATGTCGACGTCGTGGGCGCGCAGGTCGCGCAGGGTCGCCTGCACCTGCTCCATGGTTTCGCCCAGGCCGAGCATGATGCCGCTCTTGGTGGCCACGTCCGGATGCTGCGCCTTGAACTTCTGCAGCAGGGTCAGCGACCACTGGTAGTCGGCGCCCGGGCGGACGTTGCGGTACAGGTCCGGCACGGTCTCGACGTTGTGGTTGAACACGTCCGGCGGGTTCGTGGCGAGGATCTCCAGCGCGCGCTCCATGCGGCCCTTGCCGCGGAAGTCGGGCGTGAGCACCTCGATGCGGGTCCTGGGGCTGTGCTCGCGGATGGCGGCGATGCAGTCGACGAAGTGCTGGGCACCGCCGTCGCGCAGGTCGTCGCGGTCGACGCTGGTGACCACCACGTACTTCAGGCCCATGTCGGCGACGGTGGTGGCCAGGCTCAGCGGCTCGCCGGCGTCCGGCGGCTTGGGCCGACCGTGGGCGACGTCGCAGAAGCTGCAGCGGCGGGTGCAGACCTCACCGAGGATCATGAAAGTCGCGGTGCCGTGGCTGAAGCACTCGTGGATGTTGGGGCAGCTGGCCTCTTCGCAGACCGTGACCAGGCGGTTCTCGCGCAGCTTGGCCTTGAGCAGCTGCACCGAGTTGCCCGACGGGATGCGCACGCGGATCCACGACGGCTTGCGCAGCACCGGCGCATCGGCGAACTGCACCGGCGAGCGCGCGATCTTGTCGCCTGCCAGCTGCTTCACGCCAGGCTGCAAGGCTTCCGGCGCGGCGTTGCCGCTGACCATGGCGAGCGGGATGGACTTGGCGGTGGAATCGGTCATGGCGAAGCGTTCTCTGCGGTGTTTGCCCCCTCTCCCGCGAGCGGGAGAAGGGACATTTTCAAAGTCGCGGCGGCGGCGCCTGTTCGACCTGCAGGCCGAACTGGCGGGCGACGTGGCCGATCAGTACCGGCTTGACCGCGTCCAGCCCCGAAGGGCCGCCCAAGTCTAGCATCGAGGTCACTTTCAGCCCCTGGTAGCCACACGGATTGATGCGCACGAACGGCTCCAGGTCCATCGCGATGTTGAAGGCCAGGCCGTGGAAGGTGCAGCCGCGACGGACGCGGATGCCGAGCGCGCCGATCTTGGCGCCGTTGACGTACACCCCCGGCGCGCCTTCGCGGCGTTCGGCGTGGATGTTCCAGTCGGCCAGGGTGTCGATCATGGCCTGCTCGATCCGGTGGACGTATTCCTTGACCCCGACCTTGAGCCGTTTCAGGTCCAGCAGCGGGTACAGGACGATCTGGCCGGGACCGTGGTAGGTCACCTGGCCGCCACGGTCGACATGCAGCACCGGGATGTCGCCGGCGAACAGTACGTGCTCATCCTTGCCGGCCTGTCCGAGGGTGAACACCGGATCGTGTTCGACCAGCCACAGCTCGTCGGGGGTGTCGGCGGTGCGTTCATCGGTGAAGGCCTGCATGGCCCGCCAGACCGGCTCGTAGGCGCGCCGCCCCAGATCCCTCACGCGAGTCGGAAACATGCCCCCCTCCCCTTTGGGAGGACCGGGGAGGGGATGGGTCTCAGCCGCCGGAACGTCCACGTTGCTCAGAGCGTCCACTTCACTTCCGGATGTTCCCGCAGCACCGCATGCGCCAGGTCGTACTGCTCGCGGTTCACGGCGCGGAAGCTGATGCGCACCGACACGTAGCGACCATTGCTGGAATGCTTCCAGCTGACCGATTCACTGACCACTTCGATACCGGCGTCGAGCAGCAACGTCGGCAGCACCGTCTCCAGGTCCTTCTCGGCCGCGCCCATGGCGCTGAGCTCGAACGTGCCGGGGAACTGGAAGCCGTGGTCGGGGTTTTCGGATTTGATCTCCATGGGTACCGATTATGGGTGCGGAGGGGAGGGAACCCAAGCCGGCCAGGGATGCGCCTGAATCGGCGATGGATGCCACCAGCTGCGGTCTCTGCACGGGCCGCCGCGACCGACGGTCCGAGCCGTTCGCCCGATACGGCAAACACAGTGTTGCACCTGCCCATCACGCAACCGTTAAGGTGTCGTGCGGCTATGATCGGGCCACGCAATGCTTCGATGGTGCGACCCACTGCACGTGGTTCCGGCCTGCTGGTGCGCCGGAGTGTCGTCACCCAAAGTTGAACGGCCTCGCCGCAGCGGCGACCGGCCTCGGGACGAAAGCGGGGTTGCTCTCCCATGCAGACGCGGACAGCGATGAACGTCGCCCGCTATCGCTTTGGCCGGCTGACGCTGGAGCTGGCCAAGCGCGAGTTGCAGCGCGATGGCGTCGCGATCGCGCTGCCGGCACGCGCGTTCGAATGCCCGGGCTATCTGATCACGCACCGGGATCGCGCCGTGGGCCGGGACGAACTGGTTCGCGCGGTTTTCGGCCGCGCCGACGTATCCGACTCGCAACTGGCGCAGATCGTGCTGCGCACCCGCCGCACCCGTACATCGGACCTTCGCCCGGGCTCGCTGCCCGGGCGATTTTTTTGCCGCGCATGAAAAAGGCCGGCATGCGCCGACCTTTTTCGTGTCGCCTGGTTGCTGGCGTGCCGGATTACTCCGACTTCCACCACATCAGCAGCTCGTCCCACAGGCGCTTGAAGAAGCCACCCTGCTCGATCGCGTTGATGGCGACCAGCGGGCGCTGCGAGATCACCTTGCCGTCGAGCATCACCTTCACCGTGCCGATCTTCTGGCCCTTGGCGATCGGAGCAACCAGGGTCTTGGGCACGTCCATCATCGGCTTGAGCTGGTTGTACTTGCCGCGCGGCACGGTCACCAGCAGCGGCTCGGCGACGCCGAGCTGGACCTCGTCGGCGGATCCCTTCCACACCTTCTGCTTGGCGATCTGCTTGCCGACGTCGTAGAGCTTGTGCGTCTCGAAGAAGCGGAAGCCCCAGTTCAACAGTGCCTGCGAATCGACGGCGCGCTGGTTCTCGCTGCTCGATCCCATCACCACCGAGATCAGGCGCTGGTCGCCGCGCAGCGCGGACGCCATGAGGCAGTAACCGGCATTGGAGTGGTGGCCGGTCTTGATGCCATCGACCGACGGATCACGCCACAGCAGCAGGTTGCGGTTGGGCTGGGTGATCGGGCCGACCGTGAATTCCTTGATCTTGTTGTACGAGTACGCGACCGGGTAGTCGTGGATCAGGGCGCGGCCGAGCAGGGCCAGGTCGTGCGCGGTGGAGTAGTGGCCTTCCGCCGACAGACCGTGCGGGTTGACGAAGTGCGAGCCCTTCATGCCGATGCGCGCGGCGTACTGGTTCATCAGCGCGGCGAAGGCGTCGGTGGAGCCGGCGACGTGCTCGGCCAGGGCGATCGCGGCATCGTTGCCGGACTGCACCACCATGCCCTTTTCCATCTGCACCAGCGGCGCGGTCTTGTTGACCTCGAAGCCGGAGTAGCTGCCGTCGGTGCCGGCGCCGCCGGTGCGCCAGGCGTTCTCGGTCATCATCACCTGGTCGGTGTCCTTGACCTTGCCGGCGGCGAGTTCGGCGGCAATCACGTAGCTGGTCATCACCTTGGTGATGCTGGCCGGCTCGACGCGCTCGTCGTAGTTCTCGCCGGCCAGGATGTTGCCGCTGGCGGCGTCCATCAGCACCCATGCCTTGGAGGTGATCTGCGGCGGCGGCGGGACCGGCAGCGAGTCGCTGGCCGCGGGCAGCGCCGGAGCGGGCTGGGCGGCAGCCGGCTGCGGCGTCGGCGTCTGGGCGATGGCGAGACCGGTCACCAGGGTGGTGACGGCGGCCAGCGCGGCGGCTCTGGCAAGAGCGGGTACTTTCATTGTCTCAACTGCTCCGGAGGCCGGCGACGTGCCGGCCAGATATTGGGGGTTGTACCGAGGGTGAATTCTAGTCGCGGACGCGCTGCGGCTGGCCAAAACCCAGACCCGCGATGCGGGCTGCAAGTTCCGGGGCCTGGGCGGCCTGGAGGGGGCCCACGCGCAGGCGCCAGATGGTCTGGCCATTGGCGCTGGCGTCGGTGATCTGGGCCGTGTCGATGCCGGCGCGGCGCAATGTCGTCAGCGCGCGGTCGGCATTGGCACGGGCGGTGAAGCTGGCGACCTGCAGGACCACGCCGTCGGCAGGGCTGGGCGTTGGCGCGGCGGGCGCAGGTGCCGGCACTGTCGACATGGATGCTGCCGCCGGCGGCAACGGGGTCGCAGCCACGGTGGCGTTCGCGGCGGCGGCCGCCTGGTTCATCGCGGTCGGCTTGCCGGTGGCGATGCGCACACCGGGCGGCAGTTCGCCGGCCCGGGCGCTGGCCACGGGCATCGCGGCGATCAGTCGATCAATGGGCGTGGGCGCCGCCGGCTTGGCTGCCGGGGTGGGCGTGGAAGCGAGCACCGGCCGGTCATCGTCGCCAGGCACCAGCGCGCGCACTTCGACCCGGCCGGTGCCGCGCGCGGTGATGCCCAGCTTGACCGCGGCGGCGTAGCTCAGGTCGATGACGCGACCTTCGTGGAACGGGCCGCGATCGTTTACCCGGACCACCACCGACTTGCCATTGTCGAGGTTGGTGACGCGGGCGAAGCTGGGCAGCGGCAGCGTCTTGTGCGCGGCGGTGAAGGCGTACATGTCGTACACCTCCAGGTTGGAGGTGCGGCGGCCGTGGAACTTCTGGCCGTAGTACGAGGCCGTGCCCTGCTCGACGTAACCCTTGGGGTTGTCGAGCACGCGGTACTGCTTGCCGAGCACCGAATAACTGGGGCGGTTGCCGATCGCCGAACGCGGCTCGTTCGTCACTTCCGGCTCCGGGATCGCATCCACGTCAGGCACGTGGTCGGGCGTGCTGTCGGACACGCCCGGCTTGTACAGGCCGCCGGCGGTGTAGTGGCCGCGCGTGCTGGGATCTTCCTGGGCCGCCGCGTACGGCGATTTCTTCTTCCCGCCCGGCAACTGGCTGTGCTGCACCCCGCCCTTGTCGGGGATGCCCAACGACTGCGAAACAGACTTCTTCGGCGCACTCGCACAGGCGACCAGGCCCAACGCCAGCGAGGCGATGAGCGTGGAGCGGACAAGGCTGCAATGCATGGCCGTGGACCTCATGTCGAGGGCGGTGTGGCGACGACTGCGGGGGCGGCAGGACTGGTGGCGGCTGGTGCGGCAGCAGGAGCTGCAGCAGCTGCGGTCGGCTCGTTGGCGCGGCCGGCGATCGCCTCGCTGAGCTGGTACACCGCCATCGCGTAGTGCTTGGAGATGTTGTAGCGGGTGATCGCGTAGAAGTTGCGGAAGCCGAACCAGTATTCCTGGCCGTCCACGCCATCGAGCATCACCACCGTGGCGGTCTGCCCGGCCGGCACCGTGGTCAGCGGGCGGAATCCGCGCGCGGCCAGGTCGGCCATCGAGTAGACCGGGTCGAGGTTTTCCGGATCGATCGGCCTGGCATCGGCGGCGACATTGGCGCGCACCGTGACCGGGCCGCCGCGCACCCAGCCGCCCTTCTTGGCGAAGTAGTTGGCGATCGAGGCGAAGACGTCGTCGAGGTCGTTGAACAGGTCGCGCTTGCCGTCACCGTCGCCATCGACGGCGAATTCGCGGTAGCTCGACGGCATGAACTGGCCCCAGCCCATCGCGCCGGCGTAGCTGCCGTTGAGCGTGGTGATGTCGAAGCCGGTTTCCTTGCCGAGCGCGAACAGCTGGCCAAGCTCGCCGCGGAAGAACGCCTCGCGGCGATTCTCGCGATCGGCCTTGGCCGGGTCGCCGGTCCGCGGATAGGCGAACGCCAGCGTGTACAGCGCATCGAGCACCGGATAGCTGCCGGTGTTCTTGCCGAAGTTGGTTTCCACGCCAATGATCGACACGATCACTTCGGCCGGCACCCCGAACTTCGCCTGGGCGCGATCGAGTTCGGCGCGGTGCTCGGCGAGGAAGGCGCGGCCGCCGTCGATGCGTCCCTGGGTGATGAAGATCGGCCGGTAGTCGCGCCACGGCTTGGCTTCGGCCGGCTTGGACATCGCCGCGATGATGCTGTCGCGGATTTCGGCGCGGTCGAGCACCGATTCGATGTAGGCCGGGTCGATGCCGTACTGGGCCGCGGTGTCGCGCACGAACGCGGCCCGCGCTTCCGGCAGCGCCTTGCGCTCGTGCGGCTCGGGCAGCGCAGGCGTACCCGGGACCGAGGTCGCCGGGGCAGCGGGTTTGGCGGGAGTTTGTTGGGGAGCTGGCGCCGAAGCTTGGGTGGCGCAGCCGGCCAACGCGAACAGGAGCGCGCTGATCGCGGCGCTACGGAGAGTGTGGCGTCGGGTCATCGCCGCGAGGGTAGCACGCGGTCAACAAGGTCAAAACCGCGTGTTCAGGGGAGACTGAACCGGTAGTCAGGTTCATTCTGGCTGAACAGGTGGGAGCGCGAGGGCTGCCCTCATCCGCCCTCCGGGGAGCACGCCAGGCCGGGATCAGCGCGCGTACACCGGCCGGTGCGCCCGCACCGCCATCACCACGCCCAGCCCCGCCAGCAGCGAGACCGCCGAGGTGCCGCCATAGCTCAGCAGCGGCATCGGCACGCCGACCACCGGCAGCAGGCCCGAGATCATGCCGCCGTTGACGATCACATAGACGCAGAACGCCAGGCCGAGCGCGCCGGCGATCAGGCGCGAATAACCGTCTCGGGCCTCGGCGGCGATCCACAGGCAGCGGCCGATCACGAACAGGTACAGCGCCAGCACCGTCGCCACGCCGACCCAGCCGAACTCCTCGCTGAGCACGGCGAAGATGAAGTCGGTGGTGTGCTCGGGCAGGTAGTTCAGGTGCGACTGCGAGCCCTGCCCCCAGCCCTTGCCGGTGAGGCCGCCGGCGCCAATCGCGATCTTCGACTGGATGATGTTCCAGCCGGTGCCGAGCGGGTCGGATTCGGGATTGAGGAAGGTCAGGATGCGGTCCTGCTGGTACGGCCGCAGCAGCCAGAACCAGGCCACCGGCGCGATCGCCGCGACCGCGCCGAAGGCCATGCCGAACCACCACCACGGCAGCCCGGCCAGATACAGCGCGAACGCACCGCTCACGGCGACCAGCATCGCCGTGCCGAAGTCGGGCTGCAGCAGGATCAGGCCGGTGGGCACCGCGATCAGCAGGCCGGCAACGAGCACCGTGCGGAACCGGGGCGGCAGCGACTGCCGGTCCAGGTACCAGGCGACCATCATCGGCAGGGTCAGCTTGAGCAGTTCGGCCGGCTGCACGTAGACCACGCCGAGGTTGATCCAGTGGCGGCCGTGCTTGCCGGTGCCGATCAGCAGCACCAGCAGCAGCGGCAGCAGCGACAGGCCGAATGCGATCGGCGTCCAGTTGCGCAACTGGTTCGGCGGAATTCGCGAGAGCACCCACATCATCCCCAGGCCGGCGACGAAGAAGGCGCCCTGGCGCACGACCAGGCCGACGGCGTGGTCGGCGGCGCTGTAGAGCACGGCCAGGCCGATCACCATCAGCGCCAGCACGGCACCGAGCAGGGGCAGGTCGAAGGTGCGCATGAAGCGCACGAGCAGGTCGAACAGCCAGCGCAGGATCTGTCTCATCGGCTTGGCCCTGCCACTTCGATCACGGCGTCTTCTTCCAGCGGCAACGCAGCCACCGGCTGCGTCGGACGCACCGACTTCGGGTCGCTCGGCACCGGCTCGGGCATCTTGCCCAGCAGCCAGGCGTCGAAGATCTTGCGCGCGATCGGCGCGGCGGTACTGCCGCCGAAGCCGCCGTGCTCGACCGAGATCGCCACCACAATCGTCGGGTTGTCGGCCGGCGCGTAGCCGACGAACAGCGCCTGGTGACGCAGGTTGTACGGCAGCGAATGCGGATCGAAGCTGATGTTGCCCTTGCGGCTGATCTTCTGCGCGGTGCCGGTCTTGCCGGCCATCATGTACGGCGCGCCGATCGCCATCGCCCGACCGGTGCCGCCCGGGCCGTGGATGGTGCCGATCATGCCTTCCTGCACTGCGCGCAGGTTGCCGGCGTTGTCGGTGATGCGCGTCGGCGCCGGCTGCTGCAGCGGTGTCCACGGTGCGAGATAGCCGTCGCGGCGATCGGCGACGATGTGCGGGCGCACCAGGTTGCCGCCGTTGGCAATGGCGGCGGTGCCACGCGCAAGCTGCAGCACGGTCGCCACCCAGTAGCCCTGGCCGATGCCGGCATTGACGGTCTCGCCGGCGTACCACGGCTCCTTGCTGCGTTTGCGCTTCCAGTCCGGCGACGGCACCACGCCGGCCTTCTCGCCGAGCAGGTCGATGCCGGTCGGTTCGCCGAATCCATACTTGCGCATGTACTGGTCGAAGCGCTCGATGCCCATGTCGTAGGCGAGCTTGTAGTAATAGAAGTTCACCGACGCCGAGATCGACTTGCGCAGGTCGGTCCAGCCGGCGCCGCCGTGGGCGTCGCGCCAGCCGCGGCGCTGGCCGGGGATGTAGAAGGTGCCGGTCGAGAAGAACTTGTCCTCGGGCCGGCGCAGGCCGCTGTCGAGACCGGCCAGGCCGATCAGCGGCTTCACCGTCGAACCCGGCGGGCCGCCGCCGAGCACGTTGCGGTTGAACATCGGCCGCGACGGGTTGTCCATCAGCGCGCGGTAGTCGACGTTGGAGATGCCGTTGACGAACAGGTTGGGGTCGTAGCCCGGCAGGCTGACCATGCCCAGCACTTCGCCGGTGCGCGGATCGAGTGCCACGGCCGAGCCGTCCATGTCGCCGAAGGCGGTGACCATCGCCTGCTGAAGATCCAGGTCGATGCTCAGGCGCAGGTCGGCGCCGGGCGTGGCCGGGACGTGGCCGACCTGGCGCATCGGCCGGCCATCGACGTTGGTCTCGATCTGCTCGTAGCCGACCTTGCCGCGCAGCGCTTCCTCGTAATAGCGCTCCAGGCCGGTCTTGCCGATGTGGGTCAGCGAGGCGCCGCCTTCACCGAGCGCCTTGAGGTCGTCGGTATCGATGCGGGCGACGTAGCCGATCACGTGCGAGAACAGGTCGCCGTACGGGTAGCGGCGATTGAGGTACGACACCAGGTCGACGCCGGGATAGCGCCAGCGGTCGACGGCGAAGCGCGCGGCTTCTTCTTCGCTCACGCGCAGCTTCAGCGTGATCGGCTTGAAGCCGCGGGTGGCGCGGCGCTCGTCCTCGAAGCGGGTGATGTCCTCGGGCGTCAGGGCGATGACCTTGGCCAGCTCCGGCAACCAGGTCTCGGTCTTGCCGGCTTCGAACGGCGTCACTTCGATGCGGTAGGCAGGGACGTTGTCGGCCAGCACCCGGCCCTTGCGGTCGAGGATCAGCCCGCGCCCCGGCACCACCGGCCGCAGCTTGATGCGGTTGGCTTCCGAGCGCGTGGCGTAGTCGGCGTGCTGCCAGACCTGCAGTCGGAAATACCACAGCCCGAGCCCGGCCAGCGCCAGCAGCACGCAGCTGAAGGCGATGGCGGAGCGCAGGCGGAACTGGTTGGCTTCGGCTGCGGCGTTCTTGAGGACGCGACGACGCGGACCCATCGTCAACGCCCCCGCCAGCGGCCCAGTCGCAGCGAGTCCAGGCCCACGAACAACAACGGCCACAGCAACATGCCGGCCAGCGGCGCCAGCCAGTACGAGGCCGGCAGGGTCGGTTCGCCAACGGCGAAATGGATGGCCGAGGTGACGATGCGGTCGTTGAGCAGCAGGCCGCCGATCGCCAGCGCCTGTTGCGACATCGGGAAGAAGCGCAGCCGCGCGCGGAAGCGCTGCAGGATGTAGGCCATCACCACCAGCCGCAGCGCCTGCTCGCCGAACAGGCCGCCGTAGACCAGGTCACCGGCCAGGCCGATCAGGAACGCCACGCCCAGGCCGATGTGGTCGGGGTCCTCGATCACCCAGTACGCCAGCACCAGCGCCAGCCAGTACGGCCGCAGCGGCTGCAGTGTCGGCGGCAGCGGCAGCAGGCCCAGGATCAGCGCCACGACCAGGCTCAGCGGCAACACCCATTGCGGACGGACGCGCGTCATCATCGGCGCGGCTCCGTCTGCGCGGGCTGCGGCCTGGCGGGCGTGACCGGCTTCGGTTTCGCGGGCGTCGTTGCGGGTGTTTCCGTCGCAGGCGGCGCGGAGGTGGTGCCTTGTCCGATGGCGATCGTCGCCGCCGGCGCGGTCCCTGCTGGCGCGGTCGTCGCCGGCGAGGTGGTGGCATTGAAGGCGGTGGCGCCCGGCAGCGGGCTCGGCCGGTTGAGCAGCACCAGCACTTCGCGGCCACGGTCGAGCTGGGCGGCCGGCGTGACTTCGCCGATCAGGAAGGCGCGGCTGTCGTCCGGGCGCAGCGAGGCGATGGTGCCGACCGGGAAGCCCGGCGCGAAACGTCCGCCCAGGCCCGAGGTCACCAGCACGTCGCCGACCTTGATGTCGCTCGACAGCGGTACGCTCGGCACCCGCAACAGGTCGCTTCGGCCCTCGCCATAGACCACCAGGCGCACGCCATTGCGCGCCACGGCCACCGGGACGGCGTGGGAGGGGTCAGTCAGCAACAGCACGTTGGCGTACATCGGCGTGACCGCGATGATCTGGCCGAGCAGGCCGCCGGCGTCGATCACGCTCTGCCCGACCTGGACGCCATCGCGGCTGCCGGCATCGAGGACGAGGCGCTGGCGGGTCGGGTCGAGGTCGATGTCAAGCACCGGCGACAGCACCACGTCGAGCTTGCCGCGCTCGGCGGCATCGAGCAGGCCCCGCAAGCGGGCATTGTCGGCGGCCAGCGTCTGCAGGCGCGCCATTCGCGCCTGGTTGAGCATCAGGTCGTTGCGCAGGCGGCGGTTTTCGGCGGTGAGCTGGGTCAGCGTGCCGGCATCGTCACTGATGCGCTCCACCACCTGCCCCGGCCAGCCGGCGACCATCCACAGCGGCTGCACCATCAGCGTGACCTGGCGCCGCGCCTGGTTCAGCCAGCCGCCGCGATGGTCGAGCATGATCAGCATCACCGCCAGCGCCAGGTAGGCCAGCAACTTCAACGTACCGGCGACATCGCCCGTGCGGGCTGCGGTAGGAGGACCGGCGTAGGAAGGCACGAGGGCGTCGAGGGTTTCGAGGGCGGGAATGGAAAGCGGGAGTCGGGAGTATGAAGCGGGAACGACGCGCAGGCACAGGCGTCTGGTGAACGAACGGGCGGAACGGGTTCACCGTCACCATCCACGTCCACGGCGCCCATCGCTTCGCAGCCCCCGGACGCCCTTCGTTCCCTGTTCCCCTTTCCCCGTTCCCGCCTTTACGCAGTTACTCCGGCGCGAAAAACTCATTGCCGTGCATGTCGACCAGCTCCAGCGCGCGGCCACCACCGCGGGCGACACAGGTCAGCGGGTCGTCGGCGACCTGCACGTGCAGGCCCGTCTCCTCGCTGATCAGGCGGTCCAGGTCGCGCAGCAGGGCACCGCCACCGGTGAGCACGATGCCGCGCTCGGCGACGTCGGCGCACAGTTCCGGCGGGGTCTGCTCCAGCGCCAGCTTGATCGCCGAGACGATGCCGGCCAGCGGCTCGCGCAACGCCTCGAGGACCTCGTTGGAGTTGATCGTGATCATCTTCGGCACGCCCTCGGCGAGGTTGCGGCCGGAGACCTCGATCGAATTTGCCTTGGTCTGCGGGTAGGCGCAGCCGATCTCGATCTTGATGCGCTCGGAGGTCGCTTCGCCGATCAGCGTGCCGTAGGTGCGGCGCACGTAGCTGATGATCGACTCGTCGAAACGGTCGCCGCCGATGCGGACCGAGGCCGAGTAGACGATGCCGTTCAGGGCGATGACTGCGACTTCGGTGGTGCCGCCGCCGATGTCGACGACCATCGAGCCGCGTGCCTCGGTGACCGGCATGCCGGCGCCGATCGCGGCCGCCATGGGCTCTTCGATCAGGTAGACCTCACGGGCGCCGGCTTCTTCGGCCGACTCCTTGATGGCGCGGCGCTCGACCTGGGTCGAGCCGCAGGGCACGCACACCAGCACGCGCGGGCTCGGGCGCAGGAAGCGCGACTTGTGCACCTTGCGGATGAAATGCTTGAGCATTTCCTCGGTGTAGGTGAAGTCGGCGATGACGCCGTCCTTCATCGGGCGGATCGTGGTGATGTGGCCCGGGGTGCGCCCGAGCATCATCTTGGCTTCGCTGCCCACCGCCGCGACGGTGCGGTTGCCGCCGATCAGGCGGTCCTGGCGGACGGCGACCACCGATGGTTCGTTCAGGACGATTCCCTGGCCGCGGACATAGATGAGGGTGTTGGCCGTGCCCAGGTCGATGGACAGGTCGTTGGAAAACATGCCGCGAAACTTCTTGAACATCGAGGGATAGGCCGTCAAATGGGGGCGCGAGGGGTTCGCTAGCCTAGCAACCGCCCCCCCTGCGAGCAAGGAAAAAACCTGCAAATCCCGGCACTTCGTGCCGCCGAGGGTCACCCCGGGGGTTGCGGCCCCATTGCGGCCCCATTGCGACCCCATTGCGACCCCATTGCGGCCTCATCGCGACCCCGTCGCGACCCGACTTCCGCCGCGAAGGGCGCCCGGAAGCGCGGCCCCGGGGTGGCAACGGCCGTGGCCGCTGGCCGCCGGAGCCCCCCTCGGCTACCCTAGCGCCCGCGCGGCGCTCGGGCCGCTTTTTTTCTTTTGGGGTATCAACGATGTCTGCGCTGATCTGCGGCTCTCTGGCCTACGACACCATCATGGTGTTTCCCGACCAGTTCAAGAACCACATCCTGCCGGACAAGGTTCACATCCTGAACGTGTCGTTCCTGGTGCCGCGCATGCGCCGCGAGTTCGGCGGCTGCGCCGGCAACATTGCCTACAACCTCAAGCTGCTCGGCGGCGATCCGATCCCGATGGCGACCGTCGGCCAGGACTTCGCGCCGTACCGCGAGCACTTCGAGCAGCAGGGCATCAACCTGTCGCAGGTGAAGGAGATCGAGGAGCTGTTCACGCCGCAGGCCTTCATCACCACCGACCACGACAACAACCAGATCACCGCGTTCCATCCGGGCGCGATGATGCGCAGCTACGAGAACCACGTGCGCGACGTGAAGGGTGTCACGTTCGGCATCGTCAGCCCCGACGGTCGCGAAGGCATGCTGCAGAACGCGACCGAGTTCGCCGAACTGGGCATCCCCTTCATCTTCGATCCGGGCCAGGCGATGCCGCTGTTCAACGGCGAAGAGCTGCGCCACTTCATCGAGCAGTCCGACTACGTCACGGTCAACGACTACGAGTCGAACCTGCTGCAGGAACGCACCGGCTGGAGCGAGAACGACATCGTCAAGCGGGTCAAGGCGTACATCACCACGCGCGGCCCGCACGGCTCGCAGATCCACACGCCGGAAAAGACCTATGACATCCCGCCGGCGCACGAGCGCCGCGTGACCGACCCGACGGGCTGCGGCGATGCATTCCGCGCCGGCCTGATCTTCGGCATCGAGAAGGGTTACGACTGGCTCACCATCGGCCGCATGGGCAACCTGATGGGCGCGCTCAAGGTCGAACACCCGGGCACGCAGAACCAGCGCTTCGACTACGACGAGTTCAACGAACAGTTCAAGCAGCAGTTCGGCTACTCGCTGTAAGCGTCACATCATGTGCGCAAGCCACAGCAGTTCGGGCGCCGCCAGGCGTTCGAACTCCTTGTAGGGCATGCGCACCACTTCGGTGTGGTTGCCGGCGTTGAACGCGACTTCATCCTGGTGCGCCAGGCGCGAGTCGACATATACCGGCATGCCATAGAGGTGGCCGAACGGCGGCATCGCGCCGGGCTCGCAGTCGGGGAACGCGCCGCGGAACTCGGCTTCCTCGGCCAGCTCGACCGTCGCGCCGCCAAGGGCGAGCCCGAGCCGATAGAGATCGACCCGGTAAGTCGATGGCATCACCACCATCGCCATGCGGCCGTCGGCCTTGATCATCACCGACTTGGCGAAATGCACCGGTTCGATGTGGGCGATCGAGGCGGTGTCGTGCGCGGTGATCGTGCGCGGGTGGTTCAACGTGGTGTAGGGCGCTTGTCCCTGGTCGAGCAGGTTGTGCAGGCGTGGAGAGAGCATGGCGACCTCCGCCTGGCTCGGCTGCGCTCCAGTCACGGCCGTGCCGCTGGGTGGACCGGCGCGCACATCCGCCGCGCGCCGCCTCAGCAAGACCACCGGTCCTGCATGAACTGGACTTTACTCCACGCCTGTAACGATCTCGTAAGCGTGGCCGATGCCGGAAGCGAGCTGCGCGTCGCATCCGCACAGCCGATCAGGCGTCAGGCATGGCCCACAGCGTGTCGACCTCAGTTCCACTTCGGCAGTTTCGTGGGGTCCAGCCCGCCTACCTCGAACACGGCCGTGCGCGTTCCGCCGGCCTTGACCGGGAACTCGATGGCGATGGTCCTGGCCGCCTTCACGGTCTTCCACAGCGCGCGCTCGTCCTCGATGAACATCGCGATCGCCTGGTCGGTTTTCGGCCGGCTCGCCGCCACCGGCTTCGGCGCGGCATCGTCGATCTTCAGTTTCACCTTGCAGCCGCCGTAGCAGTCGAAGTCGCCGGCCTCCAGCACCAGGTAGCTGCTGCGCCCCCAATCGGGGTGGTCGCGGAAGATCAGCTGCACCGGCCGCGCGCCGCTACCGTCGGTGTCGACGTAGTCCTTGCCGTAGATCGACGCCGACAGCTGCTCGCCGCCCTTCACCGGCTGCGTCTGGTAGGTCCACAGCGCGGCCAGGCGCCGCTGCTCGCGCGCATGCGTCGCCTTGTCCCTGACCTCCTGGTGGCGCTCCTCGATGCGTGCGGCGGCCGCGCTGCCCGGGTACTTGGCCATCAGTACGTCGCCGTGGGCGCGCGCCAGCTCCCAGTTCTGCTTGCCGTACTCGGCCTCGAACGCGTCGGCCATGGCATCGGCCTCGTGTTCGCGCGCGGCCGCCTGCTGCGCTTCGGCCACCTTCGGATCCTGCGCGGGTCCGCAGGCGGCCACGGCCATGGCCGCGGCGAGGATCGCCGGGCCGGTCAGTCTGCGCATGCCACTCATGGTCCCTGCCCTCGTTCAATCAGCATCTCGATCGCCTGCGCGACCATGTCGGGTTGCTCGACCAATGACATATGGCCGCAGTTATCTAGAAGTACGCGGTTGGCGTGCGGAATCTGCTGCGCGTACAGCGCCAGCGCGCTGGAATCGATCACCGCATCCTGACGGCACCACAGCAGCAGCGCCGGCTGGCGGATGTCGGCAGCGGCCTGGCCAGGCAGGAAGCTTTCGTCGCCGCGGCCAATGCGCGTGAGCACCTGCTGCTCGAACGCGGCATCGCCACGGCGGCGATTGATGTAGATGCGATCGGCCGGCCACGGAATCCACGGCCGCGCGCCGGGGTCATGGAACACGGTATCGAGATAGCGCTTGAGCGAGGCTTCGTCCTCGACGCCGAACGGGTTCTGCCCCGCCAGCACGCGCGCGCCGAAGCGGTTGTCGGCAAAGCGCACGCCCGCGGCGTCGATCAGGCCGACGCGCGCGACCTCCTGCGGATGGCGGGCGGCGACGAGTGCGGCGATGCCACCACCCATCGAATGACCGAGCAACACGACGCCGCGCGGGTCGGCGGCGACCTGCCTGATGAAATGGTCGACGCGCTCGCTCTGGGCGAGGAAGCCATAGTCGGCGCCGGGAACGCGCTGGCTCTCGCCCCAGCCCGGCAGGTCCGGAATCAGCAGGCGGTAGTGTCCGCGCAGACGCCGCGCCACCGGGTACCAGTTTTCCTTGCTGCCGGTGAAGCCGTGCAGCATCACCAGCGTCGGCGCGTCCTTCGGGGCATCATCGCTGTAGGCGTAGACCCAGAGATGATCGTCGACCCGGACGCTTTGCCGCGACAGGCCCGCGGCCAGGCGTTGACGCGCGAAGTCGGCGCGAACCACCGTGTAGGGATCGCGCCACAGGGCAATGGCGGCAATCGCGGCGACGAGCACCAGCGATGCGAGCAGGACAATGGTGAGGGTGCGCGGCCTGCGTGGTGGCACGTGTGGTCCTCGATGCTTCCCCAACCCTCCCCTGCATGCAGGGGAGGGAGCAGAGCGATTACTGCTTGGCCGAAGCCGACTGCGCCTTGGCGATCGCCGCCTCCACCGATTCGGTAGTGATCGGGTGGTAGCCCGGGCGCGCCCTGGCGAAGGTGTCCTGGGCCAGCTTCAGGCCCGCAGGCGTCTTCACCAGCTCGTTGTAGGTCGGCATGATCAGCTTGCGGCGGCCGATGCGCTCCAGGAATGCAGCGATGGCGTCATTGGCCTGCGCGTAGCCGCTGCGCACGGCAAGCGGATACCAGCGCTGCGCAATCTCGCCGTTCGGCGTGCCAGTGAAGTGGTAGCTGGCGTCGAGCGCGGCCAGCTGTTCCGGCTTGAGCGTGGGCGGCATGCCGTCGAGGAAGTGCTCCCACTCCTGCGTGCTCCACTTCGCGGTCGCGTCTTTTGCCGGCAGCGTGCCGGCGTCGAGCCATGCCTTGCGCGCGGCATCGACGGCGTCGAAGCGCGGCGACACGGTCTTGGGTGCATCGGCCGGCACGCCCGGCTGGTAGATCCACTCGTCGAGCTCGGCCTCGCTGACCTTGCCCGGGTACTTGGCGAGCAGGTTGGCCTTGGCGTATTCGATGAACGTGGTGGTCGGGATGCTCTGGAAGGCGAAGTGGTCGAAGTAGCCCTTCAGGAAGGGATCGAATGCCTCGCGGCCGTAACGCTCCTCGAGGAACTGCAGGAACCACGCGCCCTTGGTGTACACGGTCGAACTGCTGGAGTCATCGGGATTGCTCACCGTGCCCGGGCGCTGTGCCAGCACCTGCAGCTTCGGATCGATCTCCTTGTACTCGGCGGCGAGCTCGTTGCGCGCGATCACCTTCTCCATGTCGGCGGCCGGCTTGCCGTACAGATCCTCGACGATGCGGTTCTCGACGTAGCT
This sequence comes from Lysobacter sp. TAF61, assembly GCF_052113485.1. Taxonomy (NCBI): domain Bacteria; kingdom Pseudomonadati; phylum Pseudomonadota; class Gammaproteobacteria; order Lysobacterales; family Lysobacteraceae; genus Lysobacter; species Lysobacter sp. TAF61. Next base: position 51,060 of record NZ_JBFRDH010000002.1, read on the forward strand.
GGTGAAGCCTTCGTTGAGCCAGCTGTCCTTGGGCGTGGAGAACGTCACCAGGTTGCCCGACCAGCTGTGCGCCAGCTCATGCGCGACCAGCGACACCAGCGACTTGTCGCCGACGATCACGGTCGGCGTGGCGAAGGTCATGCGCGGGTTTTCCATGCCGCCATACGGGAACGACGGCGGCAGCACGAGGATGTCGTAACGCTCCCAGCGGTACGGCCCGTACAGGCGCTCGGCCGTCTGCATCATCTTCTCGGTGTCGTCGAATTCCTTCGCCGCCTTCTTCACCATCGCCGGTTCCGCCCACACGCCGGCACGGCCGCTGATCGGCTGGAACACCAGGTCGCCGGCGGCGATCGCCAGCAGGTACGACGGGATCTTCTGCGGCATGGTGAAGGTGTAGTCGCCATCACGCGCCGCCTTCGGGTCGTTGTCGGCGCTCATCAGCACCATCGCGTCCTTGGGCGAGGTCACGTGCGCGGTGTAGGTGAAGCGCACCTGCGGCGTGTCCTGCAGCGGCACCCACGAACGCGCGTGGATCTGCTGCGACTGGCTGAACATGAAGGGCGTCTTCTTGCCCTCGGTCATCGCCGGCGTCAGCCACTGCAGGCCGGAGGCGTTGGGCGAGGTGTGATAACTGACGCGGATGCGCTTGTTGCGCGAGGGCGATTCGATCACCAGCTTGCTGCCGAGGATCTTGTCCTTGTCGCCGACCTTCCAGGTCAGGTCGTCCCACTTGCCGTCGGCGCGCTCGCCGACGATCTTCTCGATGGCGATGTCGCGCGTGTCGAGGACCAGCTGCGTCGCCTTCAGGTCGGTCCAGTCCAGCGTGTAGGTCGCGCTGCCGCCGAGTTCCTTCTTGTCGAAGTCGACCTGCAGCATCAGGGCGAGGTCGTCGATGCGTACCTTGGACGGCTCGGAATAGGAGAACTCGTCGACGACGGCAGCGGTCTTCTGGTCGGATGCGGCCACTGCGGCGGCCTCCCTGGAAGCGGTGGCGGCCGGCGGCGCGGCATCGCGCGAGCAACCGGCGGCAAGGGCGGCAACGAGGCAGAGGGACAGGATCGAATAACGCATGAGGGCCACGGCGGACAGGGTGATCGGCCGAGTTTAGCGCCTCGCCGGACCGCGGGCACGGCTGCGGCGAGGCCCGTTCGGGGGACCGTCAGCCGCCCTGACCGTCGTCCCGGCGGACGCCGGGATCCATTGGACCTTCCCGAAAATCAAGGGTTCCCGCCCTTGCGGGAATGACGGAACCGGTGGGCCATGGCCCCGGTCCCGGTGGTCGCCCGGACGAGGGCTCAGACCTTGTAGCCGGTGTGGATCGCGACGATGCCGCCCGAGAGGTTGCGGTAGTCGCAGCGCGCGAATCCGGCGTCGACCATCATCGCCTTCAGCTGATCCTGCGGCGGATGCTTGCGGATGCTCTCGGCCAGGTACTGGTAGCTGTCGGAATCGTTGGCGAACAGCTTGCCCAGCTGCGGGAGCACCTTGAACGAATGGAAGTCGTAGATCGGCTTGAACCAGTCGGCCTTCACTTCCGAGAACTCCAGCACGCGCGCCTGGCCGCCAACCTTCAGCACGCGCTGCATCTCCCGCAGCGCCGCGTCCTTGTCGGTGACGTTGCGCAGGCCGAAGGCGATCGTGACCAGGTCGAAGGTAGCGTCGGGGAACGGCAGCTTCTCGGCATTCATCTGCACGTATTCGAAGCCGGCGACCTTGCCCATGTCGGTCATGCGGTCGCGGCCGACGCGCAGCATCTCGCCGTTGATGTCGCCCAGCACGATGCTGCCGGCATCGCCGACGCGGTCGCGCAGCAGCAGGGCGATGTCGCCGGTGCCGCCGGCCAGGTCGAGCACGCGGTCGCCGCGCTTGACCTGGGCGGTGCCGACGAAATAGCGCTTCCACACGCGGTGCACGCCCAGCGACATAAGGTCGTTCATCAGGTCGTACTTGCTGGCGACCGAGGAGAACACCTGGCCGACCAGCTTCTGCTTCTCGCCGGTGGGAACGTCGCGGAAGCCGAAGTGGGTGGTGCCGGGCTTGTCGCCGGGCTTTTCTGGGCTGGAATGGCTCATCTGGCGATTATCGCATCAACGTGCAATTCCGGGGTCGCCCCAGCGCCCGGCCCCGGCCCCGACCCAAGCCTGGAGGGAGAACCGCGATGAGCCAGGTTGCGCCCCGGGAATGGCTGCCGCACGAGCGGCCGCAGTTTCCGGGCTCGCCCTCGACCCCGCTGCACCCGACCTGGCTGCGCTGGTCGTTCGGGCTGGTCGGCGCGCTGGTCGCCATCACCGGCAGCCTGGGCAACGCCATGGTCGTCACCAACCAGCTGCAGTTGCAGGGCTCGCTCGGCGTGACCGCGGTGGAGATCGCATGGCTGCCGGCCGCGTACGTGATGACCAACGTCTCGGCCAACCTCATCCTGATCAAGTTCCGCCAGCAGTACGGCCTGCGGCTGTTCACCGAGATCAGCCTGGTGCTGTATGCGCTGGTGACGTTCGGACACCTGTTCGTGCACGGCCTGGGCTCGGCAATCGCGGTGCGCGCCGCGCACGGCATCGTCGGCGCGGCGCTGACCACGCTGGGCATCTTCTACATGATCCAGGCGCTGCCGGCGCAGCATCGGCTTCGCGCATTGGCGATCGGCATCGGCCTGAGCCAGATCGGCGCGCCGATCGCGCGGGTGATCTCGCCGGACCTGCTCGAATTCGGCGAGTGGCGCGGCCTGTATCTGTTCGAACTCGGCCTGGCGTTGCTGTCGCTGGGCGCGGTGCTGCTGTTGCGACTGCCGCCCGGCGACCGCTACAAGGTCTTCGAACGGCTCGACGCGCTGTCCATCACCCTGCTGTCGGTCGGCATGGCCCTGCTCTGCGCGGTGCTGTCGCTGGGGAGGACCGTGTGGTGGCGGGAGGCGCCGTGGATCGGCTGGTGCCTGGCCGGATCCATCGTGCTGGTGGTGGCCGGCATCGCTGTGGAGCACTTCCGCGCCAACCCGCTGATCAACACGCGCTGGCTCAGCAGCGGCCTGATGCTGCGCCTGGGCATCGCGATCATCCTGCTGCGGATGGCGTTGTCGGAGCAGAGCGTCGGCGCGGTCGGCTTCCTGCAGGCGATGGGCCTGACCAACGAGCAGATGCGCGGCTTGTTCACCGTGGTGTTGCTGGGCTGCCTGATCGGCATCGCCACCAGCGCGATGACGGTCAAGCCCGTGCTGACCCGCGTGCCGGCGCTGATCGCATTGACCTGCATCATGATCGGCGCGCTGATGGATGCCTATTCCAACAACCTCACGCGGCCACCGCAGCTGATGGTCAGCCAGTTCCTGATCGGATTTGGCAGCACCTACTTCCTCGCACCGGCGCTGATCGCCGGCGTCGGCAGCGTGATCGCGCAGCCGCGCAACCTGATCAGTTTCTTCGTGATGTTCAGCATCACCCAGAACGTCGGCGCGCTGTTCGGTTCGGCGTTCCTGGGCACGTTCCAGGTGATGCGCGAGAAGTTCCACTCCAGCCAGCTGGTGCAGAACCTGACCCTGCTCGACCCGCAGGTGGCCGCGCGCATCCAGTCCGGCGCCGGCACCTACGGGCAGACCGTCACCGACCCGGCCCTGCGCAGCGCCCTGGGCGTGCGCGAGCTGGGCGTGGCGGCTTCACGCGAAGCCAATGTGCTTGCCTATAACGATGTCTACTTCGCCATCGCCGCCCTCGCGCTGATGACCATGATCTGGCTGACCATCGTCGCGACCCGGGCGCGCCTGCAGGCCCGACGCGAACGCCTTGCGGCCGCCCACGCAACCGCGGCATCGACGCCATGAGCACACCCTCGCCTCCGCCGCCTCCGTCCGCGCCCACACCCGCCACCGCGCCGCCGCAACCGGCGCCGGCCGCGCCGCCCACGTTGCCGCCGCGCCCGCGCTGGCAGATCGCGGCCTTTGCCGCGGTGGCGATCGGTGGCGCACTGGTGGTGCTCTATGCCTGGCACCTGCCACCGTTCCGCACGCCGGTGCAGAGCACCGAGAACGCCTACGTACGTGGCCTGGTCACCGTGATCAGCCCGCAGGTGAGCGGCTACGTCACACATGTGCCGGTGCGCGATTTCCAGCACGTGCGCAAGGGCGAACTGCTGGTGCAGATCGACGACCGCCTGTACCGGCAGCAGGTCGACCAGGCCAGTGCGCAGTTGCAGGCGGCGCGGGCAAATCTCGCCAACTGGACGCAGCAGTTACGCAGCGCGCAGGCCAACGTGGCGCAGACCCGCGCGACGGTCGCCAGCAACAATGCCGTGCATGTCCGCACCGCGGCGACGCTGCGGCGCACCGACAGCCTGGCCGGCCAGCAACTGCTGTCGGCGCAGGACCTCGACAACGCCTACGCCGCCAACGCCCAGGCGGTGGCCGGGCTGAGCCAGTCGCGCGCGGCGGTGGAGGCGGCCGAACAGAGCGTGCGCAGCGTCAGCGTCAACCGCGCCGCGCTGGAGGCGGCGGTGGCCGGCGCCGAAGCCGCGGTCAAGCTGGCCCAGATCAACCTCGACCACACCCGCATCGACGCGCCGCGCGACGGCCAGCTCGGCCAGGTCACGGTTCGCCAGGGCGCCTACGTCACCAACGGCACGCAGTTGATGGCGCTGGTGCCGGGCATCCTGTGGGTGGTGGCGAACTACAAGGAAACGCAGATGCAGCACATGCGCATCGGCCAGCCGGCGCGCTTCAGCGTCGATGCGCTCGGCGGGCAGCGCCTGACCGGCCGCGTGCTGGAGATTTCGCCCGCGGCAGGTTCGGAGTTCAGCGTGCTGCCGGCCGACAACGCCACCGGCAACTTCGTCAAGATCGCCCAGCGAATCCCGGTCAAGGTGTCCATCGACCGCGGCCAGGAAGCGGCCGCGCGGTTGCGGCCGGGCATGTCGGTGGTGGTCGACATCGATACGTCGGCGCAGCGTGGCAATTGAGCACGTGGCAATTGAGCGCGTGACAATTGAGCGCGCGACGGCTCAGCGCGTGAGGACCGCGCGCGTCGCCGCTGGCATCATGTCGACATGAGCGACCACCCGACGATCCACTGGCAGGCCCGGCACTTTCGCGAGCTCGACATCGACACCCTGTATGCGTTGCTGAAGCTGCGCTCGGAAGTGTTCGTGATCGAGCAGAACTGCGTCTATCTGGACCCCGACGGCAAGGACCGCCACCCGGACGCGGTCCACCTGCTCGGCTACGCCGACAACGGCGAGCTGGCGGCCTACCTGCGGATCCTGCCGGCGGGCCTGAGCTATCCGCAGGTCAGCTTCGGCCGCGTCCTGACCGCGCCGGCCCATCGCGGCCGCGGACTCGGCGAGCCGATGCTGCATGCCGCGCTGCAACAGATCCAGGCGCGCTGGCCCGGCGCCGACATCCAGATTGGCGCGCAGGCGCACCTGCAGGCGTTCTACGGCAGGCACGGCTTCGTGCCGTCATCGGAACCCTACCTCGACGACGGCATCCCCCACGTCGACATGCTGCGCCGCGCCCACGGCTGAGCCGCGCTATCGACGTGGCATCGCGATCGCGGCAGACTGCGGCCGAACCGCACAGGTGCCCGCATGATCACCACGCCCGACTACCGCGCGCTGCTCGCCGCCGCCGTCGCCGAGGCCCGCCAGGGCCTGGCCGAGGGCGGCATCCCGATTGGCGCGGCGCTTTACCACCGCAATGGCAGCCTGCTCGGCTGCGGCCACAACCGCCGCATCCAGGAAGGCGATCCGTCTGTGCACGGCGAAACCGACGCCTTCCGCAAGGCCGGGCGCCAGCGCCGCTACCGCGACACCATCATGGTCACCACGCTGGCGCCGTGCTGGTACTGCAGCGGCCTGGTGCGGCAGTTCAACATCGGCACGGTGGTGGTCGGCGAATCGGTGAACTTCCGCGGCGGCATCGACTGGCTGCGCGAGAACGGCGTCGAGGTGGTCGACCTCAACGACGGCGAATGCATCGACATGCTCGGCGAGTACATCGCCGGGCACCCCGAGGTGTGGAACGAGGACATCGGCGAGGATTGACCCGGCGGCATTCGTGACTTCCGTCCGATGCCCCCGCCGCCGCCATCGCGCAGGATGCCGCCATGCCCGCCCACGAGTACGAAACCCGCCACGGCGCCGGCGACACGCTGCGCACGCATCGCCACGACGGCGCGTACGCCGCGCTGGTGCTCGATGGCAGCCATGTCGAAGCCAGCGCCGATGGCCCGGTGGAATGCACGCCGGGCACGCTGGTGCTGCATCCGCGCTGGCATGCCCACGGCAACCGCTTCGGCCGCACCGGCGCCAAGGTGATCAACCTCGAACTGGGCGGCGACTTCGCCGTCGGCGCCGGCGGGCTGGCGTTGCGCGTGCTGCGGGTAGCCGACCTGGTCGAGGCGGGCGCGGTGTTCGCCCGCGCACATCATCATCTCGATGACCTGCTGCGGGCCTGCACGCCGGCACAGGCGCCCGCGCTGCACGACTGGCAGCCGGCATTCCTGCACGAGCTCGAGCACGGCGACCTGCCGGTGTCGGTGCTGGCGCGCCGTGCCGGGGTATCGCTCGCCCATGCTTCGCGCAGCTTCCTGCGTTCGCACGGGATGCCGCCGCAGCTGCTGCGGCGCGAGCTGCGCTGCCGCCAGGCGCTGGCCCTGCTCGGCGGCGAGGCCCCGCTGGCGGAAGTCGCCGCGGCCGCCGGCTTCAGCGACCAGAGCCATCTGAACCGGACCCTGCGGCTGGCCACCGGCACCACCCCGGGGCGGCTGCGCGGACAGATCAAATCCGTTCAAGACCGCTCGGCCGTCCTTCGGCTGCAATAGGGGTGAAGGCGGCACTGCGACCGCCACCCCCGAATGGAAGCCCCAGATGACGCTCACTTCTTTCCTGACTTCGGCCGCGCTGACCGTGGCCCTCGCCGCGGCCCTCCCGGCCACCGCCGCCGACGCGCCGGCCAGCAGCAAGACCGCGATCGCCGCGATTGCCGAATCCACCAATGGCATCCTGCAAGGCGACAGCGCCCGTGCCCTGGCGGCGCTGGAAGCGGCGCCTGCCGCCGGGTTCCTCGGCAAGGACGCGGACTACCGCGCCTGCATGCTCGGGCAGTACCAGGCGAAGAAGCCGGTGCTGACCACGGCCGGCATCGACGATCCCTACCTGCGCGGCGTGCTCGACGACTACCAGGATTACTGGTGGCGTTCGATGGCGGCGCCGGCACAGCGCGACGCGCAGGAAGCGGCGCTGCTGGCCAAGCTGCACAAGCGCCTGGGTGCGCGCGCGGCCAAGGCCACCAGCATGGACGAGATCGAACCGTTCCTGCAGGCCCAGCTGGAGCAGCACGGCTATCACGCCCAGCTCGGCCGCACTCCGCCGCTGCGCGAGCTGATGGTCTGGCGCAAGCAGGACACTCGCATGTTCGATGTCCAGTTGCCCGATGGTCCGTACAAGGTCCAGGTCGAACTGCTCGATGATTTCGCCAGCCGCGGCTGGACCGCCTACGGCCGCTGCGAACGCGGCTCGGCCGGCGGCTGGGCAACCGACAAGGCGCTGTTCGCGGTCGTGCCCAGCTACACCGAAGGCCTCGACAGCGAAGCGTTCCGGGTCGTCTTCCTCGGCCACGAAACCCAGCACTTCGCCGACCAGAACGCATTCCCGGGCCTGGCCCCGTGGGAGTTGGAATATCGCGCCAAGCTGGTCGAACTGGCACAGGGTCGCGAGGTCAGCGCCAAGCGCCTGGGCTGGATGATCACCGCGCAGAGCGACGACATGAGCTCGCCGCATACCTATGCCAACAAGCGCGTCGTCGCCGACCTGACCACGCGCCTGGGCAAGTCGCCCGATGCGGTCAGCATCGACGAGCTGCAGGTGGCGGCGCGCGACCAGCTGCTGGAAGACACCCGCCAGCGCAAGGCCAGGGCGGCCTCCACCGCGGTCGCGAAGTAACCACGGCCATGGCATCGTGACGGCTCCCCCCAGACCGGAGCCGTCCATGTCCGAGCATCGTGCTTCGATCCACTGGCTGCGCAACGACCAGCCGTTCGGCAATGAAGGCTATCCGCGCGACCACGAATGGGCATTCGACGGTGGCCAGCGCATCACCGGCTCGGCCGCACCGGAATACCTTGGCAGCCCGCAAGGCGTGGATCCGGAAGAAGCCCTGGTCGCGGCGCTGTCGTCATGCCACATGCTGACGCTGCTGGCGATCGCGGTGAAGAAGGGTTGGGTGGTCGACGACTACCACGATGAAGCCGTCGGCACGCTGGAAAAGAACGGCGAAGGCCGGCTGGCGGTGACGCGCGTCGTGCTGCGGCCGCGGATCGTGTTTGCGGCCGGCAAGGGGCCGGATGCGGAGGCGCTGACGAAATTGCACGAGTCGGCGCATCGCAATTGTTTCATCGCCAATTCGGTGAAGACCGGGGTGACGGTGGAGGCGCGCTAGCGCTGTGCCCTTCTCCCCCTCGCGGGAGAAGGTGGTCCGAAGGACCGGATGAGGGCGCTGCTGCCCTCACCCCAACCCTCTCCCGCGCAGCGGGAGAGGGGCTCATGTCACAGGATGTACCGGCTCAGATCCGGATCCTTCACCAGCTCGCCCAGGTGCGAGTCCACGTAAGCGCGGTCGATCGTGATCGCCTGCCCGCCACGGTCCGGCGCCTCGTAGCTCAACGTATCGAGCAACCGCTCCAGCACCGTATGCAGGCGCCGCGCGCCGATGTTCTCCTGGCGCTCGTTCACCAGTGCCGCGATCTCGGCCAGGCGATCCACCGCATCGGCGCCGAACTGCACCGCCACGCCCTCGGTCTTGAGCAGCTCCACGTACTGCGTCACCAGCGCCGCCTTGGGTTCGGTCAGGATGCGGACGAAGTCGTCCTTGCTCAGCGCGGTCAGTTCGACGCGGATCGGGAAACGGCCCTGCAGCTCCGGAATCAGATCGCTCGGCTTGGCCAGGTGGAACGCGCCGGAAGCAATGAACAGGATGTGGTCGGTCTTGACCGGGCCGTACTTGGTGCTCACGGTCGACCCTTCGACCAGCGGCAACAGGTCGCGCTGCACGCCTTCGCGGCTCACATCGCCGCCGGTCATGCCGGATTCTCCCCGCTTGGCGACCTTGTCGATCTCGTCGATAAAGACGATGCCATGCTGTTCGCAGGCTTCGATCGCGGCCTCGCGCACATCGTCCTCGTTGACGAGCTTGCCGGCCTCGTCCTCGGTCAGCTGTGCACGGGCGGTGCGGATCGCCATGGTCTTCTTGTGGGTCTTGGCACCGGCGACCTGCGAGAACATCTGCCGCAGCTGCTGGCCCATTTCCTCCATGCCCGGCGGCGCCATGATGTCGACACCGACGTTGACCGCGGTTTCGATCTCGATCTCGCGGTCGTCGAGGGCGCCCGCACGCAGCTGCTTGCGCAGCTTGGCGCGGGTCTCGTTGTCCTGCGACGACGGCTCGTCCCTGGCCGCTTCGGCGGCGTTGAATCCGAATGCGGAACTGGCGGCACCGGCGCGACGCGGCAGCAGCGCGTCGAGGATGCGCTCCTCGGCGCGTTCCTCGGCCTGGGTGCGGACCTTCTGCTTGGCCTGCTCGCGGTAGAGCTTGACCGCCGTGTCGGCGAGGTCGCGGATGATCTGCTCGACGTCCTTGCCGACGTAGCCGACTTCGGTGAAGCGCGTCGCTTCGACCTTCACGAACGGCGCGTTGGCGAGCGTGGCCAGTCGCCGCGCGATCTCGGTCTTGCCGACGCCGGTGGGGCCGATCATCAGGATGTTCTTCGGCATGACTTCGTTGCGCAGCTCGTCGTCGAGCTGCATGCGCCGCCAGCGGTTGCGCAGGGCAATGGCGACCGCGCGCTTGGCCGCGTGCTGGCCGACGATGTGGCGGTCGAGCTCCTGCACGATCTCGCGCGGAGTCATGGTGGCGTGGCTGGTATCGGGCTTGATGGGCATGGGTTTACAGCTCTTCGACGACAACGTTGCGATTGGTATAGATGCACACGTCGCCGGCGATGTTGATCGCCTCGGTGGCAATCGTGCGGGCGTCGAGCTGGGTGTGGGCGATCAGCGCGCGCGCGGCCGACAAGGCGTACATGCCGCCCGAGCCAATGGCGATGATGCCGTCCTCCGGCTCGATCACGTCGCCGGTGCCGCTGATGATCAGCGAGGTGTCGCGATCGGCCACGGCGAGCAGCGCTTCGAGCTTGCCCAGGCGGCGCTCGGTGCGCCAGTCCTTGGCCAGCTCGACCGCGGCGCGTGCGAGCTGGCCGTGCTTCTCGAGCTTGGCTTCGAACAGTTCGAACAGGGTGAAGGCGTCGGCGGCGGCGCCGGCGAAACCGGCCAGCACCTGGCTATCGCGGCCGAGGCGGCGGACCTTGCGGGCATTGGCCTTCATCACGGTGTGGCCGAGGGTGACCTGGCCATCGCCGGCGACGGCGACGCGGCCATCGCGACGCACCGAGACGATGGTGGTGGCGTGGAAGACGTTGGGATTCTGGCTCGGGTCCATGGGGACCTCCGGGGGGGACCGGAACGAGATGGGGTCGGGCGGTGCGGCTTTTCAAGGACAGGCCGCCGCAGGCGCCGAGGGAGAGGGGAATGCCTTAAGGCTTCCGCTTCGCCCGCGGGTGCGCTGCGTCGTAGACCTTCGCCAGGTGCTGGTAATCCAGGTGCGTATAGATCTGCGTGGTGGCGATGTCGGCGTGGCCGAGCAGCTCCTGAACGCCACGCAGGTCGCCGGACGATTCCAGGATGTGGCTGGCAAACGAATGCCGCAGCAGATGCGGATGCACGCGCTTGAACAGCCCCTGCCGCTGCGCCAGCTGACGCAGGCGCAGCTGCACCGCGCGCGGGGTGATCGGGCCGCCGCCGCGTCCGGGAAACACCGGCGCATCGTTCGCAGCGCCGGTGGATCCCCGCCACTCCTGCAGCGCCGCGCGCGCATGCCGGCCCACCGGCACGCTGCGCTGTTTGCTTCCCTTGCCCAGCACATTCACCAGCGCATCGGCCAGGTCGATGTCGCGCCAGCGCAGGCCGCACAGTTCCGACAGGCGCAGACCGGAGGAATAGAACAGTTCGAGCAACGCGCGATCGCGCAGGCCCAGCGGCGCGTCGGTGGGCACTTCCACCAGCGCCTTGGCCTCGTCGGGGTCGAGCACCTGCGGCAGCTTGCGCGGTGCTTTCGGTGAACGGATCGCCGCGGCGGGACTCGCGCTCAGGCGGCCCTGGCGGACCAGCCAGGCGAAGAAACTTCGGCAGGCCGACAGCCGTCGTTGCAGGCTCTTTGGCGACAGGCCGCGGCGATGTTCGGAAGCGACGAATGCGCGCACCTGCTCGGCATGCAGCGCGGTAACGTCGGTCGATTGCGATTGCGCCCATTGCGCCAGCGCCAGCAGGTCACGCCGGTAGGCATCGAGCGTGTGCGCGGACATGCGCCGCTCGACCTGGAGGTGGGCGAGGTATTGCTCGACGGTGGGGTCGGGCGCAGCAGGCTGCACGTTGGGCTTTGTCGTGCTCATGCGCAGGAGCACCCCTCCCCGGCCCTCCCCTTCGCTGCGCGAAAGGGAAGGAGAAACGCGGGGCGCATTGCTTTCATCGTCAGTCGAAGCGCTTCAGCGCCGTCACCAGCGACTCGCCCATCATCCGCAGGAACAGCGTGCCCATGCCGGGGAAGAAGCGGTTCGCATCGCGGCTGCCGACGGCGACCATGCCCACGCCCGGCAGCGGCAGCAACGCAGTCGACTGCACTTCCTCGGCACGCATGCCGTAGAGCAATGCATGCTTCTCCGGCTGCAGGCGGCCGCACAGCGGTTCGCCGTCGCCGAGGCAATCGCGGAACGGTTGCAGGCGCGCGTCGTCCTGCGCGACGACCTGCAGCCAATCGACGTCGCCGACGCCGTCAACCGGTTTGAACATCACCAGCCGCACCAGGTCGCCGTTGAAGTCTTCGGCCAGGCTCGCCGCCATCGCCCGCAGCGTGTCGGCTGCGCTGCCCTGGCGCATCAGCGCCAGCGTGAGCTGGTGCGTGCGCACCGACAGGCGCTCGTTCTCCTGGGCGTTGCCGAACAGCTCCTGCAGGCGCCGCGACAGTTCGCGGTTCTTGTCGCGCAGCACTTCCAGCTGGTAGCTGGCCAGCGACGCCGCCGAGCCTTCCTCGCGCGGCACCACCAGGGTCACTGCCAGGTCGGGGAACTGCTGCAGGAAACGCGGATGCCGGCGCAGCCAGGCTGCCACTTCGTGCGCGCCCAACTTTTCCTGGGTCTCGTTCATTGGTTCCACTCCCCTTCGAACACGAATGCGGTCGGCCCGGACATCGTCAGCGGCACGTCGTCGGCCGGCCAGGAAATCTGCAGCTCGCCACCCGGCAGGGCCACGGTGACGTCGCGATCGACACGGCCACGGCGCATCAGCACTGCCGCCGCGGCACAGGCGCCACTGCCGCAGGCCAGAGTTTCGCCGACGCCGCGCTCGTACACGCGCAGGCGGATGCGCTTGCGCGACTCGACCTGGGCGAAACCGACGTTGACCGATTCCGGAAACGCGGCATGCGACTGCAATACCGGCGCAACGGTTTCGACCGGTGCGGCCTGGACATTCTCGACCTCGATCACCGCGTGCGGGTTGCCCATCGACACCGCGCCGAAGGTGAACACCGAATCGTTCTGCTCGACGACGTACTCGTCCTGCGCACCGGCAAAGCCGTGCAGCGGGATGCTCGCCGGGGCGAAGCGCGGCGTGCCCATGACGATCCGGTAGCGGCCTTCGCCGAGCTGCGTCACCGCGTGCGTGCCGACCGGACTGTCGAGCAGGAAGTCGGCAGGCAGCGCCTTGCCGCGTGCCTGCGCGTCGCGCACCAGCCAGGCGGCAATGCAGCGCGCGCCGTTGCCGCACTGCTGCGAGGACGAGCCGTCGGCGTTCCAGATGCGGTAACGGGCGACGGCATCGCTGCCGTGCGCATCCTCGACGGTGAGGATCTGGTCGCAACCGACACCGAAGTGGCGGTCGGCCAGTGACCTGCACAGGTCCGCATCGGGTGCCGGCGAAGTGCCGCGCAGGTCGTCTTGCCGAAGATCCAGCACGACGAAGTCGTTGCCGGCGCCCTGCATCTTGCTGAACCGCACCGGCTTGCGCGGGTGCACTGGCTCAGCCATTGCCATTGCCGGCCGGCGCGGGAACGGGGGTCGGTACGGCGGTGTCCTTCTTCTTGCCGTCGATGTCCTCGGCGTCCGTGGCCGGGACCTGGTTGGCCGGCGCTTCGGTGGCCGGTGCGGGCGCGTCGACCGGCTGCCGCGGCGGCAGGGTCGACGGGTCGACCGGGATCGACTTGGGCGGCAGGATCAGCGGGCCCTTGTTGCCACAGCTGGCCAGGGCCAGCGGCAGCGCGACCAGGGACAGCGCGATGAGGATCAGTCGTGCGGCAGGACGTGCGTTCATGGCCGCAGTGTAGCCCGCGGCGATGAACGATTCGACGTGGCCGGGCCGGGCTGTCATCGCGGGGGCGGCGGGGGCTCCGGCCGCGCCCACAGCCAGAGTGCGACGACCGTCATGATGGCCGCCCCGGTCGCCGCCATCCACCAGCGCGGTGCGGTCAGGAACATGATCACCGCACAGGCCGACATCATCGTCACCGCCAGCCATTTGGCGCGGCGGCTGACCGCGCCGTGCGCCTGCCAGTCGCGGATCATCGGCCCGAACTGCGGGTGCGCCAGCAGCTTGTCGTGCAGCCGCTGCGAACCGCGCGCGGCGGCGAACGCAGACAGCAGCACGAACGGCACGGTCGGCAGGCCGGGTACGACTATGCCGATCACGCCCAGGCCCAGGCTGGCATAAGCCAGCAGCCACCAGGCCCAGCGCCAGCGGCTGGGGGGCGTGGAAGGGTTGGGGGAAGGTCTGGACATGGGGATTTCTGTCCGTCATTCCCGCGCCGGCGGGAATCCATGGACGCGATGGGCGCCCGGAAGAGCAACGTCCATGGATCCCCGCCTGCGCGGGGATGACGGTGACGGTTATTGCTGGGTGGTGCCCGCCAGGCCGAGCTGGTCGAGCATGAACGCGTACATCTCCGACAGCTCGCGGTAGCGGCGGAAGCGGCCCGACTTGCCACCGTGGCCGGCGTCCATGTTGGTGCGGAACACGATCGGCTGCTTGCCGGCGTCGAGGTCGCGCAGGCGCGCGATGTACTTCGCCGGCTCCCAGTACTGCACCTGCGAGTCCCACAGGCCGGTGCCGACGAACATCGCCGGATAGGCCTGGGCCGTGAGGTTGTCGTACGGCGAGTACGACAGCATGTAGTCGTAGTACTCCTTCTTTTCCGGGTTGCCCCACTCGTCGTATTCGTTGGTGGTCAGCGGGATGGTCGGGTCGAGCATGGTGGTGACCACGTCGACGAATGGCACCTGCGACAGGATCACGCGGTAGCGTTCCGGGGCCATGTTGCCGATCGCGCCCATCAGCAGGCCGCCGGCGCTGCCGCCGTAGGCGGCGACGCGGTCCTTGGCTGCATAGCCCTGCTTGACCAGGTCGTCGGTGACGTCGATGAAGTCGGTGAAGGTGTTCTTCTTGTGGAACAGCTTGCCTTCGTCGTACCACTTGCGGCCCATTTCCTGGCCGCCGCGGATGTGCGCGATCGCATAGACCATGCCGCGGTCGAGCAGGCTCACCACCGGGCCGTTGAAGCGCGGGTCGGTCGAGCTGCCGTAGCTGCCATAGGCGTACTGCAGCATCGCCGCCTTGCCGTTCTTCTCGAAGCCCTTCCTGTAGACCAGCGACACCGGCACCTTGACACCGTCGCGAGCGGTCGCCCAGACGCGCTCGGTGACGTACTTCTCCGGGTCGTAGCCGAGCACCGGATCGCGCTTGAGCAGTTTGCGCTCACCGGTTTCGACGTTGACTTCGTACGTGGTGCCCGGGGTGGTCAGCGAGGTGTAGCTGTAGCGCAGCCACGGCGTGTCGTGCTCGGAGTTGACCGACAGGCCCATCGCGTAGGCCGGCTCGTCGGCTTTCACGAACTCTTCCTTGCCGTCCTTCTTGAGCAGGCGCAGGCGCTCGAGGCCGTCGGAACGCTCGGCCACGGCGGTGAAGCCGTCGAACAGCTCGAAGCCCTCGACGAAGACATCGTCGCGATGCGGCACCCAGTCCTTCCACTGCTTGCGCGAGGTCGCATCGCTGGGCGCGGTGACCAGCTTGAAGTTGGCGGCGGGCTTGCCATCCGCACCCGGGGCATTGGTACGGATCACCCAGCGGCCATCGAGATGGTCGGCCTGGTACTCGACGTCGCGTTCGCGCGGCGCCAGCACGACGAACTGGTCGGGCTTGGCGGCCGGTGCGCAGCGCATCTCGCTCGACACCGTGCTCTCGACGCCGATGCAGATGTACTTGTCGTCTCGCGAGCGGTCGATGCCCATGTAGAAGCTGTCGTCCTTCTCCTCGTACACCAGCACGTCCTTCGATGCCGGCGTGCCGAGCACGTGCTTCTTCACGCGCACGGTGAGCAGGGTTTCCGGATCGTTCTCGACGTAGAACAGGGTGCGGTTGTCGTCGGCCCAGACGATGTTGGGCGACACGCCGGGGATCTCGTCGGCATAGGCCTCGCCGGTGGCGAGGTTCTTGAAGCGGATCGTGTACTGGCGGCGGCCGACGGCGTCATCGGCCCAGGCCAGGATCTGGTTGTCCTGGCTGACTTCCCAGTCGCCGACGCTGAAGTAGTCCTTGTCCTTGGCCATCGCGTTGACGTCGAGCAGCACCTGCTCGGGCGCGTCCATGCTGCCGCTGCGGCGGGCATGGATCGGATAGTCCTGGCCGGTTTCGAAGCGGCTGTAGTAGTAGAAACCGCGCTCGTGGTACGGCACCGAGCTGTCGTCCTGCTTGATGCGGCTGACAATTTCCTCGTACAGCTTGTTCTCCAGCGGCTTGAGCGGCGCCATCAGGGTGTCGGCGTAGGCGTTCTCGGCATTGAGGTACGCCAGCATCTCCGGATTCTTGCGCTTGTCGTCGCGCAACCAGTAGTACTCGTCGTCGCGCTGCGCGCCGAACGGCGCCTTGACCACGTGCGGCTTCCTGGTGGCGTCTGGCGGTGTGGCGGCGGTCGCGGCGATGGTGGGGGTGGAGAGGGTCATGGTCAGGACGGCCGAAAGCAGGAGGGAGGTCGGGTTCATAGATTGGGTCCGTTTACGCTCGGGACAACGGGGGCGTCACTTGCTCAACTCATTCCACAGAAAGGTGAACGCCAGCGCGCTCATGTGCGCGGCCTGGGCATTGTTGGCCGAACCGCCGTGGCCGCCTTCGATGTTCTCGTAGTAACGCACGTCCTTGCCCGCGTCGAGCATCTTCGCCGCCATCTTGCGGGCATGGCCCGGATGGACGCGGTCGTCGCGGGTGGAGGTCATGAAGATCACCGGCGGGTACTCGCGCCCGGCATCGAACAGGTGATACGGCGAGAAGCTGCGGATGTAATCCCAGTCGGCGCTGTCGGGATCACCGTATTCGGCCATCCACGACGCACCGGCCAGCAGGTGGCTGTAGCGCTTCATGTCGAGCAGCGGCACCTGCACCACGACGGCGCCGAACAGGTCCGGGTATTGAGTCAGCATGTTGCCGGTGAGCAGGCCGCCGTTGCTGCCGCCCTGAATGCCCAGGTGCTGCTTCGAGGTGATCCTGCGCGCGACCAGGTCCTGCGCGACCGCGGCGAAGTCCTCGTAGGCCTTGTGGCGCTTGGCCTTGAGCGCGGCCTGGTGCCAGCGCGGCCCGTACTCGCCGCCGCCGCGGATGTTGGCGACGGCATACACGCCGCGCTTCTCCAGCCAGCCCTTGCCGACGCTGCCCGAATAGGCCGGGGTCAACGAGATCTCGAAGCCGCCATAGCCGTACAGCAGGGTCGGCGCCTTGCTGTCGAGCTCCAGATCCTTCGGCCGCACCAGGAAGTACGGCACCCGGGTGCCGTCCTTCGACGTGGCGAAGTGCTGTTCGATCAGGTCGCCGGAGCCGTCGAAGAACACCGGCATGGTCTTGAGCACCTGCGGACGCTCGCCCACCTGCGCCAGCGACAGCGTGGTCGGGGTCAGGTAGTCGGTGGCGGTCAGCCACACGGCATCGCTCTCGTCTTCATCGACCGCGGAAACGGCGAGCGTGCCGAAGGCCGGTGCCCCGATGAACTCGCCGTGCTTCCAGGCGCCATCGTCGCCGGGGGTGAGCACGCTGAGGCGGTTCTTGACGTCGTCGAGGACGTTGAGCACCAGGTGATGGCGGGTCCAGTTGAAGCCGGCCAGCGAGGTGCTTTCCCCCGGCGCGAACAGCACGGTGAAATCGCGCTTGCCGGCCATGAAATCGTCGAAACGCGTGGCGATCAGGCTGCCCGCGGCGTAGGTCTGGCCGCCCGTGCTGTAAGGGTCGCGCAGTTCCAGCAGCAGCCAGTCGCGATGGACCGACTTGCTGGCCGAATTCGGCGCCTCCACCATGCGCAGCTTGCCGTCGGCATCGCGCAGAAAGAGTTCGTCGTTGTAGAAGGCCAGCGTGCGGCTGACGAAGTCGCGGGCGAAACCCGGGGTGTGGTCGTGCGTGGCGGCGATGTAGAGGTCGCTCACCTGGCCTTCGTAGACCAGGCGCGCCTGCTCCAGCGGCGTGCCGCGCTTCCATTCCTTGACGATGCGCGGGTAGCCGGAGCTGGTCATCGAGCCCGCGCCGAAATCGCTGAACACATATACGGTGTCGCGATCGATCCACTGCAGGCCTCCCTTGGCCTCGGGGCGGAAGAAGCCGCCTTCGACCCACGTCTTCGTCGCCAGGTCGAACTCGCGGGTGACATTGGCGTCGGCGCCGCCGCGCGAGAGCGCGATCAGGCAGCGCTCGGGCGTTTCCCCCTGGCGCTGGGGCTTGAGGCAATCGGCGCCGTGCCAGACCCAGTTCTCACCCTCGGCCTTGTTGAGCGCATCGAGGTCGATGATGGTTTCCCACGCCGGCTTGTCCTTGCGGTACTCCTCCAGCGTGGTGCGGCGCCACAGGCCGCGCTCGTGCTGCTGGTCCTTCCAGAAGTTGTAGTAGTACTCGCCGATCTTCTCCACGCCCGGGATCTTGGCGTCCGAATCGAGGATGGCGCGGATGTCGGATTCGAGCTGCCTGAAATGCGGCGTGGTCGTCAGCTCGGCTTCGGCCTGGGCGTTGTGCTGCCTGACCCAGGTCAGCGCTCGCTCGCCCTGGACTTCCTCGAGCCAGGCGTAGGGGTCTTCGGACACGTTGGGGGATTCCTTGGGGGCGGCGCCAACGGCCGCCAATCAAGGGCCAAACGCTAGCACAGCGGGCACGCCCGATCAGGCCGCCTGCGAATGCTTCCTGCGCGGGCTGGCCGAACGCCGGCGCCGGGCTTGCTCGCCGCTGCGACGGCGCACTCGCGACTGCGACCCGGCGGCCTCTCCGTGCGCCGACCGGCGCAGGCGGTGCAGCGCCCACCAGGCGCTCAGCGGCATCGCCAGCAGCCACAGCGGCAACCAGCCAAGGGTATCGCTGAAACCACGCGCGGCAGGCAGCAGCACGACGATGGCGGCGCCGATGGCGACGGCATGGCGCAGCAGGTCTTCGAGGCCGGGTTCGGCTGTCTCGGCGTCCTGGCGGGGCAGGTCTCTGGGCAGGTTCATCGCGCTGGCTCCTGGGTGGATGGAGCGAGCGTGCTGGCGGGGGGTCTCACGGGCTGCGACGGTCCACGGTCATTCCCGCGAAGGCGGGAATGACGGACCCTCAGCGGTCGTAGTTCGACAGCGCCAGCTGCAGCAGGGCGCGTGCCTGTTCGCGCAGCACCGGTGGTTCGACGATCTCGGCGTCGCTGCCGTAATGCATCACGTCCATCAGCAGTTCGCGGCCGGCGCTGTAGGGCACCTTGAGCTCGTAGCGGCCGTCGGGCAGGAAGCGGCCCTGCTGCTGCGAGTGCCAATGCTCATCGGCGACCCAGCGCGCGGCCTTGGGGCTGAAGAGGATCGTCGCCCAGCCCTTGGGCGTGCCCGAGAAAATGCCGTAGCTGGACGCCAGGTGGCTGTCGAGCTGTTCGTCCGCCACGTCCTGGGCCGCCTGCTCACCCAGCTTTGCCGCGCTGATGCGGTCCACGGCAAAGCTGCGCAGCGCTTCGCGGTTGTGGTCCCAGGCATCCAGGTACCAGTTCTCGCGGTAGTGGGTCAGGCGCTGCGGCGAGACCAGGCGCCGGGTCTGCTCGTCGGTGGAACGGGCACGGTATTCGAAACTCAGTTGCTTGCGGTCGAGCACCGCCGTGGCGACGATCCGGAACGAGGTTTCGTCGAGCCTGCGCGTGCGGTGCGGGATCACGCGCACGCGCTCGACCGGCACCCGGCGGCCGCCGGCGTGTTCGTCGAGCAGTTTCTCGATGCGGTGCTGGAGCGGCGCCAGCGCATTCGACAGCACGCCACCACCGCTGCGCACGAGCAGTTGCTGCGCGGCGAGCAGCGAATGCAGTTCCTCCGAACTGAGCCACAGGCCGGGCAGCTCGAAGCGCTCGCCTTCGCTGTGGTCGTAGCGGAAGCCGGCCTCGCCGTTTCCGACCACCGGCGCCATCAGGTAGTCGCGCAGGTAGGCCAGGTCGCGGTAGACCGTGGCACGCGAACACTCCAGGTCTTCCTGCAGACGCTGCACCGTGACCGGGTAGCGTGAGGCGCTGAGAATGCGATGCAGGGAGTGGATGCGTTCGATGCGTTCCATTGGCGTGGCATCAGGGAATCAGGGCCAAGGATCGCACTGCCGGCGCACTTGCCGCCACCTCGACGCATCGCAACCGGGTCCGCCGTCAAGGCAGGTAGCGGCTGCCTGGCGGGCCTTCGACGGCGTGCGGGCGCCATTTTCCGGTAACCGTCGCTTAACTGCCCTGCGACCATACGGCTGCCGGGCGACGGGGTGCGGCAGCGCAGCAACGGCGTGAGCGGCGTCGTTGCGTTCGCTTGCCTGCGCCGTCGCAGGCACAATGCCCGGATGCGCGCGCCCGTAGAGCCAGCCATCGATCTGTCACCCGCGACCGCCGACGAGGTCAAGACCACGACGTGCTACATGTGCGCGTGCCGCTGCGGCATCAAGGTGTGGCTGCGCGACGGCCAGATCCGCTACATCCAGGGCAATCCCGAGCATCCGGTCAACCGCGGCGTGCTGTGCGCCAAGGGTTCGGCCGGGATCATGCAGCACTACTCGCCGGCGCGGCTGGACAAACCCTTGCTGCGCGTGGGCGAGCGCGGCAGTGGCGAGTTCCGCGAGATCGAATGGGACGAGGCGCTGGAGATCGCCACCTCGTGGCTGGCGCCGATCCGCGCGCGCAATCCCGACGAACTGGCGTTCTTCACCGGCCGCGACCAGTCGCAGGCGCTGACCGGCTGGTGGGCGCAGCAGTTCGGCACGGTCAACTACGCCGCCCACGGCGGCTTCTGCTCGGTCAACATGGCCGCTGGCGGACTGTATTCGCTGGGTGGCAGCTTCTGGGAGTTCGGCGAGCCGGACTGGGAGCACACCCGCTACCTGATGATGTGGGGCGTGGCCGAAGACCACGACTCCAACCCGATCAAGCTCGGCCTTGGCCAGTTGAAGGGGCGCGGCGCCAAGATCGTCGCGGTCAATCCAGTGCGCTCGGGCTACGGCGCGATCGCCGACGAATGGATCGGCATCCGTCCCGGCACCGATGGGCTGTTCGCGTTCGCACTCGCGCATGAGTTGCTGAAGGCCGATCGCATCGACCTGGAATACCTGGTGCGCTACACCAATGCGCACTGGCTGGTGGTGCGCAATCCCGGCGGCGCCGATGATGGTCTGTTCGCGCGCGATGGCGAGGACAACGCGCTGTGCTGGAATCGCCAGGGGGCGCAGGCTAACGCCAACGACATCGGCATTTCGCCGGCGGTGGTTGGCGAGTACACCCTGGCCGACGGCCGTCGCGTCGTCCCCGTCTTCCACCTGGTCGCCGAACGCTACCTCGACCCGCAGTACTCGCCCGATGCGGTCAGCGAGCGCTGCGGCATCCCTGCGGAAACCATTCGCCGCATCGCCCGCGAACTGGCGGAGGCGGCGTTCGACCAAGCCATCGAACTGCCGATCGCCTGGACCGATGCCTGGGGCCGCAAGCACGCCACCATGCGCGGCCGCCCGGTGGCGATGCACGCGATGCGAGGCATCAGCGCGCACAGCAACGGCTTCCACACCTGCCGCGCCCTGCACCTGCTGCAATTGCTGCTCGGCGCGGTGGATACACCCGGTTCGTTCCGCTACCAGCCGCCGTTCCCGAAGCCGATTCCGCCGCCGAACCGGCCCGGCAAGCGCCGCCAGGACAACGGCGTGCTCGATGCCGCGCCGCTGGGTTTCGTGCATTCGCCCGAGGACCTGGTGGTCGACAGCAACGGCCAGCCGCGCCGCATCGATCACGCGTTCTCGTGGGCCTACCCGCTGTCCGCGCACGGGATGATGCACACCGTCATCCGCAACGCCTGGGCCGGCGATCCGTACAGGATCGACACGCTGATGATGTTCATGGCCAACATGAGCTGGAATTCGGCGATGAACACCGCCCAGACCATGCAGTGGCTCACCGACAAGGACGACTCGGGCGAGTACCGCATCCCGCGCATCATCTACGCCGATGCCTATGCCTCGGAAATGGTCGCCTATGCCGACCTGGTCCTGCCCGACACCACGTACCTGGAACGCTTCGACGCGATCAGCCTGCTCGACCGGCCGATTTCCGATGCCGACGGCGCCGCCGATGCGATCCGCCATCCGGTTCTCGACGCCGCCGAGCAGAGCCCGGGCCGTGACGTGCGCGGGTTCCAGTCGGTGCTGATCGATCTGGGCGCGCGGCTCGGCCTGCCTGGCCTGATCAACGAGGACGGCTCGGCCCGGTATCACGACTACGCCGACTACATCACCCGCCACGAGCGCGCGCCGGGCGTGGGCCTGCTTGCCGGCTGGCGCGGCGCTGACGGCGAACTGGAAGCCAAGGGCCAGCCCAATCCGGAGCAGTTGCAGCGCTACATCGACAACGGCGGTTTCTGGCGGAGCGAGATCCCCGAGGATGCGCGCTACTTCAAGATGGCCAACCGCGGCTACCTCGACTGGGCGCAGCGGATGGGCTTTCTCGGTCACGCGGAGCCCATCGTCCTGCAGCTGTACTCGGAGACGCTGCAGAAGTTCCGCCTGGCAGCGCAAGGGCATGGCAGTGCGCAGCCGCCTGACGAACACCGCGAGCGGGTGGCCACGTATTTCGATCCGCTGCCGATCTGGTATGAGCCGTTTGAAGGGGCGCAGGTGGCCGCTGCCGAAGCCAACGCGTTTCCGCTCAGCGCCGTCACGCAACGACCGATGTTCATGTATCACGCGTGGGGTTCGCAGAATGCCTGGCTGCGCCAGATCGCCACGCGCAACTGGATGTACATGCATCCGGACACCGGCGCGCGGCATGGCATCGCCGACGAGGACTGGATCGACGTGACCTCGCACAACGGCACGATCACGGTACAGGCCAAGTTCGCCGCCAACGTGCAGCCCGATACGGTCTGGACCTGGAACGCGATCGGCAAGCGCCGCGGTGCCTGGCGCCTGGGCAAGGATGCGCCGGAGGGCCGCCAGGGCTTCCTGCTCAATCACCTCATTTCCGACATCACGCCGCGCGGCGACTACGCCAACGCCGACCCGGTGACCGGACAGGCCGCCTGGTTCGATCTGCGCGTGCGCATCGCTCCGGCGGCAGTGGCGGACACTTCGGCCAGCGCGCCGCAGTTCCCGCCGCTCGATCTTGGCCAGGCCGACGACAAACCGCTGCGCTACGGCGCGCAATTCCGCAGGAATCCGTCCCGATGAAAGCATTGCGTCTGGTTGCCGGCTGGAGCTGCATCCTGCTCAGCTTCGTGCTGGTGGTGCTGTTGGGCTTTGGCGTGTTCGAACTGCCGTACGTCACTCCGACCGGATCGACCTCGATGGTGCCCACCCTCATTGGCCTGCTGCCCAGCACCAGCTTCTCGCTGGCGCTGTTTGTACTCGGCGTGTGGCTGCTGTTGAAGGATGGCCCGCGATGACCGGGTTGCCGCCGCCATCGAAGAAGAAGATGGGGCTGGTGATCGACCTCGACACCTGCGTCGGCTGCCATGCCTGCGCGGTGAGCTGCAAGGAATGGAACACCGGCGGCTTCTCTGCACCGCTGACCGACGAACAGCCCTACGGCAAGGATCCGAGCGGCATCTGGTTCAACCGCGTGCATAGCTACGAAGTGGCGGAAACGGCGCCAGGTTCGTGCGGCAGTGCGGCGCCGCTGCCGGCGATGACCCTGCACTTCCCGCGCTCGTGCCTGCATTGCGAGCAACCGGCCTGCGTCACCGTCTGCCCGACCGGCGCCAGTTTCAAGCGCGCCGAAGATGGCATCGTCCTGGTCGACGAGGACAAGTGCATCGGCTGCAAGCTGTGCTCCTGGGCCTGCCCCTACGGCGCGCGCGAGTACAGCCCGGTCGAAGGCGTGATGAAGAAATGCACGCTGTGCATCGACCGCATCTATAACGAGAACCTGGCCGAGGCCGAGCGCCAGCCCGCCTGCGTGCAGGCCTGCCCGACCCGCGCACGCCACTTCGGCGACCTTGGCGATCCGGATTCGAACGTGTCGAAGCTGGTGGCCGAACGTGGCGGCCTGGATCTGTTGCCGCAGCTGGGCTACCAGCCGGTCAACAAGTACCTGCCGCCGCGGCCGCGACGCGCCGGCGAGACGCAGCCGGCGGTGCCGGCGCCGGCCGAACCTGTCGAAGCTACCGAATCGGTTGACACCGCCGCGTTGTCGCCGCTGCTGCGCTGGGTCGACCGCGTGCTGTCGCGATGACGGCGTGCGGCGCGCCGGAAATGAATGAGACGAAAGAGAACTGAACGATGCATCCCGCCTTTTCCGTCATCTTCTTTACCACGCTGTCCGGCGCAGGCTACGGCGTACTCGCGCTGATCGGCGCGTTGCTGACGGACGCACCGCTGGGTACCCGCGTCGATGCTGGCGAACCTGCGGGCGGTTTCTTGATGCTGCTCGCCGTGCTGCTGGTGCTGGCACTGGCGATGGTCACCATCGGCCTGCTCAGTTCGACGTTCCACCTTGGCAAACCCATGCGGGCATGGCGCGCGTTCTCGCAGTGGCGCACGTCCTGGCTGTCGCGCGAGGGCGTGCTTTCGCTGGCGACATACGTGCCGGCGCTGGCGTTGCTGGGATTGACGCTGGCAGTGATGCTCGGCAACCCCGCCGGCCGCGATGCATTTGCCTCGGCCGGCCCCGCGCTTGCCTGGGCGGCCGCGGCGCTGGCCGTGTTGACCGTTGCCTGCACGGCGATGATCTACGCCTCGCTCGTGCCGATTCCCGCCTGGCGGCATGGACTGGTGCTGCCGGCGTACCTGGGCTTCGCGTTGCAGGGCGGCCTTGCGATCGTCGCTGCAGCTATCGCCCTGCTGGGTTGGCCTGCGGCGGGCTTGGCGTTGGCGCTCGGGCTGGTCAGCCTGGTGCTGGCGGCGATCAAGCTGCGCTACTGGCGCGATATCGACCGCGATCCATTGCCGGCAACGCGCGGCGATGCGGTCGGATTGCCGGGGCGCGAGGTCAGCGTGTTCGAGCGCCCCCACAGCGAGCAGAACTACCTGACGCGCGAAATGGGCTTCGTCGTGGCGCGCAAGCATGCGCACAAGTTGCGCGCCATCGCGCTGGTCCTGTTCGGGCTGGTGCCGGTGATGGCGGCCCTGCTTGTGTGGGCATTGCCGGCATCGGCGCCGGTTGCGTTGCCGCTGGCAGCCCTTTCGGCCTTGCTGGGCGCCTTCGTCGAGCGCTGGCTGTTTTTTGCCCAGGCAAAGCACCTGGTCACGCTCTATTACTGAACGCAATTCGCACAAAGCGGCCGTGCGGGTGGACCTGTAACCGCTTTCACTGCATTATTCGGGCCCTTCACCACCGCCTGCCCCTGTCATGCCTGGTGTGCTCGGGCTCGCCCTGCTGGGCGGCTCCCTCCTCACCCTGCCCTCGCCAGCGTTGAATGGCGACCCGACGCTGATCGCCATTGCGAGCGATCCGGCGCAGATGCGGCTGTACTGCTTTTCCACGCGCTGCGGCGACGAGGAATGGAAGCTGGCGACGTCGGCTTCCGCGCCCACCCCGCCTCCGGCCAACGCCCGCGCCCGCTCGGTGCGACTGCCCGGCAGCCAGCGCTATGCGCAGCTCAGCGCGCCGGCGACACCGCGCGAAAGCCGCGGCAACTACTCCAACGATTTCCGCATCGGCACGCGCTACGGCGTGCAGGCGATGCGCGATGGCCCGACCCAGCTCGGCCTGACCCTTGGCGCCGGTTACCGCCTGGCGCCGCTGTATGACGACGGCATCAACCAGGCCGGGCCGGTGCTGCGCGGCGAGCTCAACTTCGGCCAGAAGATCGGCGAGCGCGCGATCTGGACACAGCGCGTGCAGTTCGAGAGCGGCCGTGGCGAGGCCTTCGTCAAGCAATCGCTGAGCCTGGACGTGACGCTGTGGCCGAACTGGACGCTGCAAAGCGACTTCGCGATCCGCCACGACACGCAGAACGGTGGCGGCAGCGAAACGGCCGAGAGCAAGCTGGAGCTGCGGCGGCGGTTCTGAGGCGCCCTTCGACTTCGCGCCGGGGCGCTACGCTCAGGACGAACGGGGGTTTGCTCAGGTGGCCGCGATGAACTCGGCGGCGCCCTGTTCCAGCAGCATCTGCGCGACTTCCAGTCCGAGGCATTCGGGCGCATCGCCGCGGCCTTGCGCCTGTGCGCGCACGACGCGGCCATCGGCCACCGAACCGACCAGGCCGGCAAGGTGCAGGTGTTCGCCGTCGAGTTGCGCGTAGGCCGCGACCGGTACGTGGCAGCTGCCGTGCAGGGCGCGGTTCATCGCACGCTCGGCCTCGGCGCACACGCGCGTGTCGCTGTGGTCGAGGCGGGCGCACAGCTCACGGGTGGCGACATCGTCGTCGCGGCACTCGATCGCGACCGCGCCCTGCGCCGGCGCCGGCAACCACTCCGGCGCCTGCAGGCGCGAGCGGATGCGGGCGTGGAACCCGAGTCGATCCAGGCCGGCGCAGGCCAGCACGATCGCGTCGTACTCGCCGCCGTCGAGCTTGGACAGGCGGGTGTTGACGTTGCCGCGCAGGTCGAGCAGTTGCAGGTCGGGCCGCAGCGCGCGCAACTGCGCCTGGCGCCGCAGCGAGGACGTTCCCACGCGCGCACCCTGCGGCAGCGCGGCGATGTCGGCATGGTGGTTGCTGACGAAGGCATCGGCGTAGTCAGCACGCGCCAGGATCGCCGGCAGGGCGAATCCCGGTTCGAGCTCCATCGGCACGTCCTTGAGCGAGTGCACGGCGCAGTCGGCTTCGCCGCGCAGCATCGCCAGCTCCAGCTCCTTGAGGAACAGGCCCTTGCCGCCGATCGCCGCCAAAGAGCGGTCCAGCACCTCGTCGCCGCGCGTGCTCATCGGCACCAGGGTGACGGCGAGGCCGGGGTGGGCCTCGCGCAGGCGCTGGGCGACATGCTCGCTCTGCCACAGGGCGAGCGGACTCTTGCGGGTGGCGATGCGGAGCGTGGTCATGCCGGCATTATCGCCGGAACACTCCGGCAGGAGCACGCGGGGCGGCGGCCTAGAGGTGTTTCAGTGCATCCTTCAGCCCGGCCACGCAGCGCCGGCTGACTTCCAGCGGCTGCTTGCCATGGCGCAGCACCGCCTGCACGTGGCCGTCGGCGGCGCGACGCAGTTCGACGATCTCGTGGCGGGCGACCAGGCAATTGCGGTGGATGCGGACGAAGCGCTCGCCGAACTCATCCTCGAGCGATTTCAGCGACTCCTCGATCAGGTCCTCGCCGCGCGCGTGATGCACGACCACGTACTTCTCTTCGGCCTGCAAGTAGTGCACGTCCTCGATCGGGATCAGGCGCAGGCTGCCGCGCAGGCGCGCGCACAGGTGGCTGCGGCGCTGGCTGGTTCCAGCCGTTGCGGTGGCGGTGGTGCGTTCACGCCCGGCAGCGAACGTGCGCACGCGCTCCAGCGCCGCAGCCAGGCGCTCGGCGCGCACCGGCTTGACCAGGTAATCGATCGCCTCGGCCTCGAAGGCCGACAGCGCGTGCGCGTCGTAGGCAGTGCAGAACACCACCGCCGGCCGCGGTTCGAATGCGGCCAGGTGGCGTGCCGCCTCGAGCCCGTCGATGCCGGGCATGGCGATGTCGAGCAGCACCAGATCGGGATGGTGTTCGGCGCAGGCATGCAGTGCGTGCTGGCCATCGGCCGCTTCGGCGACGACTTCGACGCCGACCTGTTCGGCCAGCAGTCCCCGCAGGCGCTCGCGCGCCAGCGGCTCGTCATCGGCGATCACTACCCTCATTGGCGCGTCCACCCGGTCGGCATTACATCCGCACCGATGGTAGCCCCCGCCAGCGCCCGCTACCAATCGGCCGGGGCCTTTCGATCAATGAGGATGCGACTCAGCCCGCAAAACGGTGACCCAGCCAGTCGCCCAGGGCCTGGATTTCCTCGGCGCAGACCTGGTGGGCCATCGGGTAGT
Organism: Lysobacter sp. TAF61; assembly: GCF_052113485.1. NCBI lineage: Bacteria > Pseudomonadati > Pseudomonadota > Gammaproteobacteria > Lysobacterales > Lysobacteraceae > Lysobacter > Lysobacter sp. TAF61. Next base: position 78,569 of record NZ_JBFRDH010000002.1, read on the forward strand.
CGTGCCACTCCAGGGCGAAACCGAGGTCCTTCATGGTGGCCGCACCGAGCTGGCCGATCACCGCCGGCACCACCGGATCGAACTGGCCATGGGCCATGAACACCGGTTGCGACAAGGCCGCAGGCCTGAGTTTCGCCGCTGCCTGCTGCTGCCCCAGCGGCAGGTAGGTCGACAACCCGGCCACGCCGGCCAGGGGCACTTCCCGGCCCAAAGCCGACGCCAGCGCAATCGCGCCGCCCTGGGAAAAGCCGATCAGGACGATCCGCTCGGGCGGGATGCCGCGCGCACCTTCGCGCGCGATCAGGGCTTCGACCTGCGCCACCGACTCGGCCACGCCGGCCTCGTCGGCACGCTTGCCGGCAGCCAGCGCGTCGAAGTCGAAGCTGATGATGTCGTACCAGGCGCGCATGCGCATGCCGTTGTTGATCGTGACCGGACGCACCGGCGCATGCGGGAACACGAAGCGCAGCGCCGGCCAGTCGCGACGCACCAGCTCGGGCACGATCGGGGCGAAGTCATTGCCGTCGGCGCCCAGGCCGTGCAGCCACAGCACGGTCCAGGTCGGCGAGGGGGCGGTTTCGTGCTCGACCGTTTCGAGCAGGGGGGCGATGGCATCCATGCCGGCATTGTCGCCGCTGCGGCGCTGCCCTGCCATCGCCGCCGCGATGGCGAGGTCGTTTCCCGGGCTTGCTGCGCCAAATCGGCCGCCACCTGGGGCAATAGCGCCTTGCCGGCGATGCCATCAGCGAAATTGTGTATCGCCGCGTCCAACGCTTACCCTTGCTGTCATGCCTGCGTCCTCCGCCATCGCCGCTGCCCTGCGCCTGCTGTTGCTTGGCCTGCTGCTGGCCGGCTTCACGCTGAAGCCGGCGCTGGCGTTCGCCGAGGAAGTGCATGAACTCACCGCGCACGTGGCGGCGGGCGCGCAGGCGCACGACCACGAGGCGAGTGTCCACGGCCACGACGGCGCGCCCGCACCGGATGGCAAGGACGGGCACGACGACGATCATTGGCACCTGAGCCACTGCTGTGGCCAGCAGGCGGCTGTGCTGCCGCGCATGCAGATCGAGCTAGCCGTCGCCGTGGCCGCCTCGCCGGTCGCCACGCTGTCGGTCGCTTTCGCGCCGGCGCGCCTGACAGCTCCGTTCCGTCCTCCGATCCAGGCGTGACCGGTCCCGGCCCCTGCGCCGGTTTTCCGCCACCCTTCCAATCGGAGTAATTCCCATGCCTTCGCGACTCGCGGCCTGTGCCGCGTTGGTCGTCGTGCTTGCTGCGGCCCTGCCCGCCCAAGCCGCCGACCGCCTGACCCTGGACGATGCGTTCGCACGCGTCGTTGCCCCCAAGTCATCGGGCAGCCCGGACCAGCCACTGCCCCATCCCGACCTTCGCCTGTCCGACGTGCGCGGCGACATCCTCAGCGCCGAGCGCGAGGTCGCCGGTCAGCGTCCCGCGCTGGTCGCCGGCGCCGAACTCGAGAACGTACTGGGCAGCAACGACTACCGCGGGCTGGACCGCGCCGAACTGAGCCTGACGCTGGCCTCGGTGCTCGAACGCGGCGGCAAGCGCGACGCTCGCCGCGCGCTCGCGCAAAGCCGCATCGACGCGCTCGGCGTGGAGCGCGAAACCACCCGCCTGGACCTGCTGGCGGAAACCGCGCGGCGCTACCTCACCGTCGCCGCGGGCACGCCGCTGCTGCAGATCGCCGACGACGACATCGCGCAGCGACGCCGCACCGTGGCCGCCGCGCAGCGGCGCCTCGATGCCGGCGCATCGCCCGAGTCGGTGGTGCTGACCGCGCAGGCGGCACTGGCACGCGCCGAACTCGAACGCCGCCGCACCACCCAGGCGCGCGATGCCGCACGCCAGCACCTGGCCGCACTGTGGGGCGAACGCGAACCCGACTTCGAACTCGCCAGCGCCAACCTGCTGACGCTGCCGGACATTGCCGATTTCGACGTCCTCGCCGAACTGCTGCTGCGCACACCGGAACTGCTGCGTTTCGCCGACCAGCGCCGGATCGGGGAAGCACGCCTGCAGCTGGCGCGTGCCCAGGCCGCGCCGGACCTGCAATGGCAGGTGGGCGTGCGGATGTTCAACGAGAAGACCGACGCCGCCGACAACGACGTCGCGCTGCTCGGCGGCGTTTCGCTGCCCCTGGCCAGCCGCAGCCGTGCGCAGCCGCTGGTGCGCGCGGCGGAGGCGGAGCTGGTCGTCACCGAAGTGGAACGCGAGGCACAGGGCATGGCGCTGTACTCGACCCTGGTCGAGGCCCACGGCCGCTACCGCGTGGCGCAACTGGAAGTGCTGCGCCTGCGCGATGACGTGTTGCCGAAACTGGCGCGTGCACAGCGCGCGGCCGAGCACGCATTCGGCGCCGGTGCGATCAGCTACCTGGAACTGTCGCAGCTGCAATCGGACGTCACCGACGCACGCCGCCAGCAACTCGAGGCCGCGCTATCGGCGCAACGTGCCCTGATCGAAATCCAGCGACTCACCGGCGAGCCCCTCGTCGTCGCCACCGCCCACGCACGAGGCCAGACCCCATGATCACGTTCGCCAAGACCAGCGCGCTGGCGCTGATGTTGTCCCTGCTGCTGTCCGCGTGCGGCGGCGAAACCTCCAACGATGCGGGCCACGCCGACGAAAGCGGCGACGACCACGGCCAGGCCGAAGAGGCCGTCAAGGGCGTCCACGGCGGACGCGTGCTGGAGCAGTCCGGTTATCGGGTCGAACTGGCCATCGCCGAAGACGGCACGCCACCGCGCTACCAGGCGTGGATCTATCGCGGCGAGACACCGCTGCCGGCCACGGCCGGCACGGTCGAAGTCCGACTGCGGCGGTTGGGAGGCGCGAGCGAGCGACACGCCCTCACCGCCCGGCCCGACGGCAGCCTCATCGCCACCGGCACCGTCGCCGAGCCGCATTCGTTCGACGTCGAGGTGATTGCCAGCATCGAAGGCAAGCCGCTGCGCTGGAACTACCCCAGCTACGAGGGACGTACCCGGATCGAGGACGCCACTGCGCAGTCGTCGGGCATCCGCGTTGCGCCGGCAGCGCCGGGGCTGATCGCCGACGAGCACGAGGTGCAGGGCCTGCTGACCCCGGTGGAGGGCCGCGAAGCGAAAGTCGCGGCACGCTTCCCCGGGCCGGTCCGTGCACTGCGCGCCAACCTGGGCGACCGCGTCCGCGCCGGCCAGCCACTGGCGACGATCGAAAGCAACCTCAGCCTGACCAGCTACACGGTCGCCTCGCCCATCGACGGCGTCGTGCTGGCGCGCAATGCCAGCGTCGGAGATGTCGCCAGCGAAGGCGCGCCCTTGTTCGAGATTGCCGACCTGTCGAAGCTGTGGGTGGACCTGCACATCTTCGGTGCCGACGCCCAGCACATCCGCCCGGGCGTGCCGGTGCGGGTCACGCGGCTGAGCGACGGCGTGAGTGCCGACACCCAGCTCGAGCGCGTGTTGCCCAACACCGCCACCGCCAGCCAGAGCACGGTCGCCCGCGCCACGCTGGACAACATCGACGGCTTGTGGCGCCCGGGCTCGGCGGTGCGCGCGCGCATCACCGTGGCCCAGCAACCGGCGTCGCTGGTGGTGCCGCTGTCGGCGTTGCAGACCTTCCGCGACTGGGACGTCGTGTTCGTCCGCGTCGGCGACACCTACGAGGTGCGTCCGCTGGAACTGGGCAAACGCGACGGACAACGGGTGGAAGTGCGCTCCGGCCTGAAGCCGGGCGACCTGGTCGTGGTCGAACAGAGTTATCTCATCAAGGCGGACATCGAAAAGTCCGGCGCCTCGCACGATCACTGAGGAGACGCCGACATGCTCGAGAAAATCATCCGCTTCGCCATCGGCCACCGCTGGCTGATGCTCGCGCTCACCTTGGCGCTGGTGGTGCTGGGGATCTGGAGCTTCCGCCAGCTGCCCATCGACGCCACGCCCGACATCACCAACGTCCAGGTGCAGGTCAATTCCGAAGCCACCGGATATTCACCGCTGGAATCGGAACAGCGCATCACCTTCCCGATCGAGACGGCGATGGCCGGACTGCCCGGGCTCGACTACACGCGCTCGCTGTCGCGCTATGGCCTCTCGCAGGTGACGGTGGTCTTCAAGGACGGCACCGACCTGTACTTCGCCCGCCAGCAGGTGGCCGAGCGGCTGCAGCAGGCGCGTTCGCAGCTGCCATCGGGGATCGAGCCGGAAATGGGGCCGATCGCGACCGGACTCGGCGAGATCTTCATGTACACCGTCGAGGCCAATCCCGAGGCGCGCAAGGCCAACGGCACGCCGTGGACCGCGACCGACCTGCGCACGCTGCAGGACTGGGTGGTCCGGCCGCAGTTGCGCAATACGCCGGGCGTCACCGAGGTCAACACGATCGGCGGTTTTGCCCGGCAGATTCACATCACTCCGGAACCGTCGCGGATGATGGCGCTGGGCTTCACCCTGCGCGACCTGGTAACGGCCATCGCCGCCAACAACCAGAACATCGGCGCCGGCTACATCGAGCGCAACGGCCAGCAGTTCCTGGTGCGGGTGCCGGGCCAGGTCGCCAACATCGCTGCAATCGGCGAGATCGTGCTCGACCGTCGCGACGGCGTGCCGATCCGCGTGGGCGACGTTGCCCGCGTGGGCGAGGGTCCCGAGCTGCGCAACGGCGCGGCCACGCAGGACGGTCGCGAGGTCGTGCTCGGCACCGTCTTCATGCTGGTGGGCGCCAACAGCCGCGAGGTCGCCCAGGCCAGCGCCGCCCGCCTGGAGGCGGTCAATGCCAGCCTGCCCCCGGGGGTGGAAGCGACACCGGTCTACGACCGCACCGGGCTGGTCGACCGCACCATCGCCACCGTGTCGAAGAACCTGGCCGAGGGTGCGTTGCTGGTGGTGGTGGTGCTGTTCGTCCTGCTCGGCAACTTCCGCGCGGCGCTGATCACTGCCGCGGTGATTCCGCTGGCGATGCTGTTCACGGTCTGGGGCATGGTCCGCGGCGGCGTCTCGGGCAACCTGATGAGCCTGGGCGCGCTCGACTTCGGCCTGATCGTCGACGGCGCGGTGATCATCATCGAGAACTGCCTGCGCCGCTTCGGCGAGATGCAGCACCTGCTGGGCCGAGCCCTGGACAAGGAGGAGCGCTTCGAGCTGACCGCCACGGCAACGGCCGAGGTGATCCGGCCGAGCCTGTTCGGTGTCGGCATCATCACCGCGGTCTACCTGCCGATTTTCGCCCTCACCGGCATCGAGGGAAAGATGTTCCACCCGATGGCGATCACCGTGGTGCTGGCGCTGAGCGGGGCGATGCTGCTGTCGCTGACCTTCGTGCCGGCGGCGATCGCGCTGTTCCTGGGTGGCCGCGTCGAGGAGAAGGAAAACCGGGTGATGCAGTGGTGCAGCCGCCGCTATGCACCGATGCTGGCGTGGACGCTGCAACGTCGCGGCTGGGTGTTCGCCGCCGCGGCCGCGCTGGTCGTGGGTTGCGGATTGCTGGCAACGCGCCTGGGCAGCGAGTTCATCCCCAACCTCGACGAAGGCGACGTCACCATCCATGCCATGCGCATTCCCGGCACCAGCCTGACCCAGGCAGTGGGCATGCAGACGACACTGGAGCGCACGCTGGGCGCGTTGCCCGAAGTCGAGCGGGTCTTCAGCAAGATCGGCACCGCCGAGATCGCCAACGACCCGATGCCGCCATCGGTGACCGACACGTTCGTGATGCTCAAGCCGCGCAAGGCCTGGCCCGACCCTGGCAAGTCCAAGGACACGCTGGTTGCCGAACTCGAGGCGGCGGCGCGCAGCCTGCCCGGCAACAACTACGAGTTCACCCAGCCGATCCAGATGCGCATGAACGAGCTGATCTCGGGGGTGCGCGCCGATGTCGCGGTGAAGGTGTACGGCGACGACCTCGACACGCTGGTGGAGGTCGGAAAACGCATCGAGGCGGTGGCCAGGTCGGTGCCGGGTGCGGCCGACGTCAAGATCGAGCAGACCACCGGCCTGCCGCTGCTGACCGTGCTCCCCGATATGCAGGCTCTGGTCCGCTACGGCCTCAATCCGGGCGACGTGCAGGCCACGGTCGCTACCGCCGTCGGCGGCGAGGTCGCCGGGCAGCTGTTCGAGGGCGATCGTCGCTTCGACATCGTCGTGCGCCTGCCCGAACGCCTGCGGCGTGATCCGGCCGCGTTGGCCGACCTGCCCATACCGCTGCCCGGCGGTGATGCGGATGACGACGAGTCCAGCCTCGCCGGCAGCTGGACATCGGGAACGCCACGCACCGTGCCGCTGCGCGAAGTGGCCAGGATCGAGACGCAACTGGGCCCGAACCAGATCAACCGCGAGAACGGCAAGCGCCGCGTGGTGGTGACGGCAAACGTGCGCGGCCGCGACCTCGGCGGCTTCGTGACGGAACTGCGCGCGCGTGTAGGCAGCCAGGTCGAGATGCCGAGCGGCTACTGGATCGACTACGGCGGCACGTTCGAACAGCTGATCTCTGCCAGCCAGCGGCTGTCGGTGGTGGTGCCGGTGACCCTGGTGATCATCTTCGCCCTGCTGTTCTGGTCGCTGGGCTCGGTGCGCGATGCCGGCATCGTCTTCAGTGGCGTGCCGCTGGCGCTGACCGGCGGCGTGATCGCGCTGGCGCTGCGCGGAATCCCGTTGTCGATTTCGGCCGGCGTCGGTTTCATCGCGCTGTCGGGCGTGGCGGTGCTCAACGGGCTGGTGATGATCGCCTTCATCCGCAAGCTGCGCGAACAGGGCACTGCGCTGGACCTGGCGATTCGCGACGGTGCGCTCGGCCGGCTGCGGCCGGTGCTGATGACGGCGCTGGTGGCCTCGCTGGGCTTCGTGCCGATGGCCTTCAACCAGGGCGCTGGCGCGGAAGTGCAACGGCCGCTGGCGACGGTGGTGATCGGCGGTATCGTTTCGTCGACGCTGCTGACCCTGCTGGTGCTGCCGGTGCTGTATCGCTGGCTGCATCGCAAGGAGGGCACCAACGCGACCGCAGCAACCTGATGGTGTCTGGTGGCAGGAGCCGACCGCCGGCTCCTGCCGTCACGTCACGACTGGCCCGGCTTCACGAGTGGCCCACCGCGTCCGGGCACGGCCCACCGGCGTCGGTCCACGCCTTGAAGGCCTGCACGAACTCGTCGTGCGGCACCGGCACCGGTTCGCGGTTGCCACCCGGGGCCCAGCCCCACAGCACCAGCTTGTCCTCGGCGATGTGCTTGAACAGCGCATTGAAATCGCGATCGCCGTTGCGCTTGCGGTCCTTGATCATCTCGCACAGCTGCGCCGCCGGCACGCCGATCCAGGCCATCTTCCGGTCCGGTGGCGGCAGCGACCAGTGCGGCGCACCGGGTGGCGCGTGCGGGCCGTAGCTCGCCGGCAGGTTGGCCTCGCCGTGGCAACTCGCGCACGGCAGGCCCGCCGCGCCCTTGCCGTCGGGGCCGCGCACGACGTTCATCATGTGCGGCGTCTGCGCATCGAACTGCAGCGGCTGGTCGCCCGGAATATGGCAGTTGCTGCAGCGCGGGTGCTGGAACACTTTCTCGATGGTGGCGAAGGCGGCAACGCCCTGGGCCTTCTGCTCCGGGCTCATCTTCGGCGCGCAGGCCGTGGACACGGCCAGTGCCGACAGGATCAGCGATGCGATCGAAAGACGCATGGACGGCTCCTCAGGCAGTGGCTGCGGCGGGTGCGCTCTTTTCGGGCGCCACGGCCGCCAGGCGCAGCGGCAACTCGCGCAGGCGCTGGCCGGTCAGGGCGAAGACCGCATTGGCCACGGCCGGCGCGATCGGTGCGGTACCGGGCTCGCCGGCGCCGCCCATCTTTTCGCTGCTCGGCACGATGTGCGCTTCGACCTTCGGCATCTCGCTCAAGCGCAGCACCTGGTAGTCGTGGTAGTTCGACTCCTGCACGTGGCCGTCCTTGAAGCTCAGCGCGCTGTGCAGCGCCGCGCCCAGGCCGAAGGCGATCCCCGATTCCATCTGTGCGCGCACGCCTTCGGGATTGACCGCCAGGCCGCAGTCGATCGCGCAGACCACGCGGTGCACGCGGATCGCACCGTTCTCGACCGACACTTCCGCGACCTGCGCCAGATAGCTGCCGAACGACTCGTGCACGGCAACACCACGCCCGCGCCCCTGCGGCAGCGGCGTGCCCCAGCCGGACTTCTCCGCGGCCAGGTTCAGCGCCGCCAGGTGGCGCGGATGGTTCCTGAGCAATGCGCGCCGGTACGCGACCGGATCCTGGCCGGCCGCATGCGCCAGTTCATCGACCAGGCTTTCCATGACGAATGCGTTGTAGCTGTGCCCGACCGAGCGCCACCACAGCACCGGGATGCCCGTGCGCGGCGAATGCAGTTCGACGCGGTGGTCGGCGATGTCCTCGAGGTAGGGCGAGTCGGCGACACCCTCGACCGAAGTCGAGTCGATGCCGTTCTTGACCATCGCCGATTCGAACGGCGTGCCCGCCAGGATCGACTGCCCGACCAGCACGTGGTGCCAGGCGATCGGCATGCCCTGCGCGTCCAGGCCGATGCGCGCCTGCTGCAGGTACATCGGACGGTAGTAGCCGCCGCGCACATCGTCTTCGCGGGTCCAGACCGTCTTGACCGGCGCGCCTGCGGCCTTGGCCACCTGCACTGCTTCGCTGACGAAATCCGAGGTGGGCGTGGCGCGCCGGCCGAAGCCGCCGCCCAGGAAGGTGGTGTGGATCTGCACCTGTTCCGGCTTGAGCCCGGTGATCTGCGCGGCCACCTGCTGGTCGATCGTCTGGAACTGGGTGCCGGTCCAGATCTCGCAGCCGGCGGCATCGATCTTGACCGTGCAGTTGAGCGGTTCCATCGGCGCATGCGCCAGGTACGGCACGTGGTACTCGGCCTCCAGCGTCTTGGCCGCTTTGGCCATCCCGCCCTTGGCATCGCCTGCAGTGCTGGCGACCGTGCCGGCATTGGCGGCGAGCGCGCGGAACTGCTCGCGCAGTGCCTGGGTGTCGAGCGCGGCGTTGGGGCCGAGGTCCCAGTCGACGCGCAGGGCATCGCGACCGAGCTTGGCCGCCCAGAAGTGATCGGCGACCACCGCCACGCCACTGGGCACCTGCACCACCTTGCGCACGCCCGGCACGCCCAACGCCGTCGTCGCATCGAACGACTTCACCGTGCCGCCGAACACCGGCGCCCGCGCGACCAGCGCCGTCAGCAGGCCTTCGAACTGCACGTCCATGCCGAACTGCGCGCGGCCGGTGATCTTCTCCGGGGTATCCAGGCGTCTGGTCGGCTGGCCGATCAGCTTCCAGTCCTTGGCATCCTTCAGCGCCACCTTCGCCGGTGGCGGCAACTGCGCGGCGGCCTGGGCCAGTTCTCCGTAGCGCGCGCGCTGGTCGCCGGCAATCGCCATACCGTTCTCGGTACGGACCTGATCGACTGGCACGCCGAAACGCTGCGCGGCGGCGGCCACCAGCAGCGCCCGCGCGGTGGCGCCGGCCTGCCGATAGCGATCGAACTCCGACCAGGTCGAGGTCGACCCGCCGGTCATCTGCATGCCGAAGACGGTGTGCGCATAGGCCGGCGCCGCCGGTGCGTGTTCGACCCTGACTTTGGACCAGTCGGCGTCCAGCTCTTCGGCGATCAGCATTGCCAGGCCGGTCCAGATGCCCTGGCCCATTTCCGAATGCGAGACCAGCACGGTCACGCTGTCGTCGTCGCCGACGCGCAGGAAGGCGTTGGGTGCGAAGCCGGCCGCAACGGCGGCGGTTGCCGGCTCGGCGGCGGCCAATGCGAATCGGCTGGCGCCGGGAATGACGAAAGCGACCACCAGGCCCGCGCCTGCGACGGCGCCGGACTTCAGGAAGCGACGACGGGACGCTTGCATCGCGGCGTTCATGGGACCTCCGGAAATGTCATGCCTTGCAGCGTCAGGCCTTATCAAGCTCGGCGGCGCGATGCACGGCGGCGCGGATGCGCTGGTACGTGCCGCAACGGCAGATGTTTCCCGACAGCGCCTGGTCGATATCGGTGTCGGTGGGCACCGGCACTTTCGCCAGCAACGCCGCGGCCGACATGATCTGGCCGGACTGGCAGTAGCCGCACTGGACCACGTCGAGTTCTGCCCAGGCGCGCTGCACCGGGTGCGAGCCGTCCTTCGACAGCCCTTCGATGGTGGTGATCTGCTTGCCTGCGACGGTGGCCACGGGCGTGACGCAGGCGCGCCGCGGTGCGCCGTCGACGTGCACCGTGCAGGCGCCGCACTGGGCGATGCCGCAACCAAACTTGGTGCCGGTGAGATGGAGCAGGTCGCGCAGCACCCACAGCAGTGGCATGTCGGGTAGGGCGGCGACCTCGTGCTCGCTGCCGTTGACCAGCAATTTCATGACGATTCCCTTGCGGCGGCTGGGGACCGGGGCAGCCTAGCACCGCCCCTGCCAGCGCCGCGTGCAGGCGTGGCGATCACGGCAAGCGTGCCCGCACAGGCTCTAGACTCGCGCCATGGAACCCTTCAAGCCCGGCGCCACCCGTGGCGTGCTCGAAGCCACTGCCAACGCCATCGCACACGGCGAGCCGGCCGCCCTTGCCCTGGTGCTGGAGACGTCGGGCTCGACCTACGTCCATGCCGGCGCACTGGCGCTGTTCGGCAGCGAAGGCCGCCAGGTCGGCTGGCTCAGTGGCGGCTGCCTGGAGCCGGAAATCGCACTGCGCGCCGCCGAAGCGGTGCGCACGCAGGCGATCCAGTGGCTGGAGATCGACACGCGCAACGACGAGGACCTGCTCTCCGGGTCCGCCGTCGGTTGCCGCGGCCGCCTGCGGATCGCGCTGGTGCCGCTGGCGGAACTGGCGCCATGGCCGGCACTGATCACGGCGTGGCGCTCGCGGCAGGGACCACTCGAGTTCACCCTGGATCCCGGCGGCGTGTTCGTCGGCAGCGTTGGTTCGCAGCAGGGCGAACACCGTTTTGAAGCCACGCCCGTGCCGTGGCCGGATGTGCCGCCGGCCTGGACGCTGAGCATCGCGCGCCCGCCGTCGGTGCTGCTGCTCGGCGCCGGCCCGGAGACCGAACTGCTGCTGCCGATGCTGCGCCTGCTCGGCTTCACCACCACGCTGGTCGAGCGCCGCCCGCGCTGGCAGTCCGCCGCCGCGGCTGCCGACGTCGCCCTCGCCCAGTTGCCGGCACAGGTGCTGCCGGCGGCCGAGGGCCAGTTTGATGCGGCACTGGTGATGCACCACCATTTCGAACTCGACCGCGAAGCACTGGCGGCGCTGGCGGAGGGCAGCATCCGCTTCATCGGCCTGCTTGGCCCGGTGCGCCGCCGCGAGGATCTGTTCCGCGTGCTGTCGGCCCCGGTGCGCGACGCGCTGTTGCCGCGCCTGCATTCGCCGGTGGGGCTGGCGCTCGGCGGCACCGGGCCGGAGGCGATCGCGCTGAGCATCGCCGCCCAGCTGCAGAACCATCTGCACGGCGGTCGCGCATGAGCGAGGCGACGACGACACATGCCGCGGTCGTGCTTGCGGCCGGCGGCAGTCGCCGCCTCGGACGTCCCAAACAGCTGCTGTGCAGGGACGGCGAGACCCTGGTCCACCGTGCCCTGCGCCTGGCCGCCGCGACACGACCGCGACGGTTGCTGCTGGTGACCGGCGCCGATGCGGCACGGGTGGCAGCCGCAGCGGCCGATATAGGCGCGCAATGCATCGTCAACCCCGACTGGTCGCAAGGCCTGGCCAGCAGCCTGAAGTGCGCGGCCGCGGCACTGTCGGGATTCGACGGGTCGGTGCTCGTGCTCGGCTGCGACCAGCCCGCACTGGAGGTCGATCATCTCCACGCGTTGTTGCTGGGCGCGGGGGAATCCGCGTCAGGGTGCGCGGCAACCGCACACGGCGAAGCGGCCGGCGTCCCGGCGGTGGTCACGATGGCGCTGATGCAGTCCTGCGCACAACTTCAGGGCGATCGCGGACTGGGCGCGCAGCTGACGGCGATGGCGACGACGGTATGGCGGCTGGATGCGCCGGAACTGCGACTGGACATCGATCGCGAGGAGGACGTCGAAGAAGCCGCGGCGCTGGGAGTGCTCGACCGCTGAGCGCGGATCGGTGTCGGGGCGTGGCGCCCGGAGACGGTGAATCGACGGCCGGCGCATGCACGCGGGCCGGAATGGATGCGGTGGCTTGCGCACACCGCATCCCGGTACATCACGCAGCTATCAGGCTGCGGCGTCCTTCAGCTTCTTCAGCGGACGGACCTTGACCTTGACCGAAGCCGGCTTGGCGGCAAACCAGACTTCTTCCTTGGTGAACGGGTTGATGCCCTTGCGCTTGGGCTTGGCCGCAACGCTGACGGCGGTGATCTTCAGCAGGCCCGGCAGGGTGAATGCACCGGCGCCCTTCTTGCTGACCGAGCCGTGCACTGCGCCTTCCAGCGCAGCCAGGACAGCGCGCACGTCCTTGGCAGCAACGCCAGCAGCCTCGGCGATGTGCGCCACCAGGCCCGACTTGGTCAGCGCTTCCTTGATCGGCTTCGGTGCAGCCGGCTTGGCGGCGGCGGCCTTCTTCGGCGCGGCCTTCTTTGCCACTTTCTTCGTCTTCGCCATATGTGTCTCGTAGTACTCGATTAGTTGATGGGTGCCCGGATTTCCCCGCTAGGCAAGCGGAATGTAGGGCAAGCCAAAGGCGACGCCAAGTGGTAAGAGGCGAAAAAATGCGGGAAATCGCTACTTTCTTCGTTTGCGGCCATCCGGATGGCCCGCCGCGACCGTTTGTCCGTCAGACAATCGACAACGCCGCGGCCCCGCGCGCCAGGGTTTCGATGCGGTTCCAGTCGCCGTGCGCCAGTGCGTCGGCGGGTGTCAGCCACGATCCGCCCAGGCAGGCGACGTTGGGCTGGCGCAGGTATTCGGGCGCCCGCGTGGCGTCGATACCGCCGGTCGGACAGAAGCTGACCCCGGCGAACGGCCCGCGCCAGGCAGCCAGCAACGCCAGCGCATTGATCGCCTCGGCCGGGAACACCTTGAGCAGGCCGAACCCCGCGGCCACCGCCGTCATCACTTCGCTGCCGGTGGCGACGCCGGGCAGGTAGGCCATCGATTCGTCGCGCGCGGCCGCCAGCAGTTTCGCCGAGGAACCCGGCGACACCGCAAACGAGGCACCGGCGCGCTGCACCTGGCGCATCTGCCCGACGTCGAGCACGGTGCCGGCACCGACCTTCATGCCCGGCACCTGCTCGGCGACGGCGGCGATCGCGTCCAGCGCCACCGGCGTGCGCAGCGTGACTTCGATGGCGTCGATGCCGCCGCGCAGCAGCGCCTGTGCCACGTTTACGGCTTCCACGACGCTGCGCGGCGTGTACACCGGGATGATGCGGCTGCCGCGCAGCAGTGCCCGCGCATCAACGACGGACATGGAAGCCCGCCTGCGCCATGAAATCCTCCACGTCCGCGCGTGCGACCAGGTTGAAATCGCCCGGCAGCGAATGCTTGAGGCAGGCCGCGCCAAGCCCGAAATGCAGCATTTCGGCCGGGGCCATGCCCTCGATCAGGCCGTGCAGCACGCCGGCGGCGAATGCATCGCCGGTGCCGATGCGATCGACGATCGCCTCCAGCTCGTAGGCGGGTGCGCGATGGCGCTCGCCACCGCGGCCGACCATCACCGCCGACAGCGTGTGGTGGTCGACGCTGTGCTGGCCACGCAGGGTGCAGGCCAGCCATTGCAGATGCTCGAAAGCGGCAAACGCGTGCGCGGCCGCTTCGGCCACGGCGTCCTCGCCTTCGCCGCTGCTGGCCTGCCCAAGCACCACCGCGATGTCGCGATGGTCGGCGAACAGCACATCGGCTTCGGCAAAGATGCTGCGCAGGATGCTGGCGGCATCGCCGTTCCAGGCCTGCCAGAGCTTGCCGCGGAAGTTGCCGTCGAACGACACTTTGACCCCGCGCCGGCGCGCGGCGCGGGCCGCAGCGATGGTCGCCTCGGCCGTGGCGGCGCCCAGTGCCGGGCTCACGCCGGACAGGTGCAGCCAGCTTGCGCCGTCGAGCATCGCGTCCCAGTCGTAGTCGGTGGCGCGCACGAACGCCGAATCGGCGCGGTCGTACAGCACTTCGCTCGGGCGCTGCATCGCGCCGTGCGACAGGAAGTACAGACCCATGCGTCCGTGCGCTGTGCGCACATGACGCGTGTCGACGCCATGCCGGCGCAGTTCGCCGACCGCCGCCTCGCCCAGCGCGTTGTCGGCCACCGTGCTGACCACAGCTGCGTCGTGGCCGAACCGCGCGAGCGACACGGCGACGTTGGCTTCGGCGCCACCGATGTGGACGTCCAGGCCCGGCGACTGCAGAAGACGCTCCCGCCCCGGCGCCGACAGGCGCAGCAGCAGTTCCCCAAAACACACGATCCGTTGACTCACGCCCTGCTCCCGGAGGAAGGAATGCCCCTATTGATACCGCCAGTCATGCGGCTTGTGACCCCTTCTGGGTCGCACGGTGACCCCATGGAGGACCCGATGTCGATCCCGCGAGCCGGTTATGGCGCACCGCAGCATGCCAACCGCCGTCCACTTTGCTAGGGTTTTGACCATCGGTGTCATTTGCACCGCGGGAACACGATAGCAAGCGTCGCAAGCCAGTCAACAAGCACCTTACAAGCTGTATTCGTCATTAGGGAGGGGAACCTATGCAATTTCAGCGTGCCACCAAAAAGACACCGGTTACCTTATTGGCGGCCTCGATAGGCCTCGCGCTCCAGATGGCGGCGCTCAGCGCGCTTGCCCAGGATGCGTCGACGACCAACAAGTCCACCGCACCGGCCGAAGCCGTCACCAATACCTCCGCCCAGGGCCAGCAGGCGACCGATCTCGATACGGTCGTGGTCACCGGCTTCCGCGGCAGCCTCGAGCGCGCGCTCGACATCAAGCGCAGCGAAACCGGCGTGGTCGATGCCATCGTTGCCGAGGACATCGCCGACTTCCCGGACCTGAACCTGGCCGAATCATTGCAGCGCATTCCGGGTGTGTCGATTGCACGAGACGCCGGTGAGGGGCGGCAGATCTCGGTGCGCGGCCTGGGCCCGGATTTCACCCGCGTGCGCATCAACGGCATGGAGGCGCTGACCACCACCGGCGGCACCGACAGTTCCGGCGGCGCCAACCGCGGCCGCGGCTTCGACTTCAACGTGTTCGCCTCCGAGCTGTTCAACAGCATCAAGGTGCGCAAGACCGCCTCGGCGGACATCGAGGAAGGCTCGCTCGGCGCCACCGTCGACCTGCAGACCGCACGCCCGTTCGACTACGACGGCTTCACCTTCGTCACCGGCGCGCAGATGGGCTACAACGACCTGGCCGGCGATCTCGATCCGCGCGCCACGATGCTCATCAGCGACACCTGGTTCGACAACAAGTTCGGCGCGCTGATGTCGGTCGCCTATACCAAGCGTCGCCTGATCGAGGAAGGCCACAGCACGGTGCGCTGGGACAACGGCACCAGCAGCGGCGGCTTCTCGGGCACGCCGTCGGTCGAGAACGCCGCCGTGTTCCATCCGCGCATCCCGCGTTACGGCGTGCTCGAGCATGAGCAGGAACGCCTGGGCGTGACCGCTTCGCTGCAGTTCGACCCCAGCGCCAGCACCCACATGGGCCTGGACCTGATGTACGCCGACCTGGACGCCAACCGCACCGAGAACTTCCTGGAAGGCATCTCCTTCAGCCGCACCGGCACCGGCAAGCCGCAGACGGTGGTCGTCGACAGCGCGGTCGATGCGCACGGCAACATGGTCTACGGCCTGTTCAACAACGTCGACGTCCGCTCCGAGGCCCGCTACGACGAGCTGGAGACGAAGTTCACGCAGTGGAACTTCTACGCCGACCACTCGATCACCGACGACTTCAAGGTCAACGCCGAGTTCGGCCAGGCCAAGAGCGAGTTCGAGAACCCGATCCAGACCACCATCACGCTCGACCGCAACAACGCCCAGGGCTACAGCTACGACTACCGCGGCGACAACCGCCTGCCGATCATCCACAACGGCTTCGACGTCAACGATCCGTCGCAGTGGGGCTTCATCAGCGGCACGTCCGAGATCCGCCTGCGTCCGCAGTTCGCCGAGAACACCATCGACAGCGGCCAGCTCGGCTTCACCTGGGCGTTGAACGATGCCTTCAGCCTCAAGGGTGGCGGCCAGTTCAAGCAGTACACCTTCGAGTCCCGCGAAGAGCGTCGCGCCAACGAGCTGACGATCCCGGCGCTGCCGGCCGGCTCGACACTGGCCGACTTCACCCGCCAGATGAGCCTGGAAGACATCAATGCCGGCGCCGGCAACGACTCGACCTGGCTGATCCCGGACATCGATGCGTTCAACCGTGCCTTCGGCATCTACAGCGACAGCGGCATGTTCGCCGTCAGCGACCAGGTGCCCGGCGTGCTCGGCAACAATCGCAGCGTGACCGAACGCGACCAGGGCTTCTTCATCCAGGGCGACTTCAACACGCAGATCGGCAGCATGCCCTTCAGCGGCAACGTCGGCGTGCGCCAGGTCAACACGTCGCAGGCCTCGACCGGCTACGCCACCGTCGGCGGCACGCCGAGGCTGACCACGGTCAAGCGCAGCTACGACGACACCCTGCCCTCGTTCAACCTCGTCGCCGATGTCACGCCGGACTTCCTGATCCGCCTGGCCGGCGCCAAGGTGATGGCGCGCCCGGGCCTGGGCAACCTGACCCCGGGCGTCACGGTCAGCGTCAGCGGCGGCAACAAGGTCGTCACCGGCGGCAATCCGGACCTGGAACCGTTCCGCGCCAAGACCTTCGACCTGAGCTTCGAGTGGTACTTCACCGAAGAGGCGCTGCTGAGCCTGGGGCTGTTCTACAAGGACATCGACACCTTCGTGCAGACCTCGCGCGAAATCCGTCCGTACAACACCTCCGGTTTGCCGGACAGCCTGCTGGCCGGCACCACCGCGCTGCCGACCGACGACTTCCAGTTCAACATCCCGCTCAACACCCCAGGCGGTGACCTGCAGGGCGCCGAGCTGAGCTACCAGCAGCCGTTCACCTTCCTGCCTGGTTTCTGGAGCGACTTCGGTGTGCAGCTCAACTACACCTACGTCGATTCCAAGATCCAGTACATGACCGCCGCGGGCGCCAACTCGCTCAGGACCGACCTGGTCGGCCTGTCGAAGAACGCCTACAACGCCACGCTCTACTACGAAGGCGACAAGTTCAGCGCGCGTGTCTCGGCTGCGTACCGCGACCAGTTCCTGACCACCGTGCCGGGACGCAACAACAACGACGTCGAAGGCACGGCCGAAACGCTGACCATCGACATGTCGGCCTCGTACAAGATCAACGATCAGTTCGAGCTGACCCTGGAAGGTCTGAACCTGACCGACGAGTTCCAGGACCAGTGGGTGGATTCGATCGGCGATCGCGCATCGGTCTACCACCACACCGGCCGCCAGTACTTCCTGGGCGCGCGCTACAAGTTCTGATGTTTGCCTGAAGCCCCTCTCCCTCTCGCGGGAGAGGGGTGCTACCTGCCGCAGTCGCATGTCGTGTCCCATCAGCGGACGCCGTGCCGCCTCCGCTGCCGACGTCCGCTCCGTCCACACCACGAAGGAGCGGTACCGATGAGCACTCGCACGTCCGTCCTGCTGTCCGCAATGCTGTTGTCCCTGCCCGTCGCCGGCACCATCGCCGCGCCACCGGCCGATCTCGAACGCCAGACCCTCGCACCCAATGACGGCTGGGCCTCGCAGCCCACCGCCGCCTTGCCGCAAGGCACCACCGGTGGCTCGGCCGCCGATGCCGCGCACGTCTTTACCGTCAGCGACCGCAACGCGCTCGTTGCCGCTCTGGCATTCCCCGACGCCACGCCGAAGATCATCCGCATCGCCGGCATGATCGACGCCAACGTCGACGACGCCGGCAACGCGTTGACCTGCGCCGACTACGCACGACCGGATCCGCAGACGGCCACGCCCTATTCGCTGGAGGCGTTCCTCGCCACCTACGATCCTGCCGTGTGGGGCCGAGTGAATCCCAGTGGCCCGCTCGAACGTGCGCGCGTGGCCTCGGCCGCGGCGCAGCAGGCGCGCGTGCGCATCCGCGTGCCGGCCAACACCACCATCGTCGGCGTCGGTCGCGGCGCGGGGCTGCGCGGCGCGTGGATCGACATCCGCCCGGGCAGCACCAGCGGCAACCAGCCGATGAACGTGATCGTGCGCAACATCAGCTCCGTCGACACCTACGACTGCTTCCCGCAGTGGGCGCCGACCGACGGCGCCGAGGGCAACTGGAACTCGCTGTACGACGCCATCTCGGTGCGCAACTCGACCCATGTCTGGATCGACCACAACGCCTTCCTCGACATCGACAGCGACGACCGCACCCAGCCGACCTATTTCGGCCGGCTCTACCAGGTTCACGACGGCCTGGTCGACGTGACCAACGAGTCGGACCTGGTCACGGTCTCGTGGAACCTGCTGGCCAACCACGACAAGGCGATGCTGATCGGCTCGTCCGACAGCGCCGTCGCCGACCGCGGCAAGCTGCGCGTGAGCCTGCACCACAACCTGTTCCACGGCCTGGGCCAGCGCGTGCCGCGGGTGCGCTACGGCCAGGTCCACGTCTACAACAACCAGTACAGCCTGACCAATAGCGGCGCCCTGACCTACGGCTACAGCTGGGGCGCCGGCATCGAGTCGCAGATATACGCACAGAACAACCATTTCCTGATGCCCGTCGCGGTTACGCCGGACCTGTTCGTGGAACGCTTCAACGGCACCGCGCTGCATGCACAGGGCACGCTGCTGAACGGTTTCACCCGCTTCAGCGAGGTCGACGTGGTCGCCGCTTTCAACGCGACCAGCGCCACGCTGCTCGATCCGAACGTGGCATGGACGCCAACGCTGTATCGACGCATCGATCCGACCTGGTCGGTGCCGTTGACGGTCATCCTGGGGGCAGGTCCATTCAAGTGAGCGTCCGACCTTGATGAACCATGATGTGTCGAAGCAACGGCGACGCCTGCTGCAGGCGTCGCTGACCGCCGCAGCCGCGGCCACGCTTCCGCCGTTGCGGGCAGCCGCCACCGCACCACCATTCGACGCCATCGTCGCGCGCACGCCCCAGCCGGGCGCGCGCACGTTCGCCAGCGTCGGCGAGGCGATTGCAGCTGCGCCAATGGAAGGACGGGCGCCGTTCCGCATCCTGGTCACGCGCGGGCGCTGGCACGAGAAGCTGGTGGTCGACCGGCCCAACATCCACCTGGTCGGCGAGGACCGCAGCGGCAGCGTGCTCACCTTCGACGCCGCAGCCGGCATGAAGCGCCCCGACGGCGAACCCTGGGGCACCTGGGGCTGCGCCAGTGTCACGGTGCGCGCGCCGGACTTCCGCGCGCAGCGGCTGGCGATCGAGAACGCGTTCGACTACGTCGGCAACCTGGCCACGCCGAAGTTCGAACCGATCGGCCCGAACGGTGCGCAGGCGGTGGCGCTGATGCTCGATGCCGGCGCCGACCGCTGCGAGTTCGACGACGTCGACCTCAGCGGCCATCAGGACACATTGTTCGCCGATGCCGGGCGCAGCCTGTTCCGCAGCTGCCGCATCAGCGGCAGCGTCGATTTCGTCTTTGGCGGCGGCAATGCGCTGTTCGAGGACTGCGAACTGCATTCGCGGTTCCGCCCGGGCAAGGAGCGCCAGGGTTATGTCGCCGTGCCATGCACGCCTGCCCGCCAGCCGCATGGCCTGACCTTCCTGCGTTGCCGCCTAAGCCGCGACGCACTGATTCCGGACGCCAGCGTCGCGCTCGGACGCGCATGGCGCCCGGGCCGGACGTTTGCCGACGGCAAGTACGGCGATCCCGATGCGGTTGGCGCCGCGGCGTATCTGTCGTGCTGGATGGATGCGCACATCGACCCCAAAGGCTGGGACGCGATGGGCTATACCGCGCGCGACGGCAAGCGCGTGATGCTGGAACCGGAGCTGGCACGGTTGTTCGAACACGACAGCCGCGGCCCGGGTGCACATCAGTCGCCGACGCGGCGACAAATCGATCCGACGCAGCTGGCGATGTACACGCGCGAACGCGTGCTCGCCGGCTGGATGCCTGAAGCGTAACGAGAGACTGCAATGCTGAGATTTGCCCTGGCCCTGGCCCTGTGCCTGTCGATCCTGTCCATGGCCGGCCCGGCCCTCGCGGCCGATCCGGCGCCCGTGACCATCCACCTCGCCGGCGATTCGACGATGGCGGAAAAGCTCCCGGAAAAGCGCCCCGAGACTGGCTGGGGCGAGTACCTGGAGGCGCAGTTCAAGCCCGGCGCGGTCATCGTCGACAACCGCGCGAAGAACGGTCGCAGCACGCGCACGTTCATCGAGGAAGGGCGCTGGCAGGCGCTGCTCGATGCGACGCGCGCCGGCGATGTGGTGCTGATCCAGTTCGGCCACAACGACCAGTCGGTGGAGAAGAAGGATCGCTATACGCCGCCGGCGGACTACGCCCGCAACCTCGCCCGATTCGTCGCCGACGTCCGCGCGCGCCAGGCCACGCCGGTGCTGCTGACACCTGTGGCGCGGCGACGCTTCGACGAGGGCGGCAAGGTGCTCGACAGCCACGGCGAGTATCCGGGCCTGGTGCGTGCACTGGCTGCGCGCGAACAGGTCGCGCTGATCGACATGGAGCGGCGCAGTGCGGCGGTGCTGCAGGAGGCCGGCGTGGAAGGGTCGAAGCGGTTGTTCCTGTGGGTGCCGGCGGGAGCGAATCCGAACTATCCCGATGGCGTGGAAGACAACACGCACTTCTCGCCGGCGGGAGCCGAGCGCATGGCGCGCGAGTTTGCGTTCGCGCTGCGCGAGTCGGGGTTGCCGGCGGCGCAGTTGCTCGGCAACCCCTGAACTCTCTCCCCGAGCCCTACTTCAACGGCGCCCGCCGCGGCAACGGCTTCAGCGGCTCCATCGTGTCGAGGTCCCAATCGGCCGGTACGAAGGCCTGCGTCGTCGCCTGCTGTTTGGGGTAGCCACCGACCTGTTCCTGGCTGTCGATGATGCGACCCCGCCCTTCGATGGTGTCGGCGAGGATCCGCCGGTCGACATCGTCGCGATCCCACGGCCGCGCGCCGGCATTGGCGACCACCGCGTCCTGCACCTGCGACGACGGCATCACGGTCACGCCGAACGGCAAGGCCGGCGGCTTCTTCAGCATGTCGACCTTGATCGGCGTGGTGGTGTAGCGCCCCTGCTGCGGCAGCGGCGCACCGAGGCGATCGACCGCGAGGTTGTCGTCCAGGTATACGTCCAGATCGCCGGAACCGCCGACGCTGAAGAAGGCCACTTCCTCGGTCGAGATGCCCGCGCGCATGACATTGCCGCGCGCAATCACCTGCCCGCGCGAGTACGGATGGCCGAGCCATTCCTCGGCGATCAGGTTGTAGTGCACGCCGCGCTGGCCCGGGTCGTAGATCAGGTTGTTGATCACCTGGCCGCGCGCGCCGCCCTTGAACAGGGGGTTGCGTTCGTAGTTGTGGGCGTAGAGATTGCCGATGATCAGCACGTCGTTGACGTGGTCGTGGATCAGCGAGCCCTTGGAGTGTTCGCCCTTGGCGTGGGTGGCATTGGCCAGGCCCTCGGCGATGATGTTGTTGCTGTAGGTGATGCGGCGCGACGCTGCGTCCATCCACTGCTGCTCGCTTTCGCCGTAGAAGCGCGTGCTCGATGCCGACAGGTTCTCGTCGGTGGCCCAGCTCAGCGAGCAGTGGTCGACGATGACGTCATGCGCGCCGCGCACGGTGGTGATCGCATCGATGTCGCCCGACCACTTGGGCTTGTTGCCGTCGCCCGGGCGCATCCGGATGTGGCGCACCACCACGTCATGCGTGGCGATGGTCAGGCCGCCCTTGATGAAGCTGATCCCCGGCTGCGGTGCGGTCTGGCCGGCGATGGTCAAGTAGGGTTCCGTGATGCGCAGTTCCTTCATGCCCAGGTCGATCACGCCGCCCACTTCGAACACCACGATGCGCGGCCCGCTGGCCGCCAGCGCCTCGGCGAAGGAGCCCGGGCCGGACGCCTCCAGCGTGGTAACGCGGATGATCCGGCCGCCGCGTCCGCCGGGCGTATGCGCCGCCCAGCCCTGCGCGCCCGGGAAGGCCAGCGCGGACGCTGCTGCGGCTGTCCCCGTCGAGACAGGCGCCCCTTGGGCGCCATTGGCGGCCAGGCCGGGGCCGGCCATGGCCAGAGCCAGCGCGGTGACCGCAAATCCGCGGCCAAGCCCCTGAAAAACGTGCCCCTTCCCCTGCTTCCCCATCCGTGCCTCTCCCCGAGTCGTGGTCCGAGTGTAGGCCCCGATTGTCAATGACACCGGTTTCCTATACAACTCCATCGAAGAGACATCACCAGGGGATAGGGCACTGCATGGACAGACTCGCGCCGGAAGGGGACAGCGCCGACAGCGCCGCAATCGCGCAACGGCTGGTCACGGCGCGGCGTCAGGCGGTGGCGTTACCGGACTATCCCGGCGCGCTGCCGGAGACGCTCGATCAGGGCTACGCGATCCAGGACCATGCCATCGCGCTGTGGGGACGGCCGGTGGTGGGCTGGAAGGTTGGCCGCATTCCCGCCGACTGGGAGGCGCGCCTGGGTGAGGAACGCCTGGTCGGTCCGATCTTCGAAGGCGCGGTGCAGGCGCCTGCCGACGGCGTCGGCGAATTCGCGGTGATCACGGGCGGCTTTGCCGCGGTCGAGGCCGAATACGTGTTCCGGCTGCGTGCCGATGCGCCTGCCGACAAGATCCGCTACAGCGATGATGAAGCGGCTGCGCTGGTGGATGTGCTGCTGGTCGGCGTCGAGCTCGCCGGCAGCCCGCTGCCGCTGATCAACGTGCTGGGGCCGCCGATCGTGGTCTCCGACTTCGGCAACAACACCGGCCTGGTCCTCGGCCGGGAAGTGCCGGACTGGCAGACGCTGGATCCGGCCGCTCTTCGCTGCGAGACCTTCATCGACGGTGAGTCGGTCGGCACCGGCGGCGCCAGTTCGATTCCCGGCGGCCTGCTCGCCGCGCTGGCGTTCGCGCTCTCCCGCTGCGCCAGTCGCGGCCACCCGCTCAAGGCGGGCATGCTGGTCACCACCGGCGCCGCCACCGGCATCCACGACATCCTGGCCGGGCAGGACTCGCGCATCAGCTTCGGTAGCTGGGGCGAGCTGCATTGCCGCACGACCACCGCCACCGAGGGGCGCGCATGATCGAAAGACGCCGGTTCCTTGCTGGCATGGCCGCGGCCTGCGGCGCGTCGGTGCTGCCTGCGCTGGGCGCCAGCCCCGACGTCCGCATCCTTACCGCCACCGACGTCCATGTGAAGGACTACCCGACCGTTGCCGCCGTGCAATGGATCGGCAAGCAGCTCGAACAGGAAACCGGCGGCCGCCTGCGCCTGCGCATGTACCACTCCGGCCAGCTCGGGCGTGAGTCGGAGGCCATCGACATGGCCCGCTTCGGCGCGATCGACATCACCCGCGTCTACTCCGGTGCGCTCAACAACGCATTCCCGCTGACCCAGGTGCTGTCGCTGCCGTACGTCTTCGATTCCGTGCCGCACCTGCGCGCGGCACTCGACGGCAACGTCGGCGCCGCCGTGCTGAAGGGTTTCGAACAGCGCGACCTGGTTGGCCTGGCGATCTACGACAGCGGTGCGCGCTGCTTCTACAACGTGCGCCGGCCGATCCACACGCCGGCGGACATGCACGGGCTGAAGTTCCGCGTGCCGGCCTCGGACATCTTCATGCGGATGATCCGCCTGTTCGGCGGCAACCCGACACCGCTGGCCTACGGCGAAGTGTTCTCGGCGTTGCAGACGCACCTCATCGACGGCGCCGAGAACAACCTGCGCAGCTTCCACTCCAGCCGCCAGTTCGAAGCCGCCCACTACTGGTCGCAGACCGAGCATTCCTACGCACCCGACGTGCTGCTGATCTCACGCCGCAGCCTGGATTCGCTGCAGTCACGCGACCGCGCCCTGCTGCTCGACATCTCGCGTGCGTCGGTAGCGGTGATGCGCACCCTGTGGGACGAGTCCGAAGCGCAGGCGCGCAAGGACCTCATCGCCGCCAACGTGCGCATGAACGACTGCGACCTGGACGCATTCCGCCAGGCCGTGGCGCCGTTGCTGGCCGACTACCACCGCGACCCGGCGATCGAAGCGCTGTATCGCCAAATCCGCTCACTGGCCTGAGGCATGACGATGGCAGAAGTTCCCATGGCAGTTCCGCCGGATGCCGATGCCGAACGCACCGGCGAGCACGCCGACAGCGAGGCCGCGCCGCGCACATGGCTCGATCGCGTCGCCAGTTTCGCCATCGGTGTGGCCGGCGTTGCCCTGGTCGGCATGGTCGCGGTGCAGGCGCTGCAGGTGTTCGCGCGCTACGTGCTCAACGATTCGCCGGGCTGGACCGAGCCGGTCGCGCTGCTGCTGCTCAATACCGCCATGAGCTTCGGCGCGGCGGCTGGCGTTCACCGCGGTTCGCACTTTGGTTTCTTCATCCTCGTGCACTCCGCTCCGCCGACCGTGCGCCGGGTGCTGATGTCGCTGACCAACCTGGTCATCGCCGGCATCGGTTTCGTCCTGGCGTTGTGGGGCGGTGAGCTGCTGCTCGACGGCATCGACATCCCGATGGCCGGCGCGCCGCTGCCGCAGAGCGCCGTGTTCGCGCCGATGTCGATTGCCGGCGCGCTGATGGTGCTGTTCGCCCTCCAGCGACTGGTCGCGGTGATCACCGCGCCGGCCGAACCTGCACGGAGCAAATGATGGCAGTCACGATCCTCTTCGTCGTTTTTGGCGTGCTCCTCGTCATCGGCGTGCCGGTCGCCTTCTCGCTGGCGTCTGCCGCGCTGGCGACGCTGCTCTACATCGGCCTGCCGCCGATCGTGATGGTGCAGCAGACCGCCGCCGGTGCCGGCTCGGCCTCGCTGATCGCCATTCCGCTCTTCATCTTCGCCGGCGAGATCATGCTGCGCGGCGGCATCTCCGAACGCCTGATCGGCCTGGCCTCGTCGCTGGTCGGCCACCTGCGCGGCGGCCTGGGCCAGGTCAGCGTGCTGTCGTCGCTGTTCTTCGGCGGCGTGTCGGGTTCGGCCATCGCCGACGTGTCGGCGATCGGCAGCGCGATGATCCCTCAGATGGTGCGGCGCGGCTTCGACCGCGACTTCGCCGTCAACGTCACCATGACCGCGGCGATGGTCGCGCTGCTGGTGCCGCCTTCGCACAACCTGATCCTGTACTCGGCATCGGCCGGCGGCAGCATCTCCATTGCCGACCTGTTCGCAGCCGGCATCCTGCCGGCGCTGCTGATGACGGCAACGCTGATGCTGACCTGCTGGATCATCGCCCGCCGCCGCGGCTACGCCATCGAGGCCTTTCCAGGCTTCGCCGTGGTGCTGCGGCGCCTGGTCGCGGCGGCGCCGGGCCTGCTGCTCGTTGCGATCATCTTCATCGGCATCCGCGCCGGCATCTTCACCGCGGTGGAAAGCGCGGCCATTGCCGTGGTCTATGCACTGCTGGTGACCGCACTGGTCTACCGCAATCTGCGCTGGCGCGACTTCCTGGAGACCGTCACCGGCGCGGCGCGCACCACCGGCATGATCGTGTTCGTAATCGCCTCGGCGGCGTCGTTCGGCTGGCTGCTGGCCTACCTGCAGGTGCCGTCGGCCGCGGTCGAAGGGCTGACCAGCATCACCACCGACAAGAACCTGCTGCTGTTGCTGATGATCCTGATCCTGCTGGTGCTGGGCACCTTCATGGACCTGGCGCCGATGATCATCATCTGCACCCCGATCTTCCTTCCGCTGGCCAAGGCGATCGGCGTGGACCCGGTGCATTTCGGCGTGATCCTGATCCTCAAGGGCGGCATCAGCCTGATCTCGCCGCCCCTGGGGTCGGTGCTGTTCGTCGGTACCGCGATCGGCAAGATCAGCATCGGCGAGACCCTCAAGACGATCTGGCCGTTCTGGCTGGCGGCCTTCTCGGTACTGCTGGTGGTGACCTTCGTGCCGCAGCTGTCGCTGTGGCTGCCGGCGCTGATGAAGTGAGCCGCTGCCATGGCCGCCGCCACGCCCGCAACCGCGCCAGCGCCTGCGGCGGCTAGAATGGGCCAACCCACGGGCTGCCCATGACCGACTCCACCTCCCGACCCCGCCGCCGCGTCCGCACCACCACGGCCACCGCCGCGGCCGCGCCGTCCGAGCCGGTGACGCTGGCAGGCAAGGCGACGATCAACGACATCGCCCGCCTCACCGGCGTGTCGAAGAAGACCGTGTCGCGGGTGATCAACGACTCGCCGCTGGTGCACCCGGAGACGCGCGAGAAGGTCCTGGCGCTGATGAAGCAGCTGGGTTACTCGCCCGATCCACAGGCGCGCGGGCTGGCGTTCCGGCGCTCGTTCCTGATCGGCCTGGTCTACGACAACCCGACCGCGCAGTTCATCGTCAACATGCAGTACGGCGCGCTCGACGCGCTGCGCGACTCCGGCTATGAGCTGGTCGTGCATCCCTGCGACAGCTCGAAAGAAGACTACATCGACGGTGTCAGGCGCTTTGCCCAGCAGCAGAAGCTGCATGGCGTGATCCTTATTCCGCGCGTGTCCGAGGACGAACAGCTGGCCACCGCCCTGCGCGAGATCGGTGTGCGCTACGTGCGCATCGCCTCGATTCCGCTCGACCAGGCCGCGAACATGGTGGTCACGCACGACCGCCGCGCCGGCACCGAGGCCGCCAACTATCTCGAATCGCTCGGTCACCGCACGCTTGGCCTGATCACCGGCCCGCGCCGGTATCGCTCGACCATCGAGCGCGGCGGTGGCTTCCTCGCCGGCCTGGCCGATCGCGGCATCGAACTGTCGCCGGACTACATGTTCGAAGGTGGCTACACCTTCGAGTCCGGCGTCGCCGGCGCCGAGTACCTGCTGGCCAAGTCGCCGCGCCCGACCGCGATTTTCGCCTGCAACGACGAGATGGCCGCCGGTGTTTACAAGGCGGCGATGCGTCGCGGTCTGTCGATCCCCGGCGACCTGTCGGTGGTCGGCTACGACGACAGCCCGCTGGCGTCGCAGTTGTGGCCGGCGCTGACCACGATCCACTCGCCGATCCGTGATCTCGGCCGCCAGGCCGCGCAGATGCTGCTGGCCACCGAAACTGCCGCACCGGCAGTGCCGCGCACGGTGACGCCGCAGCTGGTGGTCCGGGATTCGAGCCAGCGCCCCAAGGCCTGAAGCAAAAGCATCCCTCTTCCGCCTGGCCCGGCTTTTGACACCGGTTACCAAAACCCCGTTATCATCGCCACATCATCCCGCCGCGCGCCTGCTGGCACCCGGCACAAGCACTGCAAAGCCCGTATCGGAGGCCCGATGTTCGCCAAGACCTACCACGCCACCCATCCCGACATGATGGACGGGGCCAGCAACGACCAGCTGCGCGAGCGCTACCTGATCCAGGACCTGTTCGTTGCCGGCCAGGTCGTCCTCAACTACTCGCACAACGAGCGCTTCGTGATCGGCGGCGCCGCCCCGACCGCCGCGCCGGTCGCACTGCCCGCGCAGACCGAGCCGGCCTCGGCCGCCGGACAGCCGTTCCTGCAGCGTCGCGAGCTGGGCGTGGTGAACGTCGGTAGCGGCACCGGCACGGTCACCGTCGACGGCACCGCCTACACGCTCGAGCCCAAGGACGGCCTGTACGTGCCGATGGGCAGCGAGAAGGTGGAGTTCGCCTCCGCCGATGCGGCCAATCCCGCGAAGTTCTACCTGGCGTCGACGCCGGCACACACGCGCTTCGAAACCAAGCACATCTCGATCTCGCAGGCGGTTCCGCT
The DNA here is from genome assembly GCF_052113485.1 of Lysobacter sp. TAF61. Lineage (NCBI taxonomy): Bacteria > Pseudomonadati > Pseudomonadota > Gammaproteobacteria > Lysobacterales > Lysobacteraceae > Lysobacter > Lysobacter sp. TAF61. The sequence goes on from NZ_JBFRDH010000002.1 coordinate 106,373, forward strand.
TGAGCGCGGTTCGCTGGAGACCTCGAACGAACGCACGATCTACCAGTACATCGTCCCGGCCACGGTCAAGTCGTGCCAGTTGCTGCTTGGCCTGACGATCCTCAAGACCGGCAGCGTCTGGAACACCATGCCGCCGCACCTGCACGACCGCCGCTCGGAGGTCTATTTCTACTTCGACCTGGGCAGCGAGCGCGTCATGCACTTCATGGGCGAGCCGGCCGACATGCGTCACATCGTCATCGCCAACGACGAGGCCGTGGTGTCGCCGCCGTGGTCGATCCACATGGGCTCGGGCACAAAGAATTACTGCTTCATCTGGGCGATGGGCGGCGAGAACCTCGACTACACCGACATGAACCAGCTCGACATCTGCCAGCTCAAGTAAGGGGACGCATGGGCACGGAACTGTTCAACCTGCAGGGCAGGGTCGCGGTCGTCACCGGCGCCAACACCGGCCTGGGCCAGGGCATCGCCCTGGCGCTGGCGCAGGCCGGCGCCGACATCGCCGCGGCCGGCACCTCGGCGCCGACCGAGACCGGCGAGAAGGTGCGCGCGCTGGGTCGCCGCTTCATCGCGATCGAGGCCAACCTGTCGAGCCTGGAGCCGGTCGAACGGATCGTGCGCGAGACCGTCGATGGGCTCGGCGGCCTCGACATCCTGGTCAACAACGCGGGCATGATCCGCCGCGCCGACGCCGTGGATTTCAGCGAGCAGGACTGGGACGACGTCATGAACGTCAACCTCAAGTCGGCGTTCTTCCTCGCCCAGGCCGCCGGCCGCCACATGATCGGCCAGGGCAGCGGCAAGATCATCAACATCGCCTCGATGCTGTCGTTCCAGGGCGGCATCCGCGTGCCGTCGTATGCAGCCAGCAAGAGCGGCATTGCCGGCATCACCCGCCTGCTTGCCAACGAATGGGCGGGCAAGGGACTGAACGTCAACGCGATCGCGCCGGGCTACATGGTGACCAACAACACCGCGCAGCTGCGTGCCGACGAGGATCGCAACGCGCAGATCCTCGGTCGCATTCCGGCCGGCCGGTGGGGCGAGCCGTCTGACCTCGGCGGTGCGGCCGTGTTCCTGGCATCGCATGCGTCGGATTACGTCAACGGCGCGATCATCCCGGTCGACGGCGGCTGGCTGGCGCGCTGATCAGGCGAGTAACGGAAGGCGACGACGATGCGCGCACAGCTCTCAAACGTGATCACCGTTGTTGCCATCCTCGCCTGCACTGCGGCGTACGCAGGCGAACCGCGCCGCGACTCCTATGTCGAACAGGCGCGCGACATCGCGGTTGAGCAACCAGGTCCGCACGAGGGCCTGGGCACCACCACCGCCTACCCGTTCTTCGCCGACGCCGCCGGGTTCGACCTGGTGTTCCGCCAGCGCGCCCTGCACCCGGGCGCGACCATCGGCGAGCACCGCAACGACAAGGACGAGATCTATTACGTCCTGTCGGGCCGCGGCGAGTTGATGCTCGATGGCAAGCGACGGGAGGTCGGTGCCGGCGACGCGATCCTTACGCGCAACGGCAGTACCCACGCCCTGGCGCAGCGCGGACAGGCCGACCTGGTGATCATCGTCGCGTACCCGAAGCAGGCGCCCGCGCCGTAGCCGGCCCGCTCGCCCCGGCTGCCAACCGGCTGGCAAAACGCCTGCCTGGGGGAAAAACGGTCACGTCGCGCGGACCTGACTGAATGCTTCAGAAAGCCCCCCGTCGCCCCTCGCTTGCGCGACGGCGGCAGGCGTATGCTGATGTCGCCGCCACTTGGGAGCCGGCCATGAAACGCTCACTCATTCTGTTCGTCGCGATGGGCATCGCGATGCTTTCCGGCTGCGCCACCACGCCGGCCGTGTTCACCGACTACGACCCGGGCGTGAGCTTCGGCCAGTACCGGACCTACCGCTGGGCGCAGAAGCCGGAAGGCTATTCGCCGCTCGAGCAGCAGCGCCTGGTCGCGGCGGTCGACGCCAAGCTGCGCGAGCGCGGCTGGACCCAGTCGACCGAAGCGCAGATCGACATCGTCGCCAACGTCGCCACCGAAACGCGCTACAGCCTCGACAGTTTCTACAGCGGCCCGGCATGGGGCGGCTGGGGCTGGGGCGGCGGTTGGGGCGGCTGGGGTTGCTGCGGCGGCGGTTGGGGCTGGGGCGCCAGCTACGGTTCGACCACTACCCGCGCCTACACCTACGGAACGCTCGTGCTCGACATGTTCGATTCGCAGAGCAAGCGCGCGATCTGGCGTGGCATTGCCCAGGGCACCATCCCGTCCAATCCGCAGCGCCAGACCACCAACATGCTCGCCAGCGTCGACAAGATGTTCGCAACGTTCCCGCCGGGAACGCCGGTCGCGCAGGCGCAGTAAGCGTGCAGGTCGCGGCGCCGGTTGACCGGCGCCGCACGGTCTCTTTACTTGCCCGCCTGCGGCGTGAACAGCAGGTCGTGGTAGTCCCAGCTGAAGTCAGCGATCGGCGACACCGCCTTCATCTTGATCCGGTCGACCTTGCCGTCGGCATCGATCCCGAAACTCACGTATGCAGGCTCGGCGGTGCGGTCGTCCCAGCGCACAATGAAGGTGTCGTACTGCCAGTGCTCAAGCGTGCCGACCATGTTCGGCGTCTGCTTGAAGTCCAGGCGCAGACGGCCCTTCTCCTCGCGAATGTCGATCGGCCCGTACCACGGGTCGGCGAACTTGCCGGCGTAGCCGCCCAGCGGCATCGACGGACGTGACGGCTTCTTCTCGGCCTTGCTCTTGGCCAGGAAGTCCAGCGCGCCCTGCACGCGGCTCTTCTTGTAGGCGGCGAAGTCGCCGACCCAGTCGCGATGCGGTGCACCCAGGTAATGATCGAGCAACTCGTAGCCAAGCCCGCGCAGGACGACGCCGTCTTCGGAGTTGATCTGCAGCGAGAAGCCGACCTGCTTGTCGGGGATCAGCACCACCAGCGTCTGCACGCCAAACACGGCGCCGCCGTGCTCGAGGATCTTGACGCCGCGATAGTCGCGCACGTCCCAACCCAGCGCGTAAGCCGAGAACTGCGGCGTGGCTTCGGCGATCGGGGCCGGATAGGCATCGATCGGCATCAGCACCTGCGGCGTCCACATCTCGCGCGATGCGTCCTCACTGAAAAGGCGACCGCCCTCGGGCAACGCACCGTGGGCCAGCTGGATCGACAGCCAGCGACCGAAGTCATTGGCACTGGACGACACGCCACCGGCCGGCGACGCATTGGCCCCCAGGCTCTGGCGCTCGTCCAGCACTTCCTGCTTGCCGACGCCGCGGAAGCCGCCGTCCATGCGCGCATGCGGCTGCACGCGGTTGGCCGTGGCGAAACGGTCGGCGTCGCGGGTGGTCGAGGTGCGCATGCCTGCCGGCTTGAGCACGCGCTCGCGGACGAAGGTTTCCCAGTCCTGGCCGCTGACGTCCTCGATCAACTGGCCGGCGACGGCGTACAGCAGGTTGTCGTAGGCGTAGCCGCTGCGGAAGCTGGTGGCCGGCTTGATGTAGCGCAGGCGACGCACGGTCTCGGCGCGGCTGAGCGAGGAGCGCGGCACGAACATCAGGTCGCCCGCGCCCAGGCCCAGGCCGCTGCGATGCACCAGCAGGTCGCGGATGGTCATCTCCCGCGTGACCCAGGCGTCGTACATCTGGAAGCCCGGCATGTGGTCGATGACCTTGTCGTCCCAGCCGATCTTGCCTTCGTCGACCAGCACGGCCAGCGCCGCGGTGGTGATGGCCTTGCCGGTCGAACCGGTCGGGAAGATGGTGTCGGCGTCGACCGGCTCGTTCGAACCGAGCCTGCGCACGCCGTAACCCTTGGCGTGCACCACCTTGCCCTGCTCGACGATGGTCACCGCCATGCCCGGCACGCCCTGCTCGCGGATCACCGCGTTGACGTGCGCGTCGAGGTCGGCAGGCGGCGCTGCCCAGACCGCGAAGGAGAACGCCAGCCCGGCCACGGCCGGCACCAGTTTCAGCAGGGTTCGCGGGTGCATCCGTCGCTCGTCAGACATTTTCATCCCAGACATTGGTTGACCAGTGCTTCGAATTCGGCGCCGCCGCGGATCGGATCGGCGACGGCGCAACCCAGGCGATCGCTTTCTGCCGTCAGCAGGCGACGCGCGGCGTTTTCGTCGAGGTGCGCGGTGTTGAGGCTGACGCCGCCGCAACGGATCTGCGGATTGGTGCGACGGCCCAGCTGCAGGTTCAGTGCGATCGTGTCTTCGATGCTCGGCACGGCGTAATGCGGACTGCCCAGAACGCGCTCGCGGCCGGGCTGGTGGCAGACCACGATCACGTCGGGCTGGCTGCCGTGCAGCAGCGCCAGCGAGACACCGGCATAGGCCGGATGGAACAGCGATCCCTGGCCTTCGATCACGTCCCAGTGCAATGCCGCGGCATCGGGCGTGAGCATCTCGGCTGCGCCGGCGGCGAAGTCGGCGATCACCGCATCCAGCGGAATGCCGCCGCCGGCGATCAGGATCCCGGTTTGGCCGGTGGCGCGAAAGTCCGCCGCGACGCCGCGCGAGGTGAACTCACGCGCCAGCGCCAGTGCGGTGTACTTCTTGCCCAGTGCGCAGTCGGTGCCGACCGTCAGCAAGCGCTTGCCGCTGCGCTTGCGTCCCGATGCGATCGGCAGCTTGTCCGGCGGACGCCGCACATCGATCAGGCGACGGCCATGGCGCTTGGCGACGTGCTGCAGACCTGGCAGGTCGGCCAGGCGCATGTGCATGCCGCTGATGATGTCGAGCCCGGCTTCGAGCGCATTGACCAGCGCCGCCACCCAGTGTTCCGGGATGACGCCGCCGGCGTTGGCGACACCGATGACCAGCGCGCGCGCACCGGCCGCATGTGCCTGCGCCGGCGTCATGGCCGGCAGGCCCGTGCTGACACGGGCGCCGGGCAGGAGGTATTCCCCGAGGCATTGCTCCGGCGCCCAGTCACGCAGACCAAACGCGGTCTTGGCGTAACCGGGCTCCACCGTGTCCCCCAGGAACAGCAGGTACGGTGCGGGCAATGCCGGGGTCTCGGGTTCGTGCAGCGTGGGGGCGACTTGCATCTGCGGTCAGAACCTGTAGTCGACCTCGATGCCGAAGGTGCGTGGCTGTATCGGCGCGGCGACCAGCTTCTCGGTGACGTCGGTCAGCTCGCTGGTGATGTCGCCGATGGACTGGTAGGCGCGCTCGTCGCTGACGTTCTTGACGTAGGCGCGCAAGGTCCAGTTCTCGTTGCTGAGATACGCGTTGAGGTCGGCGGTGATGTAGCTGTCGAGCTCCAGCGGCGGGGTGACATCGCTCGCCAGCAACGTCGGCGGCGTGGTGCTCGGGTCGAGGATGTCCTGGCGCGCGGTGGTGCCATTGCTGGTCGCACCGACGTAGCGCAGGGCGCCACCGAAGTGGGCCGTCCAGCCATTGGAAAGCGGCAGATAGTAATCAGCCGTCGCGTTCCACGACCAGTCGGGCACATAGGGCAGTGCGTCGCCCTTCGCGCCGCTGGTGATCTCCACCAGGTACGGCGGCGACTCCACCGAGATCACCGGGAAGCTCTCGTCGAGCTTGGCATCGGTGTAGGAGCCGTTGAGGCCGATGTCGAAGTTGCTGCTGGCATGGAACACCGTGGCCAGCTCGATACCGGTGCTGCTGGCCTTGCCTGCGTTGACCAGACCGGAGATGCCGTTCACCACCGACGCGACCTGGATGTCGTCCCAGGCGATATGGAAGCCGGTCACGTCGAACTGCAGGCGATTATCAAGCCACAGCGACTTCAGGCCCAGCTCGTAGTTGGTCAGCGTCGAGGCGTCGACCTGCGAAGGCAGGCCATCGACCAGCACATTCGGGCCGCCCGGCTGGTAGCCGGTGGCGACGCGTGCGTAGACCATGGCTTCGTCGCTGAGCTGGAGCTGCGGGCTCAGGCTCCAGGTGAATACATCTTCAGACGAACTGTTGGGCGTGCTGCCCAGCGGCACCAGGATGCCTTCGGTGACGTCCTGCGAGAAATCCTGTTCGTTGCGCGACCAGCGCACGCCGGCGCTGACCTTGAAGGCATCGGTGAAGTTGTATGCGCCGTTGGCGAAGAACGCGGTTTCTTCGTACGTGCTGGGGATCTGCAGGACCGCAAGCGTGCCTGCGATGGTGTCGAATGGCGCCGGCAGCGGCGAACCGTCAAGCTGGTTCAACTTCGCCGTCTGCTTCTGGAAAGCGTCTTCCTTGGTGTAGAACACGCCGGCCATCCATTCGAATGGACCGCTCTGCTTCGAGACCAGGCGGAACTCCTGGGTGAACTTGTCCAGGTCCAGGCCGATGTCGAAGTACGAGCTGCCCGGTTCCGGCAGGCCCAGCAGCATGTCGGCGACGCCGCCGTACAGCACGGTGGTGTCCGTGCGCTGGTTGCTGCGCGACTCGGAATAGCCGGTGGCCGAAACGAAGTCGGCCCAGCCCAGGTTCCAGTTCACCGTCGCCGAGTAGTAGTCGACGTCCTTGTAGAACGGTTCGTCGACGACGACGTTGTTGGTGAGATCGCCGAACAGCGGCTTCTGGCTTTCCGGGTCGAGCGCGACCAGGGCGTTGTTGTCGCTGTCGACGGTCTGGCGCATCGCCGTCAGGTCGAGCGTGGCGCTTTCGCCCTGCCAGCGCAGCGCGACACGCGCGCTGGTCTGCTTGGCGGAGTTGATGTCTTCCTCGCCGTTGACGGGATTGTCGATGTAGCCCGGCAGTTCGTTCTGCGCGTAGCTCACGCGCAGGCCGAGGCGATCGTCGACGAGCGGCAGGTTGGCGCCGAAGCGGGCGTTCCAGCCCAGGTCGCCGGAATCCTCGACGCTCGACAGTCCGCCACCGACGCGGAACTCGGTGTTGGACAGGTCCGGGGCCACCGACACGTACTTGACCAGGCCGCCCATCGCGCTGGCACCGTAGAGCGTGCCCTGCGGGCCGCGCATCACTTCGATGCGGCTGATGTCGTAGGGCAGCAGGTCGAGGGCGAAGAAGTTGGCGGCCTGGTAGATGCCGCTGGAGCCCAGCGGCGTTTCGTCCAGGTAGGTGCCGACGGTGGCGCTTGACGACAGCGGCGAGACGCCGCGCAGCGAAACCTGCGTCTTGCCCGGCGAACCATTGGTGCTGATGAACAGGCCCGGCACGGTCGCCTGGAAGTCGCTGAGCTGGGTGGCGTGCGAGTTCTCGATGCTCTCCTCGGTGATCACGCTGATCGAGGACGGAACTTCGCGGATGTTCTCCGAGCGCTTGTTGGCCGTGACTACGACCTTGTCCAGGTCGGTCGCGCTGTGACCTCCCGCCGAGGCCGCATCCTGGGCGAAGGCCGAGCCTGCCACTGCCATCGCCAGCGTGCCGGCGATGACAACCGCCAGCGGGCTGCGACGCATCGAACGCACCGACGCGCGCTTGAGGGCTACCGGGTTGCTGCTTGCGTCAACGTCGTACATGTCGTCGTTCCCCTGGTGGTAAGTCTTACAAAGGTGTCGCTTGGCCAATGGCCGCGGCGGGCAACTGCGCGACCGCTTCCACCTTTCGGGTGGGGCGATCGAGCAGCCACAGCAGGGCGCCGGCGGCAATGCCGACCGCGCCCATGAGTACGAAGAAGGAAGAAGGGCCGAGCACGCTCCAGTAGGTACCGAGCACGCCGGCCAGCAGGCTGCCGCCGAAGGTCGTGAAGAACCACGCGGCGATGGTGGTCGCGCCGTGCCCCGCCGGCGCGAGCCGTGCGAACAATCCCAGGCCGATCGGCAGGATGAAGAGCTCGCCCGAGGTCAGCACCAGGAAGAACAGCGCCAGCCAGATCCAGCTCGCCTGCCCCGCCGGCGCGGTCGCGCTGACCACGGCCAGCAGCAGGTAGGCACAGGCGACGCCGAGCGCGCCAATGGCCATCTTGCGGGCCGGCGCAGGTTCGCGACCGTTGCGGGCCTGTCGGGTCCAGTGCGCGACGAACAACGGCGTCAGCACGATCACCAGCAGGGGATTGAGCGACTGGAACCAGGTCATCGGGATGGTGAAGCCGCCGAGCGCGCGGTTCACGCCCGTGTCCGCCCATAGCGCGATGGTGTTGCCGAGCTGCTCGTAGGCGCCGCGGAACAGCATCACCGTCAGCGCGATCGCGGCCAGCACGCGCACGCGCTGCCACAACTCATGGCGCTGCAGCGCGACCGCCGGCTGCGTCGGCGCGTCGGTGCGTCGCGGGCCTTCTTCGGGCAGGTGGCGCGAACCGAGCACATAGATCACCAGTCCGGCGAGCATGCCGATGCCGGCGGCGCCGAATCCGTAATGCCAGCCGTACAACTCGCCGAGCGTGCCGCAGACCAGTGGCGCCAGCAGGCCGCCGACGTTGATGCCGACGTAGTACACGTTGTAGGCCGAGCCGCGACGCGGATCGTCCTTGGCGTAGAGACCGTCGATCTGGCTCGGCAGGCTCGGCAGGAACAGGCCGTTGCCGAGCGCGATAGCGGCCAGCGCGAAGTAGAACAGGCTTTCGGAGGCCATCAGGAAATGGCCGAGCGCCATGATCGAGGCGCCGATGATCACGGCGCGACGGCGCCCGAGCCAGCGATCGGAGATCACCCCGCCGATGATCGGCGTGAAGTAGACCGTCGCCGTGTACGCGCCATACACCAGCGACGCGTGCTGCTGGCCCAGCGACAGCTGCTTGGTCATGTAGTAGACCAGCAGCGAGCGCATGCCGTAGTAGGAGAAGATCTCCCACATCTGCGTCAGGAACAGCACGGTCAGGCCACGCGGCTGGCCGAACAGGTCGCGGCTGCGCGCGCTTGCGACCATCCTCAGCAACCGCCCCACACGTTGCCGGGGCAGTCGACCTGGCCGTCGGCATAGATCACGCCCGGGCTGCGGTCCTGGGCAAGGAACAACGCACCGTCGAGATCGACGATGTCGCAATGCTGGCCGAGCACGAAGCCCGCGCCCATCGCCCAGCTGGTACCGATCATGTTGCCGACCATCACCTGCAGGCCCAGCGCGCGGGCGCGTTCGGCCATCAGCAGGCCTTCGGTCAGGCCGCCGCACTTGTCGAGCTTGATGTTGACCACGTCGAAGCGGCCCAGCAGCGGTTCGATCTCGTCCAAGCCCTGCACGCTTTCGTCAGCCGCGATCGCAACGCTGCAATCGAGGCCGTCGAGGCAGGCTTCGTCGCCGCGCGCGCACGGTTGCTCGAGCAGCGACACATTTTCATCCACCAGCACCGGCACGAGCTTGTGCAGCGTATCGGCCACGTAGCCCTGGTTGGCGTCCACACCGAGCCAGACATCCGTTCGCGCAGCACGCACGGCATGCACGCGCGCGATGTCGAGGTCGACATCGCCGGTGAGCTTCATCTTGATCGCGCGGGCGTGCGAGTAGGCCACCGCACCGGCGGCCATCACCGCCGGTTCGTCCGCACCGAGCGTGTAGGTCGTCAGCAGCGGACGCGCCGTTTCCAGCCCGGCCAGCTTCCACACCGGCACGCCGGCAAGGCTGGCTTCCAGTTCCCACAACGCGCAGTCGAGCGCGTTGCGGGCGCCGCCCGGCGGCAGCAGCGCGCGCAGTTCCTCGCGGCTGATGCCGGCTTCTATCGCCGCGCGATGCGACTCCAGCGTCGCCAGCATGTCGGCCGGTTCGTCGCGAAGGTAATAAACGCCGGCCCCTTCGCCACGGCCCTGGTGGGGGCCATGGCGCAGGGTCACCACCGTCACCGGCGAATCGCGGAAGACGTGACCGGAGATACGGAACGGCTTCGCCAGGCGGAGCAGTTCGTTGCGGATGTCGACACTGACGGAAGTAGCCACGTGGATCAGTCCTGCTGCCGTCAGTAGTTGGCGCTGTAGCCGAGGATGTTCTGGGAGATGCCGAACCACAGCAGGCCCAGCATCGACAGCGCGAGGACCACGCTCCACAGCTTGACCGTCCAGCGGCGACCGCTGCGCAGCACGTGCCAGGCATTGCCCAGTCCCACCAGCGCACCCAGCGGCAGCACCACCAGGTTCAGCAGGCGCAGCGTGTGCACCCACTTGTCGCTGGCCGGCGAGAGCATGTCGAGGCTGCTGAGCATCCACACCGCCAGGACCACCGCAGCACCCAGCGACACCACCACGGCCAGCGAGGCCAGGCGGATGCGCTTGTGCCAGGTCGCGTCGGCACCGGTCAGTGCATACGGCACGCGGTAGTGGCGGCGCACCAGGGCCGAGATCGGCCAGGCCAGCACGGTCAGCAGCAGCGCGCACAGGCCGAGCGCGAGGATCGGCAGGAACACGCCGCCCGAGCGGTACCAGGGCGTGCGGTCGAAGACCATGAAGGGCGAGATCGGGTCGGTGCTGAAGCGCTCCACCTTGCCGTTCATCACCTGCGCGGCGATGCGGTCGGGACCGTCGACATCGCGCCACACGTACGGCGCGACTTCACGCCACTTCTTCGGTGCGCCGTTGGCGCCGAGCAGGTCGGGCACAGTGATGGTGCCGTCTTCATTGGCGACCACCTGCGACTGGCCAAGCAGGTAGGCCAGGGCAACGAAGCCGTCCTCGGAGCGGCGGCTGTTGTCGTAGCGGCCCGCCATCTGCGCGGCATGGAGCTTGGCGGTGGCTTCGTCGACCTTGCCTTCGGCGTTCGGGCCCGGCAGGTAGCGATCGGCGAAGGCATGGAACAGCTCGGTGCGGACCACGTGCGCCGCGCCTTCCTTGCCACTGGAGTTGACCGAGATGTAGAGGCCTACGCCGTCATCCGGGAACAGGTGCAGGTCGCTGTGGAACCACTGCGTGTCGCCGGCATGGGCGATCGAGCGGTGGCCGTTGATGTTGGCCTCGTAGAAACCCAGCGCCATGCGGTTGAGCGGCGGCAGGATCGTCAGCGTGGTCTCGTGCATCTGCCGCGCGGTCGCTTCCGACAGGATGCGAGCATCGCCGTAGGCGCCGTTGTTGAGGTGCGCGATCATGAACTTGGCCATGTCCGCGCCGGTCGATGCCAGGCTGCCCGCCGGCGCCGGATTGACGATCTCGTACGACTTGGCCTTGCCTTCCGAGGCCTGCGAATAACCGCTGGCCATCAGCGGCTGCAGGTTCTTCGGCAGCGGCTGGCGGAAGCTGGAGTGCTGCATGCCCAGCGGCTTGAAGATGTGCTGGTCGATGTAATCGTCGAACGGCATGCCCGAGACACGCTGGACGGCGTAGCCGGCCATGGCGGTGGCGTAGTTGGAGTACGACGGCGTGGTGCCCGGGTCGTAGATGCGCGTGGGCACCCAGTGCTTGAGGTAGGCCTCAAGCGGGATCAGGCCCTTCTCGTCGTTGGCGATCAGTGCGCGCGCGGTTTCTTCCATGCCCGTGGTGTGGGTCATGGCCTGGCGCAGCGTCACCGGCTTGCCGTTGCGGGCGGGAACCTCGAAGTCGAGGTACTTGTTGATGTCCTCGTCGAGGTCGAGCTTGCCGGCCTCGACCAGCTGCATCACCGCGGTCCACGTCAGCAGCTTGGACACCGAGCCGGGACGGAACAGCGTCTGCTCCGGGTCGACCGGCTTGCGCGAGGCGACATCGGCGTAGCCGTAGCCCTTCTGCAGCAGGACCTGGCCGTCCTTCACCACCACCACGACCGAACCGGCGATGTCGCCACGGTTGAGCGCGTAGGGCATGAAGCCGTCGAGCCAGGCTTCGACATCGGCGCGGTTCAGCGCAGCCACGCCTGGCGCGGGGACGTCGGTCGCCACGGGCGCGGCCTGCGGCAGCGCCGGCACGGTCGGTGCCGGCACGGCCGGCTTGATGTCCTGTCCTTCCTGGGCCAGAACCGGCACTGCCGGGAGCGCCAGGATCAAGCCGATCAGGTACGAGACTGCAGTCAGACGCATCGACACGTACTCCCCAAGTTCATGCCCGAAGGCGGATCCCACCGGCGCATCCGGACAAACCGGGCGCACGCAGGCCGCTTATCGACCTGTTTCGGCATTAATGATCCTAATCAGAGAATTGTCAACCTGTTCTGGTCAATCCGAGGAAATGGCAGGATCATGGCTGCAGTCCCCGGCCCGCCCCAGGCGTGCCCCGGACCCGTGCCCGGCAGGAGCCCCCGCTAGATGACTTCGCAACACCCCACGATTGGCAGCCTGTTGCGCTCGTTGCGCGCGCGAAACGGCTGGACGCTCAAGGAAATGAGCCAGCGCTGCGGCATTCCGCTGTCGACGCTGTCGAAGATCGAGCACGACCGCCTGACGCTGACCTACGACAAGCTGCTGCAGCTCAGCCAGCGCCTGAACATCCGCATGTCGGAGCTGTTCGCCGAGCCCGACGAGGCCGCCGAGCCGGCGGTCACCGCGCGCCGCAGCATCGGCCGCATCGACGACTCGATCCGCGTCAACACGCCCAACTACGACTACTTCTACCTGTGTCCGGAATTGCGCCGCAAACGCATGATTCCGGTGGTGACGCGCGTGCGCGCCAAGAGCATCGGCGAGTTCGGCGACCTGGTCCGGCACTCGGGCGAGGAGTACATCTACGTGCTCGAAGGCCGCGCTGAAGTGCATACCGAGTTCTACGACCCGATCGTGCTCGAGGCCGGCGAATCGGTGTACATCGACTCCAACATGGGCCACGCCTATGTCGCCGCCGAGGGTTGCGAGGAGGTCGTCCTGCTCGGTGTGTGCTCCAGCAGCGACGAACACCTGATGCAGTCGCTGATGACGCTGCACGGCGACGAGGCTGCAAACCGGTAGCCGTACACGCCTGCGACGCCGGGCGCGGCCTTCTGGCCGAACGCACCGCCCGGCCGCGTTGTCCAGCAGACTCCGGACTGCCGAGGTAGCGCCATGAACGACCTGTCCCCCGCCCGGATCATCGAGGTCGGCATGGGCTTCTGGCCTGCCAAGACCCTGCTGTCGGCCGTGGACCTGGGTGTGTTCTCCCGGCTCGGGGACGGCGCGATGACCGGCGCCGAATTGCAGGCCGCGCTGGGCCTGAGCCCGCGCGCCAACCCCGACTTCTTCGACACCCTGCTGGCGCTGGGCTTCCTCGAGCGCGACGGCGACGGCGCGCAGGCGCGCTATCGCAACACGGCCGAAACCGCGCACTTCCTGGACCGTGCCAGCAAGGGCTACATCGGCGGCTTCCTGTCGATGGCCAACGACCGCCTGTATCCGTTCTGGGGCGACCTCAGCCAGGCGCTGCGTACCGGCGAACCGCAGAACGAGATCAAGCGCACCGGCGCTTCGATGTTCGACGAACTGTACCGCGACCCGGCGCGCCTGGAGCAGTTCATGGGCGCGATGGCGGGCATCTCCGCCGGCAACTTCCACGCCTTTGCCGAAGCCTTCGACTTCTCGCGCTACACCACGCTGTGCGACGTCGGCGGCGCCACCGGTCAGCTGTCGATGGCGGTGGCGCGTCGCCATCCACATATGCGCTGCATCAGCGCCGACCTGCCGGTGGTGACGCCCATCGCCGAGCGCGAGATCGCCCGGGCAGGCATGACCGGGCAGGTGCGCGCGCAGTCGGTCGACTTCCTGACCCAGCCGTTGCCCAGCGCCGACATCATCACGATGGGGATGATCCTGCACGACTGGAACCTGGAGGGTAAACGCCACCTCGTCAAAGCGGCATACGACTCACTGCGCAAGGGCGGCGCGTTCGTCGTCATCGAGAACCTCATCGATGACGCACGCCGCGAGAACGCATTCGGCCTGATGATGTCGCTGAACATGCTGATCGAGTTTGGCGACGCCTTCGACTTCACCGCGCGCGACTTCGATGGCTGGTGCCGGGAAGCGGGGTTCGAGCGCACGGAGGTTATTTCGCTGGGTGGTCCGGCGAGCGCGGCGGTCGCCTACAAGTAGCGATTTTCCGGCCGCAAGCTGCGTGGCAGACACGACGCTGCCCCATCACCGAGCTTGCCCACGGCCCCGTTCGGGACTGAAATGGCATCCACGCCGCCGACCGGTCAGGAGATGCGCATGACAATCCCCAGCAATTGGGCCATCTGGGCCCTGATGTCAGCCGTATTCGCAGCACTGACCGCCGTGTTCGCCAAGGTCGGCGTGCACGACGTCGATTCCGACCTCGCCATGGCCATCCGCACCCTGGTCGTGGCGGCCGTCATCGTTCCGTTCGTGATGTTCAGTGGCAAATGGTCGAACCCGTTCCAGCTGCCCGGCAACACCCTGGCCTTCCTGGTGTTGTCGGCGCTGGCGACGGGCGCCTCGTGGTACTGCTACTTCCGCGCGCTGCAGATGGGCGACGTGTCGCTGGTCGCGCCGGTGGACAAGTTCAGTGTGGTGCTGGTGGCGGTGTTCGCGTTCGCCTTCCTCGGCGAACGCCTCAGCTGGCGCGAATGGACCGGCATCGGGATGATCACCGGCGGCCTGGTACTGCTCGTCCTGCGTCGCTGACCGCGGTCACTCCAGCCCTTCGATGATGCGCACGTCGCGCTCGGCCGCACCCACCAGGAAGGTCAGCGACGCCTGGTAGTCGGCGCTCTCGTAGGCCGATATGGCCGCTGCCAGGCTCTCGAACTCGACCAGCACCAGCCGCGAGGGCATGCCTTGTTCGTAGGTCCTGGCAGGCTCTCCGCCAGCGACGATGCGCCCACCGTGCGCGAGGATCGCCTCGGTCCCGGGCGCGATGTAGCGCCCGACCGCGACCGGATCGGATACCGACTTCCACGCGATTACCCAATAGCCCTTGTTCATGCGACACCTCCGCCGACCGGATTGGTCGATGCGCAGAATCTACGCGTGAGGTATCGGCCCGCGAATCCCCGAGGCTGGGCAGACATCCTTCCGCGCCGGGGAACAATCGAGATGGACTCTCACCCCGATGGCAAGCAGGAGAGGCTGGCGCAGGTCAGCGCCGCAGCGGCGGGCGGAACGCACCGGGCATCGGACCACCGGGCAAGGGCCCGTCCAGCATCGGTGCCGACATCGGTCCCGGACCGGGGCCGTAGTAATAGCCCGGTCCATAACCTGGTCCATAGCCCGGCCCATACATCGGACCGTCGTACTGGCCGACGCTGATGTTGAGGCCGATGCGGCGGGTGTCGCCGTCGTCGGTGGTGTAGTCCTTGCCCAGGTTGATGTTGGCGGCCTGGTAGTTGCTGTTGCCGCCGTGCTCGGACCAGCCCACGCCCATTTCCAGGTTGCCGTGAACCTGCCAGTCGCCGTTGCCGTTGGCCATGTCGCGCGGGTCCCGTGGGCGCCAGCCCGTCTGGTTGCTGGCACTGGCCACTCCCTCCGGGGTGCCGGGCGGAACGTTGAGATAGTCGGCGGTGTTGGCGAAGGCGATCTTCGTTGCCGGCACGCTGAGGTCCAGTGCGCGGGCGGTGGAATCGGGCGCCTGCTGCGCCCCGGCCGGGCCGGCGGCCAGCACACCGCACACAAGCACGAGACTGATTGTCGCGACCGGTTTCATGGCAGGTGTCTCGAAAGTGCGCGGCTGCGCGGTGCGGGACTTGACGCTATCACACCGGCTTGAATGGCAGCTGTCGGCGACCGGCCAAACCGGGACAAATTGAGGGCGATCAGGCGCCCTTGGTTTTCTTCCTGGCGCGAGTGGCCACCGCCGACGCGTTCAAGGCCACCGCCGCGCGAACCAGCGCCTTCAATCCGGCTTCGTCGATCTTCACGCCTTCGCGGAAATCGATGGCGCGGCGGGTGTTGCCGTCCAGGCTGGAGTTGAACAGGCCCTTGGGATCTTCGAGCGAGGCACCCTTGGCGAAGGTCATCTTCACCGCGCTCTTGTAGACCTCGCCGGTGCTGATGATGCCGTTGTGCGACCACACCGGGACGCCCCACTTCCACTCCTCGACGATGCCAGGGTCGGCCTTGAGGACGACTGCCCGGATCCGGCCCAGCGTCTCGCCGCGCCAGTCACCGAGTTCGTTGATGCGCTCGTCGATCAACTGCGAGGCGGAATCGGTGTTGTCCTCCGCCGGGCCGCTCTTCTTCATCATCGTGGTTGCCTTGGTCGTGGGGAAAGGAATCACATCCGCTCGCCGGGCAGCTGGCTGGCCTGCTTCACCCAGGCGGTGAACTGCGACTCGTCCAGCGGCTCGGCCTCGCCGATGTGCAGGTAGCGGGTGTCCTGGCTCTTCGACTCGCCCGGAGGAACCGGGCGCAGCGAGGTGCCGCGGAAGAACGCCACCTTGATGTACTTCGTGAAGCAATGGACGCTGAGGAACCAGCCATCGCCCTCGATTCCGTACAAGGGCGAGTTCCATTTGACGGCTTTGCTGACGGCCGGAACGGCGGACACGATGAGCTCGTCGAGGCGGCGACCGACGTCGCGCTTCCAGCCCGGCATGGCCGCGATGTAGGCCTGCACCGGGGCGTCGCCGTAAGCCTTGGCAATCTGCGGGTTGCCGCCGGCGAGCAGTTTCGGCGAATCGGACTTCTGGTCGGTCACGCGCCCACTCCCAAGCCTCAGAACGAGTCGGCCGGTACCCGCACCGCGCCTTCCATCAGCACCCGTGCGCTGCGGCTCATCACCGCGCGGGTGACCGTCCACTCGCCGTCGACCAGCCTGGCCTCGGCACCGACACGCAGCGTGCCCGACGGATGGCCGAAACGCACCGCACTGTGTTCGCCACCGCCAGCGGCCTGGTTGACCAGCGTGCCCGGGACGGAAGCGGCGGTGCCGATTGCAACCGAAGCGGTGCCCATCATCGCGTGGTGCAGCTTGCCCATCGACATCGCACGCACGTGCAGGTCGATGTCGGAAGCGGCGATGTGCTTGCCGCTGGAAGCAACGTAGTCCTGCGCCGGCGCGACGATCGCGACCTTCGGCGAGTGCTGGCGCGTGGCGGCCTGCTCGATGCTCTTGATCAGCCCCATGCGCAACGCGCCGTGCGCGCGGATGGCCTCGAAGCGCGCCAGTGCCTTCGGGTCATCGTTGAAGACCGGCTGCAGCTCGGTGCCGGTGTAACCCAGGTCGGCGGCATTGACGAAGATGGTCGGGATGCCGGCGGTGATCATCGTCACCTTCAGCGTCCCGACGCCCGGGACTTCGAGGTCGTCGACCAGGTTGCCGGTCGGGAACATCGAGCCACCGTCGCTGTCGTCGGCCGGGTCGAGGAACTCCAGCGCGATCTCGGCGGCCGGGAACGTCACGCCGTCGAGTTCGAAGTCGCCGGTCTCCTGCACCTGGCCGTTGCTCATCGGCACGTGGGCGATGATGGTCTTGCCGATGTTGGCCTGCCAGATCCGCACCACCGCGATGCCGTCGGCGGGCACGCGGCTGGCATCGACCAGGCCGGCGCTGATCGCGAACGGTCCCACCGCCGAACTGAGGTTGCCGCAGTTGCCGCTCCAGTCGACGAACGGCTTGTCGATGAGGACCTGGCCATAGAGGTAGTCGACGTCATGGTCGGGCACCGACGCGCGGGAAATGATCACGCACTTGCTGGTGCTCGAGGTCGCACCGCCCATGCCGTCGGTGTGCTTGCCGTAGGGATCGGGTGAGCCGATCACGCGCATCAGCAAGGCATCGCGCTTCGGGCCCGGCACCTGCGCCACTTCGGGCAGGTCCTGCAGGCGGAAGAACACGCCCTTGCTGGTGCCGCCACGCATGTAGGTGGCCGGGACGCGGATCTGGGGGAGATGGGACATGGGGGTTCCGTCGAATCAGGGGTTGTGGTCAGGGGGCAGGTTCGTCAGGGACATTGGCTTCGATCAGCTGCGCGAGCAACGTCAACGATTCCTGCCAGCCCAGGTAGCAGAACTCCACCGGGATCATCGCCGGGATGCCTTCCTGCACCACGTTGAGTTCGGTGCCGCACAGGACCGTCTTCAGCGTCACGGTGACCTGCATCTGGCCGGGCATGTTCGGGTCTTCGAACTCATCGACGTAGCGCAGCAATTCTCCCGGCACCAGGTCGAGGTACTTGCCGCCGAACGAATGACTCTTGCCGGTGCCGAAGTTGGTGAACGACATGCGGTAACTGCCGCCCACCTTCGCGTCCATGTGATGCACCTTGCCGGTGAAGCCGTGCGGCGGCAGCCACTTGGCCATCGCGTCGGGATCGAGGAATGCACGA
The DNA here is from genome assembly GCF_052113485.1 of Lysobacter sp. TAF61. Taxonomy (NCBI): domain Bacteria; kingdom Pseudomonadati; phylum Pseudomonadota; class Gammaproteobacteria; order Lysobacterales; family Lysobacteraceae; genus Lysobacter; species Lysobacter sp. TAF61. The sequence continues at coordinate 124,365 of NZ_JBFRDH010000002.1, forward strand.
TAGATGCGTTCGGCGGGCGCACGCAGTACGCGGTGGAGGCGCACGGTTCCGGTGGCTGCTGTCATTTCCGTATCTCCTTGCTGTCGGGGACTGCGGGGAATTGCGGGCGGCGGGTGGCGGCCTCAGGCCGCCTGTGCGGACTCCAGGAAATCGTTGGCGAAACGCTGCAGCACGCCGCCGGCGTCGTAGATCGACACTTCCTCGGCGGTATCGAGGCGGCAGGTCACCGGCACTTCGACACGCGCGCCATTGCGGCGGTTGATCACCAGCGTCAGCTGCGCGCGCGGCGTGCGCTCGCCGATGACGTCGAACGTCTCGGTGCCGTCGATGGCCAGCGTGGTGCGGTTGGTGCCCGGCAGGAACTCCAGCGGCAGCACGCCCATGCCGATCAGGTTGGTGCGGTGGATCCGCTCGAAACCCTCGGCGGCAATCGCCTCGACGCCGGCCAGGCGCACGCCCTTGGCCGCCCAGTCGCGCGAGGAACCCTGGCCGTAGTCGGCGCCGGCGATGATGATCAGCGGCTGGCGACGCTCCATGTAGGTTTCGATCGCCTCCCACATGCGCGTGACCTGCCCGTCCGGCTCGATCCGCGCCAGCGAACCCTGCTTCACGTTTCCGGCCTCATCGCGGACCATCTCGTTGAGCAGCTTCGGGTTGGCGAAGGTGGCGCGCTGCGCGGTCAGGTGGTCGCCGCGGTGGGTGGCGTAGGAATTGAAGTCCTCTTCCGGCAGGCCCATCTTCGCCAGGTACTCGCCGGCGGCACTGTCGGCCATGATCGCGTTCGACGGCGACAGGTGGTCGGTGGTGATGTTGTCGCCGAGCACCGCAAGCGCGCGCATGCCGCTGAGCGTGCGCTCGCCGGCCAGCGCGCCTTCCCAGTACGGCGGACGGCGGATGTAGGTGCTCTGCGGGCGCCAGTCGTACAGCGGGCCGACCTTTTCGCCGTGCATCTGGCTGATGCGGAACATCGGCTCGTACACCTGGCGGAAATGCTCCGGCTTGACGCTGCTGGCGACGATCGCGTCGATCTCCTCGTCGCTCGGCCAGATGTCCTTGAGCGTGATCGCGTTGCCGTCGGCGTCATGGCCGAGCGCATCGCGTTCGATGTCGAAGCGCACCGTGCCGGCGATGGCATAGGCCACCACCAGCGGCGGCGAGGCCAGGAACGCCTGCTTGGCGTACGGATGGATGCGGCCATCGAAATTGCGGTTGCCCGACAGCACCGCCGTTGCATACAGGTCGCGATCGATCACTTCCTGCTGGATCGCCGGATCGAGTGCGCCGCTCATGCCGTTGCAGGTGGTGCAGGCGAAGGCGACGATGCCGAAGCCGAGCTGCTCCAGCTCCGACAGCAGGCCGGCCTCTTCCAGGTACAGCTGCACGGCCTTGGAACCCGGCGCCAGCGACGACTTCACCCACGGCCGGCGAACCAGTCCGCGCGCGTTGGCGTTGCGCGCGATCAGGCCGGCGGCGATGACATTGCGCGGATTGCTGGTGTTGGTGCAGCTGGTGATGGCGGCGATGATCACCGCACCGTCGGGCATCTGCCCGGGCACGTCCTGCCACTCGCCGGCAATGCCGCGTGCGGCCAGGTCCGAGGTCGGCAGGCGCTTGTGCGGGTTGGAAGGTCCGGCCATGTTGCGCACCACCGTCGACAGGTCGAAGGTGAGTTCGCGCTCGTACTCGGCGTTCTTCAGCGCATCGGCCCACAGGCCGGCCTGCCTGGCGTAGGTCTCGACCAGTCTGATCTGCGCGTCTTCGCGGCCGGTCAGGCGCAGGTAGTCGATGGTCTTGTCGTCGATGAAGAACATCGCCGCGGTCGCGCCGTATTCCGGCGCCATGTTGGAGATCGTGGCGCGGTCGCCCAGGGTCAGCGCCGATGCGCCTTCGCCGTGGAATTCCAGGTACGCGCCGACCACCTTGGACTGGCGCAGGAACTCGGTCAGCGCCAGCACGACGTCGGTGGCGGTGATGCCGGGCTGCGGCTTGCCGGTGAGGTTGACGCCAATGATGTCGGGCAGGCGCATCCACGAGGCGCGACCGAGCATCACGCTCTCGGCTTCGAGGCCGCCGACGCCGATGGCGATCACGCCCAGCGCATCGACGTGCGGCGTATGGCTGTCGGTGCCGACCAGCGTGTCCGGGAACGCGACACCGTCGCGCGCATGCACCACCGGCGACATCCGCTCCAGATTGATCTGATGCATGATGCCGTTGCCCGGCGGAATCACGTCGACGTTGCGGAACGCCTTCTTGGTCCAGTTGATGAAGTGGAAGCGGTCTTCGTTGCGGCGATCCTCGACAGCGCGGTTCTTGGCGAACGCGTCCTTGTCGAAGCCACCGTATTCCACGGCCAGCGAGTGATCGACGATCAGCTGCGTCGGCACCACCGGATTGATCTGCGACGGGTCGCCACCGCGCTCGGCGATCGCGTCGCGCAAACCGGCCAGGTCGACCAGCGCGGTCTGGCCGAGGATGTCGTGGCAGACCACGCGCGCCGGGAACCACGGGAAGTCGAGGTCGCGGCGACGTTCGATCAGCTGCGTCAGGTAGGCATCGAGCATGTGCGGCTCGGCACGGCGCACCAGGTTCTCGGCGTGCACGCGCGAGGTATACGGCAGCCGGTCGTAGGCGCCGGGCGCGATCGCCTCGATCGCGGCGCGTGCATCGAAGTAATCGAGCGCGGTGCCCGGGAGCGGCTTGCGGTGTTGGGTATTCATGGCGGCTGCTGGGTCTTCGTCGGAGTGCGACAGCGACACTCCTTCGCGGGCATGCATCGTGAGGCCATGCGGAGCCCGGTCTGGCAGGTGCGCTGAGGCCGGGGAAATCCCGGCACCGGCGATTATCCCGCAATTGATGGGGGCCCGGACCCCCCATTTCTGGCTGGAACGCGGACAGCGGGGGGCGCCGGGGCCCCTGAGCCGCTTCTCAGCGCAGCTGGTCGCGCAGGTCGACCAGTGCCTGGTCGGCCGAATCGACGCGGATCAGCCCCATCCGCGGGTACTCGATCTCGATGGTCACGTACACCGTCAACGACAGGATCGTGGCGAACACGAACATGTGCAGCCAGCTGCGATCGGGATTGCGCGAAGTGGCATAGCCGACCAGCAGCCCGGCGATGAGGCACAGGCTGCCCAGCAGCCAGTAGACGACCCTCGGCGGATGATTGCGCGTGGCCGCCACGCGCGTGTCGGTGATGTCGAACATCTCGGTCAGCGAGGTCACCATCAGTGTCATCGCCGGCCCCGGGGTCTCCACTCGCTTGCATGCGCTCACGGCCTTCAACCAGATCTGCCGTTGCAGCGCCGCGTCGCTGCCCAGACGCGCCGCAGTCGCGACCCGGTCCTCGACGTTGCGGTACGTCACCAGGCGCGCTTCCAGGTAGCGCCGGAACAACGCCCGCAGCTCCGGCTGCGCATCGGCCGGCAGCAGGTCCAGGCGCAGGTAGGCGGTACCTATCGCGTTGGCTTCGTCGGCGACCAGGCGGCGGCGGTCATCGAAGCGCGACGCCGCACCGAAGAAGGTGAAGGCGATCAGCAGCGCCAGCAGGCCGAACACCGCGCCTTCCGCGGCTTCGGCGCCCTTGGTCAGCCCACGTCCCTCGCGCGCCAGATGGGCGATACCAACCCGACGGCCCAGCTCGACGAACAGCAGGATCCCGGCGAACAGGCCGAGCGAGAACAGCACTACCTGCGATGCGAAGCCCACGCTCGCCGCTCCACGGTGCAAGCCCCGCAGTCTTCGCGGCCCCGCATTACGCTGTCGTGAAGTCGGCCAGCGCCGTCAGTCGGCGACGCGGATGACCAGCTTGCCGAAATTCCGGCCCTCAAGCATGCCGATGAACGCCTCCGGCGCATTCTCCAGCCCGTCGACGATGTCTTCGCGCAACTTCACCTTGCCCGCGGCGACCCAGGCGCTCATCTCGCGGTAGAACGGCGCGAAGCCGTCGGCGTAATGGTCGAGGATGATGAATCCCTGCGCGCGGATGCGCTGGCGCAGCAGCAGCCCCATCAGCAGCGGCAACCGGTCCGGTCCGGGCGGAAGCTTCTGGTCGTTGTAGTGCGCGATCAGCCCGCATACCGGCACGCGGGCACCGATGTTGAGCAGCGGCAGCACGGCATCGAGTACTGCTCCGCCCACATTCTCGAAGTAGACATCGATGCCGTCCGGGCAGGCCTGCGCCAGCTGCTTGGCGAACTGCGGATCATTGCGGTCGATGCAGGCATCGAAGCCGAGCTCGTCGAGGACGTAGCGGCATTTGTCGGCGCCACCGGCAATGCCGACGGCCCTGGCACCCTTGATCTTCGCGATCTGGCCGACGACGGCGCCCACGGCGCCGCTGGCGGCGGCGACCACCACGGTCTCGCCGGGCTTGGGCTCGCCGATGTTCAGCAGCCCGTGGTAGGCGGTGAAGCCGGGCATGCCCAGCACGCTCAGCGCCAGCGACGAATGGGCGGCATCGCCCAGTCGCATCAGGTCGCTTCCGTCCGTGAGCACATAGTCCTGCCAGCCGGCGCCGCCGAGCACGAGGTCACCCTCGGCGAACTTCGGATGGCGCGATGCGACGACGCGATTGACCGTGCCGCCGACCATGACATCGCCCACTTCGGTGGGCGGTGCGTACGAGGGCGCATCGCTCATTCGGCCGCGCATGTAGGGATCGAGCGAGAGATACAGCGTGCGCAGCAGCACCTGGCCGTCTCCAGGCGTCGGTACGTCGAGTTGTTCGAGGCGGAAATCCTCCGTCGTCGGCGCACCCTTTGGGCGCGAGGCAAGGGCGATACGGCGGTTCACGTTGGCGGTCTGCGGCATGGAAGGCTCCGATGGCGATGCGACAGTCGCTGCCGCGATCAGGCCGACATCTTATGCCCGTCTCTCGCCAGCCGGTCCGCGACACTGTGTTGCACAAACGTACGGGCATGCGTGTACGGCCATGCATGCGTCTTGTGCCCATCACGCAGGCATCACGGCCGCGTCGCTGTATTGACCCACATTGCTGGGCCACATTGCTGGACCACATCCCTGAACCACACTCCCCTGCAGGTGAGTCCGTCATGAAATCGTTGCTCATTCCGATCGCCTTCGCCGCTTCCCTGCTCGCCTTTGACGCCGAGGCGAAGTTGCCGCTGATCAACGCCACCTGCCCGGGCAAACTGGATGTCCACGTCGACCAGGGCGGCCCGGTCTATGTCAACGGCAAGGAAGCCAAGCTCAAGGTGTTCAACGACAACGCCTACGAGGCCAAGGACGCGGCAACGGGAACGACCATCTCGATCACGATCAATCCCGACGGCACACCCGATGTCTCGTACACCGGCAAGGCCCGCGCGAACGGCATCTGCACGGTCGCCAGCTCCGAGGTTGCCGAACCCGCGGCGGCCGCGCCCACGCCTGCGTCGGGCGAATCGCATCCGGGCTCGGAACAGGCCTGCCTGGCCGCCGTGTCCAAGAAGGTCGGCATTGCCAGCAACAAGCTTTCGGTGATCGAGTCGCTGGGCAGCGAGGCCGGCATCTCGGTGTCGGTGAAGGTACCGGGTGCCCAGGCGCCCTGGGCCTGCATGACCGACCAGAAGGGCAAGGTCTGGAACGTCAGCTACACCGGGTCCGAAGGCAAGCTGTGAGCGACCTGCCAGGAGCCGGCAATGGCCTCACGGCAGTCACGGCAGTCGCGGCAATCGCGGCAATCGCGGCAATCGCGGGCAAGGCCTGCACGCGTTCTCGCCGTCGCGGTGATCGGCCTGCTGGCTGCGACCGCGGCCGCTGCACAGACCGCTGAGCCACCCGAAGAAGCACCGCCAGCGGCGGACTCCTCATTCTTCCTGTGGACGGATACCAGCCTCACGCTGCTCGCGTACGGCAAGGGCTTCGCGGTCGACCCCGACGAGCAGTCGACGTTCACGCTCGAGCATGCGCACGAGTCGAAGATCGGCGACTTCTTCATGTTCATCGACTTCACCGACTTCCACGGCGAGCCCGCGACCGACTCGACCTGGTACGGCGAATTCGGTCCGCGCCTGAGCTTCGGCAAGATGCTCGACAAGGACCTGTCGCGCACGCTGTTCAAGCACAGCCTGTTCGAGATCAAGGATGTACTGCTGGCGATGCAATACGAGCGCGGTGAGGACCCTGACCTGGCCGAGGCCGCCCTGCTCGGCCTGGGATTGAACCTGGACGTGCGCAAGGAAGGCCCGCTGGGCGGCATGGGCAAGTTCAACTACGTGCAGTTGAACTTCTATGGCCGCGCCGAACTCACCGAGAACACCCGGCACGGTTTCCACGACATGCAGGTCACGCTGGCAGCCAGCTATCCATTCCAGATCGGAGGCGCGAAGTTCCTCGTCGACGGGTACTTCGACTGGGTCACCGGTCTGGGCTCGGAGGACTGGAGCTACCACCTCAACCCGCAGATCAGCTGGGACGCCGGTGCGGCGATGTGGAACACACCGGGCAAGTTCTTCATCGGCGTCGAAGTGGACCTGTGGTGGAACAAGTACCAGATCGTCAATTCGCCGTCCTTCGACACCAACCAGGATGCCGTGAGCGTCATGCTCAAGTACCACCTGTAGCGGCGGCGATCAGGGTTCCGGCGTTCCGGTGTCCTTGTCGCCCTGGTCGAGCTGCGAGCGCGCCGTGGCGGCGAGGGCCTGGTACTTCGCCTTGAACTCGTCGAGGCTCAGCTCCTCGAGCTCTTCCAGGTCCAGCAGCGCGTTGTGCGCGCCCTTGGTCGCGCGGATCAGCTCGTCCAGTTTCACCTGGATCGCTTCGGTGTCGCGGTTCTGCGTGTTCTGGATCAGGAAGACCATCAGGAAGGTGATGATCGTCGTGCCTGTGTTGATCACCAGCTGCCAGGTGTCGCTGAAGCCGAAGATCGGGCCGGTCACGATCCACACGACGATCAGCAGTGCCGCGAAGGCGAACACCCGTGGCCGGCCGCAGAAATGCGACGCAGCCTTTGCGAAGCGGGAATACCAGGACGTGTTGCGCATCGGGGAAGCCTCGTTCTTCTGCAACGGCATTCGCCCGACCCTAGCAGATAGGCCGTGGACGCCCCGCACGGGGGCGTCGGGACACACCCGTGCGTGCTAGCGGACCAGCAGCAGCGCCGTGCCGGTGAGGGCCAGCGCGGCCGTCCATGCATGGGGCCTCGTTGCCGCCCCCAACAGACGAGGATGCAACGCGGCGCCCCGGCACACGCCGGCGGCGATGGCGCCGGTCGTGGCCAGCATTGCCAGCATGTGGACGCTGACGGCGGCCAGCGCCAGCAGCGCCGAACCGGAGGCGGTGATCTCCCGCGCCGGCGAGTTCGACAGGCACAGTGGCACCAGTGCCGGGACCAGCATCAGGCCGGCGCCGTGGGCGGTACTCATCAGGCAGGACCACAGCGCGATGCCGGTCTGGCCGACGCGCCTGCCGACGGCGATGTTGGCGCCGTGGGTTTGCGGCACGGCGCCGCGTAGCCAGCGGTAGAGCGCCACAGCGACCAGAACCGCGCCGGCCACTGCCTGGACCCGCGTGCGGTCCATCAGGACGCCCTGCGTCACCGCCAGGACCACGATGACGATCGAGGCGGCGTGACCGACCGCGATCGGCAGCAGGGCCCGGCGCGACTGCGCGCCATCGCCGGCGCGCAGTCCCAATGCCGCAGCAAACATCCAGCCATTTGCCGGACTCGCGCCGTGCAGCGCGCCGAGCCCGGCAACGGCCAACCATGGCCACAGCGTTTCCATGACGCCCGTCGGCAGCCCGGACTCAGGACTGCCCGCAGTCGCATCCAGCCGCGGGCGGAACCGGCTTCGCTGGCGATTGCACTTCGTAGCGGTCGTGGTGACGCACCCATTCCATGGGGTAGTCCAGGCCGTCCTCGTCGCGCCCCTTCGGAGTCAGCTCCAGCAGGTTGTAGGTGTGCATCATCACCTCCACGCCGCGGCCGTAACGCGAGTACGTATGGAAGACATCCCCCGCCTCGTCGCGATAGAAGACGCTGATGCCCGGCGCTTCTTCATGCGGGAATGGCTGGCGGACGTAGTTGTAGTCGACCTTGCCACTGGTCATTTCGTCCTGGGTGAAGTTGACGCCGTAGTCGTGGTTGAAGTCGGTGCCATGCGACGACACCCACTTGAACTGCCAGCCCATGCGCTGGCGGAAGCGTTCGATGTCGGCCAGCGGCGCGCGCGAGACGGCCAGGAACGTGACGTCGCGCTGGGCCAGGTGGATGTTGGCGCCATCGTTGTGGTCGGCCATGTAGGAGCAGCTCTTGCAGCCCTGCTCCCAGCCCGGTGCGAACATGAAGTGCTGCACCAGCAGCTGGCTGCGTCCGTCGAACAGTTCGGCCAGCGTGCGCGGGCCATCAAGCGTGTTGAAGATGTATTCCTTGTCGACCTTGATCCACGGCAATGCGCGACGCTCGCGTGCGATCTGGTCCTGCAGGTAGGTCAGTTCCTTTTCGCGTGCGAGCAGCGCCTTGCGTGCGGCGATCCATTGATCCGGCGACACGACGGCCGGGGCGAGCGTGTTGGCTTGTGCGATTGCTGCGTTCATGAGTGCTTCCTCGGCCCGTTGGGCCATGATCGGCGATGCGTGGCGACCGGCGGCGTGCGGGCAAGCCGCGCCCGTATCCGGTGGTTGCACCGGATGGGTACCTGCAGGGGCTACGCGATTGCGTTGTTGCGTGCGTCAGCGCGACGGGGCACAGCCCGTGGCGCGTTCTACGCCGTGGCTACTTGCGTGGCCGGCGCACGGCACGGACCGTTCCGCCAGGTCCGCCGCCGCAATAGAACAGATCGGCGCCGTTCGACTCCAGGCCACTGACCCCCGCGCCAGGCGGCATCTCGAGCCGCTCCAGGACAGTGCCGCTGGCCGGATCGATGTGCCGCAGTTCGCTTTCGTCGCCGTCCCAGACGCCGTGCCAGAGCTCGCCGTCGACCCACGTCACCCCGGTGACGAACCGGTTGGATTCGATGGTGCGCAAAATGGCGCCGGTTTCAGGATTGATCTGGTGGATCTTGCGATCGCGGTACTGCCCGACCCACAGGCTGCCTTCGGCCCAGGCCATGCCCGAGTCGCGACCGCCGCCGGGTGCGGGGATCGAGGCGACCACCGCGCCGGTCGCCGGATCGATCTTGTCGATGCGCGCCTCGGCGATCTGATAGAGGTGCGTGCCGTCGAAGGCCGTGCCCGCGTCTGCGGGGCAATCGATGGTGCGCTCGACCTGCCCGCTGTCCGGGTCGAAGGCCAGCACGCTGGGACCGGTGGCGGCCCACACGCGGTGGCCGTCGTAGGTGACGCCGGCAATGTTCTCGGCGCCGTCGAACGGGCCGTACTCGCGGACGATCTCCGCGGCGCGCGCCGGCACCTGCTCTGTCGTCTTGTCGGTGGTGGCGAGGGTGGGGGACATGGCGTGGCTCCTGTTGGCGCCGGTCTTGGCGCGTAGGGTCAATCTACTCAGGCGGCAGCGCGGCAGGGAGTAACAAGATCGTCGTGAATCCGACCAGAGGCGGCGCCAGCCAGCGCTGCGCGCGGGCGCGACCGATCGACCTCACCTGTCCGCCGGCTTCCAGTTCGACCAGCGCACGCTGCACCGTGCGCTGGCTGTCGCCCAGGGCCAACGCCAGCGCCGAGGTGGACCAGGCGGCGCCATCGGCGAGCAGCGCCAGCAAGGACGCCTGCTCGCCATCGATGGGCGGCACGAGCACGACGACGGCCTGCCCGGCGCGTGGCGCGAGCGCGAAGCCGCGCGCAGTGGTTTCGATGTCCACCAGCTGCGACACCAGCGCGCGCAGGCGACCGATTTCCACGCGCAGCCGCGCCCGGTGCGTTTCATCCGGGTGGCGTGTACAGAACACGCGCGCGATCAGCGTGCTGCGTTCGACATCACCGGGCCAACCTTCGGCCAGTGCACGCAGCAATGAGAACAACACCGGCCGCCGCGCCATCGGTTGCCAGTGCTCAGCGGCGCGCAGGCCACGTCGGCAGGCATCGACGACCAGCGTGGCGGAGGCCACCAGTGCCTCGACCTCGTCCAGTCGCAACGGTTGCTCGTGGCCGGCGTGGATGCTGCGCGCGGCGGCGCGATCGAGCCCGGCACGCGCCTCGACCACCTCGGCGATGAGCGCGGGCACGCCTGCGCGTTGTGCCGCGTCGAGGGCGCGCTGCAGCGCTGCCCGCGCCACCGCCGTGCGCAGCGATCGCAACGCCACTTCGGCTGTCGCCAGTTCGGCCACCGCTCGCAGCGATGCAGACAGGCCTTGCAGCTCCAGTGCGGCCAGCGCCGTGGCGGCTTCGTCGAGGCGACCGAGCAGGAGCTGCCGGCGTATCGCGATCAGGCGCGCCTGCATGGCGTTGGCGTGATCGGCGCGCGCGGACAAGGTCTGTTCTGCCTGTGCGAGCGTGCGCGGCGAACCGCCCAGGTCGCGCATCGCGAGCGACACCTCGGCCTCGGCGACAACACAGCGCGCGCGCGCAAGTTCCTCGCGGCTGCCAAAACCGCGGGCGGCAAACCGCAGCAGTTCGCGCGCGCGCGGGTACTCGCCGAGCTGCGCCATCGCGATGCCGCGCAGGGCCAGCGCGGGCGGGTCATCGCGCAGCGCCACGCGCTTGAGCGCGCCGAGCGCGTCGCCGGCGACCAGCGCGCGCCCGGCAGCGGCAATCAGGGAGTCCATCGCGACAGGCTAGGCCACCCCCAGCCGGAACGACAACTGGTCCGGCGTGAAGGAGCGCAGGAAGTCTTCCGCGTCGAACGCCTCGGCCAGTGCCAGCGCACCGGCGCGATTGAAGTCGCCCTTGAGTATCCGCTCGGCCGCTTCGGCCACCAGTGGCGCGGTCACCGCATAGATGTCCTGGCCCCAGGCGACCGCACGCGGCGATCCCTCACTGCCACCTGCCCTGACCTCCATCGCGAACTTCTGCGCCGACCGGCCCTGCGCATCGACCGCGGTCGGCGTTGGCGTGGCGTCGTTGCGGACGTCGGCGAGCGAGGTGCTGTTGAGGTATGCGCGCAGGTTGCCGACATCGAGGTGGCGCGAGATGGTGATGATCTCCGAGAACGGCAGTTCGTCCATCGCCTGCACGCCGTGCGGCGCATCGAACGTCCATTGCGTCCGGCTTGCGGGCACCGGCATCGGCACCAGTTGGCCGTTGTCGAGGACCACGCGCGGAACGCGATTGCGCTCGCCGGTCCTGCGCGTTCCTTCGGTCGGCCACCAGCGGTCGAGCGCGACGGCAACGGTCAGGTCGTCGACGCGGTCGGCGCCCACCAGCGCAGTGGCCAGCAGGTCGGCCAGGCCGCCGTAGAACCCTGCCGCCGGGATGACCGCGACGCCGGCCGCGCGTGCCGGTTCGTCATAGCGTTCGAACGTGGCCTGGGCACTGGCCTGCTCGGCCGTGACATCGATGTAGGACGCGCCGGCACGCAGCGCCGCTTCCACCAGCGGCGAGGCGGTGTCGAGGAACGGACCGGCGCAGTTGATCACCACCGCGCAGCCTTGCAATGCCCGGTCCAGCGCATCGGGGTCGTCGATTGCGGCCACCCGCCCGGTGACGCCCGCGGGCAGCCGGGCGGCATCGCGCCCGACCGCGACCACGCCCAGCCCACGGCGCAGCAGTTCGGCGACGACGAATGCACCGGTATGGCCGGAAGCACCATAGACGGCAACAACTCCTTTGTTTCCAGCCATTTCACTTCTCCGTATGAGCGAGCGAGCAATCAGTGAGCCATCAGCGATGCGGGGCGCGTCGAAGCGACGCTACAGACCTGTCTGTTCTTGCGAAGGTACAGACAGGTCTGTAGTGTGTCAACCACAGAGTTCACCGGACCCGACCCCATGGCTGCCACCCCTACCCGATCGCCCAAGGCGCAGGCCGCCGAATCGCTGGACGTGCGCGAACGGATCCTCGAATGCGCTTCCGGCCTGTTCTATCGCCAGGGCGTGCGCGCGGTCGGCGTCGACCTGGTGGTGGCCCAGGCCGGCGTGGCCAAGACCAGCCTGTATCGACACTTCCGCACCAAGGACGATCTGATCGTCGCGTTCCTGGAGCGCGAGGACATCGACTTCTGGTCGACCTGGGATGCCGTGGCCGCCCAGCATGCCGACGACCCGGCTGGCGAACTGGCTGCCCACATGCGCTGGATTGGCGAACGCCTGTCGCGTTCGAACTATCGCGGCTGCCCGCAGATCAACGTCTCGGCCGAGTTTCCCGAGCCCGACCATCCGACGCGGCACGTGGCACGCGCGCACATGCAGGGTTTGCGCTCGCGGCTCGGCGCGATTGCAAGGCGACTGCACGTGTCCGATCCCGATGTCCTGGGCGCGCAGCTGGCGCTATTGGTCAACGGCGCGTTCGTCAGTTCCGAACTGCTCGCCGGGGAGGACGCGACGCGCATCCTGCTGCAAGCGGCAACGGCGATGGTCGATGCGGCACGGTCGTCGGCGCGATAGCGCGCGTCCCAGCAACCGGCCGGATCCAGCACGTGTCCCGCCTATGCCGTGAAGTCATCGTGAAGCCGGGCCCCTTTGGACCGGCGCAGAATAGCCTCTCGCACGTATTCAGGGGGCTGCCATGTCCGACCAGACCGACGACACCGCCACGATCCAGGCGCTGCTCGATCGTCTCGTGCATTTCCGCCTGCCCCGCGCCATGGCGATCAAGAAGCGCGTCGACAACGGCGAACGCCTGACCGATTCCGACATCACCTTCCTCAAGACTGCGCTGACCGACGCCCAGGACGGACAGAAGTACGTGTCGCGCAATCCGGAATTCCAGGGCCTGGGCGAACAGATCGCCTCGCTCTACAACGAGATCGTCCGCAAGGGCATCGAGAACGAAAAGAACGCCTGACCCGCAGTCCCGCGCAGCGGAGCACCCACCATGAAGCCTGGCAAACGCGATGACGGCAGTTCCGCGGAACCGGAACGGATGAAGCGCAAGCAATACGAGGCCGAGCTCGAAAAGCTGCACGTGGAGCTGGTCAAGCTGCAGATGTGGGTGGTGGAGAAGAAGCTGAAGGTCTGCGTCGTTTTCGAGGGACGCGACACTGCCGGCAAGGGCGGCACGATCAAGGCGATCACCGAACGTGTCAGCCCGCGTGTGTTCCGCGTGGCGGCGCTGCCGGCGCCGACCGATCGCGAGAAGAGCCAGATGTACTTCCAGCGCTACATGCAGCACCTGCCGGCCGCGGGCGAGGTCGTGATCTTCGACCGCAGCTGGTACAACCGCGCCGGCGTCGAGCGCGTGATGGGCTTCACCTCGGAGGCGAAGGTGCGCAGGTTCCTGCGGACCGCGCCGCTGGTTGAGGCGGCGATCGTGCAGTCCGGGATCATCCTGCTCAAGTACTGGCTGGAAGTCAGCGACGAGGAGCAGACGCAACGGCTGAAGGACCGCGCCACCGACGGCCGCAAGTTGTGGAAGCTGTCGCCGATGGACTTGAAGTCGTATGGCAGGTGGTACGACTATTCGAGGGCGCGCGACGACATGTTCGCCGCCACCGACTCGCCGCACGCACCGTGGTACGTGGCGCGAACCGACGACAAGCGCCGCGCGCGCCTGAACATCATCCGTCACATCCTCGACAAGGTTCCCTACGAAGAACTCCCGCGCGAGAAGTTCCGCCTGCCCAAGCGGCAGAAGCGCGGCGACTACGTCGAACCGGACTTTCCGTACAAGTTCATCAGGGAGCAATACTGACGCCGCCGTGACATTTCCCAGGAGCTTGCAGGCATGAACGGCTGGACGCGCTGGCTACCGGGACTGCAGGTCATCCGCGATTACCAGGCGGCCTGGCTGCCGCGCGACATCATGGCCGGACTGGTGCTGACCACGATGCTGGTCCCGGTCGGCATCGCCTATGCCGTGGCCTCGGGCGTGCCGGGCATCTACGGCCTCTACGCCACCATCGTGCCGTTGCTTGCCTATGCGCTGTTTGGGCCGAGCCGCATCCTGGTGCTGGGGCCTGACTCTTCCCTGGCCGCGGTGATTCTCGCCGTCGTGCTGCCCCTGTCCGGCGGCGACGCCGCACGTGCCGTGATCATCGCCAGCCTCATGGCGGTGGTGTCAGGGCTGGTGTGCATCCTGATCGGCGTGTTGCGGCTGGGCTTCGTCACCGAGCTGCTGTCCAAGCCGATCCGCTACGGCTACATGAACGGCATCGCTTTCACCGTGCTGATCAGCCAGCTGCCCAAGTTGTTTGGTTTTTCGATCGAGGGCCATGGACCGCTGCGCGACCTGGTGCAGATCGCGCAGGCAATCGCCGATGGCAAGCCCAACTGGACCGCGTTCGCGGTCGGCGCCGCCACGCTGGTGGTGATCCTGCTGCTCAAACCGTGGAAGCGGATTCCCGGTCTGCTGATCGCGGTGGTCGCGGCCACCGTGGTGGTCGGTGCGTTCGGCCTGGACGTCAGCGCCGGCGTGAAGGTGCTCGGGCCGCTGCCGCAGGGTCTGCCGATGTTCGTGCTGCCGCTGATCGAACCGGCCCATCTGGCGCAGATAGCCATTGGCGGCTGCGCCGTGGCAATGGTGGCATTCGCCGATACCAGCGTGCTGTCGCGCACCTATGCGGCAAAGACCGGCGTCAACGTCGATCCGAACCAGGAAATGATCGGCCTGGGTGCGGCGAACCTGGCGGCGGGGTTGTTCCAGGGATTCCCGGTCAGCAGCAGTTCCTCGCGCACGCCGGTGGCCGAAGCCGCCGGTGCACAGACCCAGCTCACCGGTGTGGTCGGTGCACTGGCCGTCGCCCTGCTCCTGCTGGTCGCGCCGAACCTGCTGCAACACCTGCCAAGCAGCGCGCTGGCGGCCGTGGTGATCGCCGCGGCGATCGGCTTGTTCGAATTCCAGGACCTGCATCGCATCTTCCGCATCCAGCCATGGGAGTTCTGGCTGTCGATCGCCTGCTTCGTCGGCGTCGCGGTGTGGGGCGTGATACCGGGCATCGGCATCGCCATCGGCATCGCCGTGCTCGAGTTCCTCTGGGACGGCTGGCGCCCGCACCACGCCGTGATGGGACGGGTGGCGGGCATCCGCGGTTTCCATGACATCAGCCGCTACCCGCAGGCGCGCCTCGTCCCGGGCCTGGTGCTGTTCCGCTGGGATGCGCCACTGTTCTTCGCCAATGCCGAGCTGTTCCACCAGCGCGTGCTCGACGCCATCGCAAAGTCACCCACGCCGGTGCAGCGGATCGTGATCGCCGCCGAACCGGTGACCAGCATCGACGTGACATCGGCCGACATGCTGGCGGGGATGGAGACGGCCCTGCGCGAGTCCGGCATCGAGATGCGCTTCGCCGAGATGAAGGACCCGGTCAAGGACAAGCTCAAGCGCTTCGAGATCCTCGAGCGCTTCGGCACGCCGTACCCCACCATCGGTTCCGCGGTGGATGCCTACGTCGAGGAACACAAGGTGGAATGGAAGCCGTGATGCGGCTTGCACACGCGCATCACTGCGTGCGTTCGGGCAACTTCCAGTCCGGCCGGATGAAATGGCAGGTGTATCCCTCGGGATAGCGCTCCAGGTAGTCCTGGTGCTCCG
This sequence comes from Lysobacter sp. TAF61, assembly GCF_052113485.1. Taxonomy (NCBI): domain Bacteria; kingdom Pseudomonadati; phylum Pseudomonadota; class Gammaproteobacteria; order Lysobacterales; family Lysobacteraceae; genus Lysobacter; species Lysobacter sp. TAF61. Next base: position 139,884 of record NZ_JBFRDH010000002.1, read on the forward strand.
GCTCAGCCTCCCAGAACGGACCCGCCGGGGCAATCTCGGTGGTGACTTTGCCGGGCCACAGGCCCGATGCGTCGACATCGGCGACGGTGTTCTCGGCCACGCGCTTCTGCGAATCGCTCGTGTAGTAGATGGCCGAGCGATAGCTGGCGCCGACGTCGTTGCCCTGGCGGTTCTTCGTGGTCGGATCGTGGATCTGGAAGAACAGCTCCAGGATCTGGCGATAGCTGATCACGGCCGGGTCGAACACCATCTCGATGGCTTCGGCGTGCGAACCGTGGTTGCGATAGGTGGCGTTGGGCACATCGCCGCCGGTGTAGCCCACGCGCGTGGACACCACGCCGGGATAGCGCCGCAGCAGGTCCTGCATGCCCCAGAAGCAGCCGCCGGCAAGGATGGCGGTCTCGGTTGCAGTGGTCATTCCGGTCATCTCCACAGTGGCCTGGTCGGACGCGGACATCGCGCCGCCAGGTGGTTGCTAGATGTGGGCCGCGGGCGGTGGTTCAAGGCGGGAGCGGCCAATTCGGCACCGTTTCGGGCCGCTGCCGCCCTAGAGGTCGTAGGACAGCAGGTCGTAGCCGGTGGCCGCGCGCACCACGCGCTGGTGGACGAACGAGCCGCTGCCGCCGTTGGTCAGCACCACGATGCCGCGCCGCCGCTGTGCGTCGCCCACCGCGAAGTTCTTGAAGATGCCGCCGTTGCTGCCCGAGTGGTAGAAGACCGGGCCGTCGCGGGTCGGCTCCATGTTCCAGCCCAGGCCCTTCTGCGTCCAGCGACCGGGCAGGTTGATCTGCGGCGTGAGCATGGCCTGGCGCGTGCTCTCGGTGATCTCCCATGGCGCGCGTTGCCTGCGCGCCATCATCAGCGTCAAGAACGTCGCGTAGTCCTGCACGGTGGTGCGAAGGCTCGCCGCCGCGTTGGCGAGAATGTCGCCGGGCCACGTGACCAGTCCGGACGGTGCGAGCGCCATCACTTCGGGCAGCGCACGTTCGGCGTCTTCGTACTTCCATGCGGACAGCGGCTTGCCCCAGCGGTCGGCGACCCGCTGGGCGATGCTCCACTGCTCGCGGAACATCTGCGGCGGCATCCCTGCTTCGGTCTGATCGTGCGCGCGATGGCCGTAGACCGAGCGCGCGGCAAGATCCGCATTCCAGGTGTAGCTGCTGTCGTTCATGCCGGCCGGGGCGAACAGGTGCGTGCGCATCGAGTCGTCCAGGCTTTGGCCGGTGATCGACTCCACCGCCAGCTGCAGCCAGAAGATCGCCTCGCCGGAATAGTCGATGCGGGTGCCGGGCTTGACCATTGGCACCAGCTTCTCCGTCGCTGGCGTCGTGCGCCAGTTCGGCAGGCCGGTGGTGTGGCGCAGGACATCGCGCGGCGTGATCAGATCGATCCACGGATGGTCGGCCAGGTAGGCGGGACGCCGGTACTGCACCAGCGGGCGATCCAGATCAATCAGGCGCTGGTCGACGAGCTGCATGACCAGATAGGCGAACACCGGCTTGCTCAGCGAAGCGTCCTCGAACACCGTGCGCGCATCCACGGGCGCGCGGGTCTTCGCATTGGTCACGCCGAAGCCGCGGCTCCAGGCCAACGCGCCGTCTTCGACCACGGCAATGCCCACCCCGGGGACGGCGAACGCCTGCATGATCCGCGGCAGCTCGGCGAGAAATGCGTCGTCGGGAATCCAGGCGCTGTCCGCGGTCTTGCACGGAGCAGCGATCGCGAGACTGGAAGGCAGGACGCCGACGGCACCGAGCGCGGCAGCGTGGGCGATGAAGCGACGGCGGTCTGGATCAGGTCGGGTCGGCATTGCCGCATTGGATACGTAGACGGCCGTTGCGGCAAGAGGGCGCGGGGTCTATCCCTCGAAGCGCGTTGTCCTTTCGCGATCGCGCTCGTAGTGCCTGGCGAGCGGGAATCGCGGCAGCCAGGACTCGCGGCGGATGGTCCAGCTTTCGTAGGTCGGCACGAGCTGATCAGGGGCGTCCAGCGAGCCCAGATTCACTTCGACTTCGTCGCCGGAGCGGCCGAAGACGGTGGAGCCGCAACGGGGGCAGAAGTGCCGGCCGGCGTACTCGCGCGTTTCACCCTCTAACGAAACTGCGTCCTGGGGGAAGATTGCGGACGCATGGAAGAGCGCCCCGTGGTGTTTGCGACAGTCGAGGCAGTGGCAAAGGCCTACTCGGTACGGGAGGCCCGACGCTACAAGTCGGACGTCGCCGCAGAGGCAACCGCCGGTGAAGTGCTGCATGGTGTGCCTCCTCTGAATCAAGGATGCTCGATTTCTGGCCCGAACCGGGTTGGTCGCATGTAGCGCCGCATCAACGCCAGAGCCGCGCCGAAGGTGATGATGAGCGAGGGTACGATCCATCGCCAAAGCCCCGAGAACATCCCGGGCCCGTGCAGGATGCTGTCGTAGTAGCTGCGATCAAGGAGCGCATAACCGTGCGGTACGAACACGGTGATGATGGGCGTTGGAACCGGTGCGGCAACCAGCGCGAAAGCCAGGGCGAGCGCCGTGATGGCCCAGCGGGAACGGATCGACCGGCGCCGCATCAAGCGGGCTGCGACAAAGAAGACCAGCAGGATGGGAGCGGCCAGGATCGCCCACAGGGGCAGCAGCACCATGAGCATTGTCAGCATGTGCAGCAGTTCCTCCATGGCCACCTGACGCTTGAATCAAGCCGAACCGCATATCGGTCCCGAACCAAGTGGATCTGCTTGCATCTTGCCGCGAAGCCTGGCGAGCAGCAAATTCCAGGCTCTGCCTGAAGCGATGATTCCGGGCGGGACGACCGCTCGCGCCGGAAGGCGCTGACCTGCCTGCGGTACCGACCGCTTGCGGCCACAAGCTGGATGTCAGCACCAACAAGGTCTGGCTGTGGGGACGTTCAGTTCTTCCTGCTTCCTTCCTGCAATGACTGCAGCGCCTTTTCCACGCTGAGCGATCCGGAGACCTGGCTGGGCGGGTAGTCTTTGAACGTGGACAGGAACTTGGCCATGATGACTGTGGCAGGCATCATGACCCACAGTTTTTCGCCCCACCACTGACCGTAGGACGTCGATTCGGTCTGGTACCGCTCCCAAGGATCGACGCGCAGGTTGGTCACGAGCGGAACGTTGGTCGAATCCTCCTTGCCGCTGAACAGGTTGCCGACGATGGTCTTGAAGGTGACCTTCCACTGGTTGTAACGCACTGCCATGAGGTCGGCATTGTCGCTGAAGTAGAAGAATTCCCGGCGCGGGCCCTCGGTGGCCTTGCCCTCGAAGAATGGCTTGAAGTTGTAACCGTCGAGATGGTTCTTGAAAGTCTTCTCGCCCGCCTTGTAGCCGGTGAGCAGTTTCTCCTTCAGATCCGGTTCGCCCGCTGCCGCAACAAGGGTAGGCATCCAGTCTTCGGCCGACATGATGTCGTTGATGATGACGCCCGGTTGAATGACGCCAGGCCACCTCGCAAGCATGGGCACCCTGAAACCACCTTCGTACACCGTGCCTTTTTCGCCGCGGAACGGATGGTTGCCGCCATCGGGCCAGCTGAAGATCTCGGCGCCGTTGTCGCTGGTGAACAGGACGACCGTGTTGTCGGCGATCCCCAGCTCGTCCAGCTTGGCGAGCAACTCACCCACTACCCAGTCCAGCTCGGCCATCGCGTCGGCAAACAAACCAAAGCCGGTCTTGCCGTCCCATTTCTTGGACAGATGCGTCCAGGAGTGGCACCGCGTGGAGTTGTGCCAGAGGAAAAACGGTTGTCCTGCCTTCACCGAGCGGTCGATGAAATCGCACGAGCGCTTCACCAGATCCGCATCGACATCTTCCATGCTCACCTTGGCAGCGGGATCCATACCCGGATGCGGCGGCAATGGGCCGGCGTCCGCAATCTTCTGCTTGCCGACGCGACCCCAGCGCGAATCCTCCGTCGGATCATCGACATCGGTTGCCACGCTGTGGATGACGTTGCGCGGGCCGAACATTGCGCGGAATTTCTTGTCCTTCGGATACTCCGCGTCGTAGGGTTCTTCCATCGCATTGAGGTGATAGAGGATCCCGTGGAACTCGTCGAAGCCGTGGACCGTCGGCAGATACTCGTTCCTGTCGCCAAGGTGGTTCTTGCCGATCTGTGCCGTCGCGTATCCCAACGGCTTGAGGAATTCCGCGATCGTCGGATCGGAATCCTGCAAGCCCTGCTTCGCCGCAGGCAGGCCGACCTTCAACAGCCCGGTCCGGAACGGCGTCTGCCCCGTGATGAACGCCGCGCGTCCCGCAGTACAGGATTGTTGACCGTAGTAATCGGTGAACAGCGCGCCCTCGCGTGCTAGCCGATCGATGTTCGGCGTGCTGCCGCCCATCATGCCGCGATGGTAGGCACTGATGTTCCAGATGCCCACATCATCAGCCATGATCATGATGAAATTGGGCTTGTTTGAGGCGGCCATCGGATGCTCCGATTCGCGGCGAACGCTCCGCACTTGCCTTCATCATATTGAGTGACCTGTTGGCGTGAGGTCACTCCTTCTTCACAGCCGGTAACGAACGAGTGTGCGATCGGATTCTGAGGTCGTGAACGCGCGCTATGGGTTGCGGTTTCAAGCGGTCGTGGTGACCGCGCCTCAAGGGACCACACTCTGAATGCTCGCCTGCGGAGTCGGCCACACATCGCAGTGCCTTTCCCGCGTCAAATTGCGGCCCAACTTGCTGGACGTTCCTCATAGTTTGGCCATTCCGGCCAGATTATGGTTGAACGCACGCTGCGGTCGACGTCGACGCAATGAACTGGTGGGCCCACCAGGATTCGAACCTGGAACCAAGGGATTATGAGTCCCCTGCTCTAACCGTTGAGCTATAGGCCCGAGGGCTGCGCATCTTACCAGCCCACGGATTCCGCCAGCCCGGCGGTGGGCAACCCCCCGTCCCGCCTCAGCGCCCAGCCGACATCGAGTACGGCCGCTCCGCCGCCCCGGTCGCCCAGGCCTTGTCGGGCTGCGCCTGCATCGTGAAGTGCAGTTCTCCGCCGGCCATGATCTCCTCGTGGCGAAGGAACGCCCGCTCCAGCGGCTTGCCATTGAGCATCGCCCGACCGATATACGGGTGCGCCGCGTCAAGCCCTTCGGCCACCACCGTGAAGCGCTTGCCATTGGGCAGGTTGAGGCTGGCGCGCGGCAGGAACGGCCGGCCGATGATGTACTCGTTGCTGCCCGGCGCGACCGGATAGAACCCCAGCGCGGTAAACACATACCAGGCCGACATCTGCCCAAGGTCGTCGTTGCCCGCCAGGCCATCCGGCCGCGGCGCGTACTGCGTGGCCATGATCTGCCCCAGGCGCTCCTGGGTGCGCCACGGCTGGCCGGCGTACGCATACAGGTAGGCCACGTGGTGGCTCGGCTCGTTGCCGTGCGCGTACCAGCCGATCAGCCCGGTGATGTCTTCCATGTGCTCGAAGATCTTCGGGTCGACCTTGGCGTCGAACACCGCGTCTAGCCGCGCGACCAGCTTGTCCTCGCCACCGTGCGCGGCAGCCAGGCCGGCGACGTCCTGCGGCACGTACCACGAGTACTGCCAGGCGTTGCCTTCGGTGTAGTCGCTGCCGTAGCCGCTGGCGGTGGCGTCGAAGGGTTCGCGGAAGCTGCCGTCGCGCTTGCGTGCGCGCATGAAGCCGGTCTTCTCGTCGAAGGCGTGGCGCCAGTTGCCGGCGCGCTTGCCGAACTGCGCGGCGATGTCCTTGTTGCCCATCGATTCGGCCACGCGCGCGATGGTCCAGTCGTCGAAGGCGTACTCGAGCGTCTTCGAAGCGGCCTCGCCTTCCTCGTCTATCGGCACGTAGCCCAGCTGCATGTACTGGGCGATGCCGTCGTAAGGGCCGTAGCTGGCGCTGTCCACCATCGCCTTCAGCGCCTTGCTGGTGTCGTAGCCGCGAATGCCCTTCATGTAGGCATCGGCGATCACCGGCACGGCGTGGTAGCCGATCATGCACCACGTCTCCTGGCCGTGGAACGCCCACACCGGCAGCACGCCGTAAGGGCTGTGTTCGTACGATGCGAGCAGCGAGTTGACGAAGTCGTTGTTGCGTTGCTCCGGCTGCACCAGCGTCAGCAGCGGATGCAGCGCGCGGTAGGTGTCCCACAGCGAGAACGTCGAGTAATGGGTGAAGCCCTTGGCCTGGTGCACGGCGTTGTCGGGGCCGCGGTAGCGGCCGTCGCTGTCCATGAACAGACTCGGGCCCATCAGCGTGTGGTACAGCGCAGTGTAGAAGCTGCGGCGCTGCGGCTCGGGTGCGTCGATGTCGATCGCGCCCAGCGCCTGCATCCACTGCACCTTGGCGGCGGCGCGCACGCCGTCGAAGTCGAAGCCGGGCACTTCCGCGTCCAGGTTGGCGATGGCGCTGTCCTCGCTCACCGGCGAGATCGCCACCTTCACCACCATCGACTTGCCCGCGGCGCCGTCGAAGTCGAACGCGCCGACCAGCTGCCGGCCTTCGATCTGCGCCCGCTGGCGCGGGTCGTTCTCGCCCGGCGGCGGGAAGCCCTTGTAGACGATGTCCTGCTCGGTGTCGTTGAACTGGTGGCCGCTGACCGGCTGCGAGAAGCGCATCGCGAAGTACAGCTGCCGGCCCGGCGCCCAGCCGCGGGTTTCGCGGAAGCCGGTGACGGTGCCGTCGGCACGCAGGCGCATGCGCGACCACTGCACCTTGCCCGGGTAGTCGTACATGCTGGTGCGCAGGTCGACCAGCACATGCGCCGGCTTGCCCTTCGGGAACTGATAACGGTGCACGCCGACGCGCGGGCTGGCGGTCAGTTCGGCACGGATCGCGTAGTCCTTCAGCGTCACGGCGTAGTAGCCGGGCTGGGCGACTTCGTCGTCGTGGCTGAAGCGCGACATGTAGCCGCTGCCGGGCTTGCCCGCTTCACCGCGCTCGAGCTTCACCTCACCCGCGATCGGCATCACCAGCACGTCGCCGAGGTCGGAATGGCCAGTGCCGGAGAAGTGCGTGTGCGAGAAGCCGGTGATGGTGCTGTCGTCGTAACGGTAGCCGGCGGCCCAGCCGTAGCCTTCCTTGCGCGACTTGATCTGGGTGTCCGGGCTGAGCTGGACCATGCCGAACGGGACCACGGCGCCCGGGAAGGTGTGGCCTTCGCCGCCGGTGCCGATGAAAGGATCGACCGAGGCATACGCGCGTGCGGCCGCGGCGTCAGTCTTCGGCGCCGGCGCGGCGACGGCCATCCCGGCCAGCGCCCAGGTGCACAGCGCGGACAGCAGGAACAGGCGGCGCGGCGCGGAAGGTGTGGCGGTCGTGAGGGCAAGGCGGGGCATCGTTCGCTCCTGGTCCGGGGCCGGGCCGGACATGAATTTGGATCGTTCTAAACCGCGGCAACCTAGCACGCGGTCGCCGCCAGTTCATGCTGCGGTGCAGAATGCGCCGTCTGCCCCGGGGGCGCAGGATGCGCAGAATTTAGAACGATCCAAATCCGCTGCCCATGCCCTCCGGACACCCGCGATGACCGCCCCCGCCCGCACCCGTGCCCGGGTGACCCTGGCCGACATCGCCGACGCCTGCGACCTGTCGCGGGCGACGATTTCGCTGGTGCTGCGCGGTAGCCCGCTGGTCAACGCCGAGACGCGGGCACGGGTGGAAGCCGAGCTCAAGCGCCAGCGCTACGTCTATCACCGCGGCGCGGCCAACCTGCGCCGCAACGTGTCCTCGACCGTGGCGCTGGTGATCAACGACCTGTCCAACCCGTTCTTCGCCGAGTTCGCCGCCGGCGTTGACGAGGCCCTGGCTGCGGCCGGCTACGTCACCCTGCTCGGCAGCACCGGCGAATCGGCCGAACGCCAGCAGGCGGTGCTCGCCTCGCTGCTTGAACACGACCCGGCCGGCATCATCCTGTCACCTGCCGAAGGCAGCGACGGCGCTCGCCTGCGCGGACTGCTCGGCGTGCACACACCGACGCTGGTGTTCAACCGCGAGCTCGGCGTGGAATGGGACTTCCTTTCGCTCGACAACGTGCGCGGTGCGCGCATGGCGACCGAACACCTGTTGTCGCTGGGCCATCGCCGCATCGCCTTCTTCGGCGGCCATCAGGATTCCAGCTCGTGCCACCAGCGCCGCGAGGGCTATCGCGAAGCGCTCGTCGCCGCGGGCATCACGCCCGAGCCGCAATGGCTGGTCGAATGCGCGCCGACGCGACTGGAGGCGGCACGACAGACCGGCGCCTTGTTCGTGCGCGACCCCGCGCCGACCGCCGCCGTCTGCTACAACGACGCGGTCGCACTGGGCCTCATGGCCGGGCTGGCCACGCGCGGCCGCCGCGCCGGACACGATTTCGCCGTCACCGGTTTCGACGACATCCCCGAAGCCGCGGTAAGCGCGCCGCCGTTGACCACCATCGCCGTCGATCCGCGCGCACGCGGTCGCCAGGCGGCGGAACTCATCCTGCAACGCCTGCGCGACCCGTCCACGCCCGCCACCGCCACCATCGCCCCCGTGCAGCTGAAGCTGCGCGCGAGCAGCCTGACCACTTCCCTGGAGGACGACGCATGAGTCATCGCAACCTGTCCTCGACCGCCACTGGCGGTGCGCAGCCATGAGTACCGTCGCAGGACGCACCGCAGTCGTCTGCTTCGGCGAGGCGCTGATCGACTTCCTCGCGGTTCCGGCCGTGGCCGGGCAGCCGCGCCATTTCGCCGAGTACGCCGGCGGTGCCCCGGCCAACGTCGCCGCGGCGGTCGCGCGGCTGGGCGGAAATGCGCGCTTCGTTGGCATGCTCGGCGCCGACATGTTCGGCGAGTTCCTGATGTCGCAGCTCCGCGCGATGGGCGTGGACACGCGTTTCACCGCGCACACATCGGCGGCGCGCACGGCGCTGGCATTCGTGTCGCTCGATGCCGAAGGCGAGCGCAGCTTCAGTTTCTACCGCCCGCCCGCCGCCGACCTGCTGTTCCGCGAGGAGCATTTCGACCCGGCCTGCTTCGAAGATGCAGCCGTGCTGCACGTCTGCTCCAACAGCCTGACCGAGCCCGACATCGCAGCGACCACGCTGGCCGGCATGCGCCTTGCGCGCGAATCCGGCGCGCTGGTCAGCATGGACCTCAACCTGCGTCCGTCACTGTGGCCGGAGGGCGTCGATCCGGCGCCGCGGCTGTGGGATGCGCTGGCCACCGCCGACCTGATCAAGCTGTGCCGCAGCGAAGCCGAATTCCTGATCCGCCGCGCCGGCGACGAGGGCGCCATGCTCCGCCGCCTCTGGCAGGGCCACGCCCGATGCGTGCTGGTCACCGACGGCGCCCAGCCGGTGCGCTGGTTCACGCGCGGCGCCGAGGGCGTGGCGCCGACATTCGCGGTCACCGCCACCGACACCACCGCCGCCGGCGACGCCTTCGTTGGCGCGCTGCTGCACCGGCTGGTCGAACGCGGCGCCGGCATGGAGCAGCTGGGCACGCTGCTCGACGACCGCGTCGCCCTGGCCGACGCATTGCGCCACGCCGCCGCCGGTGGCGCCCTGGCGACCACGCGCCACGGCGCGTTCGCCGCCATGCCCGGCCGCGACGACCTCGATCAACTCCTTCGACCCAAGACTGCGACCGACTCATGAGCCGCATCCCCCCAGCCACTCCGGACTTCCGCAGCCAGGCATTCCTGCGCGCGCACATCGCCGAGACGATGGCGTTCTATCACCCGCGCGCTATCGACCCAGCCGGTGGCTTCTTCCACTACTTCCGCGACGATGGCAGCGTGTACGACAGCGCGCACCGGCACCTGGTGAGCAGCACGCGCTTCGTCTTCAACTACGCGATGGCAGCGCGCGAGTTCGGCAATCCCGAATACCTCGACGCCGCACGCCATGGCCTGCGCTACCTGCGCGAGGTCCATCGCGACCCGCGCAGCGGCGGCTATGCCTGGACGGTGCGCGATGGCGTCGCCGAGGACCGCACCAACCACTGCTACGGCGTCGCCTTCGTGCTGCTGGCCTATTCCACCGCGCTCAAGGCCGGCATCACCGGGGTCGCGCCGTGGATGGACGAGACCTGGGAGCTGTTGGAGGCCCGCTACTGGGAGCCGGCGCACGGCCTGTACCGCGACGAGGCCGACGCCGACTGGAACTTCTCCGGCTACCGCGGCCAGAACGCCAACATGCACATGTGCGAGGCGATGATCGCCGCGTTCGAGGCCAGCGCGCAGCCGCGCTACCTCGAGCGCGCGCTGATGCTGGCCGACCACATGACGCGCCGCCAGGCCGCGCACGCCGGCGGACTGGTCTGGGAGCACTACGACCGCGACTGGAACATCGACTGGAACTACCACCGCGACGATCCCAGGCACCTGTTCCGCCCCTGGGGTTTCCAGCCCGGCCACCAGACCGAATGGAGCAAGCTGCTGTCGACACTCGACGGGCACCTTCGCGAGCGCGGTGTCGTGGTCGAGTGGCTGCGCGAGCGTGCGGCGCACCTGTTCGACGTTGCGGTTGCCGCGTCATGGGATGCGCGCAACGGCGGTCTGTTCTACGGCTTCGCGCCCGATGCCGGCTATCCGGTCTGCGACGACGACAAGTACTTCTGGGTGCAGGCCGAATCGATCGCCGCCGCCGCGCGCCTTGCGCAGGCCAGCGGCGACGATCGCTACTGGAACTGGTACCAGCGCCTGTGGGACTACGCGTGGCGCTTCTTCATCGACCACGACCACGGCGCCTGGTACCGCATCCTCGATCGCAACAACCGCAAGTACAGCGACGAGAAGAGTCCTGCCGGAAAGACCGACTACCACACCATGGGCGCGTGCTACGACGTGCTCCACCTGTTGCGCGCGCACGCGCCGGAGACCGTTGCCTGATGAACCTTCGTCCCCTGTTGCTCAGCGTGCTGCTGTTCCCCACGGCCGGCGTCGCGGCTACTGCCTCCCCGAAGAAACCCGCGACGCCGCCCGTACTCACCCAGGAGCAGGCCACGCAGAGTGCCGAACGGGTCAAGGCCGAGTTCCTGCACGCCTGGCGCGGCTACCGCGAGCATGCGTGGGGCCATGACGCACTCAAGCCGCTGAGCAACGGGTCGCATGACTGGTACGGCCAGTCGTTGGTGATGACGCCAGTCGACGCGCTCGACACGATGATCCTGATGGGCCTGGACGACGAAGCCCGCGATGCGCGCGAGCTGATCGCCACGCAGCTGTCGTTCGACCGCGACATCGACGTCAAGCATTTCGAAATCGTGATCCGCCTGCTGGGTGGCCTGCTCTCGGGCTACCAGCTCAGCGGCGACGAGCGCCTGCTCAGGCAGGCCGAGGACCTGGGCAAACGCCTGCTGCCCGCGTTCGACTCGCCGACCGGCCTGCCCTACGTCTACGTCAACCTGCGCACCGGCAAGGCTCACGGCACCGACAGCAATCCGGCCGAGGCCGGCACCCTGCTGCTCGAGTACGGCACGCTCAGCAAGCTCACCGGCAACCCGGTCTATTACAACAAGGCCAAGCGCGCCCTCGTCGCCACCTACGAACGTCGCTCCAAGATCGGCCTGGTCGGCGAGCGCTTCGACGTCGAGACCGGCAAGTGGACGCAGACGCGCAGCCACGTCGGCGCGCGCATCGACTCCTACTACGAGTACCTGTGGAAGTGCTGGAAGCTGTTCGGCGACCGCGACTGCCTGGCGATGTGGAAGACCAGCATCGCCGCCGCCAACCGCTACTACCCGGAAGAGGTCGACGGCGCGCTGTGGGTCGGCCACGTCGACATGAACACCGGCAAGCGCGTGGGCAGCCTGTACGGCGCACTCGACGCGTTCTATCCGGGCCTGCTTGCCTACTCGGGCGATGTCGATCGCGCGCGCCGCCTGCAGGCGTCGTCGTTCGCGATGTGGCGCGTGCACGGCATCGAGCCGGAGGAGTACGACTACCGCAAGGGCGTGGTGACGTACCCGCAGTATCCGCTGCGGCCGGAGATCATCGAGTCGGCCTGGTACCTGCACCGCCTGACCGGCGACAGGCAATACCAGGCGATGGGCCAGGAGATGTTCGAGGACTTCGTCCGCTACACCCGCACCGACTCGGGCTTCGCCTCGCTCAAGAGCGTGGTGACGAAGGAGAAGGAGGACGACATGGAGAGCTTCGTGATGGCCGAGACCTTCAAGTACTTCTACCTGCTGTTCGCGCCGGCGAAGACGCTGGATCCGGACCAGGTCGTCCTGAACACCGAGGCGCATCCGCTGCGAAAGACGTGGAAGTAGGCCCCTCACGCTGCTGACACAACGCTGACAGTGGCTGGGCGTAGTCTTTCGACTCCTTCCCCCCGGAGACGAACAATGAATACGCAGCAGGTAGCCGCAAGGCTGGTCGAGTTGTGCAGGGCCGGAAAGTTCGACGAGGCGCAGCGTGAGCTCTACGCCGACGATGCGGTGAGCATCGAGCCGGAGGGCTTGCCGGCAGGCGCCCTGGGCAACGTCAAGGGACTGGCGGCCATCCAGGAGAAGAGCCGCAAGTTCAACGAAAGCGTGGAGACCTTCCACAGCGTGTCGTGCAGCGATGCCGTCGTCGCCGATGGCTGGTTCAGCGTGGCCCTTGGCCTGGATGCAACGTTCAAGGGCATGGGCCGCATCGACATGCGCGAGATCTGCGTGTACCGGGTGCGCGCTGGGAAGATCGTGCACGAACAGTTCTTCTACGATGTCGAGGCGCCTGGGACTTGATGCGTTGCATCTGGCGCGTTGCGCTTGCCCGGATGGCTCGAAAAAATGGCCCCGCTTTCGCGGGGCTTATTTCTGTCTTCCGTTGATCCTGAAGAGTCCGCCCGATCCGGGTGAGGCAGCCAGCGCCTCATCGCTCAGCCGGGCACGCGCCGTGGTGACGTACAAGGCACCATCGGGCCCGATGCAGACACTGCCGACATGCGGTGCCGGCACGCGAACGCGCTGGACGCACGCACCATTGGGCGCGATCCGCACCAGTTCGCCTGCGCCCCACATCGCCACCCAGAAGTTGCCCTCAGGCGTGATCGCCATGCCGTCTGGCTTGCCCGGCAGGCCAAGGAAGTCGGTGACGATGACGGGCTCACCAAGGGCACCAGACGCCGCATCGGCCGGATAGGCGAGTAGCGTTCGCGCGAGCGTGTCGATCACGAACAGCGTGCGCTCGTCGTCGGAGAACGCCATCCCGTTGGCGACACCGAGACCTCCGGCCACCTTGCGCGCCGGCGCATCCGGCAATGCGGCATGAAAGATGCCACCGCGCCCTGTCAGTACGCCCCGGTGCATGGTGCTGCCCCACAGACCACCGCGGCGGTCGATGACCAGGTCGTTGAGGCGACATCCGGCACCGGTGTCGATCACAGGGCCGCGCGCGAGGACCGCTCCACCGGCTGCGTCCAGTCGCACGAACGCATCCTCGCCGTTGCCCACCAGTGATCCGTCGGGCATCACCCCCAGCGACCAGACCGGTTCTGGCATCGATGCTTCGGTCCAGTCACCGCTCGATGGCGTGAATGCGAGCAGCCGCTTTCCAATCGGATCGACCCACAGCACGCGATCGCCCAGGACTACTGGCCCTTCGCCGACCGTCGCCCTGGTGTCGCAGACGAGTTCAACCGTCGGAGGCAAGGCGCGCGACGTCGCGGCGACCCACTCGCGTGCACGTGCACCGACTGCGTCCGCACTGCGGCCTGGCTTGTACATGTCGGACCCGGTGCCGAACGCCATCGCACCCGCAGCGAGCAGTGACGGCACCGCGTCTGGACTGACTCCACCGACCGCGATCAACTGCACCCCGGCAGGCATCACCGCCTTGATCCCAGAAAGCGTGGAGGCATTGGCAGGGAACGCCTTGAGATGACGCGCGCCCGCTGCGATCGCCGCGAACGCCTCGCTCGCGGTTGCAAAGCCCGGCAGCGGCAGCATGCCGTGCGCCAGGCTGGCGCGGATCACATCGGCATCCGTGTTTGGCGCGACGCAGAACTGGCAGCCGGTGTCGACGAGTCGCTCGACATCGGTGACGGTCAGCACGGTGCCGGCACCGATGGCCATGCGCTCGCCGAAATGCTCGCGCAGCAGGCGGATGGTGGTGAACGGGTCGGGCGAGTTCAGTGGGACTTCCGCGATCGTCACCCCGGCGTCCAGCAGCGCGGTCGCGACCGCAACCGACTCCGCTGTGGTGATACCGCGCAGGATCGCGATGATCGGCGCCTTGTGCAGGCGCGCGTCGAACTCCGCGGTGAAGGTGGCAAGGTCGGGCTTCATGCCGGCAGCGCACCCGTGTGCAGTGCATGCATCGTCGCGAAGCCCTGGACGATGGCCTCGCGCGACTCCACTGCATGGCTGTCAATGCCAAGTTCCTTCAGTGCGGCCGCATACATCGCGCACACCGGGCCGGTGCCGACCAGCGGAATACTGGCCTCCGCCAGCTCGGGGAACAGGGCACGCGCATCGGCGACCTCCGACCCGATCAGCAAGCCTCGCAGATACGAGGCGCCCTCGCTGCGCTTGATGTCGTCGCGGATGACCGCCGCACGCGCTCCGAACAGCAGCGTGCCCAGGCCGGTATCGCGACGCACGCCGGCGCGTACGCCGTCGAAGAACGCAGGACTCACATGCGCCGGACCGTCGACGATCGACGCCAGCAGGCCGGCCGCGGTGAGCCGGTCGAAGATCTCGCCCGACATCGCCGTCGAGAATTCGCGGACGCGACCGCCGTCCATGCGCACCCATTTGGTGTGCGTGCCCGGCAACGCGACGATGCCGGACTGCGGCAGGCGCCGGGACACGAGCAGGCCAAACAGCTCGGTCTCCTCGCCGCGCATGATGTCGGAGGCGTTGTCGCGCATGCGGCGGCAGGCCAGGCCCGGGACGATCCGGACCTCGACATCGCCGATATGCGTCTCGCGCAGCGCCTGCGCGAGTCCGCCGAGCGCGACGGGACACTCGACGTACCCGGCATCGATCCAGCCGATGTTGGAACCGATCATGCCGCAGGCATAGACATGCGAGACGCCCGGCCAGCGCACTGCCACGCTCGCCATGTGGTTCACCATGCCATCGCGGCTCATCACGGCAATGCCGGCCGGGGCTTCCATCGCGTCGACAACCTTGCCTTCGGCGTCGATCAGGTAGGCGCGGAAGTTCGAGCTGCCCCAGTTGATGCCGACGATGCAGCCTTGCGTGCGCTTCTGGTTCATCTGCTTCTTGACGTGGGGACGGGGGTGGCGAAGCTCAGCGCCTGGTGACGCCTGCGCCGCCGTCGACCGGGAACACGCCGCCGGTGATCCAGCCGCTGCGCTCGCTGGCCAGGAACCACGCCAGTTCGGCGATGTCCTGCGGCGTTCCCAGGCGTCCGAGTGGGTGGCGCTGGATGTTGCGTTCGCGCGCGAGCACCGGGTCGGGTTCGCGGTCGAAGGACGATTGCAGCATGGCGGTGTCGATCGATGCCGGCGCGATCGCATTGACGCGGATCTGCCACGGCGCCAGTTCCAGCGCGGCGGTGCGAGCCAGCTCCTCCAGCGCCGCCTTGGAGCTGGCATAGGCGGCAAGCGTCGGCGTCGCGAAGCGGGCGTTGATCGAGGTGAGCAGGACGATGGAACCGCCACCGCGGTCGCGCATGTGGGCGGCGCAGTGCCGCATGAGGCGCGCGGCGGCGATGACGTTGACCGCGTAGGTGTCGGCGAACAGGTCGTCCGCCGAGTCCATCAGCGTTCCGGGCGGACAGATCGCGGCGCAGTGGACCAGCACGTCGGCCGGGCCCAGCGCCGTTTCCAGTGCGGCGACGGCGGCGTCGATGGCCTTGGAAGAACGCAGGTCGGCAATGGCCGTCGCATCGGCCGCCGGTGCAGGGTGCAGGTCGAGTGCCGCGACCCGCGCCCCGTCCTCCTGCAGCCGGCGGGTGACGGCTGCGCCGATCCCGCCGGCGGCCCCGGTCACCAGGGCCACCTTTCCCGTCATGCTGCCTTCGCTCATTCCGCGACTCTCCGCCTGATCGAGGTACCGCGATGACTCAGAAGCGGAAAGTCACCGTCGCCTTGTAACCGCGACCGAACACCACGTTGGTACGCAGGCCCTCGTCATACCCGTCGAAGGTCTTCTGCTGGCTGTCGAGCAGGTTGATGCCGTCGAGCTGCAAGGTGAGGCGGTCGTTGAAGTCGTAGCTTACCGTGGCCGACAGGTCCGAATAGGTGTCGTTGTAGATGCCGGTCGCCGCGGCCGACAGTGCGACCAGGTACTCGTCGCGCCAGTTGTAGGCCAGGCGGGCACTGAACGGCCCCTGCTCGTAGTAGCCGATCAGGTTGGCGTTGTTCTTCGACAGGCCCGGGAAGGCCATCTCGTTGCCGTTGATGTCGGTGATCGGGGTCTTGGAGTCGATGTAGGTGTAGGTGGCGACGACGCCGAAGCCACCGGCGATCGGCACCTGCGCCAGCAGTTCCAGGCCCTGGATGGTGGCGCTGTCGCCGTTGACCTTGCGGTTGATCAGGAAGTTGACGCCGCCGTAGGACTCGGCGCTCTGGCGCTGGACGATGAAGGTCGACACGTCCTTGTAGAACAGGCCCGCCGAGAGCATGCCCTCGTCGCTGTAGTACCACTCCAGCGACAGGTCGTACTGGTCAGCCTCGAACGGATCCAGTCCCGGCGCGCCGCCGGTGCCGGTGCCCGGGGTGATCTGCACGCCGTTGTCGAACACGGCATTGTTGTTGAGCGAGACGCCGTTGTTGAGGTCTTCGGTGTTCGGGAAGGCGACCACGCGGGCGGCACCGCCGCGTACGACCAGGCTGTCGTTGATGTCGAGCTTGACGATGCCCGAGGGCAGCCAGTAGTCATCGTTGCGGCTGAACACCGTCGGCTGCGGCGAGCCGTTGGGGTTGATCAGGTTGCCGGTCGAATCCATGTCGCGACCGACGTAGCGCAGGCCGACGTTGCCCGCCAGCTGCATGCCGCCGACGGCGCTGTTGATGTCGAGCTTGGCGTAGGCCTCGGTGAAGTCCTCGGCGATGTTGAACGTGCCGGCGTAGGCCAGCGTGTTGTTGGCACCGTCCAGGCACTGCGGGTTCTGCGAGATCGACGGGAATGCGGTGAACGCGGCGCAACCGGTGAAGGCATCGCGCGTGGCGGCCAGGAACGCACGCGGCAGGCCGGCGAACTCGCCGCTCATGAAGTCGTTGTTGCTATGGACTTCGAGGAAATCGCCGAGCTGGTTGGCCGGAAGGCCACCGGCCGGACGGATGTCCGCGCGCAGCGGGTTCTGGGTGGTGTCGAGCGAGCTGTAGCGCGCGCCGAAGTTCAGTGCCTGGATCGCCGAGTCATCGAAGTCCCAGGTCCAGTCGGTGCGTGCGGCGGTGGTGTCGGTCTCGGCACGGTAGCGGTTGTCGAACAGGATCGACAGGCGCAGCTGGTTGGGGTCGGTGATGTCGATGCCGCGGACGTTGAAGCTGCCGAAGTCGCCATTGGTCAGGTCGAAATCGACCAGCGAGGTCAGGCCGACGACCGGCTGCAGGCGCATGTAGTTCTGGTGGTACTCGGCGCTGGAGCTGCCGTAGGACACCTCCGCCGAACCGCCCAGATGGCCTTCGCCACGGAACGTCGCGCGCAGCGCGCTCGACCAGACCTCGGCGTCGATGTCGGCGATCTCGGTGTTGACCAGGACCGGACCGGCCGACGTGCCCTTGATCAGGATGTCGTGCGGCGAGTACACCGCGTTCGACAGCGCCGCGCTGGGGTTGAAGGCGATCCAGTAGCGGTCGCGCTCGGCATCCTGCTTGGAATAGAAGGTGTCGGCGGTGAGCTCGACGCCGTCGGTCGGGCGCCACTGCAGGACGCCGCTGATGCCGTACTTCTCGCGGCTGTCGTTGATGTCCTGCGCGCGCATGTCGGTGCTGCCAAAGCGCGTGCGCGCCGGCGTCACCGTGGTGTCGTTGAAGCGGGCGTAGCCGGAGAACGTGTCCAGGCCCTGCTGGACGACGTCGTACTTGCTGTACGTCGCCGAGATCAGGCCACCGAAGGTCTTGTCGCTGTTGCGACCCGACAGCAGCGTGAACACTCCGCCGCCGCCATTGCCACCGAGCTCGTCATAGCCGGCTTCGGCGGTGACCACATTCTGCGCCGCGTCGCCGGCAAGCGGCTTGCGCGTCTCGATGTCGATGATGCCGCCAAGCGCGCCGGCGATCTGGTCCGAGCCGGCAAGCTTGGTCACCGACAGGCGCGATATGAGTTCCGACGGCACCAGCGTCAGCAGGCCGTAGGTCGACGTGTTGAGCTGGTCGAGGCCGTTGCCGCCGCGTCCGGTCGCGTCGACGATCTGGCGGCCGTTGTAGAGGATCACGTTCTCGCGCAGGCCGCGCACCAGGATGTCGCTGCCCTCGCCCATGCCGCGCTCGAGCTGCACGCCGGCCACGCGGCCGAGCGATTCGGCGACGTTGGTGTCGGGCAACTTGCCGATGTCGTCTGCCACGATCGCGTCGACGATCTGGGTCGAGTCGCGCTTGATGTCCTTGGCCGCTTCCAGGCTGCCGCGGATGCCGACCACCGTGACCTGGTCCAGCGTCCGCGGTTCGTCGCTGGCGCTGGTGGTCTGGGGTGCCGGTGCCGCCGCTTCGGGTGCGGGGGTGGTCTGCGCTGCCGCGGCCATGGAGGCCAACAGCGTGGGTGTAATCAGTGTGGACAGAATCGTTCGACGAAGCTTGCGCATGAACCGGGCCTCCCCCCGAAGTCATTGCTGGGTCTTGTTTGCGATACGAACTGCTTGCGTTGTGTGGCTAATATAGCAATATATGTCCTGCGCAAAGCAAGGGTTTTTGCAGATAAATCGTTGCTGCAGCGCAATAAATGCCAGATTTCAATCGGTTGGACTGTAGCCCTGGTAGCAACGTCCAGCCACATTCCGCAGGCGGTACGCAACGGGGGAGCAATGAGCGAATCCACAGGGAAGGCAATGACAGGTGTCGAGTTGAGAGGCGAGTCCTTGAGAGGAGCGTCCTTGAAAGGGGCGTCCTTGAAAGGGGCGTCCTTGAGAGGGGCGTCCTTGAGAGGGGCGTCCTTGAGAGGGGTGTTCCCGATCCTGCCCACGATCTTTGAAGACAGCGGCGCGATCGACTTCACCGGTACGCGCGCGGTGCTTGAGTACATCCTTGCCGCGGGCGCCGACGGCATCGTGTTCCCCGGCCTGGCCAGCGAATACGACATGCTCAGCACTGATGAGCGCCTGCAGATGACGGTGAAGCTGGGCGAGTGGATCGCCGGTCGCGTGCCGTTGGTGATCGGCGCCAGCAGTGCCGACCCCGAACTGGCGATGCAGTTCGCGCGCGCAGGCGCCAAGGCCGGCGCGGTCGCGTCGATGGTGCTTACGCCGCACCGCCACGCCAAGAACCGCCAGGCAATGGCCGACTACTTCGCGGCGATCCACGAAGCCAGCGGCATCCCGGTGATGCTGCAGAACGCGCCTGCACCGATGGGCGTGGGCCTTGCCGTGGATGAAGTCGCCTGGCTGGCCGAGCAGGTGCCGGGCATTCGCTACGTAAAGGAAGAAACCCAGCCATCCGGCCAGCGCATCACGCAGTTGAGCGAGCGTGCGGGCGATGCCCTCGATGCGGTGTTCGGCGGCGCCGGTGCGCGCTACGTGATCGACGAGCTGGTGCGCGGCGCCAAGGGTACGATGCCTGCCTGCGAAGTCACCGAGGTGCACGTGGCCATGCTCAAGTGTTTTGCCGATGGCGACATCGATGGTGCACGCACGTTGTTCGAACGCAGCCTGCCGCTGCTGAGCGTGCAGGCGGTGTTCCGCTGGCGGCTGACCAAGGCGGTGCTCAAGCGCCGCGGACTCATCGCCAGCGATCACGTGCGCGCGCCCGGCCCTGCCCTGGATGCATTCGACCAGAGTGAAGTCGATGCACTGCTGGCACGCATCGCCGACCTGGTTCCGCTCGATCGCGTGCCGGGAGCGACCGCCGCATGAGCGCCGTGCGCAGCGTAGAGACCTTCATCGTCACCGTGCCGCGCGACACGCCGTACCTGGGCCCGCTTGGCCCGGGCGAGCGTGTCAACGAGCGCGGCTATGTCGTGCGCAAGGGCAACGGCACGATCTATCCGTCCGTGGACCGTTCGGTCGTGGTGCGCATCACCACCGACGACGGCGCGGTCGGCTGGGGCGAGACCTACGGCATCTGCGCGCCGCGTGCGGTCTGCGAGATCGTCAACGACCTGCTCGCACCGGAACTGGTTGGCCGCGAGCCAGACGACGTCGAACAGATCTGGGACGACCTGTACGGGCTGATGCGCGTGCGCGGCAGTTTCGGCGGCTTCTACGTCGACGCGATTGCCGCACTCGACATCGCACTTTGGGATCTGCGCGCACGCGCGCAGAACCAGCCGCTGTGGCAGCTTCTCGGCGAGCGCCAGCGCGAGCGGGTGCCTGGATACCTGTCGGGCCTGCCGGCCGCGACCGTTGCCGGTCGCGTGGAGATGGCCAAGGCGTTCCAGCAGCAGGGCCATGACGCCTTCAAGATCCATGCCGTGGTTAGCAGCGAGGGCATCGTCGAGGAGGCCGCGGCGTTGCGCGAGGCGCTGGGTGACGACGCCGAACTGATGGTCGACCTGCACTGGAAGTTCGATGCCAACCAGGCACTCACCGTGATTGATCACCTCGCGCCGTACCGCCTGCAGTTCGTCGAGGCGCCGGTGAAGCCCGAGGACGTCAGCGGCCTGGCGCGCGTGGCGCGCGAAGGTGCGATTGCGGTTGCGGCCGGTGAGGAATGGCACACCGAGTACGAAGCGAAACTGCGGCTGGACGCGAACGCGGTGCGTTATATCCAGCCGGAGATGGGCCACACCGGCATCACCCAGTTCCTGCGCATCGCGCGACTGGCAGAAACCCATGGCGTGGCCATCGCCCCGCACGCGACGATCGGCACCGGCATCTTCCTTGCCGCGAGCCTCCACGCCTCGTCGGTCGTTCGTGGCCTGTGGCGCCACGAGTGGCAGCACTCGGTGTTCGCCCGTTCGCTGGAACTGCTCGACACCGACATGGACTACGCCGATCGCCACTACCGCCTGCCGACCGGCCCCGGCCTGGGCGTCACGCCGGGCGACCGCTTCTGGGATTACGCCGTCGGCGTCGCCTGAACGACGTTGCCGTCGAGCGACTGGACCAGGCGCGAATGCCGCGCCTGACGCACCGCCAACCATGCCAGCACCATCGCGATCGGATGCAGCATGGCCATCAGCACGAAGGTGCGATCGAACTGGTGCCCGGCGACGAGCTTGCCCACCACCTGCGTCGACAGCATGCCGCCCAGGCCGCTGCCGGCGCCGATGAAGCCGAACACGGTGGCGATGTAGCGACTCGGATACAGATCGACCACCAGCGTGCTGATGTTGATCTGGAACACCAGGTGGGCGAATGCCACCAGCGAGGCGATCGCGAACAGGATGGTCAGTGGCGGATGGAATGCCGCGATCAATCCCAGCGGCGCGAGTATCGCCGCACCGGTCATGGCGGTCAGGCGACTGCGCACCGGCGTCATGCCGCGCTTGATCAGGCCACTGGAGATCGCACCGCCGCCGATGCTGCCGACGTCGGCCGCCAGGTACACCAGCCACGCCAGTGAGGCGACCGCGACCAGGGTCATGCCGCGCTGGTCGTTGAGGTACTTGGGGAACCAGAACAGGTAGAAGTACCAGACCGGGTCGGCCACGGCGCGCGACAGCACCAGCAGCCACATCGTGCGGTCGCGCAGCAGGTTGCGCCACAGCGAGCCTTCGCCCTTGATCGGCGCGGCGTCAGCGCTGGCGGGTGTGGCGGCGGCGGTCTCACCGCGCGGCTTCGACGGAAAGATCCACCACCACGCAATGATCCACAGCAGCCCGACCGCACCGGTGGTGATGAACGCCCAGCGCCAGCCGAACACCACCGCGATGCCACCGATCAACGGCGGCGCGATCGTGGCGCCGACCATCGCACCGGCGGTGTAGATGCCCAGCGCCAGTCCGCGTTCCTGCGGCGGGAAATGTTCGGAGACGACCTTCGATCCGACGGTGTAGTTGCCCGGCTCGCCGAGGCCCAGCGCGAAGCGCGCCGCGCCGAGTTCACCAGCGGTGCGCACCAGACCGGTGAACAGGTTGGCGATGGACCACCAGCCCACGAACAGCGCCAGTGCCACCTTCGACCCGAGCCAGTCGGTGATGCGGCCGGCCAGCAAGTAGGCCACGGTGTAGGCGAACAGGAACATCTGGACCACGCGCGCATAGGCCGGGTCGTCCATGCCCAGATCGCGCTGGATGGTCGTGGCCAGGATCGAGAGCGCCTGGCGGTCGAGATAGTTGATGACGGTGGAGACAAACAGCAGGGCGAGCAGTGCCCAGCGGACGCGGGCCGATCCTTTCCAGTTCACTGAAGTACCGCCCGCTCCCCGAGGTGTCGCTGGACGGTATTGCTAATTTAGCAACACGTCAATCTGCGCCGCATCATGCCCGCGGCGCACGCCTCAGCCGATCTCCTTGACCGCCTCACGCAACGCGGCGACCAGGTCGGCAGTCGCCGACTCCGGGATCCAGCCCGACATCGCGATGCCCGCATGCACCGGATCGCCCATGGGCACGGCGACGATGTGATGGTCGCGATCGTCGGCGACGTGGATGCGCGCATAGCCATTGGCGCGAGTGACCTGCAGCGTGGCCAGCAGCGACTCGATGCCCTCGGGGAACATCGGGATCTCGTGCCCGGCATAGAGATCGCGCACCTCCTCGTCGGACAACTGCGCGAGCAGCACGATGCCGATACCGCTGGTCGTTGCCGGCAACAGACCGATGCGCCCCAGACCGCGCGCGGCCTCGATCCCCGGCGGCGCATGGAACAGATAGCTGACACTGTGATTCCACAGCACGCCCAGCGCGACGGTATGCCCGAACCGGCGCAGCTCCTCCAGCACCGGCAGCGCGCGCCGGATCAGCCCGGACGCAAACAGACTCTGCGCCGCCAGCACGTGCATGCCCGGCCCAGCCGTGTACTTGCGGTTGGCCGTCTGCCGCGCGATGCCCAGGTAGGCCAGCGTCTTGAGCAGCCGATTGACCCGGGTCGGATTGGCATCGAGCTGGCGCGCCAGCTCCCGGCAACCCACGGGCTCGGGCGAGGACGCCAGCGCCTGCAGCGTGGCGATCCCGTCGATCAGGCTCTGGTTGGGCTGCGCGTTGGGCTTGGCTTTCATCCGTTCAGGGTACCGGCGAACGCGCCCCGGCAACAGATGGCTGCTATATCCGCAACGAAAGTGGCGCCACTGCGCTTGCCCGCGTCCAACCGAAGACCGGGAAACGAATGGCCGAAGCGTCGTCCGGCAGGCTGGGGAGTGCTCCGCAGCGGGACATGGATGTCCCGCGCCCCGCATCGGACAAGGATGTCCGACTAAGGGGCGGAGCACTCCCCAGCCTGCCGGACGGCGCCACAACGAAACCTGCCCCCAACGCCCCACAACGAAAAAGCCCCGCTTTCGCAGGGCCTCTTCTTCAACACATGCAACCAGCAATCAATCGATATCGAGGAAGCTGCGCAGCTGTTCCGAACGGCTCGGATGACGCAGCTTGCGCAGCGCCTTCGCTTCGATCTGGCGGATACGCTCACGCGTCACATCGAACTGCTTGCCGACTTCCTCGAGGGTGTGGTCGGTATTCATGTCGATGCCGAAGCGCATGCGCAGCACCTTGGCTTCCCTCGGCGTCAGGCCGGCGAGCACGTCGCGGACCGTCTCGGTCAGGTTGATGTTGGTGGTGGCCTCGACCGGGGACTCGATGTTCGTGTCCTCGATGAAATCGCCCAGATGCGAATCCTCGTCGTCGCCGATCGGGGTTTCCATCGAGATCGGTTCCTTGGCGATCTTCATGACCTTCCGGATCTTGTCCTCCGGCATGTCCATTTCTTTCGCCAGCTCTTCCGGAGTCGCCTCGCGGCCGTACTGCTGCAGCATCTGGCGGCTGATACGGTTGAGCTTGTTGATCGTCTCGATCATGTGCACCGGGATACGGATGGTGCGCGCCTGGTCGGCGATCGAACGCGTGATCGCCTGGCGGATCCACCAGGTCGCATAGGTCGAGAACTTGAAGCCGCGGCGGAACTCGAACTTGTCCACGGCCTTCATCAGACCGATGTTGCCTTCCTGGATCAGATCGAGGAACTGCAGGCCACGGTTGGTGTACTTCTTGGCGATCGAGATCACCAGGCGCAGGTTGGCCTCGACCATTTCCTTCTTGGCCTTGCGCGCCTTGGCTTCGCCATAGGCCATCTGGCGAGAGATGTCCTTGATGTCGGCCAGCGTCAGCAACGAAGCGGTTTCCACCGCGATCGTGGCTTCCTGCTCGGAGATGATCTGGTCCTTGACGTCACGCAGGCCCGACGACCACTTCTGCTTGCGCTTGAGCAGCTCGTCCACCCACTCCAGATTGGTCTGGTTGCCTTCCCAGGCGCGGATGAAGTCCTTGCGCGGCATCTTGGCCACGCGCGTGGACAGGTCGAGAATGCGGCGCTCGTGATCCTTGATCTTGTTGACGACCTCGCGCAGGTTGCGCACCAGCACGTCGGTCAGCGGCAGCGGCAGCTTGAAGGTGACGAACACCGCGGCCATGTCCTCGCGAAGCTTCAGCGAGGTCTTGTGACCCGCGCCGTGCTTGGCGTGCGACTTGAGGAACTTGTTGTAGTGGTCGGCCAGGGCTTCCATGCGCGAAGCGACTTCGACCGGATCCGGACCGCTGACAACCTCTTCGGTTTCCTCGGCGACCGGTGCCTCTTCCTCGTCGTCATCGACTTCGGCGTCGGGATCGGCAACCACGACCGGGGCCGGCGGCTCCGGCACGTCGTCGAGGTGATCGTTGAAGCCAACGATAATTTCAGCCAGGCGCTTCTTGCCCGCCTTGTGCTGTTCGTAGTCTTCGAGGATCGAGGCGATGGTCGCCGGGAACACGCCCAGGGACGCCTGGACCTGGCCCAGGCCTTCCTCTATACGCTTGGCGATGGCGATTTCGCCTTCGCGGGTAAGCAGTTCGACCGTACCCATTTCGCGCATGTACATGCGCACCGGGTCGGTGGTGCGGCCGCCTTCGCCATCGAGCGCGGTCAGCGCTGCGGCAGCTTCTTCGGCGGCGGTATCGTCGACTTCACGGTTGCCCGTGCCGCCGTCTGCGAGCAGCAGAGTTTCGGCATCGGGGGCCACTTCGTGGACCTCGATACCCATGCCGTTGATCATGCCGATGATGTCTTCGATCTGCTCGGCATCGACGAGGTCGTCGGGCAGGTGATCGTTGACCTCGGCATAGGTCAGGTAGCCCTGCTCCAGGCCCTTGCTGATCAACTGCTTGATATCGGAGGAGGGGGGCTGACGTTCGTTGGCCATGTGCTGCGCCACCGCGCTATGAGAGGGTTGGGAACGTTCCAGTATATCAGGCCGGAGGGGTCGGGGCCGGACTCAGGAACGGAGAAGGAAGGTGACCGGGCCGTCGTTGACCAGGCTGATCACCATATGGGCACCAAAGCGCCCCGTTTCCAGCCCCCCTGTGTGTTTTTCCCTGCAGATTTCGACCAGCCTGCTGAACAAAGGTTCAGCCAGCTCCGGCGCCGCGGCAGTACTGAAGCCCGGACGCATCCCGCTGCGTGTGTCGGCCGCCAGGGTGAACTGGCTGACCAGCAGCAACCCGCCGCCGGTGTCCGCGAGGCCGAGGTTCATTCGGCCGGCCCCGTCCGCAAATACACGGTAACCAAGGAGCCGGTCGGCCATCCGCTGCGCCTGCGCCTCGCCATCGCCCGGCTCGACCCCGACCAGGGCCAGCAGGCCCGGCCCGATCGCGCCAATGGTCTCGCCTTCGACCCGGACGGCCGCTTCGGTCACGCGTTGAATCAGAGCCAGCATGCAGTGATGGATGCGCCGTGGTGGAAGAGGGTTCGCGGGGCTGTTGTAGCCTAAGGCGTGGTCCGGGCGGAAGCCCGGAGCGCGCCCCTCCTCGCCGAACGACGCCATGACCGGCCTTGCCGCCCGCCTGCCCGCCCGCCTGTTGTTCGCCTTCGCCGCCCTGCTCGGCCGCCTGCCGTGGCCGTGGCTGCTGCGCCTGGGCGACGCCCTCGCGGCGTGGTGGAGCTGGCGCGACGTGCGCGAAAGCCGGGTGGCGCGGATCAACCTGGAGCTGGCCTACCCCGACCTGCTGCCGGCCCAGCGCAACGAGCTGCACCGGGCGATCCTGCGCACCACCGCGCGCCAGGTGCTGGAAACGGTGCGCCTGTGGACCCGGCCGCACGCCGAGAATCTCGAGCTGCTGCGCGAGCAGCACGGTACCGGGCTGATGGACGCCGCCATCGCCGCCGGTCGCGGCGTGATCATCGCCGCGCCCCACCACGGCAACTGGGAGCTGCTCAACCAGTGGCTGGCCTGGCGCACGCCGCTGGCGATCCTGTACCGGCCGCCGGAGTCGGCGGTGGTCGAGGCCTTCCTCAACCTGGTCCGTGCCGATGCCGGTCATGACGACAGTGGCGACGGCGAGCGCGTCACCCAGGTCCGCGCTGAAGGGCCGGCGATCCGCCAGTTGTTCAAGCGCATCAACGACGGCGGCGTGGTCGGCATCCTGCCCGACCAGCAGCCCAAGGCCGGCGACGGCGAGTTCGCACCGTTCTTCGGCGTGCAGGCACTGACGATGACGTTGATCGGCCGCCTCGCGGCACGCACCGGCGCCACGGTGCTGTTTGCCTGGTGCGAGCGCGTCGACACCCACACCGGCCACCCGGGTTTCGCCCTGCATATCGAAGCGGCGCCGGCGGCGATGGCCGATCCCGATCCGAAGGTGGCCGTGGCCGCGCTCAATGCGGCGGTCGAGCACATCGCCCGGCGCGATCCGGCGCAATACCAGTGGACCTACAAACGCTATACGCTGCGACCGCCGGGCTCCGGGGAAGAGAATCCGTACTGGAAACGCTGACCAGACAGGCTTCGCCGGCGTACCCGTGACACTTTCACTGGATGGCCATGCTCACGCCCGATTCGACGCACACCCCGCCCGTCCCTGCCGCCGCTGCCGCTGCCGTGGCCGACTGGCAACCACTGCCCATCCGTGCCCGCGCCCTGTGCCTGCTGGGTGCCCTGCCGCTGGCGATCCCGTTCGCAGTCGCCGGCTTCATCCTGGCGCGGGTGCTGGAGCTGCCGGTTTTCATCGGCCTGCTTGCGCTGGTGCTGGGCGTGGCGCTGGCGTTCTGGATCGGCCTCAAGCAGTACCGCTACACCTTCTGGCGTCTCGACGACGATGGCCTGGCGATTCGCCGCGGCAACATGTGGCAGCGCGAGACGCGCGTCCCGGCCACGCGCGTGCAGCACCTGGACCTCAAGCGCGGGCCGCTGCAACGCAGGCGCAACCTGGCGACGCTGATCGTGCACACCGCCGGCACCCGACACAGCTCGGTGGCGGTGCCGCACCTGGACGCCGACGACGCCGAGCGCCTGCGCGACCGGCTCGGGCGCCAGATCGACCACGATGACGACCTGTAACCGGCGCCGATGAACGGACCCGTGACCGCTTCGGAACCCGAACGCCGCCTGCATCCGATGTCGTGGCTGTTCGTGCTGCTGCAGCAGCTCAAGCAGTTCATCGTGCCGCTGCTGATCCTGCTGTTCCTCAAGCGCGGCGACCGCAACGAGTTGTGGCCGCTGATCGGCGTCGCGGTGCTGGTGGTGACTTCGCTGTGGCAGTACTTCACCTACCGCTATGGCGTCGCCGGCGACCACCTGGTGGTGCGCAGCGGGCTGCTTGAACGCAGCCTGCGGGTGATCCCGTTCGCGCGCATCCATAACGTCGCGCTGCAGCAGACGCTGCTGCACCGGCTGTTCGGCGTGGCCGAAGTGCGCCTGGAATCGGCCGGCGGCGCCAAGCCCGAGGCGCAGATGCGCGTGCTCAGGCTCGACGATGCGCTGGCGCTCGAATCGCTGGTGCGGCGTCGCGGCCAGGCCACCGCGGCCGATGCGCCGGTCGAAGAACCCGCGGTCGACACGCTGTTGACCCTGCCCGTGGCGGAAGTGCTGCGGCTGGGGCTGGTTTCCAACCGTGGCCTGATCCTGGTCGGCACGGGTTTCGCTGCGGCGGCGCAGTTCAGCCCCAAGCTGATCCCGAACCTGTTCGAAGCCGTCGGCATGCGCCTGTTCGGCTACGCCGGCGAGCATGGCTTCGGTCCGCTCGAATACGCGGCGGCGGGTCTGGCGGTGCTGGCCCTGTTGCTGGGCGCGCTGCGGCTGCTGTCGGTGGCGCTGGCCCTGATGCAGTACTTCGGTTTCCGCCTGAGCGAACAGGGCCGCCGGTTGACCGTCGAACGCGGCCTGCTGGCGCGCTGGCGCACCAGCGCCTCGCGTCGCCGCATCCAGGCCTGGACCCTGCACGAAGGCGTGCTGCACCGCCTGCTCAAGCGTCGCAGCCTGGAAGTCGACACCGCCGTGGCCGAGGAAGGACGCCAGCAGCGCGCGCTGCGCGAGCTGGCCCCGATCGCCACGCCGGCCGCGTGCGATGCCCTGGTCGAGCACCTGCTGCCGCGCGCGAAGTGGTCACATCTGGACTGGCAGCCGCTGCCGGCGTCGAGCTGGTGGCGGCTGTTCCTGCCTTCGGTGCCGTTCGTGCTGGCGGTAGCGATTGCATTGGCGATCAAGTTCGGCGCCTGGGGCCTGCTCGCGCTGCTGTGGTTGCCGTGGTCGGCATTCAAGGCGCGGCGCCACGCGCAGCGCGCCGCCTACGCGGTGGGCGATGAGCTGATAGCGATCCGCGAAGGCTGGTGGACCCGGCACTGGCGCTTCGCCGAGCTGGACAAGTTGCAGGCGCTGCAGCTGACCCATTCGCCGATCGACCGCCGCTGCGGCACCGCGACACTGTGGCTGGACACCAGCGGCGCCGGCGCGATGGCGCCACCGTTGCGCGTGCGCTTCCTGCCCGAGGCAGAGGCGCGGGCGCTGTATGCCCGGCTCGGGCGGACCCTGGCGCAGCGGCCGCTGCGCTGGTGATGCGGCCCGCTCAGGGACGCCAGTAGCCCAGTTCGCGGCGGATCTGCAGCGCGCGCCACAGCGACGACAGCGGCTTTCGCCGCAGCGTGCCGAGCTCACCGTCGAGCAATGCCTGCGTGGCGGCCAGCACGCGCTCGGACGAGCGCCCATCGCGGTACGGGTGGATCGAATCGGCATAGGCCGACAGCGCAGCGAGCAGCGCCGGCTCCGGCGCGAACGCGCGATAGAGCATCTCCGGCAGCCGCGACGGATCGTCGAAATCGAGCATGTGCGGTTTTGGCGCGCGATTGCGGAACGTCACCACCGGCTTGCGCTGCACGACGAACTCGGAGACCACCGAGGTGGTGTCGGCCAGCAGCACGTCGGCGGCGCGCTGCGCGGCGACCAGCTGTTCGGTCTCGAAGAAGGCCGCATTGGCGCCGGCCAGCGAGCGATAGCGCGCGAAGAGTTCAGGCGGACACTTGGGGTGCAGGGTCAGCAGCCAGTAGCGGTCGCCCTTGGCCACCTCTGCCGCGATCGCATCGAACAGGTGCGGCGCCGCGCTCAGGCGCTCGGTGAATGTGGAGGCGAACATGACGACCAGGCGCGAACCGGCCGGCGCACGCAGGGCGGCGGCGGCGCCGTCGTCATCGCGGAACAGCGGATCGAGCTTGGGCCAGCCGGTCTCGACCACGGCGAAGTGACCGGCCTGCACCGCCAGCGCCTGGAACGGCGCGGTCGTCGCCGGGCCCTGGGTGCAATAGAGGTCGAACAGCCCGCGCACGCGGAAATGGCCGCGCTCGTCCGAGCGCTTCTCGACGTTGAAGCCATGGAACAGCTGCACCTTCGCCCCGGAGACGAACGGAGGCACCCAGTTGGCGGCGCTGAACACCGCCCGCGGTTTCAGCGCGACCGCCTCGTGCAGGCCTATCATTCGCACCGGCGCCGGCAGTTCGGCGCCGGCGGCGCCGTCCACGAACCAGGCGTGCACGCCGTGCCCGGCGGCTTGCAGCGCCTGCGCCAGCGGCTGCAGGATGGGCAGCGCATAGCGTTCGCTCGCGAACAACAGGTAATCGGCCATCAACGCTTCCTCCAATACGCCATCGATGCAGGACACGCCGGAGACCGCGCCCCACACGCGTGGCGCGCGCTCAGCATGCCCGCTGTCGGCCTGCATTATTGCGTTCAACGAGGCCGACCGCATCGGCGACTGCATTGCCTCGCTGGCGTTCTGCGACGAAGTGGTCGTGGTCGATTCGTTTTCGACCGACGCCACGGCCGAAATCGCCCGCAGCCTCGGCGCGCGCGTCATCCAGCGCCCTTTCGAAGGTTTCCGCAGCCAGAAGCAGTTCGCCGTCGAGCAGGCCGCGCACGACTGGGTGCTGTGCCTGGATGCCGACGAGCGAGTCAGCGATGCCCTGCGCACCTCCATCGAGGCCGAACGCGCCGGCGCCTTCGGCGATGCGGCCGGCTTCCGCTTTGCCCGCCTCAGCGAGTACTTCGGCAAGTTCCTGCGCCACGGCAACGCCTACCCGGACCGCGTCCTGCGCCTGTTCGACCGCCGCCGCGGCGGCTGGCGCGGCACCCGCGAGGTGCACGAGGCCGCCAGCGTCGACGGCCCGGTGCGGACCCTCGCCGGCGACCTGATCCACTACCCCTACCGCTCGCTCGAGCAGCAACTGCTCAAGACCCAGCGCTACGCCCGGATGATGGCCGAGCACGACTTCGCCCGCGGCAAGCGCGCCACGCTGACCGGCCTGGTGCTGTCGCCGGCATGGCGCTTCTGGCGCGGCTACCTGCTGCGCGGGGGCTTCCGTGATGGTTGGCACGGCCTGGTCTACGCCTACGTCCGCGCCAACTACGTGCGGCAGAAGACGATCATGTTGTGGATGCTGCACAACGGCCAGGCCGTGAGTGGACCGGACCGATGAACGCCATTGCCCCACCGCGCGCCAGCGTCGTCATCACCACCTACAACTGGCCCCAGGCGCTGGAGCTGGCGCTGGAGGCCCTCGCCCGCCAGGACACGCTCCCGCACGAAGTCGTGGTCGCCGATGACGGATCGCGCGAGGACACCCGCGCGATGCTCGAACGCGTGGCCCGTGACTTTCCGGCGCCGCTGCGCCACAGCTGGATCGAGGACCGTGGCTTCCGCGTCTCCCTCGCCCGCAACCGCGCCATCGCCGCAACGGGGGGCGACTACGTTCTGCTGCTCGACGGCGACATGCTGCCGCACCCGATGTTCGTCGGCGACCACCTGCAGGCGGCCGAGCCCGGAAGCTTCGTCCAGGGCATGCGCGTGCTGACCAACGAGGAAGGCCGCGACCGCCTGCTCAATCGCGAAGTGGCGCAACTGGGTTTCTTCGACCGCGGCCTCACTCGCCGCCGGCACACGCTGCGCCTCCCGGCGCTGGCCGCGCTGTCGCTGCGCAGCACGCGCGGCCAGAGCGGCAGCGCGATCAAGACCTGCAACCAGGGCTGGTGGCGCGACGATCTGGTCACGCTGAACGGTTTCGACGAGCGCTACGAGGGCTGGGGCCGCGAGGACAAGGACCTGGCCGTGCGCGCGTTCCATGCGGGGCTTGAGCGTCGTTCACTGCGCTTCGCTGGCCTGGCCACACACCTGTACCACCCCGAGCGGCACGAAGAGGGCGCGAGCCCGAACGATGGCCTGCTGGCCGAAACCCGCGCCAGTGGCCGCATCCGCAGCGTGCAGGGGCTGGACCGCCATATCGCCGAGTTCGCGGCGCATCCGCTCCCGGATCTGCGCCGCCTGGGTTGATGCGCCTATTGACAGTTGGCCGCCGCCGAGCCCGGCACCAGCGTCCATCCGCGCCGGTTGGCATTGCCCATGTGCTGCGCCTTCCCGCTGTCGATGCACTTGGCCAGCGCCACGTCCTGCACCAGCAACCAGCGCGTCGCCGGCGATTGCCGCTGCCAGGCAAGTCCGCGCCGCATCTGCTCGTCGAAGTCGACCTTGAAGCCGAACTCGGCGACCTTGCGGTCGGCCATCAGCAGGTTCTGCTCGCGCCACGCCACCAGGCCCAGTTCGGCCTGCGGCCCGATCCGCTGGCCGATGTCGGTCATCAGCCCGCGGGCCGACGAGGAGTCGTTGAGCAGCGGCGCGATGGCCAGCCCGAAGCACACCCACAGGCCGGTCAGCGTCGCCAGCGTGGCCACGATCGGGCGCGCGCGTCCGAACCACAACAGGCAGGCGACACCGAAGAAACCGACCGCCGTGATGCTGGCCGCAAGCGCCGTGGACACGTCTTCGATGGAGCGCTCGGCGACGAAGCGGCGCTCGAAACCCGGATCGCCCAGCAGCATCGCCAGTCCGCCAATCAACAGGCCGCCGGCGAGTACCGCGGTGAATCCGTAAGCCAGACGCCGCACGCCCTTGCGCCGGATCAGTCCCGGCAGCAACGGCCCCAGCGCCAGCGCCATCATCGGCAGCGCCGGCAGGATGTACATGTCGCGCTTGCCGCTGGGCAGGGTAAAGAACACCAGCACCAGCAGGCACCACGCCAGCGGCAGCAGATAGCGCGGATCGCGCCGGCGCAGGCGCCGCCACCACGCCGGGATCGCCCACGGCAGCACCAGCACCGTCGGCAGCCACATGGTCAGGACCACTTCGAGGAAGTACCAGGCCGGCTGGCCGTGATCCCACGACGCGCCGTAACGCTTGGCCGTCTGCCGGATCAGGATGTCGTCGATGTAGGCACGGTATTCGGGCCCGGAGTTTCCGAGCCCGGCGATCAGCATCGGCACCAGCCACACGCACGCGGCCAGCACGAAGGCGAGCGGACCGAGCCAGAACTTCGCGCGGCCGGCATATACCTTCACGTCCCAGCCGCGCAGCGAGGCGATGCCGGCGGGGATCAGCATCAGCAGCGCGATGAAGCCCACGCCCTTGCTGATCGTGCCCAGCGCCGCGGCCGCCCAGCCGAGCATCCACATCGGCCAGTTGGGGCCCACGCTCCCACCGGACGTGCTTCGCGCGACCTGCAACACATGCCGCAGCAGCCCGTAGTTGGCCAGCGTGATCCAGAACACCACCAGCGGATCGATCTGCGCCTTCTTCGACTGCCAGGTGAACTGCAGCGCGAACAGCAACGCGTATCCGGCGTACAGCCCGACCCGGCGCGTCCACAAGCGGCGGCCCAGGTCGACCACGCACCACAGCGTGCCCAGCGCGGCCAGCAGCGACGGCAGCAGGAAGGCGACGCGCCAGTTGCCGAACACCGTGTAGGCAAGCGCCTGCAACCACATGAACAACGGCGGCTTGTCCGAATACAGCTCGCTTCCGCGGTGCGGGAACAGCCAGTCCCCGCTCTCGATCATGTGCTTGGCGACGAGCGCGAAGCGCGGTTCGTCGGCCGGCCACGGGTCGCGCAGGCCAAGGCCGGCACCGAGCACGAGCACGGCGATGATCCAGAACAGCGTGGTGTCGTTGCGCCAGGTCGGGCGCGCGGCGATCGGCTTGAGCATGGCGCGGATGATAGCCGGCAGGCGTCGTCGCGATGTCGGAACGCCGGGCCGTCCGCCGCCGGTCAGGCGTTCTTGCGCAGCCGCGCGTAGAAGAACCCGTCGTAGCCCAACTCGCCCGGCAATCGCTGGCGACCGGCGCCACTGGCGCGACCGAAACGATCATCGAGCGCTTCGGCCACCGCGTCTGGCGTGCGCGCCAGGAACGCATCGACCTGTGCCTCGTTCTCGGCCTTGAGGATC
Organism: Lysobacter sp. TAF61; assembly: GCF_052113485.1. NCBI lineage: Bacteria > Pseudomonadati > Pseudomonadota > Gammaproteobacteria > Lysobacterales > Lysobacteraceae > Lysobacter > Lysobacter sp. TAF61. The sequence continues at coordinate 173,534 of NZ_JBFRDH010000002.1, forward strand.
GAACAGGTCGCGTACAACAGCACGCCGCCAGGCGCGAGCGTGGCCCACAGCGCATCGAGCAGGCGCGACTGCGTCGCCACCAGTGCCGTCAGGTCCGATGCGCGGCGGTGCTGCAGCACGTCGGGCTGGCGGCGGATGATGCCGGTCGCCGAACACGGCGCGTCCAGCAGCACCGCGTCGAACGGCGTTCCATCCCACCATGCCTGCGTGTCGGCGGCATCGGCGGCAAGCAGTTGCACGCGCTCGCCCAGGCGCAGGCGGGTGAAGCCCGAGCGCATCCGGTCCAGGCGTTGCGCATCGATGTCGAGCGCGACCAGTTGCAGCGATGCATCGCGCTCGAGCAGGTGCGCGGTCTTGCCGCCGGGCGCGGCGCAGGCATCGAGCACGCGCGCGGACGGCGGCGCCGCAAGGGCCTCGACGACAAGTTGCGCCGAAGCATCCTGCACGGACGCAGCGCCTTCGGCGAAGCCGGGCAACGCCGCAACCGCGGCCGGCGTGTCCAGTCGCAGCGCGTCGGGCAGACGCTCGTCGACCTGCGACTCGATGCCGGCTTCCTGCATGCGGGCGCGATAGTCGTTGCGCGATTGCTGGCGACGGTTCACCCGCAGCCACATCGGCGGTTCGGCGGCGCTGGCGTCGAGAATGGCCTCGGCGTCCTCGGGCCAGTCGCGTTCTATCTGGTCGCGCAGCCATTTCGGCCAGTGCGCGTGCGGCTCACCGGGCGGCAGGCCTTCACGCTGGGCGCGACGCAGCAGGGCATTCACCAGACCGGCCTGGTGGCGTCGGCCGAGCGTGCGCACGGCCTCCACGGTTGCGGCCACGGCGGCGTGGGCCGGCAGACCCAGCGGATCGAGCTGGGCGAAGCCGACGAACAGCAGCGCCTTGAGCTCGCTGTCGCGCTTGGGCAATGGTCGCGGCACCCAGGCCAGCAAGGCCGACTCGAAGCGCGCCGGATGGCGCAGCACCGCAAAACAGATCGCCTCCACCAGCGCGCGGTCACGCGGATCGGCGATGCGCGGCAGCGCCACCGCGAGCTCGGCCTTCAACGAACGGCCGTGATGCAGCACCGCATCGAGCACGCGTGCGGCGGCTGCGCGCGAGGCGGCGCCGGAGGTCGCGCTGGGGGAGTGGTCGGGGCGTGGCATCGGGGGTCGCCGTCCTGGGTCGCTGTCGTGGCCGGCCGTCAGCGCAGGTCGGGACGACCGTTGAGGTAATCGGCCGCGGTGATCGCCTTGCCGCCCTCGCGCTGCAATACGCGGATGCGCAGTACGCCGGCGCCACAGGCGACATCCAGGCCGTCGCGGCCGGCGCGCAGCAGCGATCCCGGCTCGGCGCCATGGTGTTCGTCGAGCGCGACCGCACCATGCAGGCGCAGCCGCTCACCGGCGACCACCGCTTCGGCCATCGGCCAGGGATTGAAGGCGCGCACCTTGTTGGCCAGCGTCGTCGCCGGCTGCGTCCAGTCGAGGCGGGCCTCGGCCTTGTCGAGCTTGTGCGCGTAGGTGACGCCCTCCGTGGGCTGTGGCTGCGGCACCGGTCGGATGTCGGCGCGCAACAGGCCCAAGCCGTCGGCCAGCACCTGCGCACCCAGCGTCGACAGGCGATCGTGCAACTGCCCGCCCGTCTCGTGCTCGCCGATCTGCAGCGACTGCGACAACAGCACCGGGCCGGTATCGAGACCCTTCTCCATCTGCATCAGGCACACGCCCGACTCGCTGTCGCCGGCTTCGATCGCGCGCTGGATGGGTGCGGCGCCGCGCCAGCGCGGCAGCAGCGAGGCGTGCACGTTCCAGCAACCATGGGTGGGGATGTCCAGCACCGACTGCGGCAGGATCAGGCCATAGGCCACGACCACCATCAGGTCGGGTTGCAGCGCGCGCAACGCGTCCCTGGACACGGCCGACTTGAAGTTCTCCGGCTGGAACACGTCGATGCCGCGCAGCAGCGCCTCGCGCTTGACCGGTGAAGGCGTCAGGCCGCGTCCGCGTCCGGCCGGACGATCGGGCTGGGTGTAGACGGCAACGACCTCGTTGCGCTGCGAAGCCGCGCGCAGGCACGGCACGGCGAAGTCGGGAGTGCCGGCAAAGACGATTCTCATCGGATTGGATGCGCCAGGGGAAAGTGGGACAGGACGAACGAAATCATCCGGGCCTTCCCGGAGTCATCCCGGGCGCGGTCCGGGCCGGGCGCTCAGGCCGCGGCCTGGCGGCGCTGCTTGGCCAGCTTCTTGCGCACCATCTCGCGCTTGAGCGGCGAGAGGTAGTCGACGAACAGCTTGCCGGCCAGGTGGTCCATCTCGTGCTGGATGCACACCGCCAGCAGGCCCTCGGCTTCCAGCTGCTGCGGCTTGGCGTCGCGGTCGAGGAAGCTGACGGTGATGCGGTCGGCGCGGGTCACGTCGGCAAAGATGCCCGGGACCGACAGGCAGCCCTCCTGGTAGACCTGCTCGCCGTCGCGGGCGGTGATCTCCGGATTGATGAACACCCGGGGCTCGTCGTGCTCCTCGCTGATGTCCATGACCATGAAGCGCTGGTGCACGTCGACCTGGCTGGCGGCCAGGCCGATGCCCGGGGCCTCGTACATGGTCTCGAACATGTCATCGAGCAGCTTCTGGAATTCGGCGCTGGTGACGCGCGCAGGATCGACCGGCGCGGCGACGGTGCGCAGGCGGGGGTCGGGAAACTCGAGAATGGGGAGCAGGGCCATGGCGATTCTGGATGGCAATTCAAATGGGGGCGTGTGTCACAACCACAACAAGTAGTGCGATTGTAACCCCGTTGGGTCGCTCCCACGCTTGCAACCATGCGGTTCTTCTGGGCTATATTGCCGCGGGGCCCCGCCTTTACGGGCGTGCGGGGAAGCTGCCTCTGGCAGCACGCAAGGGGCCGTCGATCCAAACTGCTCGACATGGGCTCATAGGGGAAAACCGATGGTCACCATTTTCAAACCGTTGCGCACGGTCCTGACCGCTGCGTTGCTGACGGTCGCCACCTACGGCGTGGCCGCCGAGGTCGCGGGCAACCATCCTGACACCTACGTGGTCAAGAAGGGCGACACCCTGTGGGACATCGCCGGCAAGTTCCTGCAGAAGCCCTGGCTGTGGCCGGAGATCTGGCAGGCCAACCCGCAGGTCAAGAATCCGCACCTGATCTACCCCGGCGACGTGCTCTCGCTGGCCTACCTTGACCGCGTCGCGGTGCAGGAAGGCCCCCGTCAGGAGGCGCCGATCAATGCCATTCCGCTGTCCGATGTCGAGGCCTTCCTCAAGGACATGCGCGTGGTCGAGGACTTCGAGAGCCTGCCGTACGTGGTCGGACTGGAAGAAGACCGCCTCGCCGGCAGCCTCGACCAGGTCGCCTACATCAAGGGCTTGGCCGACGCCCAGCCGGGCCAGCGCTACGCCGTGGTCCGCCCGACCAACCGCTACCAGACGATGGATCCGGATCGCTGCTGCGACAACTCCGGCCGCCGCGCTGCCGACCTCGACTTCCGCGGCAAGCGCAACATCGGCCTGGAATCGCTGTGGAACTACCAGATGCCGGCCGGCGGTGGCGAGTTCCTGGGTTACGAGCTGACCAAGCAGACCGTCGGCACGATCAGCCGCGGCGTTGCCGGTGACTCCAATGCCGCCACGCTGTTGATCGACGGCAATGGCCGCGAAGTACGCGTCGGCGACCGCCTGATCCCGGTCGAGGCGCAGCCCTACGACCTGCAGTTCATGCCGCATGCCCCGAACCAGGAAGTTGCCGTCGAGAAGGCGCGCGTCATAGCTGTCGCCGACATGCTCACCAGCGGCGGCAGCCGCGACGTGGTGGCCCTGTCGGTCGGCACCGCCGACGGCGTCGACAACGGCACTGTGTTCTCGACCTGGCGCCAGGGCAGCCTGGAGATCGATCGGGTCAAGGCCGGCCTCGACCGCAGCTACGACGCCACCACGCGTGGTGGCGAGGTCAAGCTGCCTGACGAGTTCGCCAGCCACGTCATGGTCTTCCGCACCTTCGAGAAGGTCAGCTACGCGCTGGTCATGGACAGCATCCGTCCGACCCGCCTGGGCTACCGCCTCAAGCACCCGGACGCGTCGAACTGAGCCCCGGGTAGCGATCCCCATCGGGATCGACCTACGCTTCAAAACGACGGCGCCCTAGGGCGCCGTCGTCGTTTCCGCCCGATGCTCGGGCCATGCCACTCGCCCCTCCGCCGCAATCCCCGCCTTCCAGCCGCCGCCACCCAGACCGCCCAGACCGCGACGATCGCGCCGACAAGGACGACGCCGCTGACGTCCGTGCCCTGCTCAAGCTGATCGCTGTCGGCGGGGCCACCGAGCCCAGGCGTTGCCTGCTGGAGCAATTCCGGTCGCCCGCACGGGCGCTTGCCGCCGGGCCGGCGGCCTGGCGCCAGTGCGGGCTGACGCCAGCGCAGGTGCTGCGGCTGTGCCCGCGCGACTTCGAACCATCGCCCAGGGCCGAGGCCTGGCTGAAGCGCCCCGGACACCATCTGATTGGTTGGCACAGCCCCGACTACCCGGCGCAACTTCGCCGCGCGCCCAGTCCGCCGTTGGCGCTGTTCGTGGCTGGCGACCCGATCCTGCTCTGGCATCCCGCGGTCGCCATCGTCGGCAGCCGAGGGCCCACGCCCGCGGGGTCCGGCCACGCCAGCGATTTCGCCCAAGCGTTCGTGCGCTCCGGCCTGGCCGTGGTCAGCGGGCTGGCCGCCGGCATCGACACTGCCGCCCACGAGGCCACGCTGGCGGCCGGCGGCATCACCGTGGCGGTGCTGGGCACCGGGCCCGATGTCGCCTACCCGCGCGCCAATGCCGGCCTGCTGGCGCGCGTCGCCAGCCATGGCGTGGTGGTCAGCGAGCATCTCCCCGGCACCCGTGCACTGAAGACGCACTTCCCGGCCCGCAACCGGATCATCGCCGGCCTGTCGCTGGCGACCCTGGTGATCGAGGCGGCCTGGCAATCGGGGGCCCTGATCACCGCGCGCCTGGCAGCGGAAACCGGGCGCGATGTGTTCGCCCTGCCCGGTTCGATCCGCAACCCGCTCGCCCGCGGCTGCCACCGCCTGATCCGCGAGGGCGCCGGCCTGGTCGAGGATCCGGCCGAGGTCATCGCTGCTCTGGCGCCGCAGGCACAGGCCCTGGCGCAGGACTTGCGGATGCGCCTGGACGCCCCAATTCACCCCGGTGAGGAAGTCGTTATCCAGACCGGCAGGGATTCAGCGACGCAGGACGCCGACTACCAGAGGTTGTGGCTGGCCCTGGGTCATGACCCCACCACTATGGATGAACTCGTCACACGTTCTGGATTGACGACCGCAGCAGTGTCCTCCATGCTGCTGCTCATGGAGCTTGATGGTCGTGTTCAGGCACAACACGGCCGGTACTTCCGCAATCGCTGAATGAGGGCATCCACCACCTTCACCCAACGACCCGCGGGTCACCCGCAAGTTTCTGCCCACCGCGCCGCATGCGGCGCAGGCCGAGGGAAATGAAAGAGAGCATTCTGGACGTCCTGCTGTACCTGTTCGAGCACTACTTCACTGAAGACGCGGACCTTGTCCGCGACCACGATTCGCTCCGCAGCGGTCCTCTCTTTGACGAGCTCGGCAAAGCCGGGTTCAGCCCCGCCGAGATCAACAAGGCCTTCGAGTGGCTCGATGCGCTGGCCCTGCAAAGGCCCAGCGCCAGCGTGCCGCGCGCCGATGGCCCGACCCGCATCTACTTCGGCCCCGAGCTCGACCGGCTCGACGTCGAGTGCCGCGGATTCCTGATGTTCCTTGAGCAGCACGGCGTCCTCGATGCCGGCCAGCGCGAGCTGGTGCTCGACCGCGCCATGGCCCTGGACCAGGACGAACTCGACCTGGACGACCTGAAATGGGTCGTGCTGATGGTCCTGTTCAACCAGCCCGGTTCCGAGGCGGCCTACGCCTGGATGGAAACCCAGATGTTCGAGGACGAGCCCGAGCCGGTTCACTGACCGGCACGACCTCTCGTGTCGCGGGCCCCTCGTTTCGCGGTCCCGGGCCTCCGGGGCCGTTCTGGCGCCATCTGCGCTTGCCGGCGCTTGCGCAATTCGCGCGCGATTTCCACCTGCCTTCGTTTACCGCAGCCGAGCTGAACAGCGCTGCGGCGCATGCGCTACAGGTCCCGACTTCACGCAGCCGCGCTTGACAGCCGTGGCCGGCGCGTGCCCTCAATAAAAAAAGGAAGCCCCCCTGCGCCCCGCCACGATGCCGGGCCCAGCCTTCCACAGACCTCAACCGTAACAACCGCCAGCAGCACCGGAACAGGTCCTGCGGAGCCCCCATGGCCAAGAATCTCCTAATCGTCGAGTCGCCTGCCAAGGCCAAGACGATCAACAAGTACCTAGGCAAGGACTTCACCGTCCTGGCCTCCTATGGCCACGTCCGCGATCTGGTGCCCAAGGAAGGTGCGGTCGACCCCGACCGTGGCTTCGCGATGCGGTACGACCTGATCGAGAAGAACGAAAAGCACGTCGAGGCCATCGCCAAGGCCGCCAAGAGCGCCGATGCGCTGTATCTGGCGACCGACCCGGACCGCGAGGGCGAGGCGATCAGCTGGCACATCGCCGAGATCCTGCGCGAGCGCGGCCTGCTCGAGGGCAAGACGCTGCAGCGCGTGGTCTTCACCGAGATCACGCCGCGCGCCATCAAGGAAGCGATGACCCAGCCGCGGCAGATCGCCACCGACCTGGTCGATGCGCAGCAGGCACGCCGCGCGCTCGACTACCTGGTGGGCTTCAACCTGTCGCCGGTGTTGTGGCGCAAGGTGCAGCGCGGCCTGTCCGCCGGCCGCGTGCAATCGCCGGCGCTGCGCATGATCGTCGAGCGCGAGGAAGAGATCGAAGCCTTCATCGCCCGCGAGTACTGGAGCATCGAGGCCGAGTGCGCGCACGCGACCCAGACCTTCACCGCCAAGCTCAACAAGCTCGACGGCAAGAAGTTCGAACAGTTCACCGTCACCGACGGCGACACCGCCGAGGCCGCGCGCCAGCGCATCGTCAAGGCCGCCAATGGCGCCCTGCATGTCACCGACGTGGCCAGCAAGGAGCGCAAGCGCCGCCCGTCGCCGCCGTTCACCACTTCCACGCTGCAGCAGGAAGGCTCGCGCAAGCTCGGCTTCACCACGCGCAAGACCATGCAGGTCGCGCAGAAGCTGTACGAAGGCGTGACCCTCGGCGACGAGGGCACCGTCGGCCTGATCAGCTACATGCGTACCGACTCGGTCAGCCTGTCGGAAGAGGCACTGGGCGAGATCCGCGACGTGATCGCCCGCGACTACGGCACGCGCGCGCTGCCGGACAAGCCCAACACCTACCAGACCAAGTCCAAGAACGCGCAGGAAGCGCACGAAGCGGTTCGCCCGACTTCGGCGCTGCGTACGCCGGCACAGGTCTCGCGCTTCCTCAGCGACGACGAGCGCCGCCTGTACGAGCTGATCTGGAAGCGCGCCGTCGCTTCGCAGATGGTCCCGGCCACGCTCAACACCGTCTCGGTCGATCTGGCTGCCGGCGGCGAGCACAGCTTCCGCGCCTCGGGCACGACGGTGGTCGATCCGGGCTTCCTCGCCGTCTACGAAGAGGGCAAGGACACCAAGTCGAGCGAGGACGAGGACGAAGGCCGCAAGCTGCCGGCGATGAAGATCGGCGACCGCGTGCCGCTCGATCGCATCCACGCCGACCAGCATTTCACCCAGCCGCCGCCGCGCTTCACCGAAGCGGCGCTGGTGAAGGCGCTCGAGGAATACGGCATCGGCCGTCCCTCGACCTACGCCTCGATCATCCAGACGCTGCTGTTCCGCAAGTACGTCGAGATGGAAGGGCGCAGCTTCCGCCCGTCCGACGTCGGCCGTGCGGTCAGCAAGTTCCTATCCAGCCACTTCACCCGGTACGTCGACTACGACTTCACCGCCAAGCTCGAGGACGAGCTCGATGCGGTGTCGCGCGGCGAGGAAGAGTGGGTGCCGCTGATGGAGAAGTTCTGGGGACCGTTCAAGGAACTGGTCCTCGACAAGACCGAGTCGGTCGATCGCAGCGAAGCCACCGGCGCGCGCGAACTGGGCACCGACCCCAAGAGCGGCAAGCCGGTCAGCGTGCGCCTGGGCCGTTATGGGCCGTACGCGCAGATCGGCACGGTCGAGGACGAGGAGAAGCCGGTGTTCGCATCGCTGCGACCCGGCCAGAGCATGCACACGATCGAACTGGCCAACGCGCTGGAGCTGTTCAAGCTGCCGCGCAAGCTGGGCCAGAGCGACGGCCACGAGGTCAGTGTCGGCATCGGCCGCTTCGGTCCGTTCGCCAAGCGCGGCACCACGTATGCCTCGCTGCCGAAGGAAGACGACCCGCACACCATCGAACTGGCGCGCGCGGTGTTCCTGATCGAAGAGAAGGAAGAGATCGCCCGCAACCGCATCATCAAGCGGTGGGACGAGAGCGACATCCAGGTGCTCAATGGACGCTTCGGCCCGTACATCAGCGACGGCAAGCTCAACGGCAAGATCCCGAAGGATCGTGAGCCGGCCTCGCTGACGCTGGAAGAAGTCACCCAGCTGCTGGCCGATACCGGCAAGCCGGTGCGCGGTCGCTTCGGCAAGAAGAAGGCGGCGGCGAAGAAGGAACCGGCGGTCAAGGTTGCCAAGAAGGCGACCGTGAAGAAGGCCGTGGCGAAGAAGGCACCGGCCAAGAAGGCAGCGAAGAAGACGGCGGCCAAAAAGGCGCCGGCGAAGAAGGCTGCTGCCAAGAAAGCCGTCGCCAAGGCGCCTGCGAAGAAAGCGGTGAAGAAGGTCGTCAAGGCCAAGGCCTGAGGCGTCGGCCTGCCCACACCCCAACCTCTCTCCCGCAAGCGGGAGAGAGGCTCCAGTCGCAGCTCCTTTCTCCCGCGCGCGGGAGAAGGTGCCCGCAGGGCGGATGAGGGCCGCTTTGCCCGCTATTCTTCCTGCATGCACCGGTCCCTCACCGCCTCCGACGCCGCCACCGCCCTGCACCAGGGCAGTGTCATCGCCTACCCGACCGAAGCCGTCTGGGGCCTGGGCTGCGATCCCTTCGATGAAGTGGCGGTCATGCGCCTGCTGGCGATCAAGCAGCGCCCGGTCGACAAGGGCCTGATCCTGATCGCCGGCACCCTGGACCAGCTCGACGGACTGCTTGACTGGCAGGCACTGCCGGCCCCGCGCCGCGACGCGGTGCTGGCGAGCTGGCCAGGCCCGAACACCTGGATCGTCCCGACCACCGCGCGCGTGCCGCGCTGGATCACCGGCGCGCACCGCGGCGTCGCCGTGCGCGTCAGCGACCATCCCACCGTCATCGCCCTGTGCGCCGCCTTTGGCGGGCCGCTGGTGTCGACCAGCGCCAACCTCAGCGGCGAGCCGCCAGCCCACCTTCGCGATGGACTCGACGAGCGGTTGCTTGCGCTGCTGGACGGCGTGACCGACGGCGAAACCGGCGGCCTGGCCGCCCCCACGACCATCCGTGACGCCCTCAGCGGGGCGCAATTGCGCGCCTGAGCGCGGGCCCGGCACACCGGCTTAACGGCACAAGTCGTAGCGTCCCGGCGCCGGCGTTGATCGGCAACGCCACGGACCGGGCCCACCAGGAGGCCGCCATGAAGATCGCGCAGGTGTCGCTGCTGACGCTGGCATTGATGGGCGCCGTGCCACTGGTGGCGAAGGAAAAGGCCGGCAGCGCGCCGCAGCTCACCGCCGACCAGCAGGCCATGATGCGGGCTTGGGAAAAGGCCTCGCAGCCCGGTGAGCAGCACAAGCAGCTGGCCGCGATGGTCGGCAAGTGGACCACCAAACAGACGATGTGGATGGGTCCCGACACGCCCCCCATGACCGAAACCGGCTCGGCCACCAATACCCTGGTGCTGGGCGGCCGCCACATCCGCCAGGACTTCCGCAGCTCGTGGATGGGCCAGCCGTTCGAAGGCGTGGGCTACACCGGCTACGACAACGTCACCGGCAAGTACTACAGCTCCTGGATGGACAGCGGCTCGACCGGCGTATTCGTCTCCAACGGCGACTACGACCCGGCGACCCGCACCTACACCTTCGTCGGCGAGATGGCCGACCCGAACGCCAAAGGCGCGAAGGTCCCGGTCCGCCAGGTCGTGCGCATGGTCGACAACGACCACGAGGTGTTCGAGATGTACGAAACGCGCGGCGGAAAAGAATCCAGGACGATGCAGATCGAGTACACGCGGCAGAAGTGAGGACGCCACCGCCATGACCACGCAATCACCGCTATCGCCGGCGTCGCCGACGGCGCATGCTCCACGCATGTCGTCGCTTCGCCTGGTGCTGCTTGCCTTCCTGCCGCTTGTGCTGGCATCGGCCGTTGCGAGCGCGGGCGACATCACCATCTACCGCTGCACCGACGGCAAGGGCAAGCTCACGTTGCGCGATACTCCGTGCCACAAGGGCGAGACCCAGCAGGCCAAGGAAATGCAGCGGCCCAAGGATCCGCCGAGGCAAGCCAGGGCAAAGCCTGCAAGCAAGGGCAAACCGACCCGCACCGTCGCCACGGCGGCGGTTCCCGGTTCGGCACCCGCCACCACCCGCTACATCGTGATGACCCCGCCCAAGCCCATGTACGAATGCACCACTCCCGACGGCACCAGTTACCTGAGCGATACCAGCGAGGGCAATCCACGCTGGATGCCGCTGTGGGCGCTGGGCTATCCGGTCGTGGACTCGCGCACGTCGCTGGGCGACAACGTCGGCGGCCGGCCTGGCCGTCCGTCAGGCACGCAACCCGGGCCGCCGATGGGCGGACAGTTCGTCTATGACCCGTATGGGCCCGGCTCCTGGGTCCGCGATACCTGCAATGCGCTGCCGCAGCAGGAAGTCTGCGCGCGCCTGCGCGATCGTCGCTGGGAACTGGGTCGTTCCTACAACAGCGCGCTGCAGAGCGAGCGCCAGCAGATCGACCTGGAACAGCGCGGCATCGATGCACGCCTGGCCAATGATTGCGGTGACGCCTGATGCCGGTGGCTGCGGGGCGCGGGAGCGCGTTGCGACGCGCGTGGTGGTTGCTGCTGTTGCTTGCCCTGTCGTTGCTGGCCCTGGTGCCGGCGGCGCAGGCGCAGGTGGTGATCTATCGCTGCACTGATGCAACCGGCGCAGTGACGCTGCAGAACGGCACGCCCTGCCCCAAGGGCAGCAAGGAAGTGAAGCGCGTGGTCGAGCCGGCGCCGCGGCAATCACGCGCGCAGTTCATCGCCGGTGGCGCTGTCGCACCGGCTCCCGCAAGCGCGCCTGCGGCGCAAGCAGCCCCTGCGGGCATGACCGCGCCGGTCGCGCCAGCACCCACGGCGGCGCCAGCACCCGTGCCCGCCGCGGAAGCCACCGCCACGCCCGCACAGGCCGGTCCCGCACGCCCGCCAGCGCTGTTCGAATGCCGCACCTGGGAAGGCCACCGCTACCTCGGCGACGAGGCCGCGCCACCGCCGCGCTGCGTACCGCTGGCGGTCTCCGGCCTGGATGGAACCGTTGCGACCGGCGGCGCCTCGGCATGCCAGATGGTCCATGACGACTGCCAGCCAGTGCCGGACACGATGCTGTGCGAAGGCTGGAGCCGGCGCCTGGACGATGTCGAATCGCAGTCCGTCGGCGGTGGCGACAACCGCGCATATGCGCAGGCCGAGGCCAGCCGCCTGCGCGGAATCATCGCCGCGAGCAGCTGCGCCAAGCCCTGAATGGCCGCCACGCTGGCCGACACGCGCCGTTGACGCCGTTAGTGGAAGCGTCGCAGGCACGTGCCGGCGGCGGTTTCGACTGATGCGTGCGCCGCAAGGGACGCCAACTTGGAGATGGACTTGTCCGCGGTGCGACCCGCTTCCTTCTGGTGGATGCTGCTGATCGGCGCCACGCTGACCGTGGTCATCGCCGCGGGCCTGCTATACGCCCTGCGCAATCGCATTCCCGCCCATTGGCAGGTGCCGGCGCGGGCGCTGTTGTTCAACGTGCGCATCGACGACGATGTCTGGATAACGATGCCCGATGGCGTGCGCCTGGCCGGCACGCTGTACCGGCCTCGCGCGGCGCGCGATCCGCTGGCGACGGTCTACGTCCGCCTGCCCTACGACCGCCGGCATTACGGCGAGGCGCTGGGTGAGGCGATGTTCTTCGCGCGCCACGGTTACGCCGTGCTGGTGCAGGACGTGCGCGGCAAGTTCGAGTCGGAAGGCGACGGCTTCGTGCCATGGCGACATGGCACCGGTGACGGTGTCGCGACGCTGGACTGGATCACCCGGCAACCCTGGTCGAACGGCAAGGTCGGCACGATCGGCTGTTCGGCGCTGGGCGAGCTGCAATACGCCCTGGCCCGGGCCAACCATCCCGCGCACGCGGCGATGATCCCGAGCGCGGCCGGCGGCGCGGCCGGCGCACTCGCCGGCAATGCCGACTACTTCGGCTCCTTCGAAGGCGGCGTGATGCAGCTGTCGGGGACGACGGGCTGGTTCTCCCGGCATGGCGGCAAGCTGGCGCACTCCGGCTCGCCCGCGGTCCCGGGCATGGCCGCGCTGCTGCCGCAGTTGCCGGTGCTGGACCTGGTGCAGCGCGCGCGTCCCGGCCCCAACGCCTACGAGGACTTCCTGCTGACGCCGCTCGGCGGCCCGGGCTGGAACGACCTGGACTACGTCACCGATGCCGACCGCATCACCACCCCGGCGCTGGTGATCAACACCTGGGGCGACCAGACCATCGATGGCACGCTGGCGATCAGCGAGGCCGTGCGCCGGCATTCGCCCGAAGCGGCGATGTACCAGCATGTCGTCATCGCCCCGGGCAACCATTGCGAACACGAACAGATCGCCGACATGGGCCGCTTCGGCGAGCTGCCGGTGAGCAACGCCGGGCAGCCCTATCGCGAGTGGTACCTGCAGTGGTTCGACTACTGGCTGCGCGGCCGCGGCGACGGCCTGGCCAAACTGCCGCCGTACCTGTTCTTCGTGCTCAACGAGCAGCGCTGGCTGACTTCCACCGCCTGGCCACCGACACAGGCCCGCCACCAGCGCTGGTACCTGCGCAGCGGCGGCAAGGCCAATGGCCGCGATGGCGACGGCACGCTCGGCCCGCAACCGGACGAGAACGAACACGTCGACGGCTACCTCTACGACCCGCTCGACCCGGTGCCCTCGCGCGGCGGCCCGCTGTGCTGCAGCGCCGATCCGCATGCCGTGTCCGGCCCGGTCGACCAGCGCGATGTCGAAATCCGCGACGACGTGCTGGTCTACACCTCGCAGCCGCTGGAAGCACCGATGCGGATCGTCGGCCCGCTGCGCGCGCACCTGGTGGTGTCGTCGTCGGCACCGGACACGGATTTCGTCGCGCGCCTGGTCCACGTCTGGCCCGACGGTCGCGCCACCAACATCCAGGAAGGCGCCCTGCGCGCGCGCTACCGCGACGGCATCTTCTGCCCGACGCGCATGAAGCCCGGCGAGACCTACGAACTGACGGTCGACATGCGCTCGATCGCCTACCTGGTGCCGCGCGGCCACCGCATCCGCCTCGACGTCACCAGCAGCAGCTTTCCGCGGCTGGAGCGCAACCTCAACACCGGCGGCCGCAACTACGACGAGACCGTCCCGGCGCAGGCACTGAACCGGGTGCACGTGGGCGGCAACACCGCGTCGTATCTGGAACTGCCGGTGCTGTCGACACCGGAACCCCCGGGCTAGCCGCAAGCGTCCGTCATCCCCTCGAATGCGGCGACCCGGCGTCGTTGCCGCAACGCCAGGAAGGTATGCTCGGCCAACCGGGCGCCAGCGTCGTGGATGCTGATGGCCACAACCGCGGAGACCGTCGTGTCGAATCCTCCCCGCTCCAGGAACAGCCGCCTCACCGCGGACGACTTCGATCCGGAAGTGCTGCGCCTGTTCGACCAGTACGTGCACGGCGCCATCGACCGCAGGGGCTTCCTCGCTGGTGCGGCGCGTTTCGCTGCCGGTGCTGCCGGTGCGGCGGGACTGCTGGCGGCACTGAGCCCGCAGTTCGCGGCCGCGCAACAGATCAAGCCCGACGACAAGCGGCTGTCGGCGAAGTACGTCGAGTTCGACTCACCGCACGGCTATGGCAAGGCCCGCGGCTACCTGGCGCGGCCGGCAAAAGCTGATCGCCCGCTGCCGCTGGTGCTGGTGGCGCACGAGAACCGCGGCCTCAATCCGCACATCGAAGACATTGCCCGGCGCCTGGCGCTGGCGGACTTCATCGCCTTCGCTCCCGACGCCCTGTTTCCGCTCGGCGGCTATCCCGGTGACGAGGACGCGGCGCGCACGCTGTTCGCCCAGCTCGACCAGGCCAAGACACGCGAAGACTTCGTCGCGGCAGCGGGCCTGCTGGCGGGCATCGAGGGCGGCAACGGCCGCCTGGGTGCGGTCGGCTTCTGCTACGGCGGCGGCATCGCCAACTTCCTCGCCACACGCCTGCCCAACCTGGCCGCGGCCGCACCGTTCTACGGCGCCCCGCCGGCGCTGGAGGACGTGCCGAAGATCAAGGCGGAGCTGCTGGTCGTGCTCGCCGGCAACGACGAACGCATCAATGCCGGCTGGCCGGCCTACGAGACCGCGTTGAAAGCGGCGAACGTGCATTACACGCTGTTCCAGCCGCCAGGAACGCAGCACGGCTTCAACAACGACACCACGCCGCGTTACGACGAGGCCGCGGCGAAGGAGGCCTGGGCGCGGACGCTGCTGCTGTTCAATCGCACGCTGCGCGAGGGCGGCAAGAAGTAGGCGCGTTCCATCACCTCCATGCCCACGCGGGAGCTCCCATGAGACTGGCCAGGGTTGTTGTTTGCGCTGTCGTGATGGCGGGTGCAGTGCTCAGTGCGTGCAGTCGTCCTGCCGAGCCTGCTGCGCCTGCAGAACCTGCTGCTGTCGAACAGGCGAAGCCTGCCGCCACCGCAGATGCGGCTGCTACGGCTCCCGCTGCTACGGCCCCCGCTGCTCCCGCGCCGGCTGCGACGGCACCGGCTGCGACCGCTGCTGACACGCCAGCCTCGCCCGCGCCGGCGGAACCCGCCCCTGCGACTGCCACTGCAGATACCGCCGCCGGCATCAAGCAGGTGAACGATTCGATCGACAGCAGCCTCGGCGACCACACGCGCTACGAACCGTTCATCCGCACCTTCCAGACGGCCGTGGTCAACAGTGACAAGGCCACGGTTGCCGCCATGGTGCACTACCCGTTCGGCGCCACCATCGACGGCAGGAACCATGTCATCAAGGACCCGACCGCGTTCGTCGCGCAGTACGACAAGGTCTTCACCCCGGACATCGTCCAGGTCGTCAAGGACCAGCAGTACGCCGACCTGTTCGTGAACTACAAGGGGATCATGTTCGGCAGGGGCCAGGTATGGATCAACGGCATCTGCACGAAGAACAGCCGCAGCTGCGAGCAGTTCGACGTCAAGGTCGTGACGATCCAGCATGGCCCGGAGTGACCTCCGGGCACGCGGTCGGCGACATTGCATGAACTCTCATGCGTGACCTCCGCGGAGGCGTCATCGCTTCTGGTACGGGTGGAATATGTAGTTCTTGTCCGCGACCTTCACGTGGCACGCATGCCCACAATCCGAGACGCCCGTTGGGTCGACCGTCATTGAGTCGGTAGCTGCGGTGTAGTTGAAGAGCGCATACCCCCATCCTCCGCTCTTCGGGAACCGCTTGCTGTCCTTCTCCATCAGAAAGGCCTGTGTGAAGACGTCGGGCACGTCGACATCGAACGGCGCATCCGTGCTCTTCTTCGGCTTCCACTGAAGTTTTGCGATCTTGGCGCCATCGGGGAACGGCTGGCCGTTGCCCGGAATGCCGGACTTGTACGCCTTGATCATGATCGGGTTTGCGACGATCACTTTCAGCACATCGGTCTTGGCAGAAGAAACTACCGACCAGTCTTCGTAACCCTTGAAGTCGGCGAACGCGACTCCACTGGGCGATACGAGCGCGTATTTGTCCTGCGCGCCGACAGCTGCACCGGCAATGGCAACAAGCGCAGCCGCAGCCGTGGCAATCCAGAGTTTGGTCTTGCGATTCATGATTGATCCTTGACGTCAGCGTCAATCCGGGCGCAGCAATCCCCGGCCACGCGGCGATTGCCATGTGGGAGATCGTTTCGCGAATGGGTTACTGCCTTGTGCGTGGCAAGCACGAACGTCGATCAGCCGGGGCAGGCTGCCCACAGCGATTGGTTGGGGTTCGTCGAGGTGCGCCAAATCCGTAAGCGCCACGGCGTGGATTGACCGGGAGGGACCGCGTGATTCCAGGGCTACTGCCTTTGCTGGTACCGGCTGTAGCCGGCCGCGAGGCAACGTCTGTTGCTCGCTACCAATCTTCTACGCCTCCAGATGAAGGGCCGCAAGGCCCACGTTCCTCGCGCCAGCGCCTGGCGCGGCTGATTCGGAGGGGGTCGCATGCCGCCCATGGATCCAATGGTTTCACCGCGGTACTTTCGGCACGTTCACCGGCTCATGTTCCAGGTCTAGCGTTGCGGCGATTCGACACCGCAAATGGTGGGCCGACATGCCGACACTCAGCCGTCGCACGTTTCTGAAGCTCGCCGCCGCGTTGGGCGCGACCCTGGCGTGGAGCTGCGCGACGGTGCGTCCTTCGGCCAGTGGCTGGCGCGAGCGTCGTGACCTGTTTCCGCAAGGCGTCGCCTCGGGCGATCCCGATGCCCACAGCGTCATGCTCTGGACGCGGCGCCCCTATGGCGATGGCCGTGAGCGCGCCACGGTGTTGGTGGAAGTGGCACAAGACCCGGCCTTCACGCGCGTGATCGCGACCACGGCGGCGCCGATCCTGGCCGAGGCCGACTGGACCTGTCGCGTGCTGGTCGGCGACCTGCCGCCGGCGGGCGAATACTGGTACCGCTTCATCGACGAGGAAGGCAACGGCAGCAGGATCGGTCGAACGCTGACGGCGCCTGCGCCCGACGATTCGCGCCCGGCGCGCTTCGCTTTCGTCAGTTGCCAGACCATTTGCGAGGGTGCCCAGAACGCCTATCGGCGAATGATCTGGGAAGACGAGCGCGCCGCGCCCGAGGAACGGCTCGGCTTCGTGTTGCACCTGGGGGATTTCGTCTACGAAGTCGTGCAGTACCCGGACCAGGTCAAGGACGGCCATCGCTACGACCGCCTCATCAGGTTTCCGGTCAAGTTTCCGAAGGGCAAGACGGTCGCCAAGAACCGCTTCTGGGCACCGGACTCGCTGGAGGACTATCGCGTCCTCTACCACGCCTACCTGCAGGACCCGGACATCCAGGATGCGCGTGCGCGCTGGCCGTTCGTGGCGATGTGGGACAACCACGAATTCTCCTGGCAGGGCTGGCAGTCGATCCAGGAGTTCCCTGGCACCGAGGGCTGGGTGCCCGCGCAGACACTCAAGGTCGCGGCGAACCAGGCCTGGTTCGAGTATCAGCCGGCGCGGGTCTTGCCGCCGGGGCCCAGGCTGGACGCCTTCAGTGCACCGCACGTCGTCGACACGCTGGTCAAGGATTTCGACGACGACGGACTGGGAACCGAAGCCAACAACCTCGCCGCGATCGACAGCCTGATCGCGTATCGCGCCTTGCGCTGGGGCCGGCACATCGACCTGATCATCACCGACCAGCGCAGCTTCCGCTCGCGCGACCCCGTCAATCACGACGAAATCAGCACGCTGTTCGAGGGCGACACGCTGGGATTCGTACCCGAGGAATTGATGCGGCAACTCGACGGCGGCCGCGACTATGGCAACGGGCATCCGCCGGCGAAGCTGTCCTTCGGCGCCAGGAGCGTTGCCAACTACCGCGTCGGCGACGCCGCACAGACCATGCTGGGGGCGAAGCAGAAAACCTGGTTCCTCGAACGGCTGCGCGGCGCGACGGCCACCTGGAAGATCTGGGGCAATTCGCTGGGAACCCCCGACTGGCGCGTCGATCCGCAGAATCTCCCGACCGCGCTGGGCAAATATCCCGAGGGCGCAGGCTTTGCCGTCCTGGCCACCGGCGACTGGGGTTGCACCTACCACGAACGCGCCGAGATCTTCGACGCCGTGCGCGATGCCGGCATCACCGGTTTCGCCATCGTGTCCGGCGATCGCCACAGCTTCTGGGCGGGTTACGCAGCCAAGGCATTGCCGCCTGCGGCGTTCGAACCGGTGGGTGTCACCTTCGTGACCGGCTCGATCTCTGCCCCGGGCATGGCCGAAGCCAACGAGCACAACCAGAAAGAGGAAAGTCCGTTGCGCCCGCTGTACGTCGCCAACCCGGGTGGCGGATCACCGCAGCCTACGGTCAACCTGCTGTTGCACCACGGCGTGCGTTCGGCGCTGGAGTTCGCCAGCAGCGGCGACCTGCAGAAGGCGCACGCGGTGAGCAATCCCGATGTGGCCCCTCACCTGTCCTTCGTCGACATGGGCGGGCACGGCTACGCCACCGTGCGTGTCGATGCCAGCACGATGGCAACCGACTTCGTCTGCATCCCGCGGCCCATCGAACGCAGCGCCGGCGCGGACGGCGGGCCCCTGCGGTATCGCGTCCGCCACGAAGTGTCGCTGTGGCGGTCAGGCGAACGGCCACGGATGCGGCAGACCATCCTGGAAGGCGATGCGGGACTGGCGGTGTGATGCGCGTATTGCCTTGGGGATTCGGCAGCAGCGTGGCCCGGGCCTCATGACTCCGGAATTGTCGCAGCAGCAAACGGCGCAAGCACTGCCCAGCCGAGGTTCTCATACAGGCCGCGGCCGTCTGCCGTGGCGACGAGAAGCTGCGGACTCGCCACGGCCTTCCTCGCAGCGCCAAGTGCGGCCATCACTGCAATGCCCAGTCCTTTCCGCCGGTGATCCAGTGCGGTTTCGATCCGGTCGTAGATGAAGACTTCCGCGGCTTCTGCCGCGCTTCCGCTCGCGGCCAGACCGCCATCGGGCGCGATGACGCAAGCCCGCGTGACAGGCCCTGTCTGTTGAACCTCCATCCTGTATCCACTCGGCAGCGGCTTTTCGGCGGACGTCTGCGCTGCCGCCATCATGAAATAGTTCGCAGGCTGAACCTCCCACCGGGCCGGCAGTGCGCTGCGCAACTCCTCGTCGCTGCCGCACAACTTCAGGTAATGGCGCGGCGCCGTGATCTCGTGCGCGATTTCGCGCAAGCCATCGCATGACCGCGGGAATACCCAGCGCTTCACTTCCTTTTCCGAGTGGGTGTCGACCCGGAAGCCTCCGCGGTGATGGACAGGAGCCGGCGCGCCACGCGCGATGGAATGCGCGGCCTGCCAGGCGAAAACGAGGTCTGGATCGACGGGAGATGGGGTCATGGGGGGGGGGCCGTCCGGGGGGCTTTCAACTGAAGCATTGCATGGTCTCAGGAGCTAAGACCCACCCGCTTCCCGCTTCAGAAGAACGCCCGCACGGCGACCTGCACCTGCACGTCGGACTGCGTGGCATCAAGACCTTCGTCGCGCCGCTGGTTGCGGCTGCTGTCCACGCGCAGCACCTCCGCGGTGACACGCAGGCGCTCGTCCGGGCGCCAGTTCATCGCCAACGTGAAGGCGTTGCCGTGCTCGCTCAGCGGCGACGATGGTTCGCCTGGCCGCTGCCGGGTCTGGAACATGTCCATGCGCACCGCCGGCTGCCAGGTGCCGTACTCGCGCGCGAGCATCAGGTAACCGGCGTTGAATTCCGTGTTGAGCACCAGCACGCCCGGAACCGGCTCGAAGATCGTGGCGCCGTGCATGAGCTGGCTCATCAGCGCCCATTCGCCGAACCGCTGCTCCGCCCCTGCGCTCCAGAAGTGCGTGCGCCAGGCAAACACCGTGCGATCGGCGTAGCGCTCGGACTCCGAGAGGTCGGCGTGGTTGTCGTAGTACAGCGCGGTGAAGCGCCGTTGCGAGGACGGCTCCCAGCCGAGCGCGCCGTAGAAGCCCGGGCGATCGTCCATCTCCACGAACGGGCGATACTCCATTGGCACGGGAGCGTAGGCGGTGGGCGCGTATACGTCCGGCTGGCGCAGGCTGCCATCGATGCCAGTGGTGATGTCGCCCATGCCCCAGCCGCGCGAAGCGAGCAGTTCACCGGCCGGATCGTTCTTGAAGAACATGGCCACGCGCGCATCGAGGGTGCCGCCCTGCCCGCGGTGCTCGACATGCAACTCCGCTCCGATCGTCCGCAGCTCCTCGCCCACCCAGCTGTTGATCGCCGAAGGCGTGAGCGTCCGCGTCGTGCTCCAGGCAACGCCGTCGTGTTCGAGCGAGATCGGCGGGAAGAATGCGCCGGCCTGGATCGACCAGCGCCACGGCGTGGTCGATACGGGGCGATAGCGCAGCCAGGCCTCGGTCAGGTCGAGCGAGTTGGGCAGCTCGGGCTGGTATTGCGCGGTCGCGCTGGCCAACAGCGATGGCGTGGCCTGGAACGCCACATTCAATGCGGCCCCACCCGACAGCGCGTCATCGTTGCCGCCAAAGCGCGTCTTGCCCAGGCCGCCGTCGAGCCAGCTGGTCTCGTCGGCCGGGGCTGCCAGGCGCAGGTCCAGGTAGCCTTCGACGCTCACCGACTGCGCCAGCGCCGGCTGCGCCAGCAGACAGGTCATGGCGACCGCTGCGATTGCTCTTCGCATCAGCCCTCCATGCCCGCCGGCTGCCGCCAGCGTTCGGTGTTGGCCAACCGGCCGAGCTCGTCGGCTGGCATCGCCGGGGAGATCAGGAAACCCTGCGCGTGGTCGCAGCCGATGTCGCGCAACCAGGCCAGCGCCTTGGCGTCGTCCACGCCCTCGGCCGTCAGTCGATAGCCAAGCTGGTGGCCGAGCTCGACGATCGAGCTGACGATGATCCGGTCTTCGCGCGAGTGCGCCAGGTTGGTGATGAATGTCTTGTCGATCTTCAACTCGCGCACCGGTAACCGACGCAGGTAGGCAAATGACGACTGGCCGACGCCGAAGTCGTCGATCGCCAGGTCGATGCCCTGGTCGGCGAGACGGCGCAGCACCGCGATGGCCGCATCCGGAGTCCGCATGATGGCGCTCTCGGTGATCTCCAGCACGATCTGCGTGGGCGCAACGCCGTGAGCGCGGAGCAGGCCAGCGATCCGGCGTGGGAGATCGGCGTCCTCCAGGTCACGCGCTGAAATGTTGATCGCGACCCGGATATGCCGGCCCTCGGCCTTCCAGCGACTGGCCTGCGCGATGCCCGCGTCCAGCGCCCAGCGCGTGACGCGGTGGATGTTGCCGGTTTCCTCGGCAAGCGCGATGAACGCATCCGGCGCCACCGGACCGACGACGGGGTGCGTCCAGCGCGCGAGGCCTTCGGCGCTGTCGATGCGGTCCTCGCGCAGGTTGAGCTTGGCCTGGTAATGCAGCTGGATGGCGCCGAACTCGAGCGCGTGGCGCAGGTCGCCCATCAGCGACAGACGCTCGGGCCGGTGCGGGTCGGTCACCGGGTCGTAGATGGCGATCGGATCGACCGCGCGCAGCGCGCGGATCATCGCCACCTCCGCGCGGCGCAGCAGAACGCCCGCATCGGCGCCATGTTCGGGCGCCATCGCGATGCCGACGGCGGGTGCGAAGTCGAGCGTGAGATCCGCCTCCCGGTAGGGTTCGGTCAGTGCATCGACAATGGACTGCGCGAGCGTGCGCGCGCCACCGCGTACGGATCCCGGAAGGAAGACCGACAGCTGCGTATCGGTGGCGCGCGCCACCAACGCATCGCCGGCCGCCACTTGCACGCGCGTGCCGGCTTCGCGCATCAGCCGGTCCGACACCACATGGCCGAGTGTCTTGATGATCTCCGGCAAGCGTTCCAGCCCCACCATCAGCAGCGCCGCAGGAGCGTCGGGGCGCGCGGCCAGCGCGTCCTGGATCGCGGTTTCGGTGAAGGCCCGGTTTGGCAGCCCGGTGACCTGGTCGTGACCGGCCTGGTAGAGGATGCGCGCCTCGCGCTCGCTGATGGCGCCGGCCATGTTGCCGAACGCATCGGCGAGTTGACCCAGCTCATCGCGGCGTGCCGGGGTGTCCGGTGGGCTGTAGTCGCCCGAGGCGATGCGCCTGGCCAGGGCCGCCAGCGCCTCCACCGGACGCGACACGCTGCGGGCGATGACCCACGCACAGACCAGGCCCACGACCAGGCCGAAAGCCAGCAGGCCGGCCCATGCCAGGGCCACCGACCGGTAGGGCTTGAGCGCATCGTCGACGGAGAACCCGAGCACCGCGGCCACGCGCGGGCTCTGGCCCGAGCCTCGCAGCCACACGGCCTGCGATACGTATTCGCGGCCACCCACGTTGACCACGACCGGCGACGTGGGCAGGCGACCGCGCGCGGCCAGCGGCACGGCGAGCCGGCTTGGATCGCTGCCCCGCGCCAGCACGGTGAAGCCGCCGGCGGCGTCGGCGGCGGCCAACTCGATGCTCTTTGGCAACGTCGACTGCTGCTGCAGCCGCCGCACGACCCGGTCGTCCACGGGGACGGCGGCACCGATGTAGCCGACCAGGTCTGGTGCGAACACCGGCACGACCACCATCCAGCAGGCGCGCTGTTTCAACGCCACGATTCCCGCGACCGGTTCCTGCAGTGCGTGCTCGACCAGGTCCGCATAGGGAAATGGCGTGCCGACGGGCGACTGCCCGGTGGTGTCGGCCTGGATGCGGCCGTCCACGCCCACCAGCAGCATCTGCGTGGCGCCGACACGGCGGCCGTGGTTACCCAGCGCCGACAGCAGCGTTTCCTCGTCGCCCTGCGCCACGGCGGAGCGCAACGCGAAATCCTGCGCGAGCACCTCCACGCTGGCGGCGGTACCGTCGGACATGTCCTGGAACTGGTGCGCGAACGACTGCGTGGCCACCTGCAGCTGGCGCTTGCCCTCGCCGATCAGTTCGTTGCGCGTGACCTGATAGACGAGCAGACCGGTGAGCCCCTGCACGACCACCAGGGCGACCACGAAGAACGACGCCAGTCGGAAGCGGAAGCCCATGTTCCCGGCGCGCTCGCCGTTAGTACCGCGTGTGCTCGCGGTCGAACTGTCGCCGCGAGTCCGGAAGCAGCGTCACGGCGAAATCCAGGCTGCGATGTTCGTCCAGGCGCAGGGCGATGCCGGACTGCATGAGGTCAGGACGCTTGGGCGGCAACCGCGGGTGCCACACGCGCACATCGAACTCGCCCGCGGGCAGGCCCTGGAACCTCGCCATGCCGCCGGCATCGGTGTGCGCCAGCCACGGCGCATCGGAGACGTACAGGTAATTGATCATGCCGTCGTGGATGTTGCAGCCAACGGCAATGACCCCGGAACGTTCAAGCTTCAGCGGCGCCGATTGTTCGCCGGGCGCGAGCACGAACTCGAATGCCTTGATCGGCGAGAACGAATAGACGTGATGGCGGGTGCGATCGCTGTTGCGGTAAACGACCTCGTCGCCGGGTCGGAATACTTCGACATAGGGGGTGAAAGCAAGCGCCCTCTGGTCGATCACGCGCACCGATGCCGGGCCACGGGCGGGCGTCCTGCGCGCATCACCCGAGGCGGCGCCGCGCACGACCAGGGTCACCACCGCATCGGTGACGGCGCGGCCGCCGGTGTCGGTTACGCGCACGTCCAGATCGGCCGCAGCGGCTGTGCCGCCGAGCCAAGCCAGTAGCAAGAAAAGCACTGCCTGCTTCCGCATGCCGCTCCCCCCGAGGCGTCAGTGACGGATGGCCGACCCCCCGGCCCAGCCCCGAGATTAGCACCGGCAGCGTTGAGCGCAACGGGACTTGCCGGCGGCCGGCGCGCTACGGCTTGGGGTCGTCGATCTCGATGATCGCGTAGTCCTGGCGCGCACCCTGCGCCCGGTCATCAACGTGACCCTTGCACTCGAGGCTCGACGACCACCGCGCGGCGGATCATCGCGCGGGCGGCATCGCGATCGCGCGCGGCCTCCGCCGACAACCATTCACGGAAGCTGGCGATCTTGCGGCTGTCATGCCGGGCCGCCGGATAGGTGAACCAGAACGCGCGGCCGTCGCTGACGACCAGGTCGTGCGCCGGTACCAGCCGGCCTGCATCGAGCTCGCCGCGGAACAGGATCGGCGACCCGATCGCGACGCCCTGCCCGGCGATGGCCGCGGCGATGTCGAGGTACTCGGCGGACAATTGCGTGCCGAACCGGCCCGGCGGGATCGCACCGTCGAACCCGAGGGCGCGATACCACAGCGACCACCAGTCCGGCCGGCCCAGCAGCGGAACCGGCAAGGGTCGCTGCGGATCGCCGCCAATGTCGGCCACCGACTCGCGCAGCGAAGGCGCGCACATCGGCATGAACACACTCGGCAGCAGCTCGACCGTGCGCAGGCCCGGCCAGTTTCCGTGGCCGTTGCGGATCGCCGCATCGTAGCGGCCGCCGCTGAGGTCTTCGGCGGCGGCCGACAGGTCCAGCTCGAAGGCGATGTCGGGATGGCGCGAGCGGAAGCGCCCCAGCTTTGGTGTCAGCCAGCTCGTGCCCAGCGACGGCAGCGTGGTCAGCGACAGGTGGGTCTCGTCGACTTCGGCCGCCTGCACGAAGCTCGCGCGCAGTGCGGCGAAGGCATTGATGGCCTCGCGCGCAACGATGTCGCCGGAGCGGGTCAGGATCACGTGGTTGGGGTGGCGCACGAACAGGCTGACACCGATCTGCTGTTCCAGGCGGCGTACGTGGTAGCTCACCGAGGCCGCGGTGGTGTCCAGCTCCTGCGCGGCCCGGGCGAAGCTGCCCAGCCGGGCGGCGGCCTCGAAGGCCCGGATAGCCGGAAGCGAAGGGAATCGGCGGTCGCTGACCATAAGTCTGGCTGAGTGTGCGGGCCGCATTTCGGGTGGTCAACGTGGCGCCGGCCTGGCCATGATCGGGCCACGAATTCCGTGCCGGAAAGGAGCGCCCCATGCCAGGACCGTCTCTGAATCACTTGGGTCTGGATCACTCGGATCTGGATCACGCAGGTCTGGATCACGCAGGCATCGACCCCCAGGCCTGCTGTCACGCCCGCCGCCAGTTCATCGCCGGCCTCGCCGCCGCGGCGACGGCCTCGCTGGTCCTGCCAGTCTTCGCCGCGACGCCCGGCGCAGCCGTCGCCGCCGCGCACACGCACGACTGGGAATGGCTGCTGGGCAATTGGGACGTCTGGCACCGGCGCCTGAAGGATCGCCTGACAGGCAGCGACGACTGGGAGGAGTTTCCCGGCAAAAGCGTGTTCTGGCTGACGATGGGCGGGCTGGGCAATATCGACGACAACGTCATCGACATTCCTTCAGGCAGCTACCGCGGCCTGACCGTCCGCGCATTCGATGCGCACACGGGCACCTGGGCGATCTGGTGGCTGGACGGTCGCGACCCGACCCGCATCGAGCCACCGGTGCGCGGCGGCTTCGATGGCGACACCGGCACGTTCACCGGCCGCGACACGTTCAAGGACCGCCCGATCGTCATGCGCTTTCGCTGGAGCGACGTCCACGGCGCGCGCCCGTGGTGGGAGCAGGCGTTCTCGCCCGACGATGGCAAGAGCTGGGAGGTCAACTGGCGCAACTACTTCACGCGCACTTCGTCGCAGCCCGGCGCGCTGCCGAAGCTCGCCGATGCACCGAAAGACTGGGATTTCCTGGTCGGTCGCTGGAAGGTGAGCCATCGCCGCCTGCGGCAACGGCTGGTCGGCAGCGACCAGTGGGACGAGTTCGGCGGCACGCTGGTCAACTGGCCCGTGCTCGGCGGCAAGGGCAACGTCGGCGACAACGTCATGGAATTCCCGGATGGCACGGTGCGCGGAGTGGGCCTGCGCGCGTTCGATCCGGCCAGCGGGCAGTGGTCGAGCTGGTGGCTCGACGGCCGCGACCCGGCCGCCATCGGCGCGCCGTTGCGCGGCCGCTTCGCCGATGGCGTCGGCACGTTCATGGGCGATGACACGCTTGCCGGACGCGCGGTGAAGACGCGCGTGCAATGGTCACGGATCACGCCGCGTTCGGCGCGCTGGGAGCAATCGAGCTCCGGCGACGGCGGCGCGACGTGGGAGAGCAACTGGATCAGCGACTTCACGCGCGTGGGGTGAACCGCCCGCACCATCACCTGCAATCCACGGCGTCCGCGCGCCGAGGGCCTGCACCGGCTGGCGAAGGCGCGGCTTCATTACCTCTATCGGGCCTCTACGGGCATTGCTGATCGTCGCCTACGTGGTGCTGTTCTGGCGAGTGACGCATTTTGATCCTGCTCTTCAGGTGAACGCGTCGGCGCGGGAACACTGCGTTCTCCGCCTGGTGACGAGGCCTCCCGTATGCTGTGCCCGTTCCCACGGGATCCCAGCGCCATGGCCACCGATCGCTTCGCGTCCGCCGTGTTCGACGAGTACCTGGAGAAGGCGGTAGCGCACGCCTCCGATTACCTGCGCACGCTCCCTGACCGGCACGTCGGTGCGCGCGCCAGCCGTGACGAACTGCTGGAAGTGCTGCGCATACCGCTGCCCGTGCAGGGCGACGAAGGCGGTGAAGTGATCGACCTGCTCGCGTCGCAGGTCGACCGCGGCGCGGTCGCCTGCAACTCGCCGCGCTACTTCGGATTCGTGATTGGCGGCGCCTACCCCGTCGCGCTGGCCGCCGACTGCCTGGTCTCGACCTGGGACCAGAACGCCGGCATCTACGCCATCTCGCCGCTGGTGGCGGTGGTGGAGGAAGTTGCCGCGCAGTGGTTGCTGGATCTGTTCGGCCTGCCGCCCGAGTCCGGTGTCGGCTTCGTCACCGGCTGCCAGATGGCCAACTTCACCTGCCTGGCCGCGGCCCGCCACGGCGTGCTGCGGCGCGTGGGCTGGGACGTGGAGACCGATGGCCTGGCCGGCGCGCCGCGCATCAATGTCATCGCCTCGGCCGAGTCGCACATCACCATCGATGTGGCGATGCGCTACCTCGGCCTGGGCACGCGCGCGTTGCAGGGCGTGGAGACCGACGGCCAGGGCCGCATGCGCGTCGATGCGCTGCGCGAGAAGATGGCCTCGCTGCAGGGCCCGACCATCATCTGCGCGCAGGCCGGCAACGTGAACACCGGCGCCTTCGACCCGTTGCGCGAGATCGGCGCCATCGCCAACGAAGCCGGTGCGTGGTTGCACGTCGATGGCGCGTTCGGGCTGTGGGCCCGCGCCAGCCAGGCGCACCGCAGCCTGGCCGACGGCATCGAACTGGCCGACTCGTGGGCGACCGATGCGCACAAGTGGCTGAACGTGCCTTACGACTGCGGCGTGGCCATGGTGCGCCATGCCCAGGATCATCGTGCCGCGATGACGTCCGCGGCCGCCTACCTGATCCAGACCCAGGGCGCCGAACGCGACGCCGTCGACTGGGTGCCCGAGTTCTCGCGCCGCGCCCGCGGCGTGCCGGTCTATGCGACGTTGCGCGCGCTCGGGCGCGACGGCGTCGCCGACCTCATCGAGCGCACCTGCGCGCGTGCCCGGCAGATGGCCGGTCTACTGGCGCGCGAGCCGGGAGTGAGCATCCTCAACGACGTGGTGCTCAACCAGGTGCTGGTCCGCTTCGACGACGATGACGATTTCACCCGCGCGGTCATCAGCGGCGTGCAGCAGGACGGCACGTGCTGGCTCGGCGGCACCAACTGGCAGGGCAAGGCGGCGATGCGCATCTCGGTTTCGAACTGGGCCACGACCGAAGACGACGCCAGCCGCAGCGCGGCGGCGATCGCAAAGGTGTTCTGTTCGCTGCGCGGCCCGAAAACCAGCTGACAACAGACCTCGCAGAACAGACTTCGCAACAACAGACTTCGAGAGTCCGGAGAGCGCCATGATCGAAATCATCCTGCTGCTGGGCAGCGACGACTACGCCATCGAGCACTGGCCGGAGGCGCCGGACGTCATCGACTACAAGGGCCGACCCTTCTCGCTGCGGGCCGGTCCGCGGGTACCGGTGGCGACCGATCACGAGTTCGAACCGGTGGCCGTCTATGCGCCGGACGAACTGACCGAGGAAGAGTTCCAGGACCTGTTCTACGCCCTGCAACCGAAAGTGGCCGAGCTGCGCCTGAAGTACTCCTAGCGTGCTGCACGCGCGGCGACGGCTGGCCTGTTGCGGATCCAGCGCACCAGCAACGCGATGCTCGCCGTGACCACGATCGCGGTGATGATCGAGGTTTCCGGACCGAATTCGCCGCCCGTCAGCCACTCAGGCCCGCGATAGATGCTCTGCAGCGGCGCCCGCGCGCGCCAGTCTTCCATGCCCGACAACGGGATGCCGGTGGCGAAGATCGCGAGGTTCCATGCGGCGTGGTGCACGCCGACCACCCACAGGTTGCGCGAGGCGATGTAGATGCAGGTCCAGAACGCGCCGATCAGGGTGAGTGCCAGCACCATTGCCAGGCCGGCTCCTGCATTGAACCAGTGCATCGCCGCGAATATCAGAGATTGCAGCAGCACCGCGGCGACCGTCCCGACCGCCCCTTCCAGCGTGCGGAACACGATGCCGCGGAACACGATCTCCTCGATCATTGCCGCCACCAGGATCGCGCCGGCGATCGCAGGCACGCCCTGCATCCCGCGGACCGAGACGACTTCGTAGTTGCCCAGCGCGAACAGCGAGAGCGTGGTGACCGAGATCAGCAGCGCGCCCGTCACCGCACCCAGCGCGATACCGGCCGGCGCAAAACGCAATTCGCTGGCGGCACGCTTTTCGTGGAAGCGGACGTACGCCCAATACCCCAGCAGGGCAGACAGCAGGATGCCGGCACGCCGAAGAACGCCGGTCGTGGCCTCCGCAGGTTGGAACAGCGCCACCTGCGCCGGCAGCAGCACGGACCGGTACAGCGTCATGCACCCCACCACGGCGGCGAGTGCCAGCGCAAGTTTCAGCAGCGCCTGTCCCGCCGCGCGTCCCGTGATCAAATGAAAACCCCTTCCGACGCGCGTGAGCCACGGCTTCCCGCCATGGTATGCGAGGTGTCCGCTCAAGGCGAAGCGGCGGCGAGCGAACTAGTCGGTGACCAGTCCAGAGGCCGCCTGCGCAGCGCGTCCGCGCGGGTCCGCCCAGACGCTATTGGGTTCACCGTCACGGGCACGGCGCGCGGTGGCGAGCGCCAGCCAGCCGAACCCGAACGCCATCGCCAGCGCGCCGGCATCGATGGCGAACAGTGGCCACTGCCCCTGCAGCGCCGTCACCCACAACCAGGCGCCGGTAACCGCGCCATGCGCCAACGGCACCAGTGCGGTGGTGACCGCCGCGGCCCACAGCAACTCCCGTGCCGCCCGCACGGGTGGTCGCAGCGCAGCCCACAGCGCGCACAGCGCCCAGGTCGCGAAGCAGACGGCCTTGACCGCCTCATCCAGACCCATCGCCAGGCGCAGCCCCGGCCACTGCGCCAGTTGCGTGGCGATGAACGCCACCGAGATCGCCACGCACACGCCGATGCACACGCCGACCGTGGCGCGCGCCATGCCCAGCTGCGCCTTGCCCTGCTCGAGCTGGCGACGCTTGCGCCGCGACTCGACCCACAGCAGGTTGCCCGAATAGAACAGGAACGCGCCGCCGATGCCGAGGACGAAATAAAGCACCCTTACCCAACTGTTGCCGTACTCGCCAAAGTGCAGCGCATACGCCGACGTCAGCGTGGCGTGGTTGGCATCGCGACTGCCCGGCAGTTGCGTGGCGAGCACCGCACCGGTGTTGGCGTTCATCGCCACCGTACCGATCGGCCCGATCGATCCCGGCGACTGGCCGGCAATCTCGATCGTGGCATTGGCGTCGCCGGCATGCGCCAGCTTGAAGTAGGCCGGCTCGAACGAAGCCAGGCCCTGCCCGCGTGCGATTTCGATCGAGCGCGCATGCAGCATCGCCAGCGATCCCAGCGGCTGTACGCGTCCGGCCGCGGTCACCACGGGCGCAGTGTCCATCGCCGGGCCCAGCGCCGACATCAGCTGGCCGCGGAAGACCAGCGGATTGAGCGCCGTCATCACCAGCATGATCAGGCACAGCAGCGCGCCGGTGACGGCGAACATGACGTGCATCGGCAGGCTGAGCACACCGATGACGTTGTGCGCGTCCTGCCAGAAGCGCTTGAGGTTGCGGCCCGGGCGCAATGCGAACAGGTCGTCGGCGAGCTTGGGCAGGTGGATGATCACGCCCGAGATCAGCGCCAGGCCGTAGAGCAGGCTGACGATGCCCATGATGTACTGGCCGGCGACGGGAATGCCCAGCGAGTAGTGCAAAGCGTTGACCAGTTCCGGCAGCGCGCCGCCGGGCATGCGGTCGCTGCCCTCCAGGTTGTCGAGCGTGGCGTAGCGCCACTGGCCGCCGGCGTCCTGCCAGTAGCTGGCGGCCTGCGGGTATTCGCCGCCGGGGAACACCATGCCGACATGCTCGCGCGCCTGCGGATGGCGGGCCAGCGTCTGGTCGAGCAGTTGCTGCGCGTCGGCGAGGCCCTGCTGCGCCGACAACGGCGCGTGCGGGGTCTGCCAGGCCTGCAGGTCGTGGTGGAACACCGTGATCGCGCCAGCATAGAACGCCACGAACAAGGCGAAACCGGCGACCAGGCCGACCCAGGTGTGCACGCTGGTGAAAGTGCGCAGGGTGTTGGACTTGAGCTTCATCATGCCGGTTCGTTCACTTCGGTGCGCGCGCTCAGCGTACCCATTGCAGCGTCTGCAACGCCCACAACAGGCCAAGGCTGAGCGCCGCGCCACCACTGAACCAGGCCCACGCACGCTTGCCATCGCGGAACTGGAAGGCCAGCGCCATCGCGCCCATCCACAGCGGGAAAAACGCCACGATGCCGGCGACCAGCGTCGACTGCCAGGGGCCTGGCCAGAGCCAGCAGGCCAGCCCGGTGATGCCCGCCGCCAGCAGGAAACCGGGAACCGCGGCGGCGGCGGCGCGACCCCACATCAGCGTGACCCGCCGGCGCCGGCGGGCGAACGCAGGGCCAGGTACGGCAGGACGATCAGGCCGAGCATCCAGGTGCCGAGCATTGCGCACAGGCCGGCGCCGCCGCCGAGCAGCACCATCCACAGCACCAGCCCGACCACGGCCAGCGACAGGCCGATGCGGGTCCATCGCCGCGGGTGCTTCGGCCGCGGCGTCCAGCGACAGTTGCGCGAACCGGCATACAGCGCCAGCGCCGACAGCAGCGTGCTGATCAGTGCCGACAGCGCCAGGGCCGTGTCCATGCCGGTGCGCTTTACCAGTGGAAGCGCGCGGTCGCGGTGACCGTGCGCGGATAGCCGTAATAGCACCAGGCCGCGCTGTTGCAGGCGCTGATGTATTCCTTGTCGGTCAGATTGTTGGCGTTGAGCTGCAGGCGCCACTGGCCGATGTCGTAGTGCACCGCGGCATCGAACAGCGTGTAGGACGGCGTCTCCCACAGGTTGTACGCATCACCGAAATGCTCGCCGGTGTAGCGCACGCCGCCACCGAAGCCCAGGCCCGACAGGAGGCCGGAGGTGATCGTGTAATCTGCGCCGAGCGAGGCGACCTGCTCGGGCTGCAGCGGGATCTGCGTGCCCAGCGACAGCGGGTCGGTGCTCTGCGTCACTTCCGAGTCGGTGTAGGTGTAGGCGCCGTAGACGCTGAAACCGTTGCCAACGTTCCAGCGGCCTTCGAGCTCGACGCCGTTCACTTCCGTCTCACCCTGCTGCACCTGGAACAGCGTGTGGTTGGGGTCGACCGTCAGCGTGTTCTGCTGCACCAGTCGGTACACGGCGAGCGTGGCGAGCATGCGGTTGTGCGCCGGCTGGTACTTCACGCCGGCTTCGATCTGATCACCGGTGGTGGGCACGAAGGCGTTGCCGGCGAAGTCGGTGCCGACGGTGGGCTGGAACGACTGCGAGTAGCCGACGTACGGAGCGAAGCCGTTGTCGAACAGGTAGTTGATGCCGACGCGGCCGGAGAACTCGTCGTCGCTCTGGTGGCCACGGGCGCCGCCGATCAGCTCGCGCGTGTCGGTGCCGACCCAGTCCTGGCGTCCGCCGAGGGTGACGACCCAGCGGTCGAGTTTGATCTGGTCCTGCACGTACAGGCCGGTCTGATCCTGGTCCTGCACGGTGCGCGAGGTGTAGTCGGGCTTGACGATCGGGCTGCCGTAGACCGGGTTGAAGATGTCCAGGGTCGGTGCGTTGAACGCGAATGCCTGCGCGTACTCGGTGCGCGAGTCGCGGTAGTCCAGGCCTGCCAGCAGCGTGTGCTGGGCGCGACCGGTATTGAAGGAGAACGTCAGCTGGTTGTCGATGCCGGTGTTCTTCGCTTCTTCCTCGGTCGCCCACAGGTAGCGGAACAGCGTGCGCTGGTCGGCGAGCAGGCCGAACGCGCCGACGGTGACCGACGGGTCGATGTCGGTGGTGCCGTAGCGTGCGTTCTGCCTGAAGACCGTGCCGCCGCCGAAATCGTGGGTGAACTCCCAACCCAGCGACTTCATGGTCTTGTCGTAGCCGTTGTAGCCCGGCTCGCCGGTGAAGCGGTTCATCGGGATCTTGCCGTTCGGGTTCGGCAGCAGCGTGCCCTGCGACGGCAGGAAGCCGGCGCCGGCAACGGTGTCGTTGCGCTGGTAGCGCGCGAGCAGTGTCAGCGTGTTGGCTTCGTCGGGCTTCCAGGTCAGCGCCGGCGCGAAGTAGTAGCGATCGTCGTGGACGTAGTCGATCAGGTCATCGCTGTTGCGGGCCAGGCCGGTGAGGCGGTAGGACCACTCGCCGCTGCCGCCGATCGCGCCACCGAAATCGAACGCGGCCTGCATCATGTCGTAGCTGCCGAACTGCACTTCGACCTCGTGCAGCGGCTCGTCGACCGGGCGCTTGCTGACGTAGTTGATCAGGCCGCCCGGCGGCATCGCGCCGTAGGTGACCGACGACGGGCCCTTGAGCACCTCGATGCGCTCCAGGCCGAACGGCTCGATGCGGGTGATGCTGGTGCCCGAGCCATCGGCGAGGGCGAGGCCGTCGAGGTAGCGCGCCGGGGTGAAGCCACGCACCAGCAGCCAGTCGCTGCGCGGGTCGGGACCGAAGCCACCGCCCAGTGCGCCGGCGGTGTACCAGATCGCTTCTTCGGCGCCGTGCACCGCGCGGTCGCGCAGCTGCTCATCGGTGATCACCGAGACCGACGCGGGGATCTCGCGCAGCGCAGTGTCGGTCTTGGTCGCGCTGCCGCTGCTGCGCGCCAGCGGCGCGTGCACCTGGACCTCGTCGAGGTCGGTGGCCGACGACTTCGTCGCCTGGGCCTGGGCGGCCAGCGGGGCGCACAGAGCGGCGGCCAGGGCCAGAGCGAGGGCGTGACGTGAAGCAACGACGGAAGAAGCGGCGCGGCGAGGAGACATGGGGAGACCAGGGTGGGGGCGGCGGATGCCCCGTCCATGGGGTCTGGGAGTCGCACCGGGACCACCGGTGGACATTCCGCGCAATAAAAATGGGAATGATTCGCATTCTAGAGGCCGGCGCAGGTTTGGGCAACGGCGCCGGCCCCCGCCGGCGCGCGCTGCTCCGTCGTTGAAAAACCCCCGACGCTGGGCCCCGCCTTCGCGGGAATGACGAGCGAGGGTCAGAACCCGTAGCGCAGGAACCCGCCGTCGACCGCGATGCACTCGCCAGTGACATACCCCGCCGCGGGCAGGCAAAGGAACGCCACCGCTGCCGCCACTTCTTCCGGCTCGCCGATGCGCCCCAGCGGCGTGCGCAGGAGCACTTCGTCGAGATAGTCCGGATCGGCGAGCTTGTCGGAGGTGCGACGGGTGCGGATGTACCAGGGCGCCACCGCATTGACGCGGATGCCGTCCTCGGCCCATTCGACGGCCAGGTTGCGCGTCATCTGGTGCATGGCGGCCTTGCTCATGCCGTACGGCGCGCCGGTGCGGACATGGATCATCCCCGAGACGCTGCCGACGTTGACGATGCTCGACGCGGCATGCCGGATCAGCAGCGGGTGCGCATAACGCGACAGTTCGAAGGCGGAAAACAGGTTGACCTCGAACACCTGCCGCCACTCGTCCTCGGTGTAGTCGGTGGCCGGCTTGCCGATGTTGCCACCGGCATTGTTGACCAGGATGTGCAGGCCCTCGCCGAAATCCTCGACCCAGTCGAGCAGCTCGCGGCGTTGCTCGTCATCGGCGACATCGGCAACGAAGGCCTGGATGTCGCGTTCCGGGAAATCCTCGACCAGCTCGCTGCGCGCGGCATCGAGCGCGGTCGAGTCCCGCGCGGCCAGCAGCACGTCGGCGCCGAAGCCCAGCAGTTCGCGGGCGATCGCGCGACCGATTCCGGCGCTGCCACCGGTGACCAGGGCCAGTTGTCCGTCCAGGCGCCAACGCTTCGGGTCCATGCAGCTCTCCGGGAATCGCACAAGGTGAAGTGGGTCGCAGTCGGCAGGTTGCCGCGCGCGACGGCCGCTGTAGCATAGCCGCCAGACCAATCGAGGGTGCCCGGATGTCGCGATCGCTGCTGTTGGCACTTTTGCCGCTGGCGCTGCTGGCCGGTTGTTCGAAACCCGAGCCGCCGGAGAAGGAACGGCCGCCGGAGCCCCAGGCGACGCAGTTGCGCGACGCCATGAAGGCCCCCCTGGAAGAGGCGAAGAAGGCCCAGGAAGACGCCAGGAAGGCTGCCGAGGAGCAGCGCGCGGCGATCGATGCAGCGACGGACGCGACGTCGAACTGAGCGCCTGCCAACCCGGGGCAACCGGCCTCAAATGAAAAACGCCCGGCGATGGCCGGGCGTTTTCCGTTTCGACTGACTTTCTGGCGGTGCGCTACAAGCCGCAGAAGCAGTAGGCCAGCGCCTTCACTGGCACGCCGCGGGTCGGCGTGATCGCACCTTCGAGGAAGCGCAGGTCGGCGGCCGCCTGCGGCGAAGCCTTGGCGAGCAGGCTGCGCGCCATGTCCGAATCGCGCAGCCAGGCGCCACCGGCGCGGCTGCCGACGAAGCCGGTGAAGAACCGCTCGAACGGCGTCGCCGCCTTTTCGATGTAGCGCACGTGGTAGCTGTCGGGCTTGCCGAGCTTGGCCTTGGTGGCCGCGAACTCGATCGCCTGCTGCAGGCCGCCCAGCTCGTCGACCAGACCGCGCTCCTTGGCCTGCTCGCCGCTCCAGACGCGGCCGCGGGCGATCGCATCGACCTGCTCGACCGGCTTGTTTCGGGCGCTGGCGACGCGACCGGTGAAGTCGCGGTAACCCTTGTTGATCACCGACTGGATCACCTCGCCGACTTCCGGCTGCAGCGGTCGGGTGATGTCGAAGGCGCCTGCGAAGCGGGTGGTGCCGACGCCGTCCGAATGCACGCCGATCTTGTCGAGCGCACGCGGGATGGTCGGGATCAGGCCGAAGATGCCGATCGAACCGGTGATGGTCGAGGCATCGGCATAGATGCGGTCGGCATCCATCGAGATCCAGTAGCCGCCCGATGCCGCCAGGTCGCCCATCGACACCGACACCGGCTTGCCGGCCTTCTTCAGCGCGACCACTTCGCGGCGGATCTGCTCGGAGGCGAACACTTCGCCGCCCGGGGAGTCCACGCGCAGCACCACGGCCTTCACGTTCTCGTCGTCGCGCGCCTCGCGCAGCAGGGCAGCGGTGGATTCGCCACCGACGGTGCCCGGCGGCTGCTCGCCGCTGCGGATCTCGCCTTCGGCGACGATGACGGCTACCTGCGGGCGGCCATCGACGGCCTCAAGGCCGCTGTCGAGCTGCAGCAGGTACTCATCGAGCGAGGCCTGGCGGAAGCCGCCATCGGCATCGTCGTCGGCGACGCCCCGCTGGACCAGCAGGTCGTCGACTTCCTCGCGCGTCTTCAGGCCATCGACCAGCTTTGTCTGCAGCGCGAACCTGGCCAGGTCGCCCTGGGCGCTGGCGATGCCCGCCGGCATCTGGTCGATGCTCTGCGCCAGCTGCGTGGCGTCGAGCTTGCGCGCCTTGGCGACGTCGCCCAGGTAGCGCTGCCACACGTCGTTCATCCAGAACAGGTCGGCTTCCTTGGCCTCCGGCGAGGCGGCGTCGAGCACGTACGGCTCGGCCGCCGACTTGTACTCGCCGACCTTGAACAGGTGCACATCGACGCCGAGCTTGTCCTGCAGGCCCTGGCGGTAATACGTGCGATAGCGGCCCAGGCCTTCCAGCAGCATCCCGCCCATCGGGTCGAGGTAGACCTCGTTGGCCTGCGCGGCCAGCAGGTACTGCTTCTGGTCCATCATTTCGGCGAAGGCGACGACCTGCTTGCCGCTGGCCTTGACCCGCGCCACGGCCTGCGCGACTTCGCGCAGCGAGGCGAAACCACTGGCGTCCAGCTCGTCCAGGTCGAGCACCACGCGCTCGATGCGCTTGTCGTCGCGCGCCGCGTCCAGCGCGCGCACCAGGTCGCGCAGCTGCACTTCACCGCCGCGTTCGCCCATGGCCTTGCCGAGTGCGCGCGTCAGCGGATCGTTGCTGTACTGCTCGACGAGGGCGCCTTCCGGCGCGATCACCAGCGTGGTGCGATCAAGCAGCGGCCGCGTGCGCGGACCGGCGCCAAGGATGGCGAGGACGATGAAAAGCAAGGCGAAGAACACCAGGTTGAGGATCAACCGGCGGGTGAAATTCATCGCATCCCATAACCCGATGAAGAAACGGGCGATCGGGCCGCGACGGGGTGTGTCATTCATTGCAAAGGCTCCTGGCGTACGGTTCCAGCCTAATCCCGGATGGCATGGAATTCACCCGCCATTCGTAACACGCCCTCCCGGCAACCGGCGTGATGCGGCCGTGGGGCATCAATTACATGGCCCGCTCAAGGCCCGCGCATGACCAGCCGGTCGGGCTGGCTCGAGCGCAGGAAGCGGGTGCAAAGCAACACGGCGGCGACGGTGAGGCCGGCGATCAGTCCGATCCACATTCCCTTGGGCCCCCAGCCCAGTCCAAGGCCAAGGCCGGCGCCCAACGGCATGCCGATGCCCCAGTAGGCGAGCACCGCCAGCAGCATCGGCACGCGCGTGTCCTTGAGCCCGCGCAGTGCGCCGGCCGACAGCACCTGCACGCCGTCGGGGAACTGGAACGCCGCCGCATACAGCAGCAGCGAAGCGGCCAGCGTCGCCACCGCCGTATCGCGGGTGTAGAAGCTCACCAGCAGGTCGTTGCCGGTCAGCAATACCAGGCCGGAGAACAATTGCGTGCCGATCACGATCGCGTAGCCGGCATAGGCGGCCCGGCGCACGCCGTGGAAATCGCCGCGTCCCATCGCGTGGCCGACACGCACGGTGGTGGCCTCGGCCAGGCCCATCGGCACCATGAAACACAGCGACGCCAGGTTGATCGCGATCTGGTGCGCGGCCGCCGGCACTTCGCCCAGGCGCCCCATCAGCAGCGCGGTGGTGATGAACAGTCCGCCCTCCATCAGCACCGTCACGCCGATCGGCAGGCCGGTGGCGAGCAGCCCGCGGATGATCGACCACTCGGGCAGGTCGAAGCGCTCGAAGAGCTTGAGGTCGGCAAAGCGCCTGGCGCGCCACAGCACGATGGCAAAGCCAATGGCCTGCAGCCACAGCATGATCGCCGAGGCGATGCCCAGGCCGCCGGCGCCCATTTCGGGGAAGCCGAGCCTGCCGAACGTCAGCACGTAGCCCACCGGCAGCAATATCAGCAGGCCGCCGGCGCTAAGCACCAGAGTCGGCAAAGTCCAGTGCAGGCCTTCGCTGAGGTAGCGCATGCAGAAGAACAGCGTCAGCGCCAGCACGCCCCAGCGGATGCCGTGCAGGAACGAGGTGGCGCCGGGAATGATCTCCGGCGTGATGCCCATCGCGCCCAGCGCGTAGGGAATGAAGGTCAGGAATGCGAACAGCACCAGCCCCAGCCCGAACGCCAGCCACAGCGCCTGCCGGAACAGCGCGCCGATCTGCCCGCGCTGGCCGGCGCCGTCGAGCTGCGACACCGACGGCGGCACCGACAGCAGCGTGCCGATCGGCACCATCATCGGCAGCCACCACAACGCGGTGCCGATGGTGACCGAGGCCAGGGTGGTGGTGCTGTGGTGGCCGGCCAGGACGTTGTCGACGAACGCGATCAGGCCGGTCGATACGTGCCCGCCCACCAGCGGCGCGGCGAGGAGGGCGGTGGTGCGGACTTCGCCGAGCAGGCCGGTGCGGGCCGCGGAGGCGACGGGGGAAGACGGGGACATCGTTACAACCAGATGCACGACTGCGGCCGCGCGACCGAATCCGATGTCGGGCGCTGGCGCCGGGTCGCGGCGGCCCGCTATCTTAGCGGCTTGATCTGAACAGCTCGTTGTCGCGGCCTGCACAAGGCCCCGACACCCCGGGGAGAGGGAAGTAACCGATGAGCGCAACAGGACACGACACGCCCAGCCATTGCGAGAACTGCAATGCGCCGCTGCAGGGGCACTACTGCCACGACTGCGGGCAATCGGTGGTGAACCCGGTGCGCGACGCCAGGCACGCGCTGGAGGAGGTGTTCGAGTCGTTCTGGCATCTCGATGGCCGCATCTTCCGCACGTTGCGCGACCTGGTCGTGCCCGGTCGCGTGGCCGTCAACTACCTCGCCGGCCAGCGCGCGCGCTATGTCGCGCCGCTGCGGTTGTTCCTGGTGCTGAGCGTGGTGACGTTCTTCTTCGCGCAGATGGCCATCCACGTCGAGAACAACGAGGGCGCCAATCCCATGGTGCAGCTCGAGGACGGCGTGTCGAGCAACAAGAATTCGGCCAAGCAGTCCAAGGCCTTCGCCAAGGCGGCCAGCATCGCCGACGTCGAGCAGATCCGCCGCAGGAACCTGGCCGACCTGGCCGAAGCGCGCTCGGCGGTGCCGTCGGTGCTGCTGCACGCTCGCAAGGCGATCGACGTCGCCATCGCGGATGTGAACCACGCCGCCGACAGCCGCATCGAGGCGATCGGCCGCGAAAAGGCCATGAGCGCCGAACAGGTCGCCGCGGCCAAGGCCGATGGCCAGCGTCGCGCCAACGAGGCACTGGAAACCTCCAAGCAGAGCATGGACAAGGCCGAGGACCTGACCACGCTCGAGCGCCTGCGTGTTGAACGCCTGGTACCGCACCAGGTCAAGCTGGCGGGCCTGCCCGCCAGCGCGGCGGCCGCGCGCCGCCACGAGTTCAACGAGATTCGCGACATCAACATCGCCGCCGGCTGCCGCGCAGCGAAGTTGCAGATCGCGGTGGCGACCAGCACCGAAGGCAGCCGCGCGCGCAAGGAATCGGAAGACGCGCGCATCTACGGCGATCCGGACTGCTACGACCGCCTGACCCTGTTCGGCAGCGATGAACCCTGGGACGAGGAAACCAACCCGCTGGTGATCAGCTGGGCGCCGGCCTTCTTCAACCACTGGGTCAATCGCCAGATCGCCCACGGCCGCGAGAATGTGTCGCGCGCGCAAAAGGATCCGAGCCTGTATGTCCGCGCGCTGCTCGCGGCGGTGCCGTCGGCGCTGTTCCTGCTGGTGCCGGTGTTCGCGCTGCTGCTGAAGCTGGCGTACCTGGGCTCCGGGCGCCGCTACCTCGAACACCTGGTGGTGGCGCTCTACAGCCACGCCTTCATGTGCCTGGCGATGCTCGCCTTCTTCGTGTCGATCGCGCTGGACAACGCGATCTCGCCGCAGTGGAGCGGATTCGGCTGGATCAGCGGCACGCTCGAAACGCTGCTGTGGCTGTGGCTGCCGGTCTACCTGTGGCTGATGCAGAAGCGCGTGTACGGCAACGGCTGGATCGTCACCACAGTGCGCTACCTGGTGATCGGCAACCTCTACTTCGTCCTGCTCGCCTTTGCCGCCACCTTCCTCGCCCTGGCGAGCGTGGTGCGGATGTAAGCCCTCAGTGCTGCATCTGCTGCCAGAGCCAGTCGCCGCGCCCTTGCGGGCCGGCAGCCAGCAGACCGCGGCGCAGTTCATCGCGCCTGGTCGGAGGCGTGCGCTGCGCCAGCACGCCCAGGTCGATGCGCTGTTGCGGTGACATCGTCCGCAACGCCTGCATCAGCGCGGCGTGCTCCGCTGCCGGCACCTGCGCCAGCAGCGGTTGCAGCATCGCGTAGTCGACTCCCAGCGACGGCCCCAGCAGCCAGCCACGGCGTTCACTGCGATCGAGCGCATCGAACTGCGCGCGCCAGGCCTGCTGCCGTTCGGACGGCATCGCCGCCAGCTGCGTCGTGGCGGCCTGGATGCTGACCTGCTCGCTCGCCGGCAATGCACGCCACGCCTGGTAGCGCTCGCGACGGGCATCGCGTTCGGCGCGAGGCAACGCATCCCAGTCCTTGGCGCGTTGCCTGAAGTCGCCGCGTTGTTGCGGTGACCAGCCACTCCACTGCTGCCATTGCCGCTGCAGTTGCGCATGCGCGGCGGGCGGCAGGCGGGCCATCACGTCGAGCAGCTCGGACGGTGCCGACCACGCCGAGGCGATCACCAGCGCCAGCGACAGCGCCAGCAGGCCAGGCAGACGACCTTCACGTCGGCGCATCGGAGGTCTCCGTGTCGGTTTCGGGGCTCGTGGCGGCATCGGCCGGGGTCGGTGCAACCGAATCCGCCGGCGGCACGTCCGTGGGCGGCGTCGGCTCGGTCACGCCGGCTGCCTGTTGCGCAGCGAACCAGCTGTGGAACTCCAGGTCGCGCGCGTCGGCCTGGCCCTGCGGGTCGGCGAGGAGTTCGAAGTCGCGATGGGCGACCAGGGCGGTCTCGGCGGAGTAGCGCGAGGCCGGCGCATCGCCTTCCGGCAGTGCCTCCACGCGAACCCGCTTCACCCCGGGCTCCAGCCCCAGCGCGCGTTGCCATGGGGTCAGCGAGCCGGGCCAGATGAAGCTGGCGGCCAGGGCCAGCGCACACAGCGCGAACAGCGACCACAGCAGCGGCAGCAGCCAGCGCGGGCGGCGCGGCGTTGCCGGGCTGCCGGCCGATGTCGCGGTCGGACCGGTGACACCGCGCATGGCGGCCTCGCGGGCACCGCTGAGCCGCACCAGCCGGTCGGCCGGCAGGGTCTTGATCCGGCGGTGGATCTGCTCGCGCAGCCGCTGCCAGGCCTCGGGGTCGGCCCGGCCGTCCTCGTGGTGCGGCAGGGCCCGCTGCAGGGCCAGGCGGAAGCTCGGCTGGGATACGCCCAGCACGGCCGCGCCCTCCTCTTCCGACAGGCCCGCGGCCACTCGCAGCAGCAGGGCCGCGCGCGGCCCGCTGCCGAGCTCGCCGAGGCGGTCGGTGACATCGATCGGCAAGGCCACCGCGGTGCGATTGCGCAGCTGCGGCTGGCTTAGTAACAGCGCCCAGAACCGGGCCGGCCACGCCGCCATGGGCACCGATTCGGCCTCGACGCGGAACTGCGCCATGGCCGCCGCCAGGGCAGCGTCGCCGAGGACGGCATCGCCGGCCTGGAGTTCGGCCAGGACCGCGCCACGACGCTCGACGCCGCGCACGAACGCGGACAGCGCGGGGGGCGGAGCGGAGTGGGGGGAGGGGGAAGAAACGCTCATCGGGACTGCATCGCCATGCCCCGCATCATAGCGATGCCGTCATGCCACAAAACCGCTTGACAACGCGCTAACTCGTGCTCCGCGAAGCAGGACGCGGCCCGCACCCGAAAAGCGGTTGTGCACAGCAGTAATGGAATCGTCACGACCGGACGCCAGACCCCGCCCCGGCGTCCCATGACAGCGATGTTTCACAGTCAACCTGTTGATTCAAAAGACAATAACCGCGATGGCGATTTTTTCACCAACGTGGCCGCAAGGCCTGTTTTTGTGTAGCCGGACCAATCTGCCGACACACCATGCACAGATTTATCCACAGGCGATGTGGATAAAGGTTAATTGCCTTTTACATCCGACACTTGCGTGACTTATGTCACATAGCGCGGAGCAATGCCCTGCAACTTTCAGCAGTCGGGCCGTCCCTCGCGCGCCTCGGTAGACTGCGCCGATGCCCGATGCCTCGATGCCTGATTCGCCGGTCTGGCGACTGGCCCTGCCACTGCCATTGCCGCGCCTGTTCGACTACCTCCCGCCTGAAGGCGAGGCGGCGCGGGCGGGCGATGTCGGCAGCCGGGTGCGGGTGCCGTTCGGGAGTCGCGAACTGGTCGGGGTGGTGGCCGAAGTCGGCAACGCCGGCGAGGACGCTCCCCAGCTCAAGCACGCCCTGGCGCGGCTCGATCCGGAACCGGTGTTCCACGGCGAGCTGCTCGATTCGCTGCGCTGGCTCGCGCGCTACACCCATGCCCCCCTGGGCGAGGTGCTGGCGACTGCCCTGCCGGCCACCCTGCGCCGTGGCGAGCCCCTGGCCGACACCCATGCCTGGGCCTGGCAACTGACCGAGGCCGGGCAGACCGGGCGCGAACGCCTGCGTGCCGGTAAGCCGCGCCGCCTGGCCGACCGGCTCCAGGCGGGCGCCTGCGACGAGGACAGCCTCGACGACGACCTCGACGGCTGGCGCAGCGCCGCCCGCGCCCTGGCCAAGCGCGGCCTGGCCGAGCGCATCGCCGTGCCGGTGACGCCACGGGCACCGGCGCCGCGCCCCGGGCCCACCCTCAACGGCGAGCAGCAGGCCGCCGTGGACGCCGTGCTGGCGGCCCGCGACGGCTTCGCCGCGTTGCTGCTGGACGGCGTCACCGGCAGCGGCAAGACCGAGGTCTACCTCCATGCCATCGCCGACTGCCTGGCGCGCGGTCGCCAGGCGTTGGTGCTGGTGCCCGAGATCGGACTGACGCCGCAGACCCTGGCGCGTTTCCGGGCCCGCCTCGGCGTCCCGGTCCACGCCCTGCATTCGGGCCTGGGCGACGGCGAGCGCGCCCGCACCTGGGCGGCGTTCGCCCGTGGCGAGGCGCGGGTGGTGGTGGGCACGCGCTCGGCGGTGTTCCTGCCCATGCCCGAGGCCGGCCTGATCGTGATCGACGAAGAACACGACGGCAGCTTCAAGCAGCTCGACGGCATTCGTTACCACGCCCGCGACTTTGCCCTGGTGCGCGGCAAGACACTGGGCATCCCGGTATTGCTCGGCAGCGCGACGCCGTCGCTGGAGACGCTGCGCAACGCCCAGCTCGGCCGCTACACCCACCTGCGCCTGCGCGAGCGCGCCGGCGATGCACAGCCGCCGACGGTGCGCGTGTGCGACGTGCGCAAGCGCCCGCTCGAAGCGGGCCTGTCGCAGGAACTGCTCGACACGATCGGCCGCGCGCTCGGCGCCGACGGCCAGGTGCTGGTGTTCAAGAACCGCCGCGGCTATGCGCCGGTGCTGCTGTGCCATGACTGTGGCTGGAGCGCGCAATGCCAGCGTTGCAGCACCGAGACGACAGGCACGCCGATGACGGTCCATGCAGGAGGTCGTCGCCTGCAATGCCATCACTGCGGTGCGCGCCGGCCCGTGCCCAATGCCTGCCCGGATTGCGGCGGGCTGGCGCTGCAGGCGCAGGGCGCAGGCACCGAACGCATCGAGGAAGCCCTCGCCGCCCGCTTCCCGGATGTCCCGGTGTTGCGCATCGATCGCGGCACCACCCAGCATCGCGATGCACTGGAACAGCACCTGGCGCGCTTCGGCACCCGGCGCGGCATCCTCGTCGGCACGCAGATGCTGGCCAAGGGCCACGACCTGCCGCAGCTGACCCTGGTGGCCGTGGTCGGCATCGACGAAGGCCTGTTCTCGGCCGACTTCCGCGCTCCTGAGAAACTGGCGCAGTTGCTGATCCAGGTCGCCGGTCGCGCCGGTCGCGCCGAGCGACGCGGTGAAGTGCTGCTGCAGACGCACCATCCCGGCCATCCGCTGCTGGCGACACTGCTGACCGGTGGTTACGCCGCCTTCGCCGAGGAAGAACTGGCGCAGCGCGAGGCCGCGGGTTTCCCGCCGTTCGCGCACATGGCGATGATTCGCGCCGAAGCCAGGCACACCGAGGCCTGCGAGAACTTCCTGCGTTCCGCGCGCGCGGCATTGCACGACACCGGCGCCGCACTCGACCTGCACGGCCCGCTGCCGGCGCCGATGCCACGCCGCGCCGGCTACCAGCGCGCGCAGCTGCTGCTGTCGGCGCAGGACCGTCGCACGCTGCACATGGCGCTCGATGCCGCGATGCCGGCGATCCATGCCCTGCCCGACGCGCGCAAAGTGCGCTGGTCGCTCGACGTCGACCCGGTCGATCTCTATTGACCGCTACTTGAGCGCGGCTTGAGTGCCGCCTATGCGCCGGCGCCTTTCTCCGCCGCCTTCGATTTCGCCCGCTGCTTCGGCCGGATCCACAGGATCTGGTTCTCGCGGTTGACGTCGAACAGGCCGGTCGCTTCGATCAGGTCGCTGAGTTTGCGGAAACCGTAATTGCGCGAATCGAACGAGGCCTGGTTGCTGATCTGGTGGCCCACCTGGCCCAGGTGCGCCCAGCCGTCGTCGCCGCTGGCCGACTCGACCGCGCTGCGCAGCATCTGCAGCAGGCGGGTGTCGTCGCGAAGTTCCTTGGCCGTGCGCGGCTTTGTCGCCACCGCCGTGGCTTCGGTGCTGGGCTCGACGAGGGCTTCGAGGTAGGTGAACTTGGAGCACGCATTGACGAACGGCAGCGGCGTCTTCTTCTCGCCAAAGCCATAGACCTTCACCCCGTCGGTCAGCAGCCGCATCACCAGCGGGGTGAAGTCGGCATCGCTGGAGACGA
Source organism: Lysobacter sp. TAF61 (assembly GCF_052113485.1). Taxonomy (NCBI): domain Bacteria; kingdom Pseudomonadati; phylum Pseudomonadota; class Gammaproteobacteria; order Lysobacterales; family Lysobacteraceae; genus Lysobacter; species Lysobacter sp. TAF61. The sequence continues at coordinate 218,059 of NZ_JBFRDH010000002.1, forward strand.
TCGCGAAGCCGTCGAGGTTGCGCGCGTACAGCAGGTCCATGGCGTCGATCACCATCGCCATGTCCGATGCGTTCTTGCCGCTGCTGTAGGCGAACTGCTGGATCGGGCGGATCGCGTATTCGTGCAGCGTCGCTTCCCAGCTCTTGAGGTGCGGGCTTTTCCAGTTGCCGTAGGCGCGGCGGACATTGGCGACGCCGTGGCGCGCGACCTCGGCCAGGATCACGTCGATCTTGGCGGCCGGGGCGTTGTCGGCGTCGACCAGCAGGGCGATTCGGCGTTGCGGTTCGGCCATGACACGCTTCCAGGCGGGGTCGCGCCGAGCCTAACCCAGGGCGGAGGCGACGGCATTACGTTGGACCGTGCGGTGAATGTTAGCGCTACCATGATTTAATCGGGGACAATGCCCCCAACACTCGACCCATCGACGCCAGGACCCCCCAGATCGTGACCAGCCAGCTCGAACAACTGCGCAGCCTGTCCGCCGTCGTCGCCGATACCGGCGACATCGAAGCGATCGCCCGCTTCCATCCGCTCGACGCCACCACCAACCCGTCGCTGCTGCTCAAGGCTGCCTCCATCCCGGCCTATTCGCCGCTGATCGATGCAGCCCTGGCGCAGGCGCGCGGTTCCGACCTGGCCGAGCGCATCGCCGATGCCTCCGACGTGCTGGCAGTCACCATCGGCACCGAGATCCTCAAGTTGATCCCGGGCCGCGTCTCGACCGAAGTCGACGCGCGCCTGAGCTTCGACACCGAAGCCACGCTGGCCAAGGCACGCAAGCTGGTCGCGCTGTACGAGAAGGCCGGCATCGGTCGCGAGCGGCTGCTGATCAAGACCGCGTCGACCTGGGAAGGCATCCGCGCCGCCGAGCAGCTGGAGCGCGAAGGCATCAACTGCAACCTCACGCTGCTGTTCTCGTTCGCCCAGGCCGTCGCCTGCGCCGAGGCCGGCGTGTTCCTGATCTCGCCCTTCGTCGGTCGCATCCTCGACTGGCACCTGGCCAACGGCGCGGAGAAGCCGGCGACGCCGCAGGATGACCCGGGCGTGCAGTCGGTCACGCGCATCTGGCACCACTACAAGCGCCACGGCTTCAACACCGTGGTGATGGGCGCGAGCTTCCGCAACACCGGGCAGGTGCTGGCGCTGGCCGGCTGCGACCGCCTGACCATCTCGCCAGAACTGCTGGCCGAACTGGCCGCAAGCGAAGGCGGCGTGCCGCGCGCGCTCAACGACACCGGCGACCGTGCTCCGGCACCGGCGGCGCTCGACGAAGCGGCATTCCGCTGGCAGCACAACGAGGACGCGATGGCGAACGACAAGCTGGCCGACGGCATCCGCCGCTTCGCAGCCGACCAGCGCAAGCTCGAGGCCTTGCTGGCGCAGCGACTGGGCTGAGTTCGGGCAAACTGTGCGCATGGATGCGACGACCCGGATGACTCCCGCCCACCGCCTGCGCAGCATCTTCAGCGGTTCGGTCGGCAACCTGGTGGAGTGGTACGACTGGTACGCCTACTCCGCGTTCGCCATCTACTTCGCGCCGCATTTCTTCCCCAAGGGCGACACCACCGCGCAGTTGCTCGACACCGCGGCGGTGTTCGCGGTCGGCTTCCTGATGCGTCCCGTCGGCGGCTGGCTGATGGGACTGTATGCCGACCGCCACGGCCGCAAGGCGGCGCTGATGCTGTCGGTGCTGCTGATGTGCGCCGGCTCGCTGCTGATCGCGGTGGCGCCGGGCCATGAGCGCATCGGCATCGCCGCGCCGGCGCTGCTGGTGTTCGCGCGGTTGCTGCAGGGCCTGAGCGTTGGCGGCGAGTACGGCACGTCGGCGACCTATCTCAGCGAGATGGCCGATGCGCGTCGGCGCGGATTCTGGTCGAGCTTCCAGTACGTGACGCTGGTGATGGGGCAGCTGCTGGCGCTGGGATTGCTGGTGTTGCTGCAGCGCCTGCTCTTGACCGAGGAGCAGCTGCAGGACTGGGGCTGGCGGATCCCATTCGTGGTCGGTGCGCTGTGCGCGGTGACTGCGCTGTACCTGCGCCGCGGCATGCAGGAAACCGAATCGTTTGCCATCGCCAGAAGCCAGGATCACAATCAGCGTGGCAGCCTGCGCGTATTGCTGCAGCATCCGCGTGAGGTGCTGACTGTCGTCGGCCTGACGATGGGCGGGACGCTCTCGTTCTATACCTTCACCACGTATCCGCAGAAGTTCCTGGTCAACACCGGCGGCTTCAGCAAGGCCGATGCGACGCTGGTGTCGGCGGCATCGCTGCTGGTGTTCATGCTGCTGCAGCCGCTGGTCGGCGCCCTGTCGGACCGCATCGGCCGGCGTCCGATCCTGATCGCGTTCGGCGTGCTCGGCACGCTGTGCACGTATACGATCCTCAGCGGCATCGCCGGGGCAGGCAGCGTGTGGAGCGCGTTCGCCTGGGTCATGACCGGGCTGGTCATCGTCAGCGGCTACACCTCGATCAATGCGGTGGTGAAAGCCGAGTTGTTCCCCGCGCACATTCGCGCGCTCGGGGTCGGACTGCCGTATGCGCTGACGGTGTCGCTGTTCGGCGGCACCGCCGAGTACCTTGCGCTGTGGTTCAAGCAGATCGGCCATGAGTCGTACTTCTACTGGTACGTGACGGCCTGCGTGGCGGTGTCGCTGCTGGTGTATGTGTTCATGCGCGATACCAAGCATCACTCGCGCATTGATCGCGACCACGAAGACGTGGATGCGCAACATGGAGCAGCCAAAGCATGAGTTCGATTCCTGCACGCCCCCGCGTTGTCGTCGTCGGTGGCGGCTTCGGTGGCCTGTGGACCACGCGTGCGTTGGCGGGCGACGACGTCGACATCACCCTGATCGACCGCCGCAACCATCATCTGTTCCAGCCCCTGCTCTACCAGGTCGCCACGGCCGGCCTGTCGTCGCCCGACATCGCCGCGCCGCTGCGCCACATCCTGCGCAACCAGCGCAATGTCGAGGTGCGCCTGGGCGAGGTCACCGGCATCGATACGAAGGTGCGCGCGGTGACGCTTGCCGATGGCGAACGACTGGACTACGACTGCCTGCTGCTGGCCAGCGGCGCCACCCACGCGTACTTCGGCCACGACGAATGGAGCAAGGATGCGCCGGGGCTGAAGACGCTCGATGACGCGCTGGCGATTCGTCGGCGACTGCTGCTGGCGTTCGAGCGCGCAGAGGCGTGCGAGGACCCGGAGGAGCGTTCGGCGTGGCTGAGCTTCGCCGTCGTCGGCGGCGGCCCGACCGGTGTCGAACTGGCCGGCACGCTCGCAGAGATCGCGCGGCACACGCTCAAGCGCGAGTTCCGCAACATCGATCCTTCGCATGCGCGCGTCCGGCTGGTGGAAGCCGGGCCACGGGTGCTGGCGTCGTTTCCCGAGTCGCTGTCCGACAAGGCGCGGCGCCAGCTGGAGAAGCTCGGCGTCGAGGTGGTGACGGGTACGCCGGTCAGCCGCATCGATGCGCGTGGATACACATTGGGCGAGCAGTTCGTTCCCGCACGCACGGTGTTGTGGGCCGCAGGCGTTGCGGCATCACCGTTGGGGGCGTTGCTTGGCGTGGAGCTCGATCGTGCCGGGCGCGTGCCGGTTGCGGCCGACCTGAGCGTGCCGGGCCATCCGGAGATCTTCGTCGCCGGCGACCTGGCCAGCGTGGTGCAGGACGGCAAGCCGGTGCCCGGCGTGGCCCCGGCGGCGAAGCAGATGGGTGCGCACGTCGCCGCGGCGATCCGCGCGCGGCTCTCGGGCAAGCCGGCACCGGCGTTCCGCTATCGCGATTTCGGCAACCTCGCGACGATCGGGCGCATGGCCGCGGTCGTCGACCTGCATGGCTTCAAGCTGTCAGGGTTGCTGGCGTGGTGGTTCTGGCTGGCGGCGCACGTGTTCTTCCTCATCGGCTTCCGCAACCGGATCATCGTGCTGATCAACTGGGCGTGGGCGTACTGGAGCTACCAGCGGCACGCGCGGATCATCCTGGGGCAGGACAAGCCGGCGCCCTGAGCTCCGTCATCCCGGCGAACGCCGGGATCCATTTTGCTAACGAAAACGGCCCGGTTTCCCGGGCCGTTCTGCATTGCATGCCGCTGACGCTTACGCCGCGAACAGCGCGCGCATCTTCTTGAGCGCGTTGGCTTCGATCTGGCGGATGCGTTCGGCGCTGACGCCGTACTCGTCGGCCAGTTCCTGCAGCGTGATCTTGCTTTCGTCGTCGAGCCAGCGGCGCTTGATGATGTCGCGCGAACGCGCATCGAGTTCCTGCAGGCCTTCGCGCAGCAGCGCCAGGTGACCGTCTTCCTCGTCTTCGCGCTCGTAGGTCTGCGAGGGATCCTCGCCATCGGCGCGCAGGTAGGCCACCGGCGACGGCGGGGCGCCATCGTCGTCCTCGTCCGGCGCGTCGAAGCCGATGTCACGGCCCGACAGACGCGACTCCATCTCCAGCACTTCGCGCTCGGAGACGTTGAGGTCGCGCGCCACGGCACGGACTTCCTCGGCGTTCATCCAGCCCAGGCGGGTCTTGGACTTGCGCAGGTTGAAGAACAGCTTGCGCTGCGCCTTGGTCGTGGCGACCTTGACGATGCGCCAGTTCTTGAGGATGAACTCGTGCATCTCGGCACGGATCCAATGCACGGCGAACGACACCAGGCGCACGCCCTGATCGGGGTCGAAACGCTTCACGGCCTTCATCAGGCCGATGTTGCCTTCCTGGATCAGGTCGCCGATCTGCAGGCCGTAGCCGTTGTAGCCACGGGCGACGTGCACGACGAAGCGCAGGTGCGAGTGCACCAGCTCACGGGCGGCGTCGAGGTCTTCGCCTTCGCGGAAACGGCGGGCCAGCGCCTGCTCGTCCTCGACGGTCAGCACCGGGATGCGGTGCACCGCGTTGACGTAGGCGTCCAGCGAGCCCAGCGCGCTCGGCACGGGGATGTTGTTGGCGACCAGCGCAGTGGACAGGCCGCTGTTTGTAAGGCTGTTCGTGGTCATGGCAGGCATCTTAGCAGTCGGATTGTAGGACTGCTAAAGGCCCTGGAAGTTCCGCACTGTTGCGGTGGCAGAACAATGGAACTGTTCAGGTTGGGGATTGCGCCACAGACGCAGTCAGACAGCCAAGGCAGCCCGGGGCGGCAATGACCAGTCTATTCCGGCCTGGCCGCGGCGCTGCAGGTACTCGTTGGTCGCCGAAAAATGGCCACTGCCGAGGAAACCCCGATGGGCCGACAGCGGCGAGGGATGGGGCGCACGCAGGACCCTGTGGCGGCGCGAATCGATGACCTTGCCCTTGGCCTGGGCGTAGCTGCCCCAGAGCAGGAACACGAGGCCCTCGCGCTCGCGGTTGAGCGTGTCGACCACGTGGTCGGTGAAGCCTTCCCAGCCCTTGCCCTGGTGCGCGCCGGCGCGTCCCTCCTCGACGGTCAGGACGGCATTGAGCAGGAGCACGCCGCGGCGGGCCCACGGCAGCAGGCAGCCGTGGTCGGGCCTGGCCACGCCGAGGTCACGTTCGATCTCCTTGAAGATGTTGAGCAGCGACGGCGGCACCGGCACGCCGGGCAACACCGAGAAGCACAGTCCGTGGGCCTGGCCGTGGCCGTGATACGGGTCCTGGCCGAGGATGACGACCTTGACGTCATCAAACGGGGTCGCATCGAAGGCGGCGAAGATGTTCGGACCGGGCGGGTAGACATTCACGCCGGCCGCCTTTCGATCGCGCAGGAAACCCGACAGTGCCTGCATGTCGGGACGCTGCAGGTAGTCGCCTATCCGTTCTTTCCAGGACGGCTCGAGATGGATCCTGGCCGAGCCGCCCGGGTCCGCCCGCTCGCCGCCGTCGTTCATGCGTCCAGTGCCGCCTGCTCCGGCAGCCGCGACAGGCGCAGCTGGAACAGCGTCTTGGTGATCAGCAGGCGCTCTTCAATCGGCTTGAGCACCAGGTCGTTGGCGCCGGCGCGCAGCAGCGCGCTCTGGTTGTGGGCATTGGCGTCGCCGGTCATCACCAGCACCGGCAGGCGGCGCTTGCCGTGGCCGAAGTCGTGGCGCAGGCGTTCGAGCAGGTCGTTGCCGCTGAGCGCGCCTTTCAGATAGACGTCGGTCAGCACCAGGTCGGCGCCGATGTCGTCCTGGCCGCGACGGGTCTCGAGGAACTCCAGCGCTTCTTCGACACCGATGAAGTGCAGCACGCTCAGGCCGGCGCGTTCGAGCATGCGCTTGGTTGCCAGGGCGACGACCTTGCTGTCCTCGACGTAGAGCACGCGCGCGCCGGGGATCGGCTGCGGCTGCACGTAGCCGCGGATGAAGGCCGCCAGCGCGCTGTGGCCCAGGCCCTTGTCGAAATAGTCGGTGACATCTTCGGTGAAGCTGCGCGATTCCAGGTGCGACTGCGCGTCGCCGGAGACGACGATGATCGGCACGTAGGCCTGACCGGCCGACTCGCGCACGGCGCGCGCCAGGGCGATGCCGTCGCCGTCGGGCAGCGACAGCGATGTGGTGACCAGATCGACCGGGCCTTCGGCCAGCGCCGCCTGTGCTTCGGCGATGCCCGCACACGGCACGACCACCGCGTCGGCGAGTTCGCGCGTGAGCACGTCGCCGATCAGCTTGCGCACCAGCTTGGAACCGTCCACGACCATGATCCGCGGCGCGGTGCTGGCGAGGTGTCGAAGGTCGTGGGAACTCATGCCTGGATCACTTACGAAATGGGCCGGGTCTGGCGCAGGTAATGACCGGTAACGAAACCGGCACCGATCCAGCCGAGCAGGCCGGACCCGAAAACAATCGCACCCGCATGCGCCAGGTCGAAACCCTCCAGCGCGAAGCTGCTGCCGTAGCTGCGGGCGAGGTCGGCCAGCGGCACGCGCAGCGCCAGGTCGGCCGCGGTGAGCAGGGCCAGCGCGATCAGGCCCGCAACCAGACCGTAGCTCAGGCCGAGATAGAGGAACGGGCGACGGATGAAACCGTCGGTGGCGCCGAGTTGTTGCAGCACGGCGATTTCTTCGCGTCGCGACTGGATGTCCAGGCGCACGGTGTTGCCGACCACCAGCAGCGCGCCCAGGCCCAGCAGCATGCCCAGCACCCAGGCCAGGCGCACGCCGAAACGCAGCCAGCTGTCCAGGCGCTGGCGCCAGCCGGCATCGTGCTGGACGACGTCGACTTCGGGCAGGTTCTCGAGCGATGCGGCGAGCTGGGCCTCGTCGCCCTTCGGGCTGACGATCAGCACGCTCGGCAACGGATTGCCCTCGCCTTCATCGGACGCGACCGCGGATATCGCGTCGCCCAGGCCGCTGCGCTCACGCAGTTCCTGCATGCCCTGCTCGGGCGTGCGCAGTTCGAGCGCGGCGACATCGGCGCGACCGCGCAGCTCGTCGGCGAGCGCACGGGCGCGGTCGAGCGCAACCGAGGGCTTGAGGAACAGGCTGATCTGGCGCGCCTGCTGCACCGAGCCGGTGAAGCGTTCGATATTGCCCAGCGCCGCCCACAGGCCCAGCGGCAGAGTGATCGCCACCGCCATCACGCCAATGGTGAGTGCGGTCGCCCAGGGCTTGTGGAACATCCGACCGAGGCTGGCGACGAGGCTGTAGAGATGATGGTCGAACCAGGCACCCAGGCGCGAACGCGGCGCCTGTGGGCGCGGCTTGGCGGCTGCGGGCTGCGGCTTGGCCGCTTCCGGCGACGTGGCGCTCACTGGGCCAGGTCCTCGGGCGAAATGTCATCGACCAGGCGGCCCTGGTTGAGTACGAGCACGCGCTTCTTCATGCGCTTGACCAGCGCCAGGTCGTGGCTGGCGACCAGCACGCTGGTGCCGCGCTCGGGCAGCGACTCGAACAGCGCCATGATCTCCGCCGACAAGGTGGGGTCGAGATTGCCGGTGGGTTCGTCGGCGACCAGCAGGCGCGGTTCGCCGACGATGGCGCGGGCAATACCGACACGCTGCTGCTCACCGGCCGACAGCTGCGTCGGCAATGCCTCGGCGCGAGCGCCCAGGCCGACCTTGTCGAGCACGCTGCGCACGCGCTTGCCGATATCGCCACGGCGAAGGCCACGCAGGATCAGCGGCAGGGCGACGTTGTCGGCGACGCTGCGATCGGCGAGCAGGCGATGGTCCTGGAAGACCACGCCGACTTCGCGCCGGTGCAGGGCGATGCGACGCCCGCGCACCTTGAGCAGGTTGCGGTCGCCGAACAGCACCGCGCCGCGGCTGGGCCGTTCGGAGAGATGGATGAGTTTGAGCAGGGTGCTCTTGCCGGCACCGGAATGGCCGGTCACGAACAACATCTCGCCCGGCGCCACTTCGAAGCTCACTTCGCTCAGCGCGTCGTGGCCGCCGCTGTATCGCTTGCTGACATTGTCGAAGCGCAGGACGCTCATCGCTCACCGGTGCTTGCTGATGCCGCCAAGTATCGGCGGCGCGGGCAAGGAAGGCCAGCGGCGGGGCGAAAACCGCGACGGTGATCCGGTTGGCACAGACGCGTCCGTTCCCCCGCGTGCGGGAGAAGGTGCCCGGAGGGCGGATGAGAGCGCCACTTGCGGCGCCGTGCTACTGCCTCACCCCAACCCCTCTCCCGCACGCGGGAGAGGGGCTCAAGGCTCAGTGCTGGCTGCGCGGTGCGCGGGTGATCAGCGACTTGAGACTGCGGCCGATGCGGTTGAGCAGGCCCGGCTTCTCGGCGGACGCGGCACCGGCCTTCGGCTTCTGTGCATGCACCTGGGTGGCCTTGCCCGACGGCGTGGCGACGGCGGCCGTGGCCTCGCCATTGCCCTCCACGCGCTTGCCACCGCGACGGCGACGGCGCTTGCGCGGTGCGCGCTCGGCATCGTCCAGGCCCGGGGTCGGCGCCGTGACCGCCGCAGCGACAGGCGCGGCGACAACGGCTGCACCGCCTTCGGCCATGGCTGCGGCCGCGCGCGGCTTGCGCTCGCCACGCGGCGCGCCGCCTTCACGGCGCTCGCCAGGGCGACCATCGCTGCGACCACCGCTGCTGCGGCGCGGGCCGCCGGCGCCACTGCCGCTGCGACCGCCGCCACTGCGACCACCACCACGACGCTCCTCGTCGGCCGCACGCTGCTCGCGCGCTTCCTTGAAGATGGCGCCAATGCTCTCTTCTTCTTCGCCCGGCTCGCCGGCCGGCACTTCGCGCGGCGCGCGCGGCAGCGCAACCAGCAGGTCGGGTTCAACCGCCACCACCGGCAGCTTCTGCTCGATGTAGGCCTCGATGTCCGGCAGCGACATCGCGTAGCGCTCGCAGGCGAAGCTGATCGCGTCGCCCTCGGCGCCCAGGCGCGCGGTGCGGCCGATGCGGTGGACGTAGTCCTCGGCATCGAACGGCAGGTCGTAGTTGTAGACATGAGAGACGCCGTCGATGTGCAGGCCGCGCGCGGCCACGTCGGTGGCGACCAGGATCTCGAGCTGTCCCTTCTGGAACTTGTTGAGCAGCGACTCGCGCTTCTTCTGCGGCACGTCGCCCGACAGCACGCCGACGCGGTAGCCGCCGCGCTCCAGCGAACGCGCGACGCGCTCGACGAACGCCTTGGTGTTGACGAACACCATCGTGCGCGCGCCTTCACTGCGCGACAGCAGGCCCAGCAGCAGCGGGATCTTCTCTTCGTCGGCCGGGAAGTAGACCTTCTGGCGGACCTTCGCGGCCGTGATGAACTCGGTCTCGACGACGATCTTCTCGGGCTCGTTCATGTGCTCGTACGCCAGCTCCAGCACGCGATGGCTGAGCGTGGCCGAGAACAGCAGCGTCTGCCGCTCGGTGCGGATCGGCATGCGGCGCAGCAGGAAGCGGATGTCCTTGATGAAGCCCAGGTCGAACATGCGGTCGGCTTCGTCGAGCACGCAGATCTCGCAGGCGTGCAGCGACACGACCTTGTGCTGCTTGACGTAGTCGATCAGGCGGCCGGGGGTGGCGATGATGACGTCGGCGCCCTTCTGCAGCAGCTCGCGCTGCTTGTCGTAGTCGACGCCGCCGTACACCAGGGCGAACTTCAGGCCCAGGTCGCTGCCGAACTTGACCGCGTCCTTGTGGATCTGGATCGCCAGTTCGCGCGTCGGCGCCAGGATCAGCGCGCGCGGGTCCTCGGGCTTGCGTTCGGCCAGGGCCGGACGCGTCAGCAGCCGGTTGATCACCGCGACCAGGAACGCCAGCGTCTTGCCGGTGCCGGTCTGGGCCTGGCCGGCAACGTCACGGCCATTGAGCGCGAGTGGCAGCGTCAGCGCCTGGATCGGCGTGCAGCGGGTGAAACCTGCGGCCTCGAGTCCGGCCAGCAGGCTCGGATGCAGGTCGAAGGTGGAGAAGGAAATATCGGTTAGGGGCTTGTCGCTCATCAGATTCAGTCTGTCCGCGGGACCGTGCTACCTGCAGCATGCAGTTTTGCACCGGTGCGCTTGCGTGGGTGGCGTCCGCCATCGCAGACTGCCGGGGCCGGTCCCTGAGAGGGTCATTCCTCATGGGTGCCGGCTAGGTTCGGTGTCGGCGGCGGGCTTGAAGTCGCCGCGAAACGCCCCAGTTTACCGTAACGCCCGATCCGGCACCGCCGGTTCCGGGCCGGCCCCAGCCGGGCCGGCGGCCCGTGCCGCCCCCCGGCCGTCGATCCAACCCGCAGGAGAACCCCGTGAGCGAGAAAATTTTGCACGTCGGCGATGCCGATTTCGATGCCGCCGTGCTGCAGTCGTCCGAACCGGTCCTGGTGGACTTCTGGGCGGAATGGTGCGGCCCGTGCAAGATGATCGCCCCGGCCCTGGACGAGCTGGCCGCCACCTATGAGGGCAAGGTCAAGATCGCCAAGGTCAATGTCGACCACAACCGCAACACGGCGATGAAGTACCACGTGCGCTCCATCCCGATGCTGCTGCTGTTCAAGAACGGCCAGGTCCAGGCCACCCAGATCGGCGCGGTGGGCAAGGCCCAGCTGAGCCAGATGATCGACAAGGCGCTCTGAGGCCGGGCCCCGGCCTGGCAACGAGCCCACCGGCTGCGTCCGCCCTGCGGGCGCAGCTCCGCCGGCCCGCCCCGGCGATGTGAACGCCCCCTGTCCGGACGCTTGCCGCCGCGCTGTGGCAGTGCTAGTTTCGTCCTACCCGGCGTTCCCGTAAGACGTGTCGCGTGACTTGTCGCGGCGCCGCACCCCTTCTTGAACCAATCGTCCCCGACGTCCCGCTCGCCCTCTGCGAGCGCTCGCCTCAGCGAGGAATCCCTGCTTGTCCGATAACACCCCTGACGCTGGCGACACCGCCGAAAAGCGCGTGCGCAAGCCGCGTGTGAGCAAGGCAGCCGACAACGCCGCCGCCACACAGACCCCATCCGAAAGCGCCCCGGCGCCGCGTGCGGAAGCTCCGCCGCCGGCTGCCCCGGCTCCCAGCGCGCCCGCTCCGGCCGCCGCTCCCACTGAATCCCGCGCCGAATCCCGTGCCGATGGCGCCCCGCCCCAGCAGGGCGGCGAAGGCGGCCAGGGCCAGCGTGGCCAGGGCGGTCAGAACCAGGGCCCGGGCCAGAATCAACACCGCAACCAGGGCGGCCAGCAGCAAGGTCAGGGTGGTCAAGGCCAGCAGGGCCAGCAGGGCCAGGGTGGCGACGAAGGCGGCCGCAACAACCGCCGCGACCGCTTCCGCAACCGCCGTGACCGCCAGCGCGACCGCTTCCAGGGTGGCATGGAGGACGACGGCGGCAACGGCGAGCAGTTCGTGCCGCGCCCGCACCCGCAGGTCCCCGAGGGCTTCCCGCAGTACTCGCTGGGCGACCTCAAGCGGATGCCGGCGAACAAGCTGCTCGACCTCGCCGACACCTTGCAGATCCAGGAAGGCGTCGCCCGTGCCCGCAAGCAGGACGTCATCTTCGCCCTGCTCAAGGTACTGACCCGCCACGGCGAAGGCGTCGCCGCCGACGGCGTGCTGGAGATCCTGCCCGACGGCTTCGGCTTCCTGCGCTCGCACGAGGCCAGCTACCTGGCCGGTCCGGACGACACCTACATCTCGCCCAGCCAGATCCGCCGCTTCAACCTTCGCACCGGCGACCATCTGTCGGGCCGCATCCGCTGGCCCAAGGACGGCGAGCGCTACTTCGCCCTGGCCGTGGTCGACACGATCAACGGCGAGCCGCTGGAAGCGAGCAAGAACAAGGTCCTGTTCGAGAACCTGACGCCGCTGTTCCCGCGCCGCAAGTTCCGCCTCGAGCGCGGCGACGGTTCGACCGAGGACATCACCGGCCGCATCCTCGATCTGATGGCGCCGCAGGGCAAAGGCCAGCGCGCCCTGATCGTCTCGCCGCCCAAGGCCGGCAAGACGATGATGATGCAGCAGGTGGCCACGGCCATCACGCACAACCACCCGGACGTGCACCTGATCGTGCTGCTGGTGGACGAGCGTCCGGAAGAAGTGACCGAGATGCAGCGCACCGTGCGCGGCGAAGTGGTCTCCTCGACCTTCGACGAGCCGGCCGCGCGCCACGTGCAGGTCGCCGAAATGGTGATCGAGCGCGCCAAGCGCCTGGTCGAACACAAGCGCGACGTGGTCATCCTGCTCGACTCGATCACCCGCCTGGCCCGTGCCTACAACAACGTCGTGCCGTCGTCGGGCAAGGTCCTGACCGGTGGTGTCGACGCCAACGCCCTGCACCGCCCGAAGCGTTTCTTCGGTGCCGCGCGCAACGTTGAAGAAGGCGGCTCGCTGACCATCATCGCCACCGCGCTGATCGACACCGGCAGCAAGATGGACGAGGTGATCTACGAAGAGTTCAAGGGCACCGGCAACTCGGAAGTGCACCTGGACCGTCGTATCGCCGAGAAGCGCGTCTACCCGGCGATCAACATCAACCGTTCGGGCACCCGCCGCGAGGACCTGCTGATCGAGCCGGAACTGCTGCAGAAGATCTGGATCCTGCGCAAGCTGCTGCACGGCATGGACGAGATCGGCGCGATGGAGTTCCTGCTCGACAAGATGAAGACGAGCAAGTCGAACGACGAGTTCTTCAGTTCGATGAAGCGCTGAGTCCGGCGCCCGCCGTAACGAAAACGCCCCGCGATGCGGGGCGTTTTTGTTGGTGCATCCGCGGGATCAGCCGCCGATCGGCGTCAGCAGTTTCGGCCCGGTTCCCAACGGTTGAATGGCGCCATTGGCGACGGCATCGGCGCCCAGTGAGGTATCCATCGCGCCAATCCATGGCGCGCTTTGCCTTGGGCCCGGGACGTACGCCTCCCACTCGCCGTACTTCAGCGGTTTGGCGTCGTGGGCAACGAAGTCGACCGGAACGCGCGCCAGCCAGAATGGGGCATCGACTTCGTCGCCGCGCGTCGGCGGGGTGAACGTCCAGGCGCTCGCACCGCGCACCGCCGCCTTCGCCAGCACGCGGCGCCAGCGCTCCAGCCCGGCCTCGCTGTCGATGACCTTCATGTTGACCTGTTCGGCGATGGCGTCCTCGACGTTGCCGTTGCGGCCAATGCGGACAATCAAATAGACCGTGCCGTAGACGCCTGCGCTTGCGGCGTCCATCGGATAAGCCGGCGGCTTCAACGATGCGCTCGCGAGGGATCCTTCCTCGTTCGGATTGCCGAAGTTTCCGGCGGCGATGCGGACATCAAAACCGTCGCCCGTTGCCGCGCGCCTGGCCACCAGGCGGACGCTCATCGCGGTACGCACCCTCGCCGGCTTGCCTGCGATCTCGACTGGCTCGAACTTCCAGCCCGGCGTGGCCTTGTCGAGCAGCGCGGTGACCACTGGCGGCAACTCCGCGCCGCGGTCGAGGGTATAGCCGCTGACGCTGCCGTCGGGCTCGATGTCGATCATGCCAGCCACCAGCAGCGTCGATTCGACCTGTTTGCGCACCGCAGCGGGGCCGGCGGCCAGGGCAGCGGTGAACCAGAACATCAGGCTCAACGTCGCAATCCATCGGATGAATTTCATTGGCGTCTCCTACCCCTGCCCTGCCGGTGTCAGCAGGCGCGGGCCTGTGTCGTTGTCGGAATAGACGCCGCCGGCGGCGATCGCGTCGACGGGATCGCGCGCGTCGTCTGCGTTGTCCCGCCACGGCACCGCCACGCGCGGGCCGGGGACGTAGGCTTCCCAGTGTCCGTACGCCGGCTGCGGCCGGTCCGGTGCGTAGAAGTCGACCGGAATCCGCACGGACCACGACGATGCCGCCACGTCCTCGCCCTTTTTCGGCGGATCGAACTTCCACTGGCGCGCCTTGGTGACGCAGACGTCGGCGAACTCCTTGCGGAAGCGCTCCATCTCCTTCGGTCTCGCCGCGACACGCAGATTGACCTGGCGTGCGATGACGTCCTCGACGCTGCCGTCGCGACCGATCCGCACTATGAGATAGACCGTGCCGCCGATGCCGCCTTGCGCCAGGCCCTGGGGATAGCGCGGCGGCGCCAGTCGACCACGCCGGGTCGGGATCCCCTCGTCGTCACCCTTGCCAAAACTGACGCCCGCGATCTTCAGCGAGAAGTCGCCGTTGTCGCCCTGGTTGCCCACGACCCTGAGGCTGAAATGGTTGCGCGCGGCGACTGCCTGGCCCGCAGCCATTACCGGGTCGAAGCGCCAGGTGGCCACGGCGGCGTCGACCAGCTGGACGACAGATTCTGGCAACGCGTCGACCTTGTCGACGGCGTGACCGCTGACGCTGCCATCGCGTTCGATATCGACCGTACCGGTCACCAGCATGGTGACCACGATCTGCTTTCGCACTTCCTCCGGCGCGCGCGACCGCGTTTGCGCCTGCGACTGCGCCACCGTGCCCAGCAGCACCAGTGCCAGCGCCAGCCATCCCTGCCTTGCCATGCGATCTCCCCCATCCATGAGCTGCGAAGATCAGAACCGGAAACGGGGCTCCATGCAAGCCCTTGCCGCTTGCCGGCGCATCGCAGTGGGTCCGGGTGAAGGCGCTGCAGTCGGGATGCGATGCGCGCCACCTATACTCCGTCCAGGAGGTGCTCATGCACAGCGGCGGTCTTGAATTGGCTCTGGTGTTCCTGCTGGCCGCGGTGATCGCGGTGCCGGTGTTCCGCCGCTTCGGGCTGGGCGCGGTGCTGGGTTACCTGACCGCGGGCGTGGCGCTGGGGCCGTACGGCTTCCGCGTCGTCACCGAGGCCGAGCGCGTGCTCACCGCCGCCGAAATCGGCGTGGTGATGCTGCTGTTCGTGATCGGACTGGAGCTGTCGGCCGCGCGCCTGCGGGTGATGCGCAAGCCGGTGTTCGTCATCGGTGGGCTGCAGGTGCTGCTGACCGGCCTGGCCCTGGGCGGTTTGTCGATGGTCGCCGGCGTGAGGTGGCAGGCGGCGATCGTCGTCGGCCTCGGCCTGACGCTGTCGTCCACGGCGGTGGGTCTGCAACTGCTGTCGGAACGCAAGGAACTGACCACCGACCATGGTCGTGTCGCGTTCGGCATCCTGCTGTTCCAGGATCTTGCGGCGATCCCGCTGTTGGCGGCGATCCCGCTGCTGGGCCGCGCCGGCGCCGCCGAGTTCAGCTGGGAAGAGGTGGTCAAGGCCGTCGGCGCAATGGCGGCGCTGGTGATCGGCGGTCGCGTGCTGCTGCGGCATGTGTTCCGCGTGGTCGCGCGCGCGAACATGCCCGAGGTGTTCACCGGCGCGGCGTTGCTGACGGTGCTGGGCAGCGCATGGCTGATGCAGATCGCGGGGCTGTCTGCCGGCCTGGGTGCGTTCATCGCCGGCGTGCTGCTGGCCGACTCGGAATTCCGCCACGAACTGGAAGCGCAGATCGATCCGTTCAAGGGCCTGCTGCTCGGCTTGTTCTTCATCGCCGTGGGCATGAGCATCGACCTGCAGCGGGTGCTGTCGGAGCCGTGGATCATCACCGGCCTGGTAGCCGTGCTGATGGTGGTGAAGTTCGCCATCCTCTACCTGATCGGGCGGCGACCGGGCGGGCTGGATCCGCGCGCGGCGCTGAAGCTGGGCGGCGTGCTGGCTCTGGGCGGCGAGTTCGCGTTCGTGGTGTTCAACGAAGGCGTGAAGGCGGGCCTGATCGAGGACCCGGTGCGCGACCGCCTGGCCGCGGCGGTGGGCGTGTCGATGGCGTTGACGCCGTTGCTGCTGATCGCGATCGGGCGCCTGCTGGCCTCCAACCGCACGCGCAAGCAGGAGCGCGAGTTCGACACTTTCCCCGACGACGGCCAGCCGCAGGTGATGATCGCCGGCTTCGGGCGCTTCGGTCAGATCGTGGCGCGCCTGCTGGTGGCGCAGAAGATTCCCTTCATCGGCATCGAGCACAGCGCCGACCAGGTCGACTTCGTGCGCCGCTTCGGCAACCCGGTCTACTACGGCGATCCGGCCAAGAGCGAGTTGTTGCGCTCGGCCGGTGCGGCCAACGTCAAGGTGTTCGTGGTCGCCATCGACAGCGTCGAGGAGAACCTGCACACCGTGAGCACCATCCGCCGCCTGTATCCGGAGGCGACGGTGTTCGCGCGCGCGCGCGACCGCCGCCACGCCTGGGAGCTGATGGACCTGGGCGCGCGGGCGCTGCGCGAAACCTTCTACAGCAGCCTGCGCATGGGCGAGAAGGTGCTGGTCGAACTGGGTCTGCCGGAGGACGTGGCGCGCGACCATGCCGAGCGCTTCCGCGAGCACGACCAGCGGCTGCTGCGCGCGCAGTACCTGATCCGCGACGACGAGGACGCGCTGCTGCAGTCGACGCAGGATGCGCGACGCGAACTGGAGGAACTGTTCAACGCCGACTTCGGCGAAGGCATGCTCGGCCAGATCGCCGATGCGACGCGCAACGAGGCGAACGTGCTGGACGAGGAGTAACCACGTCACCCCGGCGTTCGCCGGGATGACGTGAGCAATGCCGAGGCGTCAGCGCGGTTCGCGCAGGAAGCGCGCCATCGACACGTTCTGGCCTGAGGCCGGCGGCGCGAACTCCGCGGCGATGTCGATGAAACCGCGCATCACCGCGATCTCGCGCGGGGTGCGGTTGAGCGCGTCGCGCAGGTCCGGATCGGCGCCGGCGCGGATCAGGAACTGGACCACGCGCAGCAGGCCGTGCAGCGCCGCCAGGTGCAGCGGGCCGAAGCCACGCGGGTCCTTGGCGTCGAGCGCGGCCTCGTGGTCGATCAGCAGCTGCATGCCGGCGATCAGCACGTCCTCGTCGGCGCCCGTGCCGGGTTCGGCGCGCGCACCCAGCAACAGCAGCAGCGGCGTGGCGCCGGCCGCCGGATGATCGGCGTCGACGCCGGCCAGCAGCAGGGTGTCGAACAGCGCCACCAGGCGCGAACGTTCGCGCGCATTGAAGCCGTACATCGCCGCGCAGTGCAGCGCCTGGCGGCCTTGCGCATCGCAGGCCTGGACGTCGGCACCGGCGGCGAGCAGGCGCGCGGCCAGGTCGGTCAGTCCGAGTGCGCAGGCGACCATCAGCACGGTGAGGTCACCGGGCAACCGCTGTTCGAGCGGCGCGCCGGCAGCGATCAGTCGATCGACGATTTCTGCATGGCGCATGCTCACCGCCGCCGACAGTGGCGTCGCGCCGGAATTGGCCGTCGCCTTCGGGTCGGCGCCGCGCGCCAGCAGCAGGTCCACGACGGCACGGTGTCCGCCACCGGACGCACGCAGCAGCGCCGTGCAGCCCTGTGCGTCGACCGCGTCGACCGCCAGGCCCAGGTCGAGCAGGCGGCGCACTGCGTCGGCATCGCCCATGATCGCGGCCGCGGGCACGTCCTGCGCTTGCAGCGGACGCCGCGGCAACGGCCAGCCGCGCCAGTCGAGCCAGTCGGCGAGGTCGCGCCGGCCCGAAGCCAGTGCCACGCCCAACGGGGTCTGGCCGTCGGCGGCCACCAGGTCGGGAGCGGCGCCCTGCGCCACCAGGCGCTTGAGCATGCCGTCGCGTCCCAGTGCGGCGGCCAGGTGCAGCGCGCTCATGCCATGGCTGTCGCGGGCATTGAGGTCGACGCCGATTGCGAGCAGGCGTTCGACGACGCGCGGCCAGTCCAGTCGCACCGCCAACGCCAGCGCAGGATCGCCGGCGGGCGATCGCGCGAACGGGTCTGCGCCGCGTTCGATCAGTTCCAGCGCCAGCGACTCCGCCGCTGCGCCGTCGGCGTCGCCGCCATGGCAGGCGGCGAGGAAGCGGGCGAGGCCACCGGCACCGGCCGGTGAAGCGCCGCGGCGCAGCAACGCCAGCAGCGACGGCAGGGCGTCGCCGCCACGTGCCAGCAATGCCATCACCGGGGTATCGCCGGCCGCGTTGCGCGCTTCGGCATCGGCGCCCTGCGCCAGCAGCCAGTCCACGCGCGTGGCGGAGACCGCCGATTCGTCGTCGTGCAGGAGCGCGCCGCGTTCGCTGGCGCTGAGCAGCTGCGCAAGTCCACCCAGCTCTCCGGCGCGGCCGTCGCGCAGGCCATCGCGCAGCAGCACGGTCGGCGCGCGATCGGGCAACGGCGCATCGTCCTCGCCTTCCTCGCTGAGCGCGGACGGCAACGGATAGGCGCGGTCGAGCGCGGCCACGAGCGACCAGCGCCCGGCTTCGGCAGCGCGGTCGATCGCGCGCTTGCCGTCGGCGTCGCGTTGCTCGGCGTCCACGCCCAGATCAAGCAGGCGCTGCACCAGCGCCGGAGACGGCGACTCGGCCATGCATGCCAGCACCAGCGCGTTGCGGCCGCGGCTGTCGATGGCCAGGGCGGCGTCGGCGCCACCGCGCGGCAGTTGCGTGAGCAGGCGTTCGAGCAGATCGAGATGGCCGCCGCGTGCCGCTTCGAGCACCGGGCTGCGTCCTTCCAGGTCGCGCGAATCGGCGTCGGCGCCGGCGGCGAGCAACGCCGCGGCAATGTCGAGGTGGCCGGCGTAGGCGGCTTCGTGCAATGCATTGCGGCCGCGGCGGTCACGCCCGTCCACGCGCGCCTTGTGCTTGAGCAGCAGGCCAACGCCGGCGACGTCGTCCTCGTCGCCACCGGCGGCGGCGAGCAGCACCGGCTGGCCACCGGCCGGCTCCGGGCGCGCACCGCGCTCGAGCAGGAACTTGGCCAGGCGCCAGTTGCCGCCGGCGCAGGCGACGCCGAGCGGCGACAGACCGTCGTGGTTGAGCGGATCCAGCTCGGCCGCGGCATCGCGCAGCAGCGCCGCCACGCCCGGGTCGGAACTGCGCGCGGCATGGTGAAGCGGGGTGTTGCCCTCGGCGTCGGTCAGGCGCGGGTCGGCGCCATTGGCAAGCAGGGTCATGACCGCGTCCGGACGCCCGTGCCAGCTGTCGCGGGTGGCGGCCAGCAGTGGGTTCATGCCGGCGTGCGTGACATTGAGGTCGATGCCGTTGGCGATCAGCGTGCGCAGCAGGCGCAGGTCGGGCAGCACCGCGGCGAGCACGGCCAGGCTGCGCTGGTCTCGCTCGTCGGCCGGCGGCGGCGCGGTGACGTCGGCGCCCAGTTCGATCAGTTCCAGCGCACGTTCAACGCGACCGCTGCGAGCCGCGGCGTACAGCGCCGGGGCCAGCGGTTCGCCGTCGACGAGGGCAACGGGTTCCTCGTCTTCTTCCCCGTCATCGTCGTAGGCGAATCCCGGCAGCGGATCGGCCGGAGCCACTTGCTGCAGGACGAGGTGCAGGCCCGGTGCGGCCAGTGCGAACACGACGGCGAGGATCCAGCGTGTACCGGCGCCGAGCAGTCCCGGCCAGGCCAGCATCAGCACCGCCGCGGCCAGCGCCAGCACGATCGCGGCAACGCCGAGCCCGCGCCAGGCGCTGAGTTCGAGTTCGCCCAGGGCCTGCCAGTGCTCGCGCAGCGGTCCGCCTTCGCGCTCCATGCCCAGCCACAGCGGCCACAGCCGCCACAATCCGAGCAGGGCCACGCCGACGACCGCACTGAGGCCAAGTGCCGAAGTCAGCGACCCGGTCTGCAGCAGTGAAGACAGCGGCCAGGCGACGACCGCGGCCAGGACCGCGACTGCCGCCGCCCACAGCAGCGCCAGCACACCGGCCTCGCGCACTGCCTCGCTGCGTGTCGGCAGGCCGCCATCGCGCCAGCCGCGCACGGCCAGCGCCGCCAGCGGTTGCGCCACAACGCCAGCCAGCACGGCGACGATGCCGCCAAGGCCGGCGACCAGGCCCAGCGCGATCGCGCCGGCCAGCAGGCCGCCCAGCCGCATAGGCAGCGACGGCGAGGGTCGCGGCGGCGGTGAGGTTCGCAGCGGAATCTGCTCAGGCATCGGTGCCCCAGTCCTCCGTCATCGGATCGGCCTGGGTCGGCGGGAACTGCAGGTGGAAACCGCGCGCCGACAGATTCTCCCGGACCACGGCCACGTCGCCGCGCGCAAGCTTGCGTTCCGGCGTCAGCACCAATTCGAGGACGAACTGCATCGCCCCCAGCTGCGAACGCAGCGGTTCGGGCAGGCGCGCGAAGTCGTCGCGCTTGGCGAGGTACACGTAGGTGTCGGCCTTGCGGAGGCTCTTGTAGACGTAGGCTTGCATCGGTCCGGACGAAAGCAGCGGCAAATACGGCCGCAACGTGATGTTGGACACAGCATACCTGTCGTTGTGGCGCACGCGCACAACGGGGGATTCAGGATTGGGCGCCAATGGTAAAGGCGACGGCGCAGCAATCAGTGGTAGCCGGCGTCCGCCGCGACCTTGCCCCTGAACACGCTGTAGGACCAGTAGGTGTAGCCCAGGATGGCCGGCAGCAGGACGATCAGGCCGACCAGCACGAAGCCCTGCGAGGACGGCGGCGAGGCCGCATCCCAGATCGTCAGGGCCGGCGGCACGATGTTGGGCCAGATACCCAGGACCAGCCCGGCGAAGCCGAGTGCGAAGAAGCACAGGGTGAGCAGGAACGGCGCGGCATCGCGGCCCTCGCGCATCGCCGCCCGCCACAGGGCGAACGCATTGGCCAGGGCCAGCAGCGGCACTGGCGCCAGCCACCAGAAGTTCGGGCCGTCGAACCAGCGCGCCATGATCCGCGAGTCCAGGAACGGCAGCCAGGCGCTGACCAGCCCCATGAAGGCGACCACGACCAGCACCAGCGGGCGGGTCAGGCTGCGTGCGATCAGCTGCATGCGGCCCTCGGTCTTGAGGATGAGCCACGTCGAGCCCAACAGCGCGTAGCCGAACACCACCGCCACGCCGGTCAGCATCGAGAACGGGCTGAACCAGCCGAACACGCCGCCCAGGTACTTTCCGCCCTGCAGCGGCATGCCTTCGACCAGCGAGCCCAGGATCACGCCCTGGGCGAAGGCGGCCAGCATCGAGCCCAGCGAGAACGCCGCACCCCAGGCCGGCTTGCTGCGATGCGCCTTGAAGCGGAACTCGAAGGCGACGCCGCGGAAGACCAGGGCGATCAGCATCAGCAGCACCGGCAGGTACAAGGCCGACAGCACCACCGCGTAGGCCTTGGGGAACGCGGCCAGCAGGCCGGCGCCGCCGAGCACCAGCCAGGTCTCGTTGCCGTCCCAGATCGGGGCGGCGGTGTTCATCATGTGGTCGAGCTGGTGCTCGTCTTCGGCGAACGGCGCCAGGATGCCCAGGCCGAGCACGAAGCCGTCGAGCACGACGTACATCAGTACGCCAAATCCGATCACGCCGAACCACACCACCGGCAGCACGGTCGCCATGTCCATCACGCGCCCTCCGGGCTGCTTTCAACTGTGCTGCCAGCAACCGTGCGGCCATCAACCGCGCTGTCGTCCACTGCTGCAGACAGCGGCCGCGCCGGCGTCTTGTCGCCGCCTTCGGTGTGCTGCGGCGGTTCGTGCGGCAGCGGGCCCTTCAGCACCTGCTTGCGCAGGTACCAGATGCCGGCGCCAAAGACGATGGCATAGACCAGCGCATAGACGATCAGCGAGGTCATCACACTGGCCGCGGCGAGGATCGGGCTGACCGCGTCGGCGGTGCGCAACAGGCCGTAGATGACATAGGGCTGGCGACCGATCTCGACCACGTACCAGCCGGCGAGGATGCAGACGAAGCCGGAGAGCATCAGCGTCTTCCAGCCCAGCAGCACGATCCGCGACTGGTACAGGCGACCGCGCCAGAGCATCCACAGCGACGCCATCGCCAACAGCAGCATCAGCGTGCCCAGTCCGACCATCACCCGGAATGCATAGAACACCGGTTTCACCGGCGGCCGCTCGCTGGCCGGCACCGACTTCAGCGGCTGCACCTCACCGTCGAGCGTGTGGGTCAGGATCACGCTGCCCAGCTTCGGGATCGCCACCTCGTAGTCGTTGCGCTCGGCCTTTTCATTGGGCACGGCGAACAGCACCAGCGGCACGCCTTCGCCCTTGGGATAGTGATCCCAGTGGCCTTCCATCGCCGCGACCTTGATCGGCTGGTGTTCCAGCGCGACCAGGCCGTGCTGGTCGCCGACGATGACCTGCGTCGGCACCGTGATGGCCGCGAAGATCACCGCCGCCTTCAGCATCCGCTTGCCCGCCTCGACGTGCACGCCGCGCAGCAGGTACGACGCACCGACGCCACCGATCACGAAGCACGTCGTGATGAACGCCGCCAGCACCATGTGCGCCAGGCGCAGCGGGAACGACGGGTTGAAGACGATCTGCCACCAGCTCGCCGGTTCGAACACGCCATCGACGATGGTGTAGCCGGCCGGCGTCTGCATCCAGCTGTTGGCCGAGATGATCCAGAACGTGGAGATCAGCGTGCCCAGCGCGACCATGCAGGTGGCGAGGAAATGCATGCGTTCGCTGACGCGTCCCCAGCCGAACAGCATCACGCCGAGGAAGGTCGCCTCCAGGAAGAACGCGGTCAGCACTTCGTAGCTGAGCAGCGGCCCGAGGATGTTGCCGGCCTGCTCGCTGAGCGTGGCCCAGTTGGTGCCGAACTGGAAGCTCATGACGATGCCCGACACCACACCCATGCCGAACGACAGGGCGAAGATCCGGGTCCAGAAGAAATACAGATCGCGCCACGACGTGTCGCGGGTGCGCAGCCAGCGCCATTCGACGAAGGCCAGCCAGCTCGCCAGGCCGATGGTGAAGGCCGGGAACAGAATGTGGAACGAGATGACAAAGCCGAACTGGATGCGCGACAGCAACAGTGCGTCCACGGTGCAACTCCGTGACTTCTTGCACATGATTGTGCGCCGCGCATCTGGGGCTGTCACGTTCGCCCGGGTCACTTCAGTGTTTCCCATGACGCATGACCCGATCCGGCAAACCCGCGGACTGATACGCTTCGGCGGTTTGCTGCACACCCGCCTTGTCCATACGCCCGGTCCCGACCCAATGCGCCTTACGCCGCTTGCCACTGCCCTGACCCTGTCGACGCTGCTGTTTTCCAGCGCCCACGCACAGACGCCCCCCAGCCCGCTGACCCTGGCCCAGACCATGGCCGACCCGGACTGGATCGGGCCGCCGGTCGACCAGGCCTGGTGGTCATGGGATGGCCAGCGCGTGCAGTACTTGCTGCGCCGCGAAGGCGAGACGATCCGCGACACCTGGCAGCAGGGCATCGCCGGCGGTACCGCTGCCCGTCTCGACGGCGCCGCACGGACCGACCTCGATGCCGCCCAGCCAGTGCTCGACGCACAGCGCACGCGCATGGCGTTCGTGCGCAATGGCGACGTGTTCGTCCGCGACCTGCGCAACGGTGCGCTGACCCAGGTCACGCGCAGCAACGACGACGAGGCCACGCCGCAGTGGAGCAGCGACGGCAACCTGGTCTTCCGCAGCGGCAACGACTGGTATCAGTGGCGTGCCGGCCAGGGCACCGCGCAGGCGGCGGTCGTGAAAGCCGAGAAGGACCCGGCGGCCGCACCGAAGGCCGACGACCTGCGCACGCGCCAGCTCGACATGATCGCCACGCTCAAGAACGACCGCGCCCAGAAGGAAGCTGCGCGCCTGCAGAACGAGCAGTGGCGCCAGGCCGACCCGACCCGCGCCGCCGCGCCGACCTACCTCGGCGATGACGTCAAGATCGTCGACAGCGCACTGTCGCCGGACGCGAAGTGGCTGCTGGTCGTCACCTCGGCCAAGGACGCCGACGACGGCAAGGCCGGCAAGATGCCCAAGTACGTGACCGAATCGGGTTACGAGGAATTCGAGGACGTGCGTGTCCGCGTCGGCCGCAACGCGCCGGTGGCGCACAAGCTGTGGCTGGTCGATGTCAACGCATCGAAGGCGACCGAGCTGAAGTTCGACACCCTGTCCGGCATCCAGGCCGACCCGCTGGCGGCGATGCGCAAGGCCGCCAAGCAGGATCCGCTCAAGGGCAATCGCGCGGTCCGCATCGAGACCGATGGCGACGGCACCGGCCCGGCGATCCACTGGAGCAGCGACGGCCGCCAGGCCGCGGTGCTGATCCGCGCGGTCGACAACAAGGACCGCTGGATCGCGACGATCGCACCGGCAGGCGGCGATGCGAAGCTCGCGCTGCGCGACCGCCTCACCGACCCGGCCTGGATCAACTGGGGCTTCAACGACTTCGGCTGGACCAACGATGGTGCGCTGTGGTTCCTGTCCGAGCGCAGCGGTTACTCGCACCTGTACGTCAACGACGGCGGCGGCAAGTCGCGCGCCCTGACCTCGGGCAAGTGGGAAGTGTCGGCGCCGCAGCTGTCCAACGACGGCCGCAGCTTCTACTTCGTCTGCAACCGCAAGTGGCCGGGCGACTATGAAGTCTGCGCGGTCGACCGCAACGGCGGCGACGTGCGCGAAGTGACCTCGCTCGACGGCGTCGAGGACTTCTCGCTGTCGCCGGACGGCTCCAAGGTGCTGGTGCGCCATTCCGACAGCTACATGCCGCCGCAGCTGGCGGTGGTCAACACCAGCGGCGACGGCCTGGTGCAGCTGACCGACACGCGCAAGCCGGAGTTCAAGGCGCGCGAATGGATCAAGCCCGAGTACGTGCAGGTGCCCAGCAAGCACGGCGCCGGCGTGGTCTGGGGCAAGTACTACGGCCCGAAGAATCCGGACCCCTCGCGAAAGTATCCGGTCGTGATGTTCGTGCACGGCGCCGGCTACCTGCAGAACGTGTCGGATCGCTACCCGAACTACTTCCGTGAGCAGATGTTCCACAACCTGCTGGTGCAGCAGGGTTACATCGTGCTCGACCTGGACTATCGCGCCAGCGAAGGCTACGGACGCGACTGGCGCACGGCGATCTACCGCCAGATGGGCCATCCGGAGCTCGAGGATTACCTGGACGGCCTGGATTGGCTGGTCGCCAACAAGGGCGGCGACAAGGACCATGCCGGCATCTACGGCGGCAGCTACGGCGGCTTCATGACGTTCATGGCGCTGTTCCGCTCGCCGGGCACGTTCAAGGCCGGCGCGGCGCTGCGCCCGGTCGCCGACTGGTCGCAGTACAACCATGAGTACACCAGCAACATCCTCAACACGCCCGAACTTGATCCGCAGGCGTACAAGGTGTCGTCACCGATCGAGTTCGCCGGCGGCCTGCAGGACAACCTGCTGATCGCGCACGGCATGATCGACGACAACGTGTTCTTCAAGGACTCGGTGATGCTCAGCCAGAAGCTGATCGAGCTGCGCAAGGACAAGTGGGAGATCGCACCGTACCCGATGGAGCGTCACACCTTCACGCACCCGGACAGCTGGTACGACGAGTACCGCCGGATCTATGAGTTGTTTGAGCGGACGCTGAAGTAATCCGACTTTCCCCCTCTCCCGCTGGCGGGAGAGGCGCGGGACGAGGGGCCTGCCTCATCCGCCCGCAGGCACCTTCTCCCGCTAGCGGGAGAAGGGCTGCTCATTTCGACGCAGCCGCCGCGACGTCCGGCTTCACTTCCTTCCAGCTGCTGTCCGGATCGAACTTCGTCATCGCCTTGGCGAGATTCTCGCTGTCAGGGCCGAGGTCCTTCTCGAACACATCGCCTTCGTGGCTGATCATGAAGGTCATCACGCCGGTATCGCCGTACTTCGACGGCCAGCCGACCAGGGCGAAACCGCGGCTCATGTTCTTGCCCAGCAGGTAACTGTAGGCGCCGCCCGGCGCCGACGGCCCCTGCGCGGTCAGGATCTTGAAGTGGTAGCCATGCCAGTCGCTGCCAGGCTCGGCGTCGGCGAACAACGGCCCCAGCGGGCTGACCTGGCCGCTGTCGTCGTCGGCCCAGTACAGGCCATCGTGCAGGCCATCGGTGCTGAGCACTTTCTGCGCGTACTCGAGGACGCCGTCGCCGTCGCGATCCACCAGCGCGTATTCCGTCTGCGCGTCGTGGTAGGCCAGTTCCGATTCGATCGTGTCGTCCTCGTTGCGGCCGATGCGGCGCACGCGGATCTCCTCGGTCGCGGCATGGGTGTCGAATGCCCAGCCGCCCTTGCCCTTGGCCAGCGGGATCGGCAGCGTCCATGCGTCCTTGCCCACGGCCAGATGCGCGCGACCGTCCTTGCCGGTCTGGATGACGTGCTTTTCGCGATAGCCCTTGAGGAACGCCTCGACATCGCTGCGGTCGACGCCGGCGATCGGGATGTATTCGCGCCAGTCGTTCCCCAGTAGCGCTGCGAGTTTCTGCTCGTCGGCGCGCTGCGTGCCGAGCGCGGCGACGAATGCCTCGGCAGCCGCGTCGGGCGTGGGGTAGGCCTGTTGCGCCCATGCCGGCACGGCCAGCAGTGCCAGCATCGCTACAGGAAGCATGCGCAGGACGGATTTCATGGATGAGTCCCCCTCAGCGACCACGACCGCCGCCACCCTGGCGTTGCGGCGGATGGGATTGACGTGACACCTGATGACCACCACCACCGCCGCCACCTCCGCCGCGATGCTGCTGCGAGCGCTGGGCCGAAGCATGGCTGGCACCGCCGCGATTGGCCTGCGCGCGCGACTGCTGCGGATTGTGCGCGCCGGCGAAAGCGTTGTTGCTGGGCGACTGCCGCGACGCGTGCTGCGTGCGCGCCTGCTGCCGGGCCTGGTTGTTGCCCTGCGTCTGCCGGTGCTGCTGCTGTTGCGGGCGCTGTTGCTGGCGATTCTGCGCGGTCTGCTGGGCGCGCTGGCGATCGGCCTGGGTGCGGTTGCCGGCGCCGCCGCCGGCGGCGGTGCGGGCGCGGTCACGATCGGCGTTGTGCGAGCGGTCGCGCGAGGCAAGGTCCTGCGCGGCATTGGGGCGGTTGCCCCCGAGGTCGGTCGGCTTGGAACGGTCGCGCGCCGCATGCTGCTGCGCGGCGGACTGGGCGCGCTCGCGTTGCGCATCGCGCGTCTGCGCACCGCCGCCCTGCACGCGGTCGCGCGCCTGCGGATTGTTGCGCAGGTCGCGATTGGCCGCCTGTGCGCGATCGCGCGCTTCGCGGTTGCTCGCGGCAGGCGAGTCGATCCCGCGATTCTCCATCGAACTGCGGGCGCGGTTGCGGGCGTCGGCGCGGGCCGGGTCGTCGCCGCGGAACTGGTTGCGGTTCTGCGCGCCATCCATCTGCCGGCCGTAGCGCTCGCGGCTGGCGTTGTCGCGGTACGGCACGCCATCGCGGTTGAGCGAGTTGTGCTGCCAGTTGCTGTTGTTGATGGTGCGGTTGGTATTGATGTTGTTGTAGCGGTTGACGTTGATGTCGACGTCGTTGCTGCCCCAGTTGCAGTCGCCCCACAACGCATTGGTGACGGCGATACCGGTGCCGAAGGCGAGACCGGCCATCAGTGCGCTGCCGGCGTAGTAGCCCGGCGATGGCGGGTAGTACGCGGGCGGATAGGACGGATACGCCCAGTTGCCATAGACCTGGGTCGGGTTGTACGACGGCACGTAGACGACTTCGGGGTCGCTCGGCTCGATGATGATCGTCTGCTCGGCCGGCGGCGGTGCTTCCTGGATGACCGTGGTGCCACCGTCGGATGGCGCTGCGGCGGGCGCGGGCGCGGCTGCCGGCGCGGCCTGCACGGTGACGTTCTGGTACTGGTTGGACGAGAGGTTGCCGGCGGCCTGGGCCTGCCGGCGGAGCCGCTGCACGGCATCCATCACGGCATCGGGCTGGGCCAGGAACGCGTCGCCCAGGCGCTGCACCCAGGCCGGATCCTGGCCAAGCGTGTCGAGCGCCTGCGGGAAGGCCACGAGCGCCTGCACGCTTGGATCCCACGGCTGCGAGGCGACCTGCTTGACCGCGTCATCGCCCTTGGCGTTCGGATTCGCCTTCGACCACGCCGCGGCATCGGCGACGTTGCCCGGATAGGTCGCCGCCATCAGCACCTGCGCCAGCAGCGGATCGGGATAGAGCGCGATCGGCGCGACCATCTGGTCGAGCTCTTCCTTGCTGAACGACGTTGAGGCCGCAGGCGCCGCAGCGGGTGTGGCGGCGGGCGCGGCAGCCGGCGCGGCCGGAGCGGGTGCCGGCGCTGTGGCAGCCGGCGCGGGCGTCTTGTCGCCGGAGCATGCCGCCAGCGACAACAGGACCATGAGAAGGCCAATTCGACGATGGTTGCGCACGGACGACTCCCAACGCTGTGGCGTTTGAATCCTGCTGCCGCCCGGCCATGACGGCTCCGGTGCGGCCCCTGGTTCAGGCGGCGGCTATCATGCGCACCACCCCTGCAAGTTTCTTGTGAACATGACCGAGCCCTCCCCCGGCTTCGACGCCGTCCGCGATTACCTCACCGGCCTGCAGGACCGCATCTGCGCATCCATCGAAGCCGTGGACGGCAGCGCGCGCTTCAGCGAAGACCTGTGGCAGCGCGCGGAGGGCGGCGGCGGACGCACCCGCATCCTTCGCGACGGTGGCGTCTTCGAGCAGGCGGGGATCGGCTTCTCCGATGTCTCCGGCACCAGGCTGCCACCCTCTGCCACGGCCGCCCGGCCGGAGCTGGCCGGCGCGTCGTGGCGCGCGGTCGGCGTATCGCTGGTGTTCCACCCGCGCAACCCGTACCTGCCCACCACCCACGCCAACGTCCGCCACTTCCGCGCGATCCGCGACGGCGAAACCGTGGCGTGGTGGTTCGGCGGCGGCTTCGACCTGACCCCGTTCTATCCGTTCGATGGCGACGTGCTGCACTGGCACCGCGTCGCGCGTGACCTGTGCGAGCCGTTCGGCGGCCAGCAGCGTTACGACAAGCACAAGCACTGGTGCGACGAGTACTTCTTCCTCAAGCACCGCAACGAGACGCGCGGTGTCGGCGGGCTGTTCTTCGACGACCTGCACGAAGACGCCGACCAGGACTTCGCCTACATGCGCGCGGTCGGCGATGGTTTCCTCGATGCCTACCTGCCGATCGTAGAGCGCCGCCGCGACACGCCCCATGGCGATCGCGAGCGCCAGTTCCAGCTGTACCGTCGCGGACGCTATGTCGAGTTCAACCTGGTGTTCGACCGCGGCACGCTGTTCGGATTGCAGTCTGGCGGCCGCACCGAATCGATCCTGATGAGCCTGCCGCCGCTGGTGCGCTGGGAGTACGGGTTCACCCCCGAGGACGGCAGCGCCGAAGGGCGCCTGGCCGACTACCTGCGACCGCGCGACTGGTTGAAGGAACTCGTTCGCTGATCAGCGCGGCGATTGCCGCGCCGCGCTCCTGGACAGGGCGCAGCCCGATCAATCGTCGCTGCCGTCGTCCTTCTGGTCGTTCGTCATGATCGTGATGTGGCCGTCGGTTTCCAGCAGCGCCAGCCGCACCCGTTCGATGTCGCTGCAACCGGACTCGCGCATGGCCTTGGCGAGGTCGTCGCGATTGACGAGTTCGCGTTTGAGCACGTCGCGATAGACGTGCCCGTTGCGCACCAGCACCACCGGCGCGCCTTCCAGCAGGTGCTCGGCGACCTTGCTGCGCGAGGTGATATAGCCCACGAGCCAGTTGAGCACGATGAGCGTGGCCGCCAGCAACAGCCCACCGGTCATCGAGGTGTCCTTGCCGAGCAGTGCGTTCTGCACTGCATTGCCGAGCAGCACGATCAGCAGCATGTCGAATGCGGTGAACTGCCCCATCGTGCGCTTGCCAGACATGCGGATCATCGCCAGCAGCACGACGTAGACCACGACCGCGCGGAAGACGAACTCCCACCACGGCATCGACATCTCGAACATGCGGCGCTCCAGCGTGAGGGTCGCGGCGATTGTGCACCACTGGCCTCGCGTCTTACCGGCGAATGCCGGGGCACACGTTGACGGTGTCGGGCGCTGGGGATCGGAAGCACATAGCGGGGCCCAAGGTTTGCAACGCAAACTTTGGGTTTTTATTGCCTGCGCAAAAAGCGCAGACAATAAAAAGCCCCGCAGGCAGGGGGGGCCGGCGGGGCTGGTGGAGCGGGACCTGGGGAGGGGTCTTCGCTCCGGGGGATCACTCCAGGGGAGGGAGAGATCTACGACAGGCGTTGCACCTGTCGCGACCTATATGACCATTCCGTACATGGATGGTTCGTGAAGATCCGGGTTAACAATTTGTTGGATTCAGGACAGATTCATTCTGAGAAAACGCTTACCCCTGCGTTTTTCCCGTTCAGCGAAACACTGAATGCGCTGGCACGAAACTCGCCGACGGCCCGACCCCGCCGAGGCGATCTCCCGGCCTGGCCGTCCGTCGGCTGGCGGCGTCCTCTGACGGCTCAGTGGGCCTCGTCCCAGTTCGCTCCGATCCCGCTGTCGACCACCAGCGGCACCCTCAGCTGGGCCGCCCCGGACATCCTGGATCCGACTTCGGCCAGGAGCGTATCGACAAAGCCTTCCTCGACCTCGAACACCAGTTCGTCGTGGACCTGCAGGACCATCAGCGCGCGTTCGCCCTGCCCGGCCAGCCAGGCATCGATGGTGATCATCGCCCGCTTGATGATGTCGGCGGCCGTGCCCTGCATCGGTGCGTTGATCGCGGCACGCTCGGCACCCGCGCGCAGGCCCTGGTTGCGGGCCTGGATGTTCTCCAGGTACAGGCGCCGGCCGAACACGGTTTCGACATAGCCCTGCTCGCGCGCCTGCTGGCGCGTGCGCTCCATGAAATCGCGCACGCCCGGGTAACGGCTGAAGTACAGCGCGATGTAGTCCTGCGCCTCGCCGCGGGAGATGCTCAGCTGGCGCGCGAGACCAAACGCGCCCATGCCGTACATCAGGCCGAAGTTGATGGCCTTGGCCGCGCGGCGTTCGTTGCCGCTGACGTCTTCCATCGCCTTGCCGAATACCTCGGCGGCGGTGGCGCGGTGGATGTCGGCTCCCGACTCGAACGCGCGCAGCAGGCCGGCGTCTTCCGACAGGTGGGCCATGATCCGCAACTCGATCTGCGAGTAGTCGCAGGCGACGATGCGCCGACCCGGCGGGGCGACAAAGGCCTGGCGGATGCGGCGACCGTCGTCGGTGCGGATCGGGATGTTCTGCAGGTTCGGATCGCTCGACGCCAATCGGCCCGTGGCAGCGCCGGCCTGGTGATAGCTGGTGTGGACGCGGCCGGTGTCGCGGTTGACCATCTCCGGCAGCTTGTCGGTGTAGGTGCTGCGCAGCTTGGCCAGGCCGCGGTATTCGAGGATCACGCGCGGCAGTTCGTGTTGCTCGGCGATCGCTTCGAGCGCTTCCTCATTCGTCGATGGCGCTCCCGACGGCGTCTTCACCAGCGCCGGCAGCTTGAGTTCGTCGAACAGCAACTGCCCCAGCTGCTTGGGCGAATCCAGGTTGAAGCTGCGCCCGGCCATCTCGGTCGCCTTCTGCTGCGCGGCGAGCATGCGCCGGCCGAGATCGGCCGACTGCCGGCGCAGTTCGTCGCCGTCGATCATCACGCCGTTGGCTTCGATGCGCGCCAGCACCGGCACCAGCGGCATCTCGATGTCGCGGTAGACGCGTTCCAGGCCCGCTTCGGCGAGCAGCTTCGGCGCCAGCGCGCGATGCAGGCGCAGGGTCACGTCGGCATCTTCGGCGGCGTAGCGTGTGGCGTCGTCGAGGGCGACCTGCGAGAACGAGATCGCCTTGGCGCCCTTGCCCGCGACCTGCTCGTACTTGATGGTGTCGTAACCGAGGTAGCGCCTGGCCAGCGAATCCATGTCGTGACGGGTCGCGGTGGCGTTGTAGACGAAGCTTTCGAGCATGGTGTCGTCGGCGTAGCCGGCCACCTCGATGCCGTTGCGGCGCAGGACGTGCAGGTCGTACTTGCCGTGCTGGCCGAGCTTCTTCTTGTTGGCGTCGGCGAACAGCGGCGCCAGTGCGGCCAGGGTCTCGGTGCGGTCGAGCTGCGCCGGTACGCCCGGGTAATCGTGCGCCAGCGGCAGGTAGGCGGCCCGACCCGTTTCCACGGCGAAACTCAGGCCGACCAGGCGCGCCTGCATCGGGTCGAGCGAATCGGTCTCGGTGTCGAACGCGAACTCGTCGGCCTCGCGCAGGCGGTTGATCCAGGCGTCGAGCTGGTCCTGGGTGAGGATGGTTTCGTACTCGCCGGGTGCAGCCAGTTCCGGAGGCGGAGCTTCGCCCGCAGCCGATGCGGAGCGGGCGTAGCCGGCAGCAGTATTGCGCACGCCCGCGCCGCCACCGCGACTGTCGTCACCCGCACCGCCGCCACCTTCGAGTTCCTTCAGCGCCTGCTTGAAGCCGTAGCGCGCGTACATCACGCGAAGATCGTCGTTGTGCGGCGCGCGCAGGGCCAGTTCGGTCGGCGCGCGCTCGAGCTCCAGGTCGGTGCGGATCGTCGTCAGCGTCCGGTTCAGCGGCAGGCGCGGCAGTGCCGCACGCAGGTTCTCGCCGATCTTGCCCTTGATCTGGTCGGCGTTGGCGATCACCGCTTCGAGCGTGCCGTATTCGCCGAGCCACTTGGCTGCGGTCTTCGGGCCGCACTTGTCGACGCCGGGAATGTTGTCGACGGTGTCGCCCATCAACGACAGCAGATCGATGATCTGGTCCGGGCGCACGCCGAACTTGTCGATCACGGTGGCCTCCGAATCCAGGCGGCTGCCGCTCATGGTGTTGACCAGGGCTATGCCCGGCCGCACCAGCTGGGCGAAGTCCTTGTCGCCGGTGGAGATGGTGACGTCGATGCCCTGCTCGGCGGCGCGCAGCGCCAGGGTGCCGATCACGTCGTCGGCCTCGACCCCCGGGATGCGCAGGATGGTGATGCCCAGCGCCTCGACGATGTCGCACATCGGCTGCACCTGCGCGCGCAGGTCGTCGGGCATCGGCGGCCGGTTGGCCTTGTAATCCGGATAGAGCTCGTCGCGGAATGTCGGCCCCGGCGCATCGACGACGAAGGCGATGTAGCTCGGCTGTTCCTTGAGCGTCGCGCGCAGCATGTTGACCACGCCGAACAGCGCGCCGGTCGGCTCGCCGGCGTCGTTGGTCAGCGGCGGCAGCGCATGGAAGGCGCGGTACAGATAGCTGGAGCCATCGATCAGGACGAGGCGGGGGGTCGGCTGGTTCATGGGCCGATTCTACGGGGTCGTTTGCGGGGCGGCATGTCGACGCGGCGTCACCGCCGTGGTGGGTACGAGCGCGTATGCTGTCGCCCTGCGACCCCCACCGGATCTGGAGACCGCCATGCGCAACCGCCTGCTCGCCTTCCTGTTGCTGCCGCTCACCTTGACGGCGTGCGCGACCATGGGCGCGGGAGACGATCCGACGGCCGGCCTGCAGGGCGCGGAAGTACGTACGCGGACGGTCGAAGGCGGTGACGTGCTCGAGGAATACCGCGTCGCCGGCCAGCTTCGGGTCGTGAAGATCACCCCGGCCCGGGGCCCTGTCTACTACCTGGTGGACAACAACGGCGACGGCATCCTCGACAGCAGCAAGGGCGAGGGCCCGATCTCGCCGGTGCAGTACAAGCTCTTCAGCTGGTAACCCAAGCGCACGATGACGACATTGCAAGACCGCGGACACGACATCCGCACGCTCACCGCCGAAACCGGCCTGCGCGCGATCTGGCCGCTGGTCTCGCAGTTGCGGCCGGAGTTCGACGAGGACCGTTTCGTTGCCCAGATGCTGCGGCAGATCGACGAAGGCTGCCGCGCGACGGTGCTGTTCGACGATGGCGGCACGCCACGGTCGTTCGCCTGCTGGCGGGTGATGGAGATGCTCGCGGTAGGCAAGCATGTCTACGTCGATGACCTGGTGGTGGACGGCACCGTGCGCAGCCGCGGTTACGGCAAGGCCATGCTCGACTGGCTCAAGGTCGAGGCACGTCGCCTGGGCTGCGCGCGCCTGCAGCTGGATTCGGGCACGCACCGCCAGGATGCGCATGCTTTCTACCTGCGCGAGGGGCTGCGCATCGAGGCGTTCCATTTCGGGACCGTGCTGAAGGGGCCGTGCTGAAGGGGCTGCGTTGAAGTAGTTGCAAGAACCGGATATCGGGCGGTCCGTCTGCCGCCTAGAGTCATTCGCGTCCCCCGCCTGCGAGGCACGCGATGAACACTTCCACGCTCCACAATGACGCCGCCAGCGAGATGCTCCGCTTCGCCGTGGCGCCGTGCACACTCGGCTATGTCCTGGTTGCAGTCGCCTCCGGCGAGGTCTGCGGACTACGCGCCATCCTGCTGGGCGACGATGCCGACGAAGTCGCGCGCGAATTGCAGCAGCGCTGGCCACGGGCGCATCTGCTGACCGACGCCGACGGCCTGTCCCGCCATGTGCGGGCCGTTGGCGCGCTGATCGAAACACCGCGGCGCGGGCTGGACATGGCGCTGGATATCGCCGGCAGTCCGTTTCAGCAGCGCGTCTGGGCTGCGTTGCGCACGATCCCGGCCGGAGCCACGGCGAGCTACAGCGACGTCGCCGCGCGCATCGGCGCGCCCGCGTCGGTCCGCGCCGTTGCCGCCGCCTGTGCCGCCAACACGCTGGCCGTGGCCATTCCCTGCCACCGTGTTGTCCGTCGCGATGGCGCGTTGTCGGGCTATCGCTGGGGCGTTGCCCGCAAGCGCGCCCTGCTGGAACGCGAGGCCTGGGCATGAGCGCGATCCTGCGACCACACTGGAAGACCCAGGGCCTGATGCAGCGGATCGACTGGATCGACTGGCCGGGCGTGTCGTCACAGCTCGACGCCCGCGGTTGCGTGCGCATACCGGCGCTGCTGGAGCCGGCCGACTGCGATGCAATCGCAGGCCTGTACGACCGGCCCGACGGCTTCCGCAGCACCGTGAACATGGCCCGCCATGGTTTCGGGCGGGGCGAGTATCGCTACTTCGCGTATCCGCTCCCGGCCACGGTCGCGGCCCTGCGCACGGCGATCTACCCGCGGCTGGCCACCATCGCCAACCGCTGGAATGAGGCGATGAACAACGACGTGCGATTCCCCGACGAGCACGACCGGCTCATCGCGCGTTGCCGCGATGCGGATCAGAGCCGGCCGACGCCGTTGTTGTTGCGCTATGACAGTGACGACTACAACTGCCTGCACCAGGACGTCTATGGCGAACACCTGTTCCCGCTGCAGCTGGTGGTGTTGCTTTCCCGGCCCGGACACGACTTCGATGGCGGCGAACTGGTCCTGACGGAGCAGCGTCCGCGCATGCAGTCGCGTGCCGAGGTGGTGCCATTGCAGCAGGGCGATGCCGCGGTGTTCGCCGTGCGCGAGCGGCCTGTACGGGGAACGCGCGGTGTCTACCGGGTGCAGATGCGGCACGGGGTCAGCCGCATTCATTCGGGCCGGCGCCACGCACTGGGCGTGATCTTCCACGACGCGCGCTGAGCGGTCCTGCCCGACAACCGCTCTTGCAACTAAAACTTAGGAGTCCTAAGTTATTGGCCAATGGACGTCGACCCGCAAAAGCTGCAGCAGGCCCGCATCGGCATCGAACGGCTGTCGGGGCTGTTGCGGGCGCAATCCTGGGCCGCGAACGACGCGCCCGCGCTGCACCCGGCGCAACGGTCGTTGCTGCTGGCCCTGGCTGGCCAGGCCAACGGCTTGCGCAGCGGCGATCTGGCGGCGCGCCTGGGCGTTTCCGCGCCAACGATCAGCGACTCGCTGCGCACGCTGGAGGGCAAGGGCCTGGTCCAGCGCAAACCCGACCCGCATGACGGCCGCGCCTGGCGCATGTCGCTCACCCGGGCCGGCAAGACCCTCGCACGGCGCCTGCAGGACCCCGCCGCCGGCCTGGGTCCGCTGCTGCAGGCCCTGCCGGAACGGGAACTCGGGCAGTTGCTTCGGGTGGTCCAGCTGATGATGCGCGAGGCCCAGCAACGTGGCCTGGCCAGCGGTCTGCGCACTTGCCTGGGCTGTGGATTCTTCCGCCCCTACGCCTCGACCGATCCGAAGCAACCGCATTTCTGCGCCTATGTCGGCGCGCCGTTCGGCGACGCCGCGTTGCGCGTGGACTGTGCCGAGCACAAACCCCAATCCGAGGAGGCGCTGGCCATTGCCGTGCAGCGCTTCCGGGATGCCGGCCCTTCATGAGCCGGCGAAAATGGGCGGCGCCCGACGGACATCGGACGCCACCCGGCTACACGCAGTACCCACGTAGTAACCCCCTCCCCCGCGTCACAGCGAAATGAAGGAATATCAGTATGAAGCAGAAGGCCGTTTTCTATCACGCCGGTTGCCCGGTCTGCGTCGATGCCGAGCAGCAGCTCGCGCACGCACTCGATCCGGACCGTTTTGAAGTGGAGGTCGTCCATCTGGGCGAGTCGCCTTCGCGCATCGACGAGGCCGAGCTCGCCGGCGTGCGGTCCGTGCCGGCGCTGGTCATTGGCGGCGCGCCGATGCATGTCAACTTCGGCGCCGACCTGAGCGACCTGCGCTGACGAGCTGCACCGTTGCCGGCGCGGCGCATCCGTGCGCCGCGCCGGCAACGACTCCACGAGACTTCCTCCATGCAGACCTCCCATTCCGCGAAGTCGCTCCCGTGGCGCATCGACGCCGTACTGCTCGGCCACGCACGGCCCTACACGCGTCCGGGCAGCGTCAGCGCGATCGACAAGCAACCGATCGACGAGCCGGTACGCATCGAAACGCTGGGGCTGGTGGGCGATGAGCAGGGCGATCCGCGCGTCCACGGCGGCCCGGACAAGGCCGTGCACCATTACCCGTTCGATCACTACCCGCGCTGGCGCGAGGACCTGGGCGACCTGGAGCGGCTGCGCTTCGCGGGTGCGTTCGGCGAGAACCTCAGCAGCCAGGGTCTGAACGAAGGCGAGGTCTGCCTGGGCGACCGGTTTCGCATCGGTACGGCCGTGCTCGAAGTGAGCCAGGGCAGGCAACCGTGCTGGAAGCTCAACGACCGTTTCGGCGTGGCCGACATGGCCAGGCGCGTGCAGGCCAGTGGTCGCACCGGCTGGTACTACCGCGTACTGCAGCCGGGCAGCGTGCGCGTGGGCGATGCCATCGCGCTGGAGGCGCGGCCGTTCCCGCAGTGGAACCTGCGCCGGCTGGGGGCGCTGCTGTTCGAGCGCCGGCTCGATCCGGCCGAGCTGCGCCCCGCCCTCGACCTGCCGCTGGTGCCGTCCTGGCGAAAGCTGATCGAGACCCGCCTGCAACGCGGTGCGGTGGAGGACTGGGGCAAGCGCATCGAAGGGCCGCAGCCGGACTAAAGTCCGCGCCGGTCCGGCCGATACACCGAGCAGGCAATCCCATGCCACGCAGGCAGAACAGGATTCGGTGTGTCCGCACGGCACCCTCGACGAAACACCGACCCTGCGCAGCGGCAGCTGAGCCACCGCTTCAGCCGGCCTCAGGCCGGCTGCAGGTTCGCGTACGCCAGCACCAGCCACTTGCTGCCGGCGTCGTCGAAGTTGACCTGCACGCGTGCGTGCGCGCCGGCGCCCTCGTAGTCGGTGACCGTGCCGGTGCCGAAGCTGGGATGGCGCACCATCGCGCCAAGCTTGATCGGCGGCGCCTCGATCGCGGCATGGCCCATGTCGCGGCGCGGCTGCGAGTTGTACATCGGCCGTGACACCTGCACCTTCGGCCGCACTTCGTGCAGCAGCGCCGGCGGGATCTCGCGCAGGAAACGTGAGGGCACGCCATACATGTCGCTGCCGTGGATGCGGCGGGTCTCGGCGTAGCTGAGCACCAGCTTCTGCCGCGCACGGGTGATACCGACGTAGGCCAGG
The DNA here is from genome assembly GCF_052113485.1 of Lysobacter sp. TAF61. NCBI lineage: Bacteria > Pseudomonadati > Pseudomonadota > Gammaproteobacteria > Lysobacterales > Lysobacteraceae > Lysobacter > Lysobacter sp. TAF61. The sequence goes on from NZ_JBFRDH010000002.1 coordinate 255,874, forward strand.
CGACGCTCTTCCTCGAGCCGCCCGGATTCCTCGGTCGAGCGCCCACTCGGGAACACGCCCTCTTCCATGCCGGCCAGGAACACCAGCGGGAACTCCAGGCCCTTGGCGCTGTGCAGCGTCATGAGCTGCACGCCTTCCTCGCCGGCCTGGGCCTGGCCTTCGCCGGCTTCGAGTGCGGCGTAGCTGAGGAAGGCGACCAGTTCCGGCATCGCCGCGGCGTCTTCCTCGTCGCTGCGGGTGAAGCGCGAGGCCACCGAGACCAGTTCGTCGAGGTTGTCGACGCGCGAGTCGAGCTGGCCGCGCGATTCGTTGAAGTAGTGATCGCGCAGGCCAGAACGGATCAGCACGTGGTCGATCTTCTCCGGCAGCGTCATCGGCTGCACCTCGGTGTCGAGGTCGTCGGTCAACGCGAGGAAGCCGGCAATGGCGTTGCGCGCACGCGCGGTGAGGCCGTTCTCGCTGACGGTGCGGCGTGCCGCTTCCCACAGCGCGACGCCGTCGGTGCGCGCGCGCCGGCGCACTTCGTCGAGGGTGCGCTCACCGATGCCGCGCGTGGGCGTGTTGACCGCGCGTTCGAACGCGGCATCGTCCAGGCGCGAGGCGATCAGGCGCAGGTACGCCAGGGTGTCCTTGATTTCGGCGCGCTCGAAGAAGCGCTGGCCGCCATAGACGCGGTACGGCACCTGCTCCGAGAGCAGCGCCTCTTCGAAGGCGCGCGACTGCGCATTGCTGCGATACAGGACCGCGACCTCGCCAAAGCTGCCGCCGTCACGCACCCACTGGCGCAGGCGCTCGACCGCGAAGCGCGCCTCGTCCATCTCGTTGTAGGCGGCGTACAGGTCGATCGACTCGCCGGTGCCGCTGTCGGTCCACAGGTTCTTGCCGAGGCGGTCGGGGTTGTGGGCGATGACGGCGTTGGCCGCTTCGAGGATGTTGGCGCTGGAGCGGTAGTTCTGCTCCAGGCGGATCGTCTGCGTGCCGGGAAAGTCCTTGAGGAAACGCTGCATGTTCTCGACCTTGGCGCCGCGCCAGCCGTAGATCGACTGGTCGTCGTCGCCCACCACGAACACGTGGCCGCTGTCGCCGGCGAGCACGCGCACGAATGCGTACTGGATGGCATTGGTGTCCTGGAACTCGTCGACCAGGATCTCGCGGAAGCGGTGGCGGTAGTGCGCCAGCAACGCCGGGTTGTCGCGCAGCAGTTCGTGCGCGCGCAGCAGCAACTCGGCGAAGTCGACCAGGCCGGCGCGCTCGCAGCGCTCCTGGTAGGCCTCGTACGACTTCAGCATCACATCCGCCCACGGATCGTTGCCCACGGGCTGGATGTTCTGCGGGCGCTTGCCTTCGTCCTTCTGGGCGTTGATCCACCAGGCGATCTGGCGCGGCGGGAAGCGCGCCTCGTCGATCTCCAGGCCCTGCACGACGCGCTTGACCAGGCGCAGCTGGTCGTCGGAGTCGAGCACCTGGAAACCTTCGGGCAGCTTGGCTTCCTGCCAGTGCAGGCGCAGCAGGCGATGGGCGAGGCCGTGGAAGGTGCCGATCCACATGCCGCGGGCGCCGTTGCGCAGTTGCGCGTCGACGCGCGCGCGCATCTCGCCGGCGGCCTTGTTGGTGAACGTCACCGCCAGGATGCCGTGGGTGGGCACGCCGTGGACTTCGTTCAGCCAGGCGATGCGATGGGTAAGCACGCGGGTCTTGCCGGAGCCGGCGCCGGCGAGGACCAGATAGTGACCGGGCGGAGCGCTGACGGCCTCGCGCTGCGCAGGGTTCAGCGCGTCGAGCAGGTGGGAGACATCCATCCGGGTATTGTAGCGGGGCCGTCACCCCTCCCCCCGCCCGGAGCGTCGCGCCGTGCACTCCAAGCTGCTGTTATTGCTTGCCCTGCTGGTGGCGACCCCGGCGACAGCCGACGACAGCGGTGCGGTCGTCGGCGAACCTGCCCCGAGCACGCGCGTCCTGCAGGCCGACGGCAATTCGCTGCACGTGGAGGTGCTCGACACCGCCGACCCGGCCCGGGTCGACGAACTGCAGCGCTGGCTGGCCGAGGCCGCCGCGGCGACCCTGACCGCATTCGGCCGCTACCCGCTGGACGATGCGACCGTGCGCATCACCCAGATCGACAGCGACGATGAGAGCCCCGTGCCCTGGGGCCAGACCCAGCGCGGCGAAGGCGATGTGGCGGTGCTGCTGTTCGTCCGCCGCGACGCCCACCTGGCCGAGTTGCGGGACGACTGGACCGCGGTGCACGAGCTCTCGCACCTGTTCCACCCCTACCTTGGCCGCGAGGGCCGCTGGCTGGCCGAAGGCCTGGCCAGCTACTACCAGAACGTCCTGCGTGCCCGGGCCGGGCTGCTCTCGCCCGAAGCGGCATGGCAGGAGCTGGACGCGGGCTTCGGCCGTGGCCAGCGCGAGCACAGCGGCATGCCGCTGGACGGCCTCGGCCGGCGCGGCACGATGCGCGTGTACTGGGCCGGCGCGGCCTTCTGGCTGGAGGCGGACCTGGCGCTGCGACGCGAGCATCGCAGCAGCCTCGACGCGGTGCTCTCGAAGTATTCGCGCTGCTGCCTGCACGGCACCGGTGAAGTCGCACCGGAGGCATTCATGGCGAAGCTCGACGAACTTGCAGGCGCGGCGGTATTCCTGCCGGCGTACCGCCGTTATGCGCAGTCGCGCGAGTTTCCGTCGCTGGATGCGGCCTATGCGGCGCTGGGGATCGAGCGCGGCACGGACGGACTGGTGTATTCCGACCGCGCCGACGCACGGAAACTGCGTGCGGCGATCATGCGACCGCACGCCAAGCCGTAACGACCGTCAGTGCGCCGCCTTGTGCGGCTTGCCGACCTGCGCCATCAGCCTGTCGGTGTAGGCGATGCCGATCGCCGACAGGATGAACACGCAGTGGATGATGGTCTGCCACATCACACCGGCTTCGGTGTAGACCGCTCCCTTCGTCACGGCATCGGCCGCTGCCGTGGTGGCTGCGGCGGCGACGACCGGATCGGCGCCCAGCGACCCGATGGCGATGAAGGTCTTGAGCAGGTGGATCGAGGAAATGCCGATGATCGCCATCGCCAGCTTTACCTTGAGCACGCTGGCGTTGACGTGGCTCAGCCATTCGGGCTGGTCGGGGTGGCCTTCCAGGCGCAGGCGCGAGACGAAGGTTTCGTAGCCGCCGACGATCACCATCACCAGCAGGTTGGAGATCATCACCACGTCGATCAGGCCGAGCACGGCGAGCATGATCAGCTGTTCGCTGAACGTGGTCGCGTGCGAGATCAGGTGCCAAAGCTCCTTGATGAACAACACGACGTACACGCCCTGGGCGACGATCAGGCCCAGGTACAGCGGCAGCTGCATCCAGCGCGAGCTGAAGATCAGGGCCGGGAGGGGGTTGAGGGGGCGTTCGGACGTCTGCGTCATGCGGCGGGGGCGTTCGTTTGCGGGCCGGCTAGGGTACCGGCCGGCCGCGGGCCCCGCCAAACCAGACCTTGCATCTTCTGGCCGTTCGGCACGCTCCGCGACCGGGCCGGCCGCCTTACACTCCGACCTCCCCATTGCCAGGGCGTCACCTGATGATCGACCTGCATTACTGGCCGACCCCCAACGGCCACAAGATCACCCTCTTCCTCGAAGAAGCAGGGCTGGGCTACACCATCCACCCGGTCGACATCGGCGCCGGCGACCAGTTCAGGCCCGAATACCTGAAGATCTCGCCGAACAACAAGATGCCGGCGATCGTCGACACGGCGCCCGCCGACGGTGGCGCGCCGATCAGCGTGTTCGAGTCCGGCGCGATCCTGCTGTACCTGGCCAACAAGACCGGACAGTTCTTTGCCGACGACCTGCGCGGCCGCGTCGAGGTCAACCAGTGGCTGCACTGGCAGATGGGCGGACTGGGGCCGATGACCGGCCAGTACGGCCATTTCCACGTCTACGCGCCCGAAGACCTCCCGTACGCCAAGGACCGCTACAAGCGCGAAGTGCTGCGCCTGCTCGGCGTGCTCGACAAGCGCCTGGCCGACCGTGAATACATCGCCGGCCACTTCAGCATCGCCGACATGGCGGCGCACCCGTGGATCAATCCCTACACCAAGGCGCCGCTCGACCTGGAGCCGTTCGCCAACCTGCGCCGCTGGCATGCCCAGGTCGCCGCACGGCCGGCGGTGCAACGCGCATATGCGGTTGCCGAACGCTACGGCGCCAAGCGCGAGATGACACCTGAAATGCACAAGATCCTGTTCGGCACACCTGAGACTAAATGAAGAACTTCACCGCCCGCGGCGCCGCCGCCTGCCTGCTTGCCATGTCGATCGCAACCGTCCCCGCCCTCGCCCAGAAGACCGCACCGGCCACGCCGCAGAAGCTGACGCTCGAAGCGTTGGCTGGCGATGCGCCGCTGTCGGGGCCGAGCCTGATGAAGGCGAAGGTCGCCCCCGACGGCAGCCGGGTGACCTTCCTGCGCGGCAAGGAGAGCAACAAGAACCGCCTCGACCTGTGGGCCTACGACGTCGCCAGCGGCCAGACCGCGAAGCTGGTCGATGCCGATGACATCCTGCCGGGCGAGGAAGTGCTCAGCGATGCCGAGAAGGCGCGCCGTGAGCGCCAGCGCATCGGTGCGTTCAGCGGCATCGTCGATTACCAGTGGGCACCCGACAGCAAGGCGCTGCTGTTCCCGCTCGGCGGCGAACTGTACCTGTACGACCTGGCCAGGTCGGGCAAGGCCGCGGTGCGCAAGCTCACCAGCGGCGAAGGCTTCGCCACCGATCCGAAGCTCTCGCCGATGGGCGGCTTCGTCAGCTTCGTGCGCGATCGAAACCTGTGGGTGATCGACCTGACCAGCGGCAAGCAGGCCCAGCTCACCCGCGACGGCAGCGCGACGATCGGCAACGGCGTCGCCGAGTTCGTTGCCGACGAGGAAATGGACCGCCACACCGGCTACTGGTGGGCGCCCGACGACTCGGCGATCGCATTCGCACGCATCGACGAAACGCCGGTGCCGGTGCAGAAGCGCTATGAGGTCTATGCGGACCGCACCGAAGTGGTCGAGCAGCGCTATCCGGCCGCCGGCGACCACAACGTGCTGATCAAGCTCGGCGTCGTCGCGCCCAAGGCCGGCGCCGCGCCGAAGTGGGTCGACCTGGGCAAGGACCAGGACATCTACCTGGCGCGCGTGGATTGGCGCGACCCTCAGCACCTGTCCTTCCAGCGCCAGTCGCGCGACCAGCACACGCTCGAGCTGATCGAAAGCGACCTGGCCAGCGGCAAGCAGCACGTGCTGGTCACCGAGACCAGCAAGACCTGGGTGCCGCTGCACAACGACCTGCACTTCCTCAAGGACGGTCGCATCCTGTGGAACAGCGAGCGTAGCGGTTACGAGCATCTGTACGTGCTCGACGCCGACGGCGGCAATGCCAGGGCACTGACCAGCGGCGACTGGCCGGTCGACAGCGTGCTCGAGGTGGATGAAGCCGCCGGCCAGGTCTACTTCGCCGCGGGCAAGGACTCGCCGCTGGATGCGCAGATCTATCGCGTGCCGCTCGACGGTGGTGCGATCGTCCGCCTGTCGAAGGCCGACGGCGTGCATTTCGCCAGCTTCGCCGCCAATGCCAGCGTCTTCGTCGACAACTGGTCGAACCCGACCACCCCGCCGCAGCTGGAGCTGTACCGCAGCGACGGCACCCGCATCGCCGCGCTGCTGAAGAACGAGCTCAGCGACCCGCAGCATCCGTACGCGAAGTTCGCCGCCGCGCAGCGGCCGATCGAGTTCGGCACGCTGACCGCCGCCGATGGCAGCACGCCGCTGCACTACAGCCTGCTCAAGCCGGCCGGTTTCCAGGCAGGCAAGCAGTATCCGGTGGTGGTTCTGGTCTATGGCGGCCCGGCCTCGCAGACGGTCAAGCGGGCCTGGACGCCGGACTTCAACCAGTACCTGGCGCAACACGGCTATGTCGTGTTCTCGCTCGACAACCGCGGCACGCCGCGTCGCGGCGCTGCGTTCGGCGGCGCGCTGTACGGCAAGCAGGGCACGGTGGAAGTGGCCGACCAGCTGCAGGGCGTGCAGTGGCTGAAGAAGCAGCCGTGGGTCGATGGCAAGCGCATCGGCGTGTACGGCTGGTCCAACGGCGGCTACATGACCCTGATGCTGCTGGCCAAGGCCTCCGACCAGTACGCCTGCGGCGTTGCCGGCGCACCCGTCACCGACTGGGGTCTGTACGACACGCACTACACCGAGCGCTACATGGGGCTGCCGGCCGGCAACGCCGACGGCTATCGCCAAGCACGCGTGCTCGAGCACATCGAAGGCCTCAAGTCGAAGCTGCTGCTGATCCATGGCATGGCCGACGACAACGTGCTGTTCACCAACTCGACCTCGCTGATGAGCGCACTGCAAAAGCGCGGCCAGCCGTTCGAGCTGATGACCTACCCGGGCGCGAAGCACGGCCTCAAGGGTGCAGACAACCTGCACCGCCTGAAGCTGACCGAGGATTTCTTCGGGCGCTGCCTGAAGCCTTGAGTGGTCAGGAGCCTCCCGCGAGCGCGGGAGGCTTCCTTGCGCGCGTTACGTTAAGAATCCATCGCCGCTTCTTCGCGCAGCGTTTTCGACCCGTTTGGCAGCATGTTCCGTCCGTGCTCCATTCGAGGTGAACCGACATGCATGAACGAGCCGCAACAGGCGCGCTGATCACGCTGCGCAACATAGCGCTGGCCTTCGCCGCCGGAACGCTGGCGATGTATTTGCTGGATCCGCGTAGCGGCCGCCGGCGCCGCGCGGTCATCCGCGACCGCACCCGCTCCGCGGGCAATGAGGCCGGGCGCTACGTCCAGGGCAAGGCGGTGCGGGCCACGAACCAGCTCAAGGGCGCCGTGGCGAAGACGCGCGCAAATTTGTCCGCGCAGCCGGTCGACGATGATCTGCTGCACGAACACATCCGGGCCCGTCTCGGTCGCCTGGTGGACCATCCCCACGACGTCGAGGTGCATGTGCGCGACGGACGCGTGCAACTGAAGGGAACGGTGTCGGAGGAGCATTTCGATGCCCTGCTCCGCACCGTGTCGTCGATGCGCGGGGTGAGGAACATGGAAAGCCTGCTGCGCACCAGGCCGTCACCGGGGTCCAGCGCGCCGCACCCGGGTCCGCACTGACCGCCCCCCCCCGGGCCGCTGCCGGGCGCCTGGCGGAACCATACGCTCCACAACACCGTCTTCACGGGCGCCGCGGCAGGGTAGCTCCCACTTCAAGGGGGGGCCCTGTATGCCATTGTCAGAAGGCGGTTTGATATTGGTTGTTGAGGATCATTCCACCATCGCCGAGCTGATCGGCGAATGCCTGGAACGCATCGGATATGACGTCGATTTCGCGCGCGACGGGGTCGAAGCGCTCAGGCGCATCGACGAAGATGCCTATGACCTGGTGATCCTTGACCGATCGCTGCCTCGGCTGGACGGAATCGACGTCTGTCGGCGCATCTCGCAGCGGCAGGGCATGAGGCCCTCGGTTCTCATGCTCACCGCGCACGAGTCATGGGCAGACAAGGTCACCGGGCTGGAGGCAGGTGCGGACGATTACCTCACCAAGCCCTTCGCACCGGCCGAACTGCAGGCGCGCGTGACGGCCTTGATGAAGCGCATCCGCAGGGAAGTTGCGGGCATGGTGCTGCAAGTGGCCGACCTCACCCTCGATTGCGAGTCCATGCGCGTCCATCGAAGCGGCGTGGAGATACACCTGACGCCCACGGGGCTGCGCCTGCTGACCATTCTCATGCGTCAGTCTCCCCGCGTGGTCAGCCGCGAAGAACTCGTGCGAGCGCTTTGGCGAGGTGAAGAGCCGGAATCGGATTGCCTGCGCAGCCACCTCTACCAGGTGCGCAAAGCGGTCGATGCGGGAAGTAGCCGGCCCCTGGTGCACACGATGCTGACGGCCGGCTACAAGATTGCCGACGTCGGCGTGCGCGGCCATGAAGACACCCGCGAGGCCTTCGCTGCGTAATGGGGCTGCCTGGCGGACGCCCGAACCCGCTCTCGACGTTGTGCATCCCCGCCTGGATCCGACACCTCAGGCGCTATGCAGCACGCGTCGTGCGCGAAACGATATCGAGCGCGACCGCTTCGGCGGTGCGGATGCCATCGACGCCGGCCGAAAGGATGCCGCCCGCGTAACCAGCACCCTCGCCTGCCGGAAACAGGCCGCGTGTGTTCAGGCTGTGGCCGTCCTCTCCACGCGTGATCCGCACCGGCGAGGACGTGCGGGTTTCCACCCCGGTCAAAATCGCGTCGTGCATCGCGAAGCCGCGGATCTGCTTCTCGAACGCCGGCAGCGCCTCGCGGATCGCTTCGATCGCGTACTCGGGCAGCGATGGAGCGAGATCGCCCAGGCGCACGCCGGGCTTGTACGAGGGCTGCACGGTGCCGAACCCGCTTGACGCTTTCCCCTTCAGGAAGTCGCCCACCAGTTGCCCCGGCGCTTCATACTCGCCGCCACCCAGCTCGAACGCCCGCGCTTCCCAGTGACGCTGCAACTCGATGCCGGCGAGTGGGCCATTGCCGTACTGCGCGTAATCCTCTGGCGTGATGCCACAGACGATCGCCGCATTCGCGTTGCGCTCGTTGCGCGAGTACTGGCTCATGCCGTTGGTGACCACGCGCCCGGGCTCGCTGGCCGCGGCGACCACGGTGCCGCCCGGGCACATGCAGAAGCTGTACACCGAGCGGCCGTTGCGGCAATGGTGCACCAGCTTGTAATCGGCCGCCCCGAGCAGCGGATGCCCGGCCTGCGCACCGAAGCGGGCGGTATCGATCAGTGACTGCGGATGCTCGATACGGAAGCCGATCGAGAATGGCTTTGCTTCGACGAACACGCCGCGCCCGTGCAGCATCGCGAATGTGTCGCGCGCACTGTGGCCCAGCGCAAGCACGACGTGGTCGGCGCGCAGTTGCTCGCCGCTGTCGAGCGTGACACCGCGCACGTGGCGCGTGCCGGCGTGGTCGGTCTCGATCAGCAGATCGTCGACGCGCTGGCTGAAGCGGATTTCACCGCCGAGGGATTCGATCGTCGCGCGCATCTCCTCCACCATCGACACCAGGCGGAACGTGCCGATGTGCGGTTTGCTGACGTAGGCGATCTCGTCCGGCGCGCCCGCCTTGACGAACTCGTCGATGACCTTGCGCCCGTAATGCTTCGGGTCGCTGATCTGGCTCCACAGCTTGCCGTCCGAGAACGTGCCCGCCCCGCCTTCGCCGAACTGCACGTTGGACTCGGGGTTCAGCACCTTCTTGCGCCACAGGCCCCAGGTGTCCTTCGTGCGCTCGCGCACGGCCTTGCCGCGCTCGAGGATGATCGGACGGAAGCCCATCTGCGCGAGCACCAGGCCCGCGAACAGGCCGCAGGGCCCCATGCCGATGACGAGCGGGCGCAGCGGAAGTCCCTCGGGCGCGCGCGTCACGAACTTGTAGCTCGTGTCTGGCGTGCGCATCACCTTGCTTCGGTCGCCGGTGCGCGCGGGCCCTGCGGCTTCGGCCTCCATCCGCTGAAGGATGTCTGCTTCGCGCGGCGTGTCCACGTCGACCGAATAGATCAGCACGATCGCGCCGCGTCGGCGTGCGTCGTAGCTGCGCTTGGCGACGGTGTAGCCGACCAGCTCGTCGTCGGCGATGCCAAGCCGCGCGAGAATGGCTTGGCGCAGTGCCGGCTCGGTGTGGTCCAGTGGGAGGTTGAGGTCGGTGAGTCTAATCATCAGGTGCATCCGACGGCGCGGTTCGTCGCCGAAATTGGGGGCCGAGGCGCGCGCACGTGGTGCGGCTGTTGCGGCGGTAACGCGATGAGCGACGTTTCCTGGGCTGGCAGGAGGCTATCGAAGGAGGCATCTTACCGAACGGCCACCAGGGGTCGGAAGCGGAACCTCCGTGCTGGCTCCCTTCGCAGGCCCAGGGTGCCAATGTCGCCCTGCCAGCAACGTTGCCGGCGTTTCCTGCAGCCGTGGCCGGTTTGGAAGACGGTGTTGCGTTCGGCTGTATACGACCGGCCTCACCCTTTCGATCTGGAGAGAAAGCGATGACCAAGTGGATGGCACTGGGATGCACCGCGGCCATGGCCTGCGGGTACGCAGCGTTGACGCATGCCCAAACCGTGGCCGCCGCGACGCCGGCGCCCGCCGCCGGCACCGCCACCCAGGGCGATCGACTGGTGATGGCGGATAACGAGTCGTTCCTGATGCCGCTGGACGACATGAAGAACGTCCATCCCAGCTACCCGCAGAACCTCCTCAGCCTGAACCTGCCTCCCCGCATGGTGTGCCTGCGGGTGGGTATCGACGAGAAGGGCGCGGTGACCGTTGTCGCCAAGGCGCCGGCCTCGGAGATGTGTCCCGCGGGTGCGGAAGCCGAGTTCCTGGCGGCATCGCAAGCCGCGGCCAGGACCTGGAAGTTCGATCCTGCACTGCGCTGTGTCTTTCGCAACGCGAAGGACAAGGAACGGGCGGTCGCCAGCTGCGATGGCGGCAAGAGCGTTCCGCAGGCGGTAACGCTGGTTTATCGATTCCGGTTTGAGCAGGTCGGCGGGAAACCCACGGTGCATGTGATCGGCGGGTAACGCGCGCCGCCATGCGGTCCGCTCAAATTGCCCCCCGTGACCTTCGGGGTATAGCCGCCGGCCGCGTCTGCCGCCATGCTCGCCGCTCTGTCCCGGAACCCGCGAAGCCATGATCAAGCCGCTGACCCTCGCCATCGCCCTCACCCTCGCCGCGGGCTCACCCGCCCTGCTCGCAGCCACGCCCGCTGCCAAGACGCCCGCAACGAAGTCCGCCGCCGCCAGGCCCGTGCCGGCGTGGGTGACCAAGAGCAACGAGTACGCGCAGGTCCTGCTGAAGTCGCAGGCCGAGTTCGCGCCCGAGCAGATGTCGTTCTTCGGCGTGCCGGGCTACGACGACCGCGTCGCCGATCTGAAGCCGGACAATGCCAAGCGCTACCGCGACGCCACCGCCAAGGCGAAGACCGAGCTGCAGGCCAAGCTCGCCACCGAGCGCGATCCCAACGTGCGCCAGGACCTGGCGATCATGATCAAGGCCGCCGACGAGAGCATCGAAACCAGCGCGCTCAACGAGAAGCTGACGCTGCCGTGGAACGATGCGCCGCAGATGGTCTTCAGCGGCCTGCAGGGCCTGCTCTCCGACCAGACCCCGCCCGAGCGCCGCGCGCGCGCACTCGACCGCCTCAAGGCCTACGTCGGCCAGGCGCCGGGCACGACGCCGATCACCGAACTGGCGCGCGCCCGCTACGAGGAACGCGCCGGCGACAAGGCCCTGCTGCGGCCGACGAAGCTTGAAGTCGAGCAGGCACTGGGCAACGTCGATACCTACGTGGCCGGCATCAAGGACCTGTTCGCCAAGTACAAGGTCGCCGGCGCCGACGAAGCGCTCGCGGCGATGGACACCCAGCTCAAGGCCTACGGCCAGTGGGCGCGCAGCAGCGTCCTTCCCGAAGCGCGCACCGACACCCGCCTGCCGGCCGAGCTGTATGCCAACCAGCTCAAGCAGTACGGCATCGACATCGATCCGCAGTTGCTGATCCGTCGCGCCCAGGTCGAGTTCATGGAGACCCGCGCGGCGATGCAGCAGCTGGCTCCGCTGGTGGCGAAGGACAAGGGCCTGAAGGTCAGCGACGAGCACGACTACGTCGGCGTGATCCGCGCGTTGAAGCAGCAGAACATGCCCAACGACCAGCTCGAGGCGCGCTACCGCACGGTGATCGACCAGATCGACCCGATCATCCGCGCCGAGCGCATCGTCGACGTGCCGCAGCGTCCGATGGTGATGCGCCTGGGCAGCGAGGCCGAATCGGCCGCGCAGCCGGCACCGCATTTCCTGCCGGCGCCGCTGATCGGCAACACCGGCCAGCAGGGCCAGTTCGTCCTGCCGGTGTCGGTGCCGACGCCGGACGGCAAGGCGCTGTCGTATGACGACTTCAACTTCGACGCGGTGCGCTGGACGCTGTCGGCGCACGAAGGCCGCCCGGGCCACGAGCTGCAGTTCACCGCGATGGTCGAGCGTGGCATCTCGCTGGCGCGCACGATGTTCGCCTTCAACTCGGTCAACGTCGAAGGCTGGGCGCTGTATGCCGAAGCCGAGATGGTTCCGTACGAGCCGCTCGACGGGCAGCTGATCGCGCTGCAGTTCCGCCTGATGCGCGCCGCGCGCGCGATGCTCGACCCGATGCTCAACCTGGGCCTGATCGACCGCGACGCGGCCGGCCGCATCCTCAGCGACAAGGTCGGCCTGTCGGAAGCGATGACCAAGCAGGAACTGGACCGCTACACCTTCAATGCCCCGGGCCAGGCCGGCAGCTACTTCTACGGCTACAGCCGCATCCTCGAGCTGCGCATGGAGACCGAGGTGGCGCTGGGCGACAAGTTCGACCGTCTGGCCTTCAACAACTTCCTGCTCGACCAGGGCCTGCTGCCGCCGGACCTGCTGGCGAAGGCGGTGCGGGAAGTGTTTGTCCCGGCGCAGAAGGCGAAGAAGTAAGGGCGGCCCTCACCCCAACCCCTCTCCCGCAGGCGGGAGAGGGGCTTGAACTAACTGACCCGGGCCAACATCCGCCGGTGCCCGATCAACCGCGCCCAGCGCGCGCCGACGTCGGTCATGCACACATAGCCGGCTTCGCCGGCCAGACGCAGCCAGGTGCGCCGGTCCAGGCGCAGGTGCGCTTCGGCCGCGCACAGTTCGACATCGAACCCGAGCCGGCGCGCGAACAGCGCACAGCGGGCGAGGTGGTAGCGGCTGCTGAGCAGGGTCACCCGCGAGCGCATCCGTTCGCCCAGCAACATCCGCGCGTTGCGCAGGTTCTGCAGAGTGTCGCGCGACAGCGATTCCAGCAGCAGCGGCGCGTCTTCGCCGATGCCGCGGGCAAACAGGCCCTGGCGCGCCAGTTCGGCTTCGGTGGCCTCGCCCGGCGCGCCACCGCCGAGCAGCACCACGCTCGCCGGAGGCCGCACCTTCCACAGCGAGACCGCCCGGTCCAGGCGCGCTTCGAAGTCGTGGTCGATACGCCCTTGCGGCGAATGCTTGCCGAACAGCAGCACGCACTGGCCCTCGCGGGGTTGGCAGGGCGCCCGCCGCGCCACCCTAAGGACGTGGACGAAGTAGCCCAGGTAAACCAGCCCGGCACTGAACACACAGGCCGCGACCGCCACGGCCATGGCGTGGAGGACGTCCCGGTCGCCAAACAGGGCCAGTCGGTGGTCGGTGCGGCTGGTCACTGTGAACGGGCGCGTCTACGGGCAGAAAACCTACGGGCATTCAGTTTACGCGGCCGGTGGGCGCAAGGTGCGCTGGCTATACTCTGCGTTCTTCGCAAGAGAGTCCTGCGTGCCGCCTGCAGCCCCGCACCATGCCCACCCGGCCCGCCCCGCCGTAGCGCCGATGCCGCCCCTGGCGATCCGCGCCTACACCGCGACCAGCGCCGTCGGTCGCGGCCGCGAGGCATTGGCGACGGCATTGCGCGAATCGCGCAGCGGACTGCGTCGCAACGATTTCGGCACGTCTGCGCTGGACTGCTGGATCGGTCGCGTCGACGGGCTGGAGGACCTGCCCCTTCCGGAGCGCTTCAGCCGCTGGGACTCGCGCAACAACCGGCTGGCCTGGCTGGCGCTGAACCAGGACGGTATCCCGGAAGCGATCGCCGCCCTGGTCGAGCGGCACGGTGCCGACCGCATCGCGGTGGTGCTGGGCACTTCGACATCGAGCATCGGCGCCACCGAGGACGCCTACGCGAACCTCGAAGACGGCGCCTTCCCGGCAACGCTGGCACGCGCCGACGTGCATACGCCGCATTCGCTGGGCGAGTTCATCCAGCAGGCCACCGGCCTTCGCGGACCGGCGGTGACGGTGGCCACGGCCTGCTCGTCGTCGGCGAAGGTGTTCGCCCAGGCCGCGCGGCTGATCGCGGCCGGCCTGGCCGATGCCGCGCTGGTCGGCGGCGTCGACACGCTGTGCGGCAGCGTGCTCTTCGGTTTCAACTCGCTGCAGCTGGTCGCGGCCGAACCGTGCCGGCCGTTCGATGCCGATCGCACTGGTCTGTCGCTGGGCGAGGCCGGCGGCTTCGCCGTACTCGAACGCGCGCAGCCGGGCGATGCCGGGCTGCAGCTGCGCGGCTATGGCGAATCCAGCGACGCCCACCACATGTCGTCGCCGCATCCGGACGGCCTGGGTGCGCAACTGGCGATGCGCGATGCGCTCGCGCGCGCCGGCGTCGAAGCCGGCGACATCGGCTACCTCAACCTGCACGGCACCGCCACGCCGGCCAACGATTCGATCGAAGCAGCCGCGGTGGCCGGTCTTTTCCCCGACAGCCTGCACGCCAGTTCGACCAAGGGCTGGACCGGGCACACGCTCGGCGCCGCCGGCATCGTCGAATCGGTGATCGCGCTGATCGCGCTCGAGCACGGCGAGCTGCCCGGCACGCTCAACAGCCACGCGCCCGACGCCGCCTGTGGCCCGCAGATCCGCTTCCACCCGCAACGCACGCAGATCGCCTTTGCGATGAACAATTCCTTCGGCTTCGGCGGCAACAACTGCTCGCTCGTGTTCGGTCGCGCATGACGCATCTGCAGGCCCACATCGAAGGCATCGGTTTCTGGACGCGCGGACTGCCCTCGTGGGAGGCCGCACTCGCCCACGCCGCCGACGGCGCCCTGGTTGCCGATGCGCCGTCGCGGCCGTCGCCGCAGCTGTTGCCGGCCAACGAGCGCCGCCGCGCACCGGACACAGTGGCAGTCGCACTCGACGTGGCGATGGCGGCCTGCCAGGCCGCCGGCCGCGACCCGGCCACGCTGCCCTCGGTGTTCGCCTCGACCCACGGCGACCTGGGGATCACCGACTACATGTGCGAGACCCTGGCCGGCGATCCGCTGGCACTCTCGCCGACCCGTTTCCACAATTCCGTGCACAACGCCGCCGCGGGCTACTGGACCATCGGCACCGGTGCGATGGCGCCGGCCAGCGCGATCAGTGCACGCGAATCCAGCTTCGCCCAGGGCCTGCTCGATGCACTGGCCCAGCTCGCCAGCGGCGACGAAGCCGTGCTGCTGGTCGCCTATGACGGCCAGGCCGCCGGGCCGCTGAAGCAGATGGCGCCCAGCGACGGCCTGCTCGGCGCGGCACTGGTGCTGTCGCAGCAGGCATCGCCCGGCCATCTCACGCTGCGCGCGCAACTGGTGGCGAGCGGAGGCCACCAGGACGCCACCGGCCCGCTGTCGAAGTTGGCGTCGGCCAACGCGATGGCGCCGATGCTGCCGTTGTTCGACCTGCTCGCGCGCGGCCATGGCAGCGTGCGGCTGGTCGCCGGCCCGGACCACGACCTGCTGATCGACGTGTCATCGGCGGAGCTCGCCCGTGGCTGACATGCCGACCCGCCCGGTGCGCCTCACCCGCGACGATCTGGTCGTGGTCATCCCCGCACTCAACGAAGCCCTTCGCATCCGCGAAGTGGTCAGTGGCGCGCTGGCCGAATGCCCGCGAGTGCTAGTCATCGACGACGGTTCCGACGATGGCACCGCCGAGCGCATCGCCGACCTGCCGGTCACCGTGCTGCGCCACGCCGCCCGCATGGGCAAGGGCGCGAGCCTGCGCGACGGGTTTGCCGCGGCCCTGGCCATGGGTGCACGCGCGATCGTGACCATGGACGGCGACGGCCAGCACCTGGCGCGCGACATCCCGCGCCTGCTTGCCTCGGCCAACCGCCATCCCGGCCATGTCGTCATCGGCGCGCGGCTGCGCCATCGCTCGCAGCAGCCGCTGCAACGGCGCCTGGCCAACGAGTTCGCCGACTGGGGCATCGCCTGGGGTACCGGCTACGGTGTCGCCGACAGCCAGAGCGGGCAGCGCCTGTATCCGGCCGAAGTCGCCGCGCTGGGTGAAGTGCCGGGCGAGGACTTCGTGTTCGAGGCGCAGATCCTGATCTCGGCCGCGCAGCAACTGGGCACCCGCTGCGTCTCGGTGCCGATCGAATCGCGTTACCAGAGCGTGCACGGCGATGAGCAGTTCCGCGCCAGCCACTTCAAGCCGCTGCGCGACTTCAGCCGCATCACGTCGCACATCGTCAGCGGCGTGTTCCGCCGGGGCAGCATCCCGGCGATGTTCCGCAGCATCCGCGCCAATCCCGCGCTGATCGACGACGCCGACGGGATGCCGTTGCGCGAGCCCGGTCGCGAGGCGCTGTCCGCGCTCGACGACGGGACGCTGTAGGCGCGCCTACTCTCCCTTCGAAAGCGCGCTCTGCGGCTGGGTGCCCTGCGGCTGCGGTTTCGCGCCCTGCGGTTGCGGCTGCGCGCCTTGCGGCATTGGCGGCGGCGGCATCGCATCCGGCGGCGGCGGGTTGGCGACGAAGATCGCCACGCCGTGCGCGTACTTCTTGGTCGGCGAGATGCTCACGCCGATGCCGCCGGAGCTGAAGTTTCCGCCGTGGTAGCCACCGTAGCTGCCGCCACCGGCACCCACACCGATGCTGCTGCCGCCATAGCTGTTCTCGGCGCCCACGAACAACACGCCGTTGGCGCCCAGCTTGGCCGCTTCGATGCGCAGCTTGTTGATGACGTCGTTCAACTTGTTCTGCTCGCCATAGGTGAAACCGCCACTGGCGGTGTCCAGGCGTGCGATTTCCTCGAAGCCGTTCGGCGGAGGCGTGAAGTAGACGCGGACCTGCGATGGATCGATCGGCGGACGCGGCGTGCCGGTGACCAGCTGCGATGTCGACGAGCAACCGGCCAGCAGGGCCAGCAGGACAGGAGCGAGGGACAGGAGGACGCGGCGCATGGTGGCGAATCCGGGTCGGGGTGATGCGCCGATCCTACGCCAGGCCACGCACACCGGCCAATGCGACTTTCCCGGCGTTCAGTCAGGTCATGCCGCCGTCAACGCCGATGACCTGGCCGTTGATGTATCCGGCCGCATCCGAGCACAGGAACCCGACCAGCGCGGCGACTTCCTCGGCGCGGCCGGCACGGGCGGCCGGCACCATCTGCTTGATCGCCTCGGGCGGGAACGCGGCATCGGCCATGCGGCCGGCGATCACCCCCGGGGCGACGACATTGCAGGTGATGCCGCGGCTGCCCATCTCGCGCGCCAGTGATTTGGTCGCGCCGTGCAGCGCCGCCTTGGCGGCGGCGTAGTTGCTCTGGCCGCGGTTGCCCAGCACCGCCGCCACCGAGGACACGCTGACCACCCGCCCCCAGCGCGTGCGCGCCATCGGCAACAGCAGCGGTTGGGTGACGTGGAAGAAGCCGTGCAGCGACACGTCGATCACCTGCTTCCACTGGCGCTCGCTCATGCCCGCCATCGGTGCGTCGTCGTGGATGCCGGCGTTGTTGACCACGACCTGGATGGGGCCGTGTTCCAGCAGCGCGGCCATGGCGGTCGCGGTGGCGGCGCCATCGGCGACGTCGAAGGCGACCGCGTGGGCGCGGCCGCCGGCGGCCTCGATCGTGGCGACCAGCGCCTGCGCGCGTTCGAGGTTCTGGTTGGCGTGGACGATCACCTCGCAGCCGTCGGCGGCCAGGCGCTGGCAGATCGCACTGCCGATGTCGCCACTGCCGCCGGTGACCAGGGCGCGGCGGATGCTGGGTGCGGGTTTTTCCATGGCCGCGATTGTGCGCGAATGGCTTCAGCCCCGATAGCTCAATAGATCAGGTCTGATAGATCACGGCGGCGCGACCGCGCGCGACCTCGGCGTCGCCATGCCGGATCACGAATTCGTACTGGCTGCCGGCCGTATCGGCGATGAGGCAGTGCGCCTCGACCTCGAGCGCCCCGGGCAGGTCGTCGATGCGTTCGACGCGCAACTGCAGGCCGCGCAGCGACACCAGCAGACCGGGCTTCACTGCCTCGCCGGCGGCGCGAGCAAGCAGGCCGCCGTGCACGGCCATCGCCTGGGCGCCGTACTCGCCCAGGTGCACCGCGTGCAGGCGCCCGTCATGACGCAGCGGGTGGTGCGGGTCGCGGTGCCCGTGCGAACGCAGGCGGATGCGCTGGCCGTCCCACTCCACGACTTCCTGCCACAGGCACATCGCCCCCTGGTGCGGCACCAGCGAGGCGATGTCGATGGCAGCGCCTGCTTCATCCACCGTGGGTGGTCCCGGACACCGGGGCGCGCACGATCAGCAGCGCCAGCACGAAGTTGCAGACCACGCCGAGCGCGACCGTCGCGCCGATCGCGCGCAGCACCGGGATGCTGGAAGCGGCCAGCAGCGCGAATACCAGCAGCGTGGTCAGGCTGCACACGATCACCGCGTGCAGCGTGCGCAGCTGTTCGGCGCGGTCGTCGCCGGCGTGGTCGAAGAACAGGGCGTAGTCCAGGCCCAGGCCGGCGGCGAGGATCAGCGACACCAGGTGGAACAGGTTGAGCTCGACGCCCATTGCACGCAGCACCGCCAGGATCAGCAGCGTGCTCAGCGCCATCGGCGCCAGCACCCGCAGCACACGCCGCGGCGAACGCAGCGCGAACCACACCGCCGCGGTCAGCAGCACCGCCGCCAGCGCCAATGCCCACAGCACGCGCTGTCGGTACTGGGCAACCAGCGATTCCGATGCCTGCTTGAGGTCGAGCAGCTGCGCACCGTGTGCGCTCGCCACCGTGGCAACCGCAGCGGGATCCTGCAGGCCGCTCAGTGCGACCAACGCGGTGACGTGGCCCCCGCGCTGCAGCAGCAGGCCCTCGACACTGGCAGCCAGGGGCGTGCCGGCCAGGTCGCGCGGCGCCAGTGCCGGCGCCTGCTTCGCCCGCTCGATGTCGGCGACGAACGCATCGAAGGCATCAGGCTGGAACGGGCCGCCGGCCATCGCGGCATCGAGCGCCGCGCGCAGCGTCGGCCGATCCGGCAAGCGCGCCTGGCGCGCGTGCTGCGTCGTCGCGCTGGGCAGGTATCGCGCCGCCAGGTCGAACCCACCGATCGCGCCCCTGGCGCGCAGGTCCTGCAGCGCCGGCAGCAGGCGCTCGGACGAGCGCAGCGCGGATTCGACATCGGGTTGCTGCACCACCAGCACGTAGCGCACATCCGGCGCGCCCAGTTCGCTGCGAAGTTGTGCATCGCGGGCGAGCGCCGCCGGCGGCACCGGCGTCAGGCGGCCCAGGTCGTTCTGCCAGAACGAGCCGGGCGCGAACGCGGCCACGGCGGCCGCAACCAGCGCCACCAGCAGCACCGCGCCACCGCGCATGCGCGGCCAGCGCGCCAGGCGTTCCCAGCAGCGGCCCAGCCAGACCGAGTCGGCGGCATCGCGCGGCGCCGGGTCGATCAACGCCGGCAGCAGGAAACGCGTGGCCAGCGCCGCCGTCGCCAGGCCGACCACGGTGAACACCGCCAGTTGCTGCAGGCCATCGACGCCGGACACCAGGAAAGTCAGGTAGGCGATGCAGGTCGAGGCCACGCCGGTGGCCAGCGTGGGCCACAGCGCGCGCGCACTCGCCCACGGCGATACGCCGGCGCGCTGGTGACTGAACAGATGGATCGGATAGTCCTGGACCACGCCGATCAGGGTGAATCCGAACGCCACCGTGATCCCGTGCACGCCATCGAACGCCAGCGCGACCGCACCCAGCCCGACCAGGCCAGCGCTCGCCAGCGGCAACCCGCCCAGCAGCGGCGCTTTCCAGCTGCGGTACGCCACCCACAGCAGCAGCACGAAGACGAGGCTGTCGAGCGTGCCGATCAGGCTGGCTTCGCGCGCGGTGCGGTTGCCGATCTCGACCGAGAACGCACCCGGCCCGGTCAGCGACATCCGCGTGGCGCTGTTGCCGCGCACGGCGGCGAATGCGGCCTGGATCGAATCGAATGCGGCCTGCTGGCCCTTCGGATCGAAGCCGGCGGCATGGGTCTCAACCGCCAGCAGCGCTTCGCGTCCGGCCTTGTCGAACCACACGCCATGCAGGCGCTGCGGCGCGTTCGCCGGTTGCCAGGCTTCGGCCAGCTTCAGGGTTTCCAGCGTCGGATCGGCCGGGAGCAGCGGCTCGATCATCGCTGCGGCCGGCGAGCCGAGGTCCTGCATGCGTGCGTCGAGTTGCGCGCGCAGGAAATCGGCGTCGAGCGCCTGTGCGTCCAGCGAGTTCGACAGCAGGTAGCGGTAGGGGCGCAGATGCGCCGGGATCGCTTCCGGGCCCAGCGCCGCGCCGTTGGCCACCAGCTTGAACGACGGCAGCGAGACCAGGCGCTCGCGCAGCGATTGCGACTGCGCCGCCAGCGTCTGCGCATCCGCGCCGGTCAGGCCGATCAGCAGCAGGCGCGAGCCCGGGCCTTCGCCGAGTTCGTCGATCAGCAGCTTCTGCGCGGGCGTCTGCGGCGCCGGCATGAACTTGCGCAGGTCGCCGCTCAGTTGCAGGCGCGGCGCGACCAGTGTCGCCAGGATCAGCAGCGAGACCAGCCACAGCAGGGCGAGCGCCAGGCGTCGCGCCGCACTCATGGACGGCTCATTGACCGGTGCAGCGCTCATCGAGCGGTGTCGCCGTGGCACAGACCGGTCAGCGCTGCGGCGTCGGCGATGCTCGCGGCATCCACGGCGGCGCCGGCCAGCAGCGTGCGCTGCGGCGGCGCGCTGCCGGCGGTGCGCGTCTCGATGCAGCGCAGCTCGGAGCCGCGACCGTACAGCGCGATCGCCTGCAACCGCGCCGACAGTGCGGCTTCCTTCGGCACCAGGGTCAGCGTCCAGTTCTGGCGGGTGCCGTCGGCGGACAAGGTGTAGTGCTGCTCCAACCCGGCGCGGTCACCGCCCAGCAGCGCGGCGAAGTTGGCCTGGAAACCGGCCAGTTCCGGCACGCGCGACAGCGCGAACTTGCGCGGCGCCTGGCCGGCGCGCGTGATCGTCGCCTCGCCTGCGCGCAGCGTCGTGGTTTCGGCGTAGGGCGTGCGCACTTCGCGCACCAGCGTGTCCACATCTGGCCGCAGGTACCGGCCGGTCAGGCGCAGCGGCGTCTTCAGCAATTTCGATCCGCGCACCTCCACGAAAGGCGTGCTCGCCGGCACCGGCCGCGCGATGCCTTTGAGGATCCAGCCCGCATCAACCGGCGTTGCCGCGCCCGGCGCGGCGTCAGTGGCGGCCGCGCACAGCGTCGCGCTGGCCAGCAGCCACAGCGGCGCCAGTCGTCGCGCCCACGCCTTCACTTTGTTGCGCCCCATCGTCATGCGCTGCGTCATTGCCATCCCAGAAATCGTAGAAGTTGAACCAGTTGTAGGGAGCGCCGCGCGCCTGTTCCTGCAGGCGCGCCGCGTAACGCAGGACCACCGCCGCCACCGCGCCGCGCCGCTGGCTGCGCGAGGCATGCTGGCCGAGCAGGTCCGAGCCGTCGCTGAATTCCTCGAAACGCAGGTCGTAGCGGTTGCCGCCACGGTACAGGCCGAAGGCGAGCACGACCGGCACCCGCAGGGTCGCGGCAATCAGCCATGGCGAGTTCGGGAACGATGCGTCCGCGCCAAGGAACGGCACGCGCGTGACGGCTTCGCCGGGCGCGGCGCGATCGACCAGCAATGCCACCAGCTCGCCATCGGCCAGTGCCTGCTGGATCGCCAGGACGATGGCGACACCTGGCTGGCCGGCGTCGATGACGTCGCGTGCAAGCCGCGGGTTGAGCGCGTCGAGCAGCTGCGTCACCGCCGGGTTGTGCGCGATGTCGAGCACGACCCGCACCCGCAGCGAGGGTCGCGTGGTCACCAGCACGCGCAGCGCATCGAAGCTGCCCAGGTGCGAGCCGAACACCAGCACGCCTTCGCCGCGGTCGACGCGATGGGCCAGCGCCTGCAGGCCATCGACGCGGATGTCGAAGCGCGACAGCTGGCCGCTGAGCAGGAAGACGCGATCGAGGATGGTCGCGGCAAAGGTGTGGATGTGGTGGGCGACGTTCCACCATCGCGGCCGCTGTCCGAGCACGCGCGCGAGGTAGGCACGCGAGGCCCGCCGTTCGGGCCCGCGCACCAGCAGGAAATAGGCCGTGATCGGGTACAGGCACAGCCGCGCCACGGTCCGGCCGCCGTAGCGGGCGATGCTGCGGATCACCCACAGTGCGAACCGGCCACCACCTTCCGGGCGCTGCTTCCAGTGTTCGTTCACGCCGGCTCCGCATCGACGCTGTCGGCGGCGGCGATCACTTCGCCACTGGCCAGCAGCGTGTCGCCGCGCAGCACGCGGAATCGCCAGCGCGGCGCGGCGCCATCGAGTTCGATGCGCGCCTCTTGCTCCGGCAGCAGCGGCTGCAAGAACTTGACCTGCGGCAACCGCAGCGGCGGCAGCGGCCCGTGCAAGGCCTCGATGGCTTCGACCACACGCTCCAGCAGCACCACGCCAGGCACCAGCGGCCGGCCCGGGAAATGACCGGGCAGGCAGGGATGGTCGGCGGGGATCACGAAACCCATGGCGGCTGCTGCGGGCACCTGTGCGAAGGCGCACAGGATAAGGCACGCCTCAGGCGAACAGGTCGCGCCAGAACTTCGGGCCGAGGGCGGCCATCTGCCGCAGGAAGTCGAGCAGGTTGCGGTACGGCCGGTGCGGGAACAGACGCCGGCGCAGTGCGTACTCGCCGAGGAAGAAGCCGCCGACGATGCCGTAATTGGCCAGGTTGGCGAACAGCGACCACTGCGACTGGGTGATCGACAGCGCCGGGACGTGACCCAGCCGCGCCAGCACGCCGCCAGGCACCGCGATCATCGCCAGCACGCCATTGGCCAGCGCCAGCAGCGCGAGCACCGTCGCCCAGGCCGCGGTGAGGCGGCGCGAATACCGGTACAGCTGCGGCGCCAGGCCGGCCGGCGTGGTGCGTTCCATGGCCGCCACGATCCGGGTGATCAGCGCCTCGCGCGGCGCGCGCAGGCTGCGCCCGAACAGCCAGGCGACCAGGCCGACGAACACCATCGGCGGCGCCAGCAGCAGCAGTTGCGCGTAGGGCGTGGCCGCCAGCCAGACCAGGCCGGCGCCGAGCAGCACGGTCAGCGCCCAGGCCCACCCGCGGCGCTCCAGCAGCGGCACGGCCAGCAACAGCACGACCAGGTCGGCCAGGGCTATCGCCGCCGCCAGGCCGCCGCCGTCCTCGCTGGCCCAATGCGCGAGCAAGGGGTAGACGACCGCCAGCAACAGCGGCAGCACGGCGGAAGGATTCAAGGGGATGCGCCTGGGAGAGCCGGGGTCAGCGGGGCTGGCGGGATTGGCGAGGTCAGGCAGTCTTGTGCTGCTCGATGTGCGCGGCCAGCGCGCGCAGCGAGGCGAAGATGCGCCGGTTCTCCTCGTTGTCCGAGCGCAGCTGGAAGCCGTAGCGCTTGGAGATCGCCAGCGCCAGTTCGAGCGCGTCGATCGAGTCCAGGCCCAGGCCTTCGCCGAACAGCGCCGCTTCCGGGTCGATCTGCCCGGCCGCCACGTCCTCGAGGTTCAGGCTGTCCACCAGCAGTTGCGCCAGTTCGCGTTCGACGGGGCTTTGTTCAGACATCGGGCAATCCAGGGACAAAGGCGATCAAGGGGCGCAACGATCCGGCATCGCGACGCCGTACGCAACCCGTATCATTCGCGCATGACCGAAACCGCAACTGCTCCCGCCCCGGCCGACGCCGCTGCGGCCGCGGACCTGAACGCGCAGCACCCCCAGCCGGACCCGATCGACACCGACGTACTGGTGATCGGCGGCGGCCCCGCCGGCACCACCGCCGCGACCCTGCTGGCGCGCCGCGGCTGGCGCGTGCTGCTGCTGGAGAAGGACTGCCACCCGCGCTTCCACATCGGCGAGTCGCTGCTGCCGATGAACCTGCCCATCCTCGAGCGCCTGGGCGTGCTCGACCAGGTCAAGGAAATCGGCACCTTCAAGCCGGGCGCCGAGTTCCCGATCGACGTCGACAACTACAACACCTTCCGCTTCGCCCGCGCGCTCGATCCCAAGTTCGGCTACGCCTACCAGGTCAAGCGCGAGGAGTACGACGAGCTGCTGTTCCGCCACAGCCAGGCCAATGGCGTCGATGCGCGCGAGCGTCATCGCGTCGAGCGTGTGGAATTCGGCGCCGACGGCCGCCCGCAGCTGGTGCATGCGCGCGATGGCGACGGCAACGCGTTCACGATCAAGCCGCGCTATGTCGTCGACGCCAGCGGTCGCGATGCGTTCTTCGGCAGCCAGCTCAAGCTCAAGAAGAAGAACCCGCTGCACCAGTCGGCGGCGATCTTCAGCCATTTCAGCGACGTCGAGCGCCGCCCCGGCGAGGACGCCGGCAACATCACGGTGCAGCGCTTCGCCCACGGCTGGATGTGGCTGATCCCGCTGCGCGAAGGCGTGATGAGCGTCGGCGCGGTGTGCTTCCCGGAGTTCCTCAAGCAGCGCCGCGGCGAAACCGAGGCGTTCCTGATGAAGGCGCTGGAGTCGGAGCCGTCGGTGTGGAAGCGCATGCGCAACGCAAAGCGCATCGGCCCGGTGCACGTCACCGGCAACTACTCCTATACCTGCACGCAGATGCACGGCCCGGGCTGGGTCATGGTGGGCGACGCCTATGCGTTCGTCGATCCGGTGTTCTCCTCGGGTGTGTACCTGGGCATGAACAGCGCCGAGCAGGCCGCGGACGTTGTCGACGGGGCGCTGCGCGAGCCTTCGCGCGAGGGCGCACTGCAGCGCGCGATGAGCAGGCGCCTCAAGCGCGGCCTCAAGCATTTCCAGTGGTTCATCTACCGCTTCACCACGCCGGTGATGCGCCACCTGTTCAACCACCCGCGCAACTACTGGCAGGTCGAACAGGCGGTGATCTCGATGCTGGCCGGCGACGTCTTCGACAACCCGGCCGTGCTGCGCCGCTTGCGCGTGTTCCGCTTCATCTATGCGATGACGGCGCTGAGCATGGCGCCCGAGGCGCTGCGTGGCTGGCTGCGGCGGCGGCGCCAGGTCGGTGTCGACGTCGGCCTCGGCGGCGGTCGCGACACGCTGCAGCCCGGCAGCGGAGATCCGCGCTCGTGAGCGCCGTCCGCCCGATGTTGCAGCCACCGCACCTGTCGGTGGACTACGTGCTCGATGCCAGCCCGCAGCAATTGCTGGATGGCGGCGACACGCTCGCGGTGATCGGCTTCGGCAGCCATGCCCCGCACCATGACGACCCGCGCTACCTGCGCGTCGCGCTGCAGCCGCATGGCGTCGCGCCGCTGGAGGTGTGGCGTGGCCGCGGGCCGGTCATCCGTGGCCGCGACGGCGACGTCGCCTGGGCCGAGGACGGCGCGCTGCAGTTCGGCGCCATCGAGCTGGACGAGGCGCCCGGCGCCGGCGGCATGAGCGACATCGAGGCGACGTCCGAGCGCCTCTACGCGCGCATGTCGGCGTTCCTGCGCGGACGCGGCTACCCGCACCTGCTGCGGGTATGGAACTACCTCGACGGCATCACCCTGGGCGAAGGCGACGAAGAGCGCTATCGCCAGTTCTGCGTCGGTCGCGCCCGCGGCCTGGGCACGGTCGACCCGACCACGCTGCCGGCGGCAACGGCCATCGGCCGCGTCGACAGCGAGCGCCGCCTGCAGGTGTACTGGCTGGCCGCGCGCGCGCCCGGCACGCCGCTGGAGAACCCGCGCCAGATCAGCGCCTACCAGTACCCGCGTCAGTACGGCCCACAGCCGCCGAGCTTCGCCCGCGCGATGCTGCCGCCGGCAGACGGCGCGATGCCGCTGTTGCTGTCCGGCACGGCGGCCATCGTCGGCCATGAATCGCGCCACATCGATTCGGTGGTGACCCAGCTCGACGAGACGCTCGCCAACTTCGACAGCCTGCTGAGCGCCGCGCGCGCGCAG
This sequence comes from Lysobacter sp. TAF61, assembly GCF_052113485.1. Taxonomy (NCBI): domain Bacteria; kingdom Pseudomonadati; phylum Pseudomonadota; class Gammaproteobacteria; order Lysobacterales; family Lysobacteraceae; genus Lysobacter; species Lysobacter sp. TAF61. The sequence continues at coordinate 281,637 of NZ_JBFRDH010000002.1, forward strand.
CGGTCGACGCTGCCGCCGCAGTTCGGCGCGGACTCGCGGCTGAAGGTGTATGTGCGCCAGCTCGACGAGATGGATGCCGTGGCCGCGGAGCTCGACGCGCGCCTGGGCCCGGACGTCCCGCGCGTGCTGCTGCATGCGGCGGTGTGCCGGCGCGAGCTGCGCGTGGAAATCGACGGCGTGCATTCGTAGTCGCGGCCCGTCATCCCCGCGCAGCCGGGGATGCATCGATGTTGCGCGGGTGGCATCCGGGGCTATCGCCTCCCACCGCCCGCGGCTATGGTGCGCGGACGCCAACATCGTCTGGGAGTCACCGAAATGGGTTTGATCAGCCTGCTCTGGGGAATCTTCGCCATGCTCTGGATGGTGGTCGCGCTGATTCCCTTGCTGGGATGGGGTAACTGGCTGTTGATCCCGTTCGCCTCCGTCGGCGCCATCATTGCCGCGATCGGGATCCTGTTCACCAGCCCGGGCAACCGCGGCCGCGCCAAGACCGGCCTGGTCCTCAACGGGATCGTGATCATCGTCGGCATCGTCCGCCTCGGCATGGGCGGCGGGATCATCTGAGCCCTGCCCGCTCCGCGGCATGAACGGAAGACCGGCGCCTTCCTGTGCCGGCTTCCATATGCCGGGCTGCTCCGCCCGGCCATCGGCGAAATGCCTGTTGGGCATGAGCAGATGACGCAAAACCTTTTCCCTCCGCCGCCTCCGGCCCCCAGAGTCGCGTCATGGACGCTGCCCGGACGCGGCATCCTGCTGTCCCCTCCCCAAACCTGAATAGGAGCCGGCGATGCCGACCCCGCACCGAACGTCGTCCCCCGTGGCCTGGCTGAGCGGCGCGCTGGCCTGCGCCCTGGCCGCGCCGGGCCAGGCCCAGACCGCGCCTGCCGCCCCCACCGTCGAAGACCTCGCCCGCCGCCTCCAGGCCATCGAGCAGCGCCTGGGCACCGCCCCGGCAAGCAGCGCCGACAGCGCCGGCCTGACCGACCTGGACCAGCGCCTGCGCGTGATCGAACGCAAGCTCGAGCTGCAATCCGAGGAAGCCGCGACCCGCGCCGCCAGCACGCCGACCGTGTCGCTCAGCGCCAGCAAGGGCCTGGCGGTGAAGTCGCCGCCGCCCGGCGACGTCGAGGTCAAGTTCAAGGGCCTGGTGCAGGGCGATGGCCGCTTCTACATCGACGACGACCAGTACCCGCAGAACGACACCTTCCTGCTGCGCCGCGTCGAACCGACCATCGAAGGCACCTGGGGTTCGCTGATCGGCTTCCGCGTCACCGCCCAGCTGGCCGGCGACAGCGCCACGACCAGCGACGTCTACCTCGACCTCAAGTTCGATCCGCGCGCGACCGTGCGCATCGGCAAGACCAAGGTGCCGGTCGGGCTGGAGCGCCTGCAGTCGAGCGGCTCCACCGCGCAGGTCGAACTGGGCCTGCCGGGCGAACTCGCCCCGGGACGCGACATCGGCGTGCAGCTGCAAGGCGAATTCGCCAGCTCGACCGTCAGCTACGCGCTGGGCGTCTACAACGGCGCGGTCGACGGCCGCGACGGTGCCACCACCAACCCCGACAACGATTTCGAAGTCGCCGCGCGCGTGTTCGTGGAACCGTGGAAGAACGATGGCACTGCGCTCTCGGGCCTGGGCTTCGGCATCGCCGGCAGCACCGGCGACAAGCAGGGCGTGGGCAACAATTTCCTGCCCCGCTACCGCACGCCCGGACAGGTGCAGTTCTTCAACTACCGCGGCGCGGTCGCGGCCAATGGCGAGAACTCGCGCTGGTCGCCGCAGGCGTACTGGTATCGCAACTCCTTCGGCGTGCTGGGCGAGTACATCAGCTCCACGCAGGAAGTGCTGCTGCCGGCGAGCGGCGCGCGGCAATCGCTCGACAACCAGGCCTGGCAGGTCAGCGCCGGCTTCGTGCTCACCGGCGAAGACGCCGGATACAAGGGCGTAACGCGGCCTAACCATCCTTTTACGCTCGGCAGTGCAGGCTGGGGTGCGTGGGAGCTGGTGGCACGGTACGGCGAACTGGATGTCGACGACGACGCGTTTCCGCTGTTCGCCGACCCCGCCGTCGCCGCCAGCCGCGCGGAGTCGTGGGGACTGGGCGTGAACTGGTACCTCAACAGCAACCTCAAGCTTGTCGCCAACTACACGCAGACCACGTTCGAGCGTGGCGCCCCTGCCGGCGCCGACCGCGAAGACGAAAAGGCCTTCTTCACCCGCGCGCAGTTCTCGTTCTGACCTTCCCCCAGGAAAGTGCCATGACCCCGACTTCACGCCACACGCTGTTCCGCTCCGTCGTCCTGGGCTTCGCGCTTGCATTGGCTGGCGGCACCGCCGCGGCCAAGGACGTCGAACTGCTCAACGTTTCCTATGACCCGACGCGCGAGTTCTACGCCGACGTCAACGAAAAGTTCGCCGCGCAATGGAAGCAGCAGACCGGCGAGACGCTGAAGATCCGCGCCTCGCACGGCGGCTCGGGCAAGCAGGCGCGCTCGGTGATCGACGGGCTGGAAGCCGATGTGGTCACCCTGGCGCTGGCCGCCGACATCGACGCGATCGCCACCAATGGCAAGCTGCTGCCGGCCAACTGGCAGACGCGCCTGCCGCACAACAGTGCGCCCTACACCTCGACCATCGTGTTCCTGGTGCGCAAGGGCAACCCGAAGCAGATCCGCGACTGGAGCGACCTGGTCAAGCCGGGCGTGGGCGTGATCACCCCCAACCCGAAGACCTCCGGTGGCGCCCGCTGGAACTACCTGGCGGCGTGGGCCTGGGCCTCGCAGGAATATCGCGACGGCGGCAAGGTGGTCGACTTCCTGACGCGCCTGTTCAAGAACGTTCCGGTGCTCGACACCGGCGCGCGCGGCGCCACCACCACCTTCGTCGAGCGCGGCATCGGCGACGTGCTGCTGGCATGGGAGAACGAAGCCCTGCTGACGCTGTCGGAGGCCGACACCCGCGACAAGTTCGAGATCGTCGTGCCGAGCCTGAGCATCAAGGCTGAACCGCCGGTGGCCTGGGTCGACAAGAACGTGGACCGTCATGGCACGCGCAAGCAGGCCGAAGCGTACCTGCGCTATCTGTACACGCCCGAAGGCCAGCGCCTGGCGGCCAAGCATGGCTATCGCCCGGCCGAACCCGACAAGGTGCCGGCAGCCGAACTGGCGCGCTTCGCCAACGTCAAGCAGGTGACGATCGATGGCGCGTTTGGCGGCTGGAAGAAAGCACAGGCGGAGCATTTCGCCGACGGCGGTTTCTTCGACAAGATCTATCAGCCCAAGTGATGCGACGTGCGCCCCTCGCTTGCCCGCACTTCTGCCCGACCCGTCATCCCGGCGAAAGCCGGGACCCACGTTGACGTTGACGTAGATGTTCTCGCCGCGCCGACGGTCCGATGAGCGCACACAGCATTCCCCTGCCACGCCTGAAGATGCCGCGCTTTCGCCAGCCGTTGCCCGGCTTTGGCCTGAGCCTCGGACTCGGTCTTGCGTGGTTGAGCGTGGTGGTGCTGTTGCCGCTGGCCGCGCTGGCGATCCGCGCCGCCGGCCTCGGCCTCGACGGCTGGCTGCGCGCGATCCACGACCCGCGCGTGCAGGCGTCGCTGAAGCTCAGCTTCGGCGCCGCCTTCGTCGCCGCATTGGCCGCATCGCTCGCCGGTGCGCTGGTGGCGTGGGTGATCGTGCGCTACCGCTTCCCGGGCCGGCGCCTGCTCGACGCGCTGGTCGATCTCCCGTTCGCCTTGCCCACCGCGGTGGCTGGCATCTCGCTGACCGCGATCTACTCGGCCAACGGCTGGGTCGGCCGCTGGCTGGAACCGCTCGGCTTCAAGATCGCCTACACGCCGGTCGGCATCGTCATCGCGCTGGTCTTCATCGGCCTGCCGTTTGCGGTGCGCACGGTGCAGCCGGTGCTGGAAACGCTCGGACACGAACAGGAAGAAGCCGCGGCGTCGCTCGGCGCCTCGCGGTTGACCACGCTGCGACGCGTGGTCCTGCCGGAGTTGCTGCCGGCCCTGCTGACCGGGTTCTCGCTGGCGTTCGCGCGTGCGCTGGGCGAGTACGGCTCGGTGATCTTCATCGCCGGCAACCTGCCCTACAAGACCGAGATCGCACCGCTGCTGATCACCATCCGCCTGGAGGAGTACGACTATCCGGGCGCGGTGGCCATCGCTGCGCTGCTGCTGGCGGCGTCGTTCGTGTGCCTGCTGGCGATCAACGCGATTCCATCGTTGTTCGCGCACGAGAAGAGGAGTCGTCGCCGTGAGTGACCACGTCGCGACGCGACGCCCGCGCAACGACCTGCAGGAGCCGGCCTGGCTGCGCTGGACGCTGATCGCGCTGGCGGTTCTGGCGATGGCCGCGCTGGTGGTGATGCCACTGCTGATGGTGCTCGGCGCCGCGTTCGCCAAGGGCATCGGCGTCTGGTTCGCCTCGTTGACCGAGCCCGATGCGCTGTCGGCACTGAAGCTGACGCTGTTCACGGTGGCCATAGTGGTTCCGGTCAACGCCATCTTCGGCCTGCTCATGGCCTGGGCGGTGACGCGCTTCGAATTCCGCGGCAAGCAGCTGCTGTTGTCGCTGATCGACCTGCCGTTCGCGGTGTCACCGGTGGTCGCCGGCCTGTGCCTGGTGCTGTTGTTCGGCTCCCACGGCTGGTTCGCCGAGTTGCTGCAGCGGCACGACATCAAGATCCTGTTCGCGCGCCCGGGCATCGTGCTGGCGACGCTGTTCATCACCTTCCCGTTCGTGGTGCGCGAACTGATCCCGCTGATGCAGCAGCAGGGCGCCGATGAGGAGCTGGCCGCGCGCTCGCTCGGTGCTGGCAGCTGGACCATGTTCCGCCGCGTCACCCTGCCCAACATCAAGTGGGGCCTGCTGTACGGCGTGCTGCTGTGCGCGGCGCGTGCGATGGGCGAGTTCGGCGCGGTGTCGGTGGTGTCGGGCCACATCCGCGGGCTGACCAACACGCTGCCGCTGCACATCGAGATCCTCTACAACGAGTTCGACAGCACCGCGGCGTTCGCCGCCGCGTCGCTGCTGGCCGGACTCGCCCTGATCACCCTTGTCCTGAAGTTCTGGCTGGAGGCACGCCATGGCGACGCCCTTGCGCAATCCCATCGTCGACGTTGAGCGCGCCGTGACCGAGATCCCCGCAGCGGTTGGCACCCCCGAGATTGGCGCGCCAGAGATTGGCGCGCCAGGGACAGGCTGGCGCCGCGGCGCCGTGGCAGCCCCGCAGGTGACCGCGGCGGCGGAGTCTGCCACGCTCGCTGCCGCCTCATTCACTCGCCGGCCCCACCCGGCACGGAGCGGCATGGACCTGCACATCCGCCAGCTGGGCAAGCGCTACGGCGGCGTCGCCGCGCTCGACCGCGTCGACCTGGACGTGGCGGCCGGTGAGCTGGTCGCCCTGCTGGGCCCGTCGGGCTCGGGCAAGACCACGCTGCTGCGCGTGATCGCAGGCCTGCTGCATCCCGACGAAGGCCGCGTGCTGTTTGGCCAGGACGATGCGACCCGGCTGAGCCTGCGCGAGCGCAACGTCGGCTTCGTGTTCCAGCACTACGCGCTGTTCAAGCACATGACCGTCGCCGAGAACATCGCCTTCGGCCTGCGCAGCCGTCCACGCAAGCGCCGTCCCGACAAGGCGACCATCGCGCGCCGCGTCGAGGAACTGCTCGGCCTGATCCAGCTGCACGAGTTCGGCGGTCGCTACCCCGAGCAGTTGTCGGGCGGGCAGAAGCAGCGCGTGGCACTGGCGCGGGCGCTGGCGATCGACCCGACCGTGCTGCTGCTCGACGAACCGTTCGGCGCGCTCGATGCCAAGGTCCGCGTCGAACTGCGGCGCTGGCTGCGCCAGCTGCACGAGCGCACCGGCCAGACCACGTTGTTCGTCACCCACGACCAGGAAGAGGCGCTGGAGCTGGCCGACCGGATCGTGGTGCTGCGCGACGGCCGCATCGAGCAGGTCGGCACGCCCGACGAGATCTACAGCGCGCCGGCATCGGACTACGTCTTCGATTTCATCGGCCGCGCCAATGTCTTCGACGGCCAGGTCGAACAGGGCCGGTTCCGCATCGCCGGCCATGCCATCGCCCTGCCGGCGGACGGCGTGGCCGACGGCCCGGCGCGGCTGTACGCGCGGCCGCACGATGTCACCCCGACCACGGCCGAAGCCGGCATCGCCGCGCACGTGATCGCCGCCCACCGCCTCGCCGATCGCATCACGCTGGAGCTGGCGGTGGCCGGCCAGACCCGGCCGATCGAACTGGATTTCGTCGCCACGCCGGGCGTCACCACGCCGGCGCCGGGCAGCACGATCGGGCTGGAGCCCTTGCGCTATCGGGTGTTTGGCGCCTGAACTCCCTTCCCGCTGGCTGCCCGTTTCCCGGGGCGTACAATTGCGCGCCATGAGCAGCTACCCCTACGTACGCCCGCGGCGGATGCGCCGCGACGAGTTCTCGCGCCGCCTGATGCGCGAGTCGGTCCTGACCACCAACGACCTGATCTACCCGGTGTTCGTGCACGAACGCGATGGCCGCGAGCCGGTCGCCTCGATGCCCGGCGTGTCGCGGCTGTCGATCGACGAACTGCTGCGCGAGGCGGAAATCGCCAGCGAACTGCGCGTCCCGGCGATCACCCTGTTCGGCGTGCCCGCCGACGGCAAGACCGCCGACGGCGCCATTGCCTGGAGCGAGGACGGAATCGTCCAGCGCGCCGTGCGCGCGCTCAAGCAGCGCTTCCCCCAGCTGGGCGTGATCACCGACGTCGCCCTCGACCCGTACACCACCCACGGCCAGGACGGCCTGATCGACGACAGCGGCTACATCCTCAACGACCAGACGGTCGATGCGCTGGTGAAGCAGGCGCTGTCGCACGCGCAGGCAGGCGCCGACGTGGTCGCACCGAGCGACATGATGGACGGCCGCATCGGCGCGGTCCGCAATGCGCTCGAAGAAGCCGGCCTGGTCAACACGCGCATCCTCGCCTACAGCGCGAAGTACGCGAGTGCGTTCTACGGCCCGTTCCGAAGCGCGGTCGGCTCGGCCACGGCGCTGGGCAAGGGCAACAAGTACACCTACCAGATGGACCCGGCCAACGCCGACGAGGCCCTGCAGGAAGTCGCGCTCGACCTGGCCGAAGGCGCCGACATGGTGATGGTCAAGCCGGGCATGCCGTACCTGGACATCGTGCGGCGGGTGAAGGACGAGTTCCGCGTGCCGACCTACGTCTACCAGGTCAGCGGCGAGTACGCGATGTTGAAGGCGGCCGCGCAGAACGGCTGGCTGGATGAGCGCGCCACGGCACTCGAAGCCCTGCTGGCCTTCAAGCGCGCCGGCGCCGACGGCGTGCTCACGTACTACGCACTGGATGCGGCGCGCTGGCTGCGCGAGATGGCCTAGGCCGAGACAACTGGAACAAACCGGCCTAGAAGCAGCCAGCCTTCCCCGTCACCGCAGGCGCCTTCATCCGGTAGATGTCGTACTTGCCCGCGCGCGGCGACTTCGCCGTGCCGGTGACCAGCAGTTCGCCGGGTTTGTTCCAGTCCAGCGCCGGTCCGAAGGTGATGGCGTCCTCGCTGTTGAACGAGAGCTTCAGGGGCTGCACGTCGCCATAGCGCGTGCCGTCGCACTGGGCGACGAACAGGCGCACGGGCTGGTCGTCGACGTTCTTCGATCGCGCGAACACGATCGCCTCACCGTCGCCGAGCCAGGCCGCGTCGAAGTCGTCCTGCGCGCTGTTCACGCCGGGCACCGGCACGGCATCGCTGAACGCCTTGCCGTCCCATCGCGCCACCAGCAGGTCGTGCCGGCCAGCACCGCCATGGCCGTCGCTGGCGAACAGCAGATGGCGACCGTCGCGGCTCGGTGTCGGCGCCCACTCGTCGCCACGGCTGTTCACGCCGGGCCCGAGGTTTTCGGCCTTGCCGAAGCCGCCACCGGCCAGCACCGGGGCGCGGTAGAGATCGTCGCCGCCGACACCGCCGGGGCGGTCGGAGAAGAAGTACAGCCAGCGCCCGTCGCCGCTGAACAGCGGATCGAAGTCCTTGGCCTTGCTGTTGATCGCCAGCGGCTGCGCATCCTGCCAGCGACCGTCCTTGAGCGTGGCCTGCCACAGGTCCCAACCGCCGGGGCCGCCTTCACGGTCCGTGCTGCCCCAGACGATACGCTGGCCGTCCGGGCTGACGCTTGCACGGACTTCGCTGGCCTTGGTCGACACCACGCCCATGCCTTCGATCCCGAATTCGGACAGGAAGGCCGCCGCCGGCCCGGACATGAACCATCCGCCCAGTGCGATGGCGGGGAGTAGACTCAAGCCCTGCAAGGCCGCTGTGCGTCGCATGGAGCGTTCTCCTGTGTCTGTGGCCTCAAGTCTAAGCGAGGGTCCCCCGTGTCCAATTTCGCCTCTGTCGCAAATCCCGCCATCGTCAAGCGTTTCGCGGTGATCGGCCATCCGGTCGCGCATTCGCTGTCGCCGAAGATCCATGCCGCATTCGGCAAGCAGACCGGGATCGCGCTGGAGTACCTGGCGCTGGACGCTTCACCGGAGAACTTCGACGCGCTGCTGGCGGAATTCGCGGCCGAAGGCGGCCTGGGCGCCAACATCACCCTGCCGCACAAGACCCGCGCGGTCTCGATCTGCACCACCCTGACCGAGCGCGCGCGCCGCGCCGGCGCGGTCAACACGCTGATCCGCTCGGCCACCGGCTGGGAAGGCGACAACACCGACGGCGTCGGCCTGGTCCGCGATCTCACCGAGCGCCACGGCCTGGACCTGCGCGGCCGCCGCACGCTGCTGCTGGGCGCCGGTGGCGCCGCGCGCGGGGTGGCGCCGGCGCTGCTCGACGCGGGCATCGGCGAGCTGTACATCATCAACCGCACACCCGAACGCGCCGATGCGCTGGCCGACGTGCTGGCCCAGCCCGGGCGCGTGCATCCGCGCTATTTCAGGGACATCAATTCGCTGGGCATGTTCGACCTCATCATCAACGCTACCTCGGCCACGCGCGATGCCTCGCTGCCGCAGCTTCCGGTGGCGCTGGTCGGACCGCGCACGGCGGCGGTGGACCTGAGCTATGGCGAGGTCGCCATCCCGTTCCTGGCCTGGGCCCACGCGGCCGGCGCGCACGACCGCATCGATGGCCTGGGCATGCTGGTCGAACAGGCCGCCGAAAGTTTCCAGCGCTGGCACGGCGTGCGCCCGGAAACCGACTCGTGCTTCGAGTTCCTGCGCGAGCACCGCGCGGTGCTGGTCACCGCGGACTGAACCCGACGACGATGGAATGCCGCGCCCACTGCGGCGCGTGCTGCATCGCGCCTTCGATCACCTCGCCCATCCCCGGCATGCCGCATGGCAAGCCCGCGGGAATGCCATGCGTGCAGCTCGACGACGCGCTGCGCTGCCGCCTGTTCGGCCGGCCCGAGCGTCCGGCGTTCTGTGCATCGCTGCGGCCAACGCAGGAGATGTGCGGTGCCGATCGCGACGAGGCGATGGCGGAGCTGGCGGAACTGGAGCGTCTGACGCGGCCTTAGTCTTGCCCACGTGGACGCGTTCACGTGTGCGGTTGCCGCGTTACGCTGACGGCCCTTTTTTCGATCACGCCCGCATGAAGCTGCTTGCCGCACTGGTGCTCTGCCTCGTTTCACTCATGGCCCGGGCCGCTGACGGCGACGAACTGATCCGCGGCACCGGCCCGATGGCGCGTGGCGCGGTTGCCGACGCAAACGCGGACGACTTCGCGCGCGGCGAATTCGTCGCCAGCAACGGCGCGCACCTGCGCTACCGGTTGCTGCCGCCGCTCGATGCCAAGCCAGGACAGCGCTACCCGCTGGTGCTGCAGTTGCACTCCTCCGGTGGCATCGGCAACGACAACAGCGCGCAGCTCGAACGCGTGGCACTGGGCTGGGCCATGCCGGACGTGCGCCGTCGCTACCAGGCCTATGTCCTGGTGCCGCAGTTCGAACAGCGCAGTGCCAACTATGACTCACCCACTCATCCCCAATCGGCGGTCGCATCGCCCGCGTTGGATATGGCGCTGGAGCTCGTCGAACACATGGCGGCCAAACGCCCGGTCGATCGCCAGCGCATCTACGCGGTGGGCTTTTCGATGGGCGGGTCGGCTGCATGGCTGGCCGCTGCGCGGCGTCCGGCGTTGTTCGCGGCAATCGTGCCGATGTCCGGGATCGCGCCGGGCGACGAGGCCGCCACGGCCCTGCTCGACACGCCGGCCTGGGTGATCCACGGCAACGCCGACATCGAGAACCCGATCGATGCCGACCGCCGCCTCGTCGCCGCCATCCGCGCCCAAGGCGGCAACCGGGTGCGCCTGCGCGAGTACGAGGGCCTGGAGCACCAGCCGCCTGCCGACATCCAACCGGGCAATGGGTGGCGCGACTGGCTGTTCTCCCAGCGGCGACGCTGAATGGGGGCGGCGGAGCAGCCGCGCTTTGCCGGGTTTGCCGGTTCGCACGAACTGCCATAGGCTGCTCGCGGGGACCGGTCCGGGACAAGCCATTGGACCAGCCGGGCTTTGGGTAGTGGGGACTATCTCAGGGGGAAAGCATGGCCAATCACGTAAAGGCGGCAAGCGCACACCGGATGATCGCGGGCATCTACTGCGTCATCGTGGTGCTCGCGACGATTTTCATCTACGCAGCAGTCAGCAACAGTCCGGGGGCGGTGGCAGTGATGTTCGCGGTGCCGCTGGCGATTCTCGCAGCGGTGCATTTCGTCATTGCCAACGGCGCCGACAATTGCAGGCCGTGGGCGCGTACGGCATCCATCGTGCTCGGCGCCATCATGGCGTTGGGATTCCCGATCGGCACGATTGTGGGCGTCTACATTCTCAAGTACTCGCTCGCGCCGTGGGTGCCGGAGAAGCGCCTGTCCGAATCGCTGGCGGAAGGCTGGCCGAACAGTCAGCAGGAAGCGGCTTGATCGCAATGGGAGCAGGCCGGGAATCGCCTGCTCCCTGATACCCGTCGGGCCCGCGTCACAGGAGTCCGTCGCGCTTGACCGACAGGTACTTCTCGACCAGCGACGCGGCGAGCTTGTCGCAGGCCACATCCAGCACCATCACGCCGTGATTGCGCAGCGCCTCGTGCGCGGCGTTGCGCTGTTCCAGGTATTGCGCGGTTGCGCCGGCGCGGATCGCCTGCGACAGGTCGTGCACCGTTTCGCCGAGCGCGCCGTCGAGTGATCCTTCGCGCAGGCTCGCCACGCAGACCAGGTGGCGCTTGCGCAGCATCTGCACGGCGGCAAGGACGTCGTCCATGTCTTCGTCGCGCAGGTTGGTCACCATCATCACCAGCGACCGGCGGCGCTGGCGCAGCGACAGTTCGTTGGCGGCGGCAAGGAAGTCGGTGGCCACTGGCTGCGGCTGCAGTGCATAGCTGGCGCGCAGCAGTTCATCGATCGCGCCGACGCCGCGGCGCGGCGGCACCCAGGTGTTGGCGCCGCCGCTGGCGAGCAGGCCGACGGCATCGCCCTGGCGCAACGCGAGGTAGGCCACGACCAGCGCGGCATCGAGGACGTGATCGAAATGCGCCATCTCGCCGTCGCGCGCCAGCAGGCGGCGGCCGGTGTCGAGCAGCAGCACCAGCTGCTGGTTCTTCTCGTCCTGGTATTCGCGCGACACCAGGCGGCGCGCACGCGCGGTCGCCTTCCAGTCGATCTGGCGCATGCTGTCGCCGATGCGGTACTCGCGCATCTGGTGGAAATCGGTGCCTTCACCGCGGCGGCGGCGCAGGTGCGCGCCAACCAGGCGCGAGGCCTGCTCGGCACTGAACATGGCAAAGCGCGCCAGCGGCGCGAAGTTCGGGAACACGCGAACGGCCTGGCCGGCGCCGACCACGCGCGAGTGCCACCACAGCCGCAGCGGCGAGTGCAGCCGCAGTTGCACGCCCTCGAAGCGGAAATCGCCGCGGGCGTGGGCGCACAGGTGGTAGTCGAACGAAGCCGCCTCGCCTGCACGCAGTTGCAGGCTTCGCGGCAGGCCATGCATTCGCCAGCCGCCGGGATGCAGGTCGTACACATCCAGCCACTGGCTGCGCACATCGCTTTCCAGGTTCAGCGTGACCGGTCGCTCGATGCCGATCGGCCAGGTGTCGGCGAGCCGGCGCTCGACCCGCGGCGTTTCCCGGCGCAACACCTGCGCCGCGTCGAACAGCACCAGCACCAGCAATGCCAGCCCCGCCGCGGACCATGCCTGCAGCGGCGCCCGGTCGAACGCCACCGCCACGCCGAGCGCGGACCACAGCACCAGCAGCCACAGCATGGCCGAAGCTGGGCGCGGCAGGGTGCGGCGCATCGCGCTCACTTGCGCGGTGCCTCCACCTTAGACAGCAGCGCGTGCAGTACGTCGTCGGGCGACTGGCCTTCGATCTGCAACTCCGGCGCGAGCGCGATGCGGTGGCGCAGGGCCGGCTTGGTGATCTCGCGGATGTCGTCCGGCGTGACGAAGTCGCGGCCGTCCAGCACCGCCTGCGCACGCGCGGCGCGCACCAGCGCAAGGCTGCCACGCGGACCGGCGCCGAGGGCGATGCCGGCCCAGTCGCGGGTGGCCGCGACGATCCGCACCGCGTAGTCGATCACCGTATCGTCGACCGTCGTCAGCGCGGTGCCGGCCTGCATCGCCGCGATGTCCTGCGGGCCGAGCACGCGCTGGACCTGCGACAGGTCGAAGTCCGATGCGCTGCGCCCCTGGCTGACCGCGGCGACCATGCGCTTCTCGTCGGTGCGCGAGGGATAGCCGATCAGGATCTTCAGCAGGAAGCGGTCGAGCTGGGCCTCCGGCAACGGGTATGTGCCCTCCTGCTCGACCGGGTTCTGCGTGGCCAGGGTCAGGAACGGTGGCGACAGCTGGAAGCTGTGGCCCTCGATGGTGACCTGCAGTTCGGCCATCGCTTCCAGCAGCGCCGACTGGGTCTTGGCCGGCGCGCGGTTGATCTCGTCGGCGAGCAGCAGGTTGGTGAATACCGGGCCGCGACGGATGTTGAACGTCTCCGTCTTCGGGTTCCACACCGCGTGGCCGCTGATGTCGCTGGGCATCAGGTCGGGGGTGAACTGCACGCGCGCGTAGGTGCAGTCCAGCGCCCGCGACAGCGCGCGCACCAGCAGCGTCTTGCCCAGACCCGGCACGCCCTCGATCAGCACGTGGCCGCCGGCGAGCAGCGCGATCAGGATCTGGTCGAGCACGTCGGCCTGGCCGATGAAGGCCTTGCCGACCTGCTCGCGCACGGCGGCGGCACGCTCGGCCAACGCGGCGCCGGTGATCGGGACGATGGGCTGGATGGTATCGGCGTTCATGGCGTGGACTCGTCGGTGATGGGGTTGGCGATATTCAGCAGGCAATCACAGCTGGTTGCGCAGGCGCACCAGCGTGGCGATACGGCTGCGGAACGCGGCGTGGTCGCGTGCGATCGGGGTGGAGAGGGCGTCGCGGATCTCCGCTGGCGGCACGCTGAAGCGTTCCGACAGCAACACCACCTGCGCCTCGCCGCCGATCGCGGCCGCGTGCGGATCGCGACGTCGCAGGCGCGCCAGGAAGGCGTTGCGCACGGCCTCGTGCAGCAGGTGGGCGTAACCGTAGCGGTAGACGTGCTCGCCGCTGGCGACGACATGCTCGAGCAGCGAGCGGCGTTCGCTGGCCGGCGCCGGCAGTGCCGGGCCGAAGCGCTGCGCGCGCCGCCACAGCCACGCCAGCAGCGCCAGCAACAACGGCGCCCACGCCATCCAGCTGTGGCGCAGCAGCGTCCACCAGAACGACGGCATGTCGGCGGCGTAGATCAGGTGCACGGTGCCGGCGCGATAGTTGGGCGCGAGCAGCTGGCGCGCCAGCACGATGTGCGGGGCATCCTTGAGCGAGTCGTTGTCGAGAAAATCGAAGTCGGACAGCACGTCGACGTAACCGCGGCCGTGGGCGAGGCGCATGTAGACGCTGCCGCGCTCGTCGCCCCAGTCCAGCACCGGTGCGCCCCCGGTGCCGAGCGCGCGGAAGCGGCGGCCGTTGCAGAATTCCACGTGCGGGTCCTTGACCCGCTTGTCCGGGCCGGGCACGTCCCAGCCGGCGCACGTTGCAGAGGCCAGCGCCGGAATGACATCGAGCTGGCTCAGCACCGGCACCACCGTGTTCGTGGCGAACGGGCCGGGCGGCGGCGTACGCACCAGCAGATGGCCACCCTTGTCGACCCAGTCGAGCAGCGCGCGGCCCTCGTCACGGCTGAGCGTGCGCGGGTCGTTGTACAGCAGCACGGTGTCGCGTTCGCCGAGGCGGTGGCTGTCGCGCTGCAGGCTCGGTCGCGCTTCGGCCTGGGCGCCGTCGGCGCGCAGGGCCAGCTTCAGCACATACAGGGGATTGGTGCGCGCCTCGCCCGAGCGCGGCAGGTCGACCGATTCCTCGACGCGCTCGTAGTAGTGCAGCCACCACGCCACGCCGCCGCCGACCAGGGCCAGCACCAGCGCGACGATGGCGACGACCTGCAGGTTGTTCCGGTTCATGCGGCGACCTCCGGAGCGGTCGCAGCGGTGGCCACGGACCCGGCCGGCGCCGGCGTCCAGGCGAAGCGGCGCGCCAGGTCGTCGATCAGTGCCTCGAGGTCATCGCTTGCAGGAAATCGTTGCGCATACGCGGCGTACTGCCAGGTGCGGACGGTGCGCGCGAACGCATCGCGGTCATCGCTGCGGGCAAGCTTTCGCGATGCGCGCAGGCATTCGGCCTCGGTCGCGCCCGGCACCAGCACGGCCTGGGTGCGCGCCACCATCGCCTCGACGCTGGCGCGGTACAGCAACGCGAGAGCTTCGCGCTGGCGTCCTTCGCGCCACAGGCGCCGCACCACCGACGGCACGTCGTCCGGCAGCGGCAGTTCGGGATCGGCGAGGTCGGCCAATCGCAGTCCATCGACTTCGCGCTCCTCGCGCGCGACGCCGTCGCGGAACCAGGCCAGCCAGCGCGGCGCGGTAAACACCAGGATCAGCACCAGCACGGCCAGGACGATCCACAGGCCGAACTCGCTGATCAGTGCAACCGCCGCGGCCAGCCATGGCAGCTCGGGCGTGTCGCGCTTCTTGTCGACCTTGGGCTCGGGATCGCGTGGCTTCCAGGTGGTCACCGTCTGCTTCGGGCTCACGGTTGGGTCGGCGTAGGCCTTGGCTACCGCCTTGCGCAGGCTGGCATCGTCGACGAGCGCTCGCCCGAAGACCTGCTCCGGCGTGACCCGTGCGATCTTCGGTTGCGCGCGCTTGTCCGGTTTCGCCTGCGGCGCCCGCACGCCTTCGTGCTCTTCGCCGGAGGCTTCGTCATCGGCCTGCGCGCCGATGTCGGCGCCGCCCTGCCGCGCGTGCGCAACCGACGGAATCGCCGCGAAGGCGAATGCCAGCACCGGCACCAGCACCAGCACCAGCAACAATGGAGCGCTGGCGGTGGCCAGGCGCGCACCGAGCCGGCGCAGCGCCAGTTCGATGTCCCAGGCCTCGATCTCGGTGCGACGGTTGAGGTACAGGCCCAGCCCGGCGCCGACATAGAACGGTTCGATCAGCCCGGTCGCGATCCAGCCAAGGAGGGTGCTGAGCAGGTTCAACCAGTCGGGCATGGTCTGCGCGAACTTCACCACCGTGCTGCCGAACTGCGACAGGTACTCGTTCGGCACGAACAGCATCGCGCCGGCGAAGATGCCCAGCCACACCGCGATTTCAAACAAGGCGAACGCGGAGGTCAGCAGCAGGCCAACGCCATAGACCGGCGCACCGAGGGTGCGTCGACGCTCGCCGGCCTCGCGTCCGCGGCCGCCCTCGAGCAGGTCGACCGGCAGGTACAGCGAACGTACCGGGCCGAGGCGACGCCAGGTCAGGTAGGGCAGCATCCAGCGCCAGCCCCAGCTGCGTTGCGCCTGCAGGGTCTGTCGCGGCGTAGGCACGTCGCCGAAGACGACGCGCGAGAGCACGTACAGCGGAATGCGGTCGAACACCGGCTTGAGCCACCACATCAGCAGGCCGGCCAGCCAGATCGCGTCGATGGCCCAGGCCAGGGCGCTGACGATCAGCAGCACCGGCAGGGTCAGCGCCAGCCACGGTTTCCAGATCGCCGCGGCGTGGCGGCGGGTCAGCGCGGTGCCCAGTTCGACCGCTTCCCACGGGGTGCGCGGCCGCAATGCGACGGTGAGCGACTCGATCCTCACGGCGCGGCACCGCCGTTCGAGACGCCAAGCCCAAGCCCAAGCTCGGCATCGCCAATGGCCTGGTTGCGCCCGCCGCGCCACAGCCACAACAAGGTCAGTGCCCACAGCGCGCCGCCGACGCTGTACTTGATCCACGCCGGCATCCAGCCGATCGACGACCAGAACGCCTCGACGAATGCCGCGAACACCAGCATCGCCAGCACGCCCAGGCACAGCAGCGCGCCGCGCCGGCCGCCATCGATCAGCGCATCAACGCGACGGCGCTGGCCGGGCGCGACGAGATTGAGGCCCAGGCGCAAACCGGCGCCGCCGGCGATGACTATCGCGGTGAGTTCGGGCGCGGAGTGGGCGGCCACGAAACGCCAGAACGGATCGCCATGGCCGACTGCCTGCAGATGCCCGGCGACGCCGCCGATCATGATGCCGTTGACGATCAGCACCACCACCGCACCGATCCCGGCCAGCAGGCCGCTGGCAAAGGTCTTGAAGCCGATGCTGACGTTGTTCCAGATGTAGTAGCCGAACATGGCCACGTCGGTGCCGTTGTCGCGGCCGAGCTTGCGCATCGGATCGTCCGGGTCGTACATCGACTCGAAACCGACCAGCTGGGCCGGATCGAACAGCGACGCCGACAGTTCCGGCGTGATCTGGATCGCGACGAACACCGCCACCAGCGGCAACCAGAACAGCAGTGCCGACGCGGCCATGCAGCCGCCTTCGGCGCGCACCAGCCGCGGGAACCCGGCCAGCAGGAATGCCAGCACGCGGCGCCAGCGCGGCGGCGGCGTGCGGTAGAGCAGGCCATGGCCGCGCTGCATCAGCCCCTGCAGGCGGTCGGTCACCAGCGGGCTGTAGCCACGTCGGCGAGCGAGCGCCAGTTGCTGGCAAAGGCGCCGGTAGCGGGCCGGCATTTCGTGGTCGGCCATGCCGTGCCACTGGCGGCGCGACATGCGCGCGCGCTTGACGTGCTGGCCGCGCGTATCGAGCCATTGCTCGAACGCGTTCCACTCGGGCTGGTGACGCTTGATGAAGTGTTCCTGCCGCATCTCAGCGCCGCCCCAGCAGCCAGTTGGCCATGCCATACAGGCGCGTCACCGCCAGCGTTCCGCGCGCACCGGTGAGCGGCGTGGCGAGCTCGGCCAGTTCCTCCTGCCGCGCCTGGGTCAGTCGCGGCCCGCGCTCGGCGAAGGCGACCAGCGCGGCCTGCTCGTACGGCTGCAGCACCACCGGCGGCGCCATGACATGGTTGAACGGCTGCGGCGTCGGCGCCGCCGTGCGCACGTCGTGCACGACCAGCGTGCCGGCGACCATGTCGCCGATGCGCCGGCCCCAGGGATCGAGCAGGCTGCTGACCAGGCCCGCCGCATAACCCATCGGCAGCATGTCGACCACGCGCAGCAGGTTGCGGGTGAAGGCCGCCAGCCAGCCGACCGGGGCGCCGTTGCTGGCAACCACGCGCAGCCCGAGTGCGCGCTTGCCAGGCGTGCGGCCATCCCACATCGCCTCGAACAGCACCGGATAGAACCAGTACACGAGGAACAGGACCACGGCGTAGAAACCCGTGCCGCTGCGCCCGAGGATCCCCAGCACCATGGCCGAAACGAACACGATGCCCAGCCGGATCGCCAGATCCAGCAACCAGGCCAGCGCCCGCGGAACCGGGCCGGCGGCGGGCAGGTGAAGGGCGACGCCTTCAGGCGTCACCACTTCGCGGTACGTGTCGAGCATCAGGCGTTGACGACCATCGTGTCGGCAATGTGGTCGTGCAGGCAGCGGCGCTGCTCGCCGAAGATCCACAGGATGTTGGCGAGGCTGAAGACCGGGCCGAGGAACGGCACGCCGCCGATCAGGCCGGGCACGGCGTAGCGCAGCCAGAACAGGCGCCCCAGGCCAGCGCGCTCGCCGTCGGTGCGGACGATGCGGATGCCGACCCAGCGCTTGCCGATGGTCTGCCCTTCGCGACTGAGCAGGATCAGGGTGTAGATGCCCAAGGCGACGATGCCGGCCACGCTCAGCAGGACCAGCGAGCCGCCGAGTTCGCCGATGCCACGGGCCGGGTTGTAGCGAGCGATGGCGATGATCAGCGGAAGGGCGACGGCAAGCGACACGCCGCCGTCGGCCAGCGCCGCCATCAACCGCGACAGCCGCCCGGCCGTGACCAGCTCGTCGTCAAAACGTTCTTCCGCGGTGGGCTGCACCTGCGCCGTCGGCGCCGCATACGGGTTGCGGTACTCGAAACTTTCCATGTATCCCCCATTCCCTTGCGGGAAGTCCTTGCTCCTGCGGTGCCCGCGACCCCCTGCCGCGGCCTGCCGCTGCGCTACCCGATCATCCCCAGGTAGCGGTCCTTCAATCGTACATAGTGCTGGGCGCTGTAGTGCAGCTGTTCGATCTCGCGCTCGCTGAGCCGGCGCACCAGCCTGGCCGGATTGCCCAGCCACAGCTCGCCCTCGCCGACCTGCTTGCCCGGGGCGATCACCGCACCGGCACCGACGAAACCATAGCGATGCACGCGCGCGCCGTCGAGCACCCGCGCGCCCATGCCGATCAGGCAGAAGTCGTCGAGCGTGCAGGCATGCAGGATGGCGCCGTGGCCGATGGTCACATCGTTGCCGATCACCGTCGGCACGCCGCCAGGTTGCGTGAACGGCCCCTCGTGGGTGACGTGGACGATGGTGCCGTCCTGGACGTTGGTGCGGGCGCCGATATGGATGCTGTTGACGTCGCCGCGGATCACGCACATCGGCCAGATGGAGACGTCATCTCCCATGGTGACGGCGCCGATGACCACCGCGGACGGGTCGATGTAGACCCGCTCGCCGTGGCTGGGAAACGTGTCGAGGTAGGGACGCATGGTCATGCCCGGATTCTATCCGTCGCACCGTCGCAGGGGGGGATGAGCGGCGCCGTGGATGTCCGTCTTTACCCTGCTGCGACCGACCCGGCGCGGTCTACACTCGACCGTATGGACATCACCGCCGACACGCCCCTCAACGAACTGGCCACCACCCGCGAGCGCCTGCGTCAGGCCTGGCAGGCGCGCAAGCCCGACCGCGCCCAGCGCCGCGCCGACCTGCTGCGCCTGCGCGACGCGTTCCGCGCCCGCATCGCCGACATGGACGCGGCGATCCGCGCCGACTTCGGCCATCGCAGCCAGCACGAGAACCTGCTGTCTGAAGCGATGATCGTGCTGGCTGAAATCGACCACGCCCTGGGCCATCTGCGCCGCTGGATGCGTCCGCGCCGCGCGGCGGTGGGCTGGCGTTTCTGGCCGGCGAGCGCGCAGATCCGCCCGGAACCGGTCGGCGTGGTCGGCATCCTTTCGCCGTGGAACTACCCCGTGAACCTGGCGCTGGTGCCCTTGGTATCGGCAATCGCCGCCGGCAACCACGTCTACCTCAAGCCGTCCGAGCACGCCCCGCGCACCGGTGTGTGGATGCGCGAGCTGCTGGCCGATGTCTTCCCGGCCGACCGCGTCGCCGTCGCCATTGGCGGCCCCGAAGTGGGCGCCGCGTTTGCCGGCCTGCCGTTCGACCACCTGCTGTTCACCGGCTCCACCGCGGTCGGTCGCAAGGTGATGGCCGCCGCCGCCCCCAACCTCACGCCGGTGACACTGGAGCTGGGCGGCAAGGCCCCGGCCATCGTCTGCGCCGACTACCCGCTCGACCGCGCCGCCGCACGCATCGCCACCGGCAAGTGGTTCAACGCCGGCCAGACCTGCATCGGCGTGGACTACGTGCTGATCGACGCGGCGCGCCGCGACGCCTTCGTCGAGGCGATGAAGGCCGAGCTGCGCTCGCGTTACGGCGGCTTCGACGCGCCGCACGACTACACCCGCATCATCAACGACGGCCAGTTCGCGCGCCTGCGCGGCTACGTCGACGATGCGCGCACGCGCGGCCTGACCGTGATCGAGCCGGTGACACCGGACCTCGACGACGAGGCCCGTGCGCGCAACGCCCAGGACCGCCTGTTCCCGCCGACGCTGGTGCTGGACCCGCCGGCCGACGCCGAAGTGATGCGCCACGAGATCTTCGGCCCGATCCTGCCGGTGTTGACCTATCGCACGCTGGACGAGGCGATCGCGCAGGTGCAATCGCTGGAGCGGCCGCTCGCGCTGTATCCCTTCAGCGGCGACAACGCCAGCATCGAGAAGATCCTTGCCGGGACATTGTCGGGCGGCGTCACCGTCAACGACACCCTGCTGCATTTCGGCGCGCACGACCTGCCCTTCGGCGGCATCGGCCCCAGCGGCATCGGCGCGATCCACGGCCGCACCGGCTTCGACACTTTCAGCAAGCTGCTGCCGGTGTTCCGCCAGCGCCGCATGGCCGCCAGCGACCTGCTCAAACCGCCCTACCGCGGCGCGATCGACAAGATGATCCGCTGGCTGGCGAAGTAGGTTTCGGCGAAGCAGGTTCCTTCGACTTCGCTGCGCTACGCTCAGGACGAACGGTGGGGAACGGCACGCCCCATCACCGTTCGTCCTGAGCGTAGGCGCATGGCGCCGAAGTCGAAGGAAGCGTAGGCGCATGGCGCCGAAGTCGAAGGAAGCGTAGGCGCATGGCGCCGAAGTCGAAGGACCAGGCGCCTCCTATCAGCCGCCCGCGGCAAACCCCCGCAGCGCCCCCACCACCCGATCGACCCCCGCATCATCCACACCCAGATGCGTCACCAGCCGGATCGCCGGCGTGTACCCGATCGACACGCGGATGCGCGCCTCCGCCAATACCCGCCGCAGCGCATCGAGGCGCTCCACCGGCACGTCGATGAACACCATGTTGGTGTGCCGGGCGACCACTCGCAGGCCCGACAACCCGTCCAGTCCTTCGGCCAATCGCGCCGCGCGTGCATGGTCATCGGCCAGCCGCGCGACGTTGTGGTCCAGTGCGTACGAACCGGCCGCGGCAAGAATGCCAGCCTGGCGCATGCCACCACCGACGACCTTGCGCCAGCGCCTGGCCACGTTGATCAACTCCTGCGTGCCCAGCAGCACCGAACCCACCGGCGCACCAAGGCCCTTCGACAGGCACACCGAGACACTGTGGAAGTGCCGCGTGATCTCCCGCGCCGGAACGTCCAGCGCCACCACCGCGTTGAACAGGCGCGCGCCGTCCAGGTGCAGCGCCAGGCCACGGCGGTCGCACAGGGCACGCGCCTGCGCCAGGTACTCCAGCGGCAATGCGCGTCCGTGCCAGGTGTTCTCCAGGCACAGCAACCGGGTCAGGGCGAAATGCGGGTCGACCGGCTTGATCGCCCGCTCCACCACGTCCAGCGGCAGCGTGCCGTCGTCGGCCTGCACGATGGGCTGCGGCTGGATCGAGCCCAGCACCGCCGCGCCGCCGCCTTCGTACTTGTAGGTGTGCGCATCCATGCCGACGATGTACTCGTCGCCGCGCTGGCAATGCGCCATCAGCCCGATCAGGTTCGACTGGGTGCCGCTGGGCACGAACAGGCCGGCGGCAAATCCAAGGTCGTCGGCCAGCCGCTGCTGCAGCGCGTTGACGGTGGGATCCTCGCCGTAGACGTCATCGCCTACCGGCGCGCGAAGCATCGCCTCGCGCATGGCATCGGTCGGTTCGGTCACGGTGTCGCTGCGAAGGTCGATCCAGTTCATGGCGGTTCTGTGGCGGGGTCGGTGGTGGGCGTGGAGGTCCAGGCGCCGAGTATGCGGCTAAACTTCGCCCATGAAGATCGCCAGCTGGAACGTCAATTCCCTCAACGTCCGCCTGCCGCACCTGCAACAGTGGCTGGGGGCGTCCAATCCCGACATCGTCGCGCTGCAGGAAACCAAGCTCGAGGACGAGCGCTTTCCCGATGACGACCTGCTCGCCGCCGGCTACCGCAGCGTTTTTGCCGGGCAGAAGACCTATAACGGCGTGGCCGTGCTTTCGCGCGAATCGGCCCGGGATGTGCAGATCGGCATCCCCGGTTTCGAGGACGAACAAAAGCGCGTGCTGGCGGCGACCGTCGGCGACCTGCGCATCGTCAACCTGTACGTGGTCAACGGCCAGGACGTCGGCACCGACAAGTACGCCTACAAGCTGCGCTGGCTCGAAGCGGTGCACGACTGGCTGGCGACGGAACTGGTGACGCACCCGCGCATGATCGTGCTGGGCGATTTCAACATCGCCCCGGACGAGCGCGACGTCCACGACGCCACGGTCTGGAACGACAGCCATATCCTCACCTCACGCGCCGAGCGCGATGCGCTGCTCAGGCTCAATGCGCTCGGCCTGCACGATGCCTGGCGCGCGCTCAATCCGGACGAGCGCCAGTTCAGCTGGTGGGATTACCGCCAGGGCGGCTTCCGTCGCAACCTCGGCCTGCGCATCGACCTGACCCTGGTCTCCGACGCACTGCGCCCGCACTGCGTCGCCTCGGGCATCGACCGCGAAACGCGAACCTGGGACCGCCCCAGCGATCACGCGCCGGCGTGGGTGCAACTGGGCGGCTGAAACACCGTCCCGGAACAAACAAAAGGCCCGGCAATGCCGGGCCTTTTTCGTCCAGGCCGCAGTCGCGGCGTCAGCGCACGCGTCCGCGCCGGAACAGATTGACGATGGCGAGCAGCACGATGGCGCCAACCAGCGACATCAACAGGCCGCTGACGCTGAAATTGCCGTCGTTGATATCGCCGCCAAGGCCGAACATGCCGCCCAGCCAGCCGCCGATGAAGGCGCCGATGATCCCGACGATGATGTTGAGGAACAGGCCCTGCTGCGCGTCGGTCTTCATGATCAGGCTGGCTACCCAGCCGATGATGCCGCCGACAATCAGCCAAACGAGGATGCCCATCATGCTCGTGTCTCCTTGGTCCGCGCGAATGGTCATGAGGCCATGCGTCCCCGGGGTGGGGCGAAGCGAGTCTGTACGGGCAGATGTGACGGCGACGTCAGAAAATTCGGCGAAACCGCGCCTTGCAGCGCCGGGAGCGGCCGTCGCGCAATATCCCCGCGACGCCTAGTCGTGCAGCAACGCGTTCAGCGCATCGCGTGGCAGCTTGCCCGTTTCGTTGCGCGGAAGCGCGGCCACGCGGCGCAGCGGCCGCGGCAGGAACACCGGATCGATCTGCTGGCGCAGCGCCGACACAATCGCGGCCTCGTCCAGCCCCGGCGCAACCACAAGCGCGGCGATGCGACGCACCCCCATCGCATCGGCGTCGTCGAGCTGGAAGACGACACCGTCCACGACCCCGGGCACGGCCAGCAGCTTGCGCGTGAGGTCGCCGAGCGAGGCGCGCTTGCCGGCGATCTCGAGCATGTCGGCGTTGCGACCGCGCAGTTCGAAGCGGCCGTCGATCGGGTCGACTTCGACCAGGTCGGCCAGCACCACCGGCTCGGCCAGGTGCGCCGCGTGGACGGCAGTGCCATCGGGTTGCGGCGCCAGGCGCACGCCCGGAAGCGGCGTCCAGGCCGTCTCGCGTGCGGTGCGGCGGCGCGCGATCACGCAGGTTTCGGTCGAGCCGAACACTTCGCGCACCTGGCAGCCGAAACGTTCTTCGGCGGCGCGCGCCAGTTCGGCCGGCAACGGCGCGGTGGCCGAAACGATCCCGGCCAGCGGCGGCAGCGCGATGCCTTCGGCGACCAGCGCGCGCAGGTGCACGGGCGTGGTCACCAGCAACGGTGGCGTCGGTGCGTCGTGCAGCGCGCGCGCGACATCGGCCGGGAACAACGGACGCGAAGAATGCACCGCGACGGTACCCAGCAACGGCAGCAGCACCGACATCTCCATGCCGTACATGTGCTGCGGCGGCACGGTGGCGACGGCATGCGTCACCCCGGCTGCGTTCAGCAGCCCGTCGAGAGCGGCGAGGTTCTGCGCGGTGCTGGTACGGAAACTGGCCCAGGTTTTCGCATAGGGCCGCGGCTGGCCGGTGCTGCCGGACGTGAAGCCGATCGCCACCACCGCGTTCGTGTCGATCTGCAACGGCGCGCCGTCGAGTTCGGGCAGCGGCTGCGGCAGGTGGAAGCAATCCGGCGGCGCCAACGCAAGCGCGTCGTCACCGATGCAATGACTGTCGGGATACTGTTCGCGCACCTGGTCGATCACCGCCGGCGCGCGCGACGGCGGCAGCAAGGTGGTCTGCCCGCGCACCGCGGCGGCGCAGAACGCGACCAGGAAGCGGTAGCGGTCCTCGCACAGGTTGATCGCGTGGCGCCCGGGCGGGAGCATCGCCGCCACTGCGCGCACCTGGCGGCAGAAAGTGTCCAGGTCGACCGCACCGGCGCCGTCGAACGCGATGGCGCGAACACCCTCACCGTGCGTCAGCGGCACGAGCGGCAGGTTGGCGATGCTGGCGTCGACGACAGCGGACATGA
This sequence comes from Lysobacter sp. TAF61, assembly GCF_052113485.1. Taxonomy (NCBI): domain Bacteria; kingdom Pseudomonadati; phylum Pseudomonadota; class Gammaproteobacteria; order Lysobacterales; family Lysobacteraceae; genus Lysobacter; species Lysobacter sp. TAF61. The sequence continues at coordinate 306,130 of NZ_JBFRDH010000002.1, forward strand.
CGTGTTTTTCCTGCGGCTGGCGCCGCCTTTCCCCTGCATTAGCTTACGCTGGAGGCCGCCTGCGAACCCAAACGCAAGTTCATGTCCCTGTCTGCCCCCCCAATCACGCCCGCCGGGGCCGTGCGCTGGGCCTGGCGGCCGCACCTCCCGCGGCAGCCGGCCGAACCGCTGGCGCGCGACTGGCTGGCCGCGCAACTCGGCATCGTCGCCGCCGAGCTGCCACTGGCGCGCGACCTGCGCGGGCGACCGCGCCTGGCCGGGGTGCTGGCCGGCTGGGACTGCAACTGGAGCCACAGCGGCGACGGCCTGCTGATCGCCCTGGGCGAGGGCGTCCAGCTCGGCATCGACCTGGAGCGTTTGCGCCCGCGCGCCCGCGCCCTGGAGCTGGCGCGGCGCTACTTCACCGCGGCCGAGGTCGCCTGGCTCCACGCCGCCCCGTCGGCGGCAGTACGCGACCACGCCTTCCTGCGCCTGTGGTGCGCCAAGGAGGCGGTGCTGAAGGCGCATGGCCATGGCATCTCGTTCGGTCTGGAGCGTCTGCGCTTCGAGGACGGCGACGGCGGCTTGCGGCTGGTGGAATGCGATCCGGCACTGGGTTCGCCCCAGGACTGGCGCCTGCAGGAGCTGCAGCCGGCGCAGGACTACCTGGGCGCGCTGGCCTGGCGTCCGACCCGGTAGCGTCGCGGCGCCCGTGGCCGCCGCGGGCATGCATCGGCGATAATGCGCGCCGAATGAATACCCCCACCCCCTTCGACGGCGCGCCCTCCGACAGCTCGCCCCTCGACAGCTCGCTCTTCGGCAGCTCGCTCTTCGACAGCCGGCTGCGCAAGACGCTCGACGACGGCCTGCGCGCACTCGCGCTGGACCCGGCGCTGTCGGCACCGCTGCTCGACTACCTGGCGCTGCTGCTGCGCTGGAACAAGACCTACAACCTCACCGCAGTGCGCGATCCGCACGAGATGGTGAGCAAGCACCTGCTCGATTCGCTGGCGATGCACCCGTTCGTCGATGACATGGCGGCACGCGGCGGCAGCCTGGCCGACCTGGGCACCGGCGCCGGCCTGCCCGGCATCCCGCTGGCGATCGTCAAACCCGGTCTGCGCGTGACCCTGGTCGAGAGCGCCGGCAAAAAAGCGCGCTTCATGCGCGAGGCGATCCGCCAGCTCGGCCTGCGCGACGTCCGCGTCGCCGAATCGCGCATCGAGGCGCTGGCCGAACCGGGCCAGTACGACGCGATCACCGCGCGCGCACTGGCGACGTTGCCGCTTATCGTCGAACTCGGTGGCCACCTGCTCAAGCCCGACGGCCAACTGCTGGCGATGAAGGGCGTGTACCCGCACGACGAGATCGCCGCACTGCCGGCGGGATGGGCGATGCAGGCTGTGCACCCGCTCACGGTTCCGGGCCTGGCGGCCGAGCGCCACCTGGTCGTGGTCGGCCGCGTCGCCTAGCGGCGTTCGACGCCAGTCGCCAGCAGCCCGGCGACTGGAGGCAGCGCAAGTGCTTGATCCGGCGTCGCCGTCCGTCGCCATGGGCAACGATATCGCCCAGACAGCAACGCAGGGACGCGCAAGGGTCACCATCCGGGCATAATCCACGGTCCGGCCCCACGCCGGTCCACTTCCGCACTCAGCCCAGGACGAGCCGCATGGCCCGCATCATCGCCGTCGCCAACCAGAAAGGCGGGGTCGGCAAGACCACCACCGCTGTCAACCTGGCCGCTGCGCTCGCGCGCACGCCCAAGCGGGTGCTGTTGGTGGACCTGGATCCGCAGGGCAATGCGACGATGGGCAGCGGCGTCAACAAGCGCGAGCTGGAAAACTCGATCTGCGAAGTGCTGCTCGGCGAGACGCAAGTGCGCAGCGCGATCGTGCGCACCGCCGAGGATTTCGACCTGCTGCCGGGCAACATCGACCTGACCGCGGTCGAAGTGCAACTGATGGCCGAACCCGGCCGCGAGCAGCGCCTGCGCCTGGCCCTGCAGGAACTGCGCCCGGACTACGATTTCATCCTGATCGATTGCCCGCCGGCGCTGTCGCTGCTGACGCTCAACGCGCTGACTGCCGCCGACTCGATCATCGTCCCGATGCAATGCGAGTACTACGCGCTGGAAGGCCTGAGCGCGCTGGTCGATACCATCGATGCGCTCAAGGCCAACCTCAATCCCAAGCTCGAGATCGAAGGCGTGCTGCGCACCATGTTCGACGTGCGCAACAACCTCGCCAATGCCGTCTCGGCCGAGCTGACCAATCATTTTGGCGACCGCGTGTTCCGCACCATCGTGCCGCGCAACGTGCGCCTGGCCGAGGCGCCCAGCCACGGCCAGAGCATCGTCGGTTACGACCGCGCCAGCCGCGGCGGCATCGCCTACATGGGCCTGGCCGGCGAAGTGCTGCGCCGCCAGCGCGAACGCGACCAGGCCGCCAAGGCCGCCGCACGCCCGCCTGAAGCGAAGGAGACCACGGCATGAGCGTAGCCAAGAAGCGCGGTCTCGGCCGCGGCCTGGAAGCCCTGCTCGGACCCAAGGCAGCCGCCGAGGCGCCGGTGCTGGAAGCAGTGGAAGGCGACGTTCTGCGCAGTCTTCCGGTCGATGCACTGACGCCGGGCAAGTACCAGCCGCGCAAGCACTGGGACCAGGACAAGCTCGCCGAGCTGGCCGAGTCGATCAAGGCGCAGGGCGTGATCCAGCCCATTGTCGTGCGCGACATCGGCGGCAAGCGCTACGAGATCATCGCCGGCGAACGCCGCTGGCGCGCCACGCAGCTGGCCGGGCTGAACGAGATCCCGGTGGTGATCCGCGAAGTCGACGACCGCACCGTGGTCGCGATGGCGCTGATCGAGAACATCCAGCGCGAAGACCTCAATCCGCTGGAAGAAGCCACCGCGCTGCAGCGCCTGATCGACGAATTCGACCTGACCCACGCCCAGGCCGCCGAAGCGGTCGGCCGTTCGCGCGCGTCGGTGTCGAACATGCTGCGCCTGCTCGAGCTGCCCACCGAGATCCGGGTGCTGCTTGAGACCCATGCGCTGGAGATGGGCCACGCCCGCGCCCTGCTGGCGCTGACGCCGCAGGCCGCGATCGCGCTGGCGCGGCAGGCCGCCGAGCACGGCTGGTCGGTGCGCGAAGTCGAGCACCGCGTGCAGCAGCTGTCCGCCGGCGTGATCCCGACCTCGGGCAGCAAGCCCAAGGCGGCCAAGGTCAAGCCGCAGGCCGACATCGCCACGCTCGAGCGCGAACTGTCGGAATCGCTCAACACCAAGGTCAGCGTGATGCACGGCCGCGCCGGCAAGGGCCGGCTGGTGATCCATTACAACGACCTCGATTCGCTCGAGGGCGTGCTGGAAAAGCTGCGCGGTACCGTCACAGAGTAAGGCCAGGATGGCCACCATGAACCCGTATCGCTACCTCGTCTGCCTGCGTGCCACCCATCCCAGCGCCGACCTGGCGCCGCTGTTCGACCAGCTGGGGCTGACGCCCAAGCGCGCCTGGCGCGCCGGCCAGGCCAAGTCGCCCGGCAACGGCCAGGGCGTCTATCGCGACAGTTACGGCTACGTCGAACTCACCCCTGACGGTCAGCCGCGCGAGTGGTGCCGCGAGCAGATCGAGGATTTCCTCGGCGCGATCCAGCTGCGGCTGTCGATGCACCGCGACACCCTGCACGCGTTCGCCGCCCAGGGCGGCCGCTGCGGGCTGTTTGTCGGCCTGTTCGGCGAGGAAGCGTTCGGCTTCGAACTGCGCCCGGAACTCAGCGCCGGCCTGGCCGAACTCAAGCTCACGCTCGGTTTCGACATCCATCCCGACAACGACGCCTGAGGGCGTCGACTGGCCGGCCCGGACCCGCCCGCGCGGCCGATTCACCGCCGGTTGTTACCCGAATCGGGCATCATTGGCGCCGGCCAGGCAGGCCGCCGATCCGCGCCAGGCGCGACCGGCGCCGGCAGACGGCCCACCCGTTGCTTCCAGGAGCAGTGGAATTGGCTCAAGTCACCCCCGGACCCCACCCATGACGATCCTCGTTACCGGCGCTGCCGGCTTCATCGGCGCGTACACCTGCCGCGCCCTGCGCGCGCGCGGCGAGGACGTCGTCGGCCTGGACAACTACAACGACTACTACGACCCGCAGATCAAGCGCGACCGGGTCGCCGCGCTGTGCCCGCAGGTCGACATCCGCACGCTCGACCTGGGCGACCGCGATGGCCTGGCGGCCCTGTTCGACGAAGTGCAGCCCACGCAGGTGGTCCACCTGGCCGCGCAGGCCGGCGTGCGCTATTCGCTGACCCATCCGCACGCCTACGTCGACAGCAACCTGGCCGGCTTCGTCAACCTGCTCGAACTGTGCCGCCATCGCGGCGTGCAGCACCTGGTCTACGCCAGCTCCTCCTCGGTGTACGGCGACTCGGCGACGCCGCCGTTCTCCGAAGACCAGCGCATCGACCAGCCGCGCTCGCTGTACGCGGCGACCAAGGCCGCCAACGAGCTGATGGCGCATACCTACGCGCACCTGTACGACCTGCGTTCGACCGGCCTGCGCTTTTTCACCGTGTATGGCCCCTGGGGCCGGCCGGACATGGCGCCGCTGCTGTTCTCGCGCGCGGTCCTGGCCGGGCGCCCGATCGACGTGTTCAACCACGGCAAGATGCGTCGCGACTTCACCTTCGTCGACGACATCGTCAACGGCGTGCTCGGCGCACTCGATCATCCGCCGTCCACCGACCTGGCGCCTCCGGCCGCGCCGCATCGCGTGTTCAACCTCGGCAACCACACGCCGGTGGAGCTGGAACGCTTCATCGAAGTCATCGAATCCGCCGCCGGCACCCGGGCCACCAAGGTCTACAAGCCGATGCAGCCCGGCGACATGGTCGAGACCATGGCCGACACCGCGCGCGCACACGCCGCCTTCGGCTTCGAACCGGCGACGCCGATCGAGATCGGCCTGCCGCAGGTCGTCGACTGGTGCCGCACCTATTTCGGCGACAAGGCCTGACGCCCCATGAACAACACCCCGCAACTCTCGGTCGTCGTGCCGGTATTCAACGAGCGCGACAACGTCGCCCCGCTGGTGCATGAAATCACCGCCGCGCTGCGCGGCAAGGCCGACTTCGAGATCGTCTACATCGACGACCACTCGCGCGACGACACCCTGCAGGTGCTGCAGGCGCTCAAGGCCGAGGTGCCGGAGCTGCGCGTGATCCAGCACGTCACCCAGAGCGGGCAGAGCACCGCGGTGCGCAACGGCGTCAAGGCCGCGCGCGGCGAGTGGATCGCCACCCTCGACGGCGACGGCCAGAACGACCCGGCCGACATCCCCAGGCTGCTCGAAAAGCGCGACGCCACCGCCACCGGCGAAGGCATCAAGCTGTTCGCCGGCTGGCGCGTCAACCGCCAGGACAGCGGCAGCAAGCGCTGGGCGTCGCGCTGGGCCAACGCGATCCGCTCGCGCATGCTGCGCGACGACACGCCCGACACCGGTTGCGGCATCAAGCTGTTCGAGCGCGCCGCCTTCCTGGAACTGCCCTACTTCGACCACATGCACCGCTACCTTCCGGCGCTGATGCAGCGCGCGGGCTGGAAGACGGTGAGCGTGCCGGTGAACCATCGCCCGCGCTCGGCCGGCGTGTCGAAATACAACAACCTCAATCGCGCGCTGGTCGGCATCAGCGACCTGCGCGGCGTGGCCTGGCTGATCAAGCGCGGCAAGGTCACCGCGGTGCGCGAGCTGAGCTGACCTTCACTTCAGGCATCACGAGCGGACGGCGCCGATGGCATACGACTTCATGAACCACTCCATCACCTGGCTGGAGTGGACCGGCCTGCACATGTCGCCGTGGAAGATCATCGGCCTGACCGGCGCGCTGATGTTCGGTGGTCGCTGGCTCGTGCAGTTCGTCGCATCGCGCAAGCACGGCAAGCCGGTGATCCCGCGGCTGTTCTGGTACATGAGCCTGGTCGGCAGCGTGATGACGCTGAGCTACTTCGTGTTCTCGCAGAAGCAGGACTCGGTGGGCGTGATCCAGAACCTGTTCCCGGCCTTCACCGCCGCCTACAGCCTGTACCTGGACATCAAGCACCGCGGCTGGCACCGCGACCGCGCCAGCCACTGAGCGCGCCCGGTCCAATGGTCGAACCAGCCAGATCAGCCAACGCTTGACCCGCCGGGAATGCGAAGATCGGCGCTTCGTGCCATTACCGGTCCATCCTGTGAAACCACTGCTCGCGGCCCTGCTGTCCGGCCACCTCGCCCTCGCCTCCCTGGCCGCGCATGCCGGCCCCGCCGACACCCGCTTTGAAGCCATCTACAGCCAGGAATGGAAGTGGCGCCAGGAACAGACCGGCGCCGCCGACGAGGACAGCGACGGCTCTTCCGACCAGCACAAGCTGCCTTCGGTCGACGCCGCCAGCCAGGCCGCCCGCCTGAAGGTGTGGGACGACGTGCTCAAGCGCCTGGATGCCATCGACACGGCCAGGCTGAGCCCGCAGAACCGCATCAACTTTGCCGTCTACAAGGCCCAGGTCGAGAACCTCGCCGCCGACGTGCGCCTGCATGGTTACGAGATGCCGTTCAACTCGGACTCTTCGTTCTGGTCGAACCTGGGCTTCATGACCCGGCGCCCGATGCGCACTGCGCAGGACTACCGCGCCTACATCGACCGCCTGAGCGACGTTCCTCGCTACTTCGACCAGCAGATCGACAACATGCGCGCCGGCCTGGCCCGTGGCTTCAGCGTGCCGCGTGCGGTGCTGGACGGGCGCGATGTCTCGATTGCGGCCGTGGCCGACGTGAAGGACCCGCAGCAGTCGAACTTCTATGAACCCTTCAAGCGCATGCCGGCATCGATTCCGACCGACGAGCAGGCGCGCCTGCGCGCCGACGGCGCGGCGGCGATCCGCGACCGCATGGTCCCGGCCTACGCCAAGCTGCTGACCTTCTTCCGCGAGGAATACGTGCCCAGGGCGCGCACCACGCTGGGCGCGTCGCAGATGCCCGATGGCGAGGCCTATTACCGCCAGCAGATCCGCGAGTACACGACCCTGGACCTGGATCCGGACCAGATCCACCAGATCGGGCTGGCGGAAGTCGCCCGTATCCAGGCGGAGATGGAGGCGATCATCAAGCAGGTCGGGTTCAAGGGCCCGCCTCAAGAGAACACGTTCGCGGCGTTCCTGCACTTCCTGCGCACCGACAAGCAGTTCTACGCCACCACGCCGCAGGCCCTGCTCGATCGCGCCGCCTGGATTTCCAAGCGCGTCGACGGCGAGGTCGGCAAGTTCATCGGCACCCTCCCGCGCGGCCGCTTCACCATCGTGCCGGTGCCGCCCGACATTGCCCCGTTCTGGACCAGCGGCCGCGGTGGCGCCGGCACCTATTGGCTCAACACCTACGATCTGCCCTCGCGCCCTCTCTACAACCTGCCGGCGCTGACCCTGCACGAATCGTCGCCGGGCCACGCCCTGCAGGGCTCGCTGGCCAAGGAGCAGGGCGACCTGCCGGCCTTCCGCCGCGAGACCTACATTTCCGCCTATGGCGAGGGCTGGGGCCTTTACAGCGAGAAGCTCGGCAAGGAAATGGGCATCTACGAGACCCCCTACGAGGACTTCGGGCGCCTGACCTACGAGATGTGGCGCGCCTGCCGCCTGGTCATCGACACCGGCGTGCACGCGAAGGGCTGGACCCGCGACCAGGCCCTGGCCTATCTGCGCGACCGCACCGCCCTGAGCGAGCACGAAGTCACCACCGAGGTCGACCGCTACATCTCCTGGCCGGGCCAGGCGCTGAGCTACAAGCTCGGCGAGATCACGATCCTGCGCCTGCGCGCCGAGGCCGAGAAGGCGCTGGGCAACCGCTTCGACATCAAAGCCTTCCACGACGCCCTGCTCAGCCAGGGCTCGGTGCCGCTGCCGGTGCTGGAAGAGCAGGTCCGCGCGTTCATCGCCAAATCGGCGGAGAAGACGGCAAAAGCGGGCTGATCTGACCTGCTGCCGACCTGCGGTCATCCCCGCGTAGGCGGGGATCCCCAAAAGATCCGTCATCCCCGCGTAGGCGGGGATCCAGGGACGTTGCTCGTGCCGTTGCGCGGCAGGGCAACGGCAAGGTGGGTCCCGGCGTTCGCCGGGATGACGGTGAGGCGCGGGCCGGAGCTTCCGAGGGCCTGGGTCCGGCATCCGCCGGGATGACGCGCGGACCCTCCAGCTTGTGGATAACTACTTGCCCGCCCCGCTTTTCACGGGCATAATGCGCGGCTCGCTGCGTCCGGCTGGCCTTTAGGGGCTTGACCGGGCGGACCCCGGAAGCGCGATTCCGGCCCGCCTCGTGCGGCGAGAATTCCTTACCCGTATCGCGCGCCGCCCACACCCCGGTGTGACAGCGGAGGGGCCGCCGCCTCCCTGGCCAAGGGAAGCACCATTACCTTTCGAGGTGCGTATGGCCCGTGTATGCCAAGTAACCGGTAAGCGAACGACGACTGGCAACAACGTCTCGCATGCCATGAACAAGACCCGCCGCCGCTTTCTCCCGAATCTCCATGAGCGCCGCTTCTGGGTCGCTTCCGAGAACCGTTGGGTGAAGCTGCGTGTTTCCAGTGCCGCCCTGCGCACCATCGACAAGAATGGCATCGACGCCATTCTCGCCGACCTGCGCGCCCGCGGCGAAAAGATCTGAGGAGGATCGAACCATGGCTTCCAAGCGCGACAAGATCCGTCTCATCTCTTCTGCCGGCACCGGTCATTTCTATACGACCGACAAGAACAAGAAGAACACCCCGAACAAGATGGAGGTCAAGAAGTACGACCCCGTCGTTCGCAAGCACGTGAACTACAAGGAAGGCAAGATCAAGTGACCTTCTGACCCACGCGCTGAGCGCGTGGCTTTGTCAGAGGGTCATCCCCGCGAAAGCGGGGATCCACAGCGCCTTCAAGTTTCAGAGAGAACCCGCCGAAAGGCGGGTTTTTCTTTTGTGGGCCACACACGGAGTCGCCCGCGCAAACAACTACGGCCCCTCCCGGGGCCGTAGCGTTGCGTCCATCATCCGTGCATCCATGCACCGGGGTCTGATCAGAACCTCTGCGCGTAGCGCATGTAGAAGAAGCGCCCAGGCACTTCGTACTGCGGGTCGAACGAGTTCGCGAATGCTTCCAGGGCAATCGGCGGGTTCTTGTCGAACAGGTTGTTCATGCCGAGCGTGACTGTCGAATTCCACGGCGAGTTCCAGAAGATGCTGGCATCGTGGTACGTGGTGGCGCCGATGTGGTGTCGCGATTCCTTGCGGGAATCAATCCTGTCGCCACCGGCGGCCCCGTCCCAGACACCGTTGCTATTGGCATCGGTGGGAATGCCGACATAGCGGCTGGACTCGGTGCACAGATAGCCGAAGCCATCGGCCTCGTAGCGCGGATTGCAGACCTCGTCCTGCGCCGAGTAGTAACGGACGTTCCAGGTCGCGCCGAAGTCGCCCTTCTGCCAGCGGGTACCCAGGTTGGAGCGGATGCGCCACTGGTTATCGCGATCGGTGTACTCGCCAACCAGGTTGCCGCCTTCATCATGGTTCAACGGCTGGCCGATTGCCGGTTGCAGCTGCTCGTCTTCGCCATAACGGCCGTCGCCGTCGAGATCGTCGACGCGTTCGGCCAGGTAGGTGGTGTCCCAGGTCAGGCTGAACTTGCCGAACGAGGTCTCCGGCAGGCGGTAGCCCAGCGTCAGGTCGTAGCCTTCCGCGCGGGTGCCGCCAATGTTGGTCGTGGTGTCGACCAGTCGCCCGACGGTGCCCCCGCGCTGGCGCGAATACAGGCCGCACGTTGGGCCCACGCCTCCGGAGTTGATGCACTGCTGGATGATGTCCTCGGCGCCGATCGTGGTGATGGCGTCCTCGATCTTGATCTGCCACCAGTCCAACGCGATATCCAGGCCTTCGGCGTAGCCGGGGCTATAGACGAATCCGAAGGTTGTCGACTGCGATGTTTCCGGCTTGAGTTTCGTATTGCCGCCGACGGTGGTGCGGATCTGGTCGCCGTCCTGGACGTAGCCGCCCTGCGGCACGCCCTGGGCGACGCAGGTACGCCTGGCGACTGAGCTCTGCACGGGGAAGCTGGTGGTGTTGCACGGGTCGGTAAGGCTCGGGAAGGAATCGCCCTGGCCCGCGAAGAGCTCGTTGATCGACGGTGCGCGGAAGCCCTGCGACCAGTTGCCGCGGACCAGCAGGTCATCGACGGGCTTCCAGCGGAAGCCGAACTTGCTGTTGAGGGTGTCGCCGAAGTTGCTGTAGTTCGAATAGCGGGTGGCCACCGAGAAATCCAGCAGCTTTGCGAACGGCACGTCGGCCAGCACCGGAACGGCCAGCTCCAGGTAGGCCTCGTCGAGGTCGTAGCTGCCGGACGTTGCCCGGCGCGCGTTGCCGGTGGTGTTGCCCGAGTTGATCAGCGCGTCGGGCGAGTCGTAACCGGATTCCTCGCGATGCTCCACACCGAACGAGAAGCCCAGCGCACCGCCCTGCAGCTCGAACAGGTCGCCGCCGATGTTGGCGTAGTAGTTCTTCTGCGTGTACTTGAATTCGTCATGTGCGGTGAAGCCCGAGAACGCGATCATCTCCGGCGTGATGCCACCGACGCCGCCCAGCAGGTCCAGCGGCACGCAACCGTGGATCGGCTGTGCCGCGGTGCCACACTGCGCGACGCCGCTTGCATCGCGGAACGACGGGCCGAGTGCCTGCCCCAGCGCGATCAGGTTGAACAGGCCTTCGGTGGTGTTGTTGGCCTTGTTTTCGCCATAGAAGGTGCCGACCTGCCAATCGAAGGTCTTCTCGCCCGCACGCAGTACGCCGTCGAACGCCGCATCGATGGCGAAGGTGCGCACGTCCTGCTTGAACACGCGCCCACCGGTTTCGTTGACGCGACGGTTGATGCGCGAGACGTCGGCGCCGAACGGGTTGTAGACACTGTCCTTGCTGATGTAGACGTGCTCTGCCAGGTCGGGAATGTTGGGGGTCGTGCCCAGCGTCACCGGCGAAGCGGCAAGCAGCTGCTCCGATTCGCGCTGGTTGTAGGTGAAGGTGGTCTTGAAGCGGACGTCGTCGGTGACGTCGACCGAGGCGTTGCCGAACACCGAGCGGCGTTCCTGCGGGGTCAGCAGGTAGTTCTCGGGCGCGAAGTTGTAGGCATCGACGCCGGGGACATACGGACGCGGGGCGGAGCCGCGGCCGTCGTAGGTGAAGGTGCCAGGACGGCCGGTGAAGCTGGTCTGCGGGCCCTTGCACGAGCCCGCTGCCGGGTCGTACCCGCCCGGGCACAACGCGAAGCGTCCGTTCGGGCTGGTGCCGCTGCCGTAGAAGTTGCCGGTGGTGTAGGTCGGCTCCTTCGAGATGTAGCGGTCGCCCGCGAGGACCGGGTCTTCCTTGACGTAACCGAAGCCGACCATCGCCGAGTAGCGCTCGCCGGCCGTGCCGATGGTGAAGTCATAGGACTGCTTGGCGCCGTCGCCCTTGTCGAACTGGCCGAGGTAGGCGTTGGCTTCAGCGCCTTCGAAGTTCTGGCGCAGGATGACGTTGACCACGCCGGCAATGGCGTCGGAGCCGTAGATGGTGGAGGCGCCGTCCTTCAGGATCTCGATGCGCTCCACCGCAGCGGTGGGAATGGTGTTGAGGTCGACCGCGCCGCCCAGGCCGGTGCCACCGACCCAGCGCTTGCCGTTGACCAGCACCAGCGTGCGTTGCGAACCCAGGTTGCGCAGGTCGACCTGGGTCTCGCCGTTGCCGCCGTTGTTGAAGGTGCTGTTGAGCGACGAGCCGCCTGCGGTCAGGTTCTGGATGACGTCGCCGATCGAGGTCAGGCCCTGGGCACTGATGTCCTCGCGGCTCAGCGAGAAGATGGGCTGCGACGTCTCGATGTCGGCGCGCTTGATGCGTGAGCCGGTGACCTCGAGTCGATCCAGCGTCGTGGCGCCCTTTTCGGCCTTTTCCTGTGCGCCGGCGAGTGCCGGCGCCAGGGCGATCGCGATGCATGCCGGCAGCGTGCCGACGCGCACCGCAGTGCGCGTGTTGCGGTGATCCATGTGGTAACTCTCCGGAGAACTGTTAGTTGCGCGTTAAGCGCCTGCCAACCTTATTCCGGAGTTCCTGATTACGTTTTTCCGTGCGTACCTGAGCGAATCTCTGCTTGCGCCCGCATCTTTTGCGGCTCCAATTCGCCGCCTTTGCAGGATCAGCTCAGCGTCTCGCCGTGCGGCCCGGTACTCCGATGCGGTCATGCCAAATCGCGCGCGGAAGCTGCGGGCGAAGCTGCAACTGTTGTCGAAGCCGCTGGAGGCGCCGACTTCGCCGATCGTCATCACGGTCGATGCGAGCAGGTTGGCCGCGTGATCCAGTCGCATCCTCGCCGACGCTGCCAGCGGACTCTCGCCGTAAAGCTTGTGGAACAGCTTGGAGAAGTACCACGTCGAGAAACGCGTGCGTTCGGCCAGTTCGCTGATGCGCACGATGCGGTGGCAATGCCCTTCCAGGTAGAGGCTGGCGCGCTGCATCCGCTCGAACACCTGGCGCTTGCGGCCCAGCGATGCACCCGGACACAGCCCAAGGCGCGTCCTGTATTCGGACTGCATCTCCTCCAGGAACAGCAGCATCGAGCGCAGCGGCGCCTGGATGCGCGTGGTCCGGCCGTCCTTGTCCATGTTGCGCGAAGCCCGGTACCACATGCGCGCGACTTCCCGTGCCTGCTCCGGCCTGAGTCGACCACGCCCGACGTAGAGGCCGAAGTCGGAGAAGCGCCCCATTGCACGCAGCGCGTCCTCGGCGATGGTGAGGCCGATGCAGATGCCGTCCTGGTCGGGCTGGATGAGTGGCATCGAGTCCTTCGCGAATGCGATCCAGTCGCCCGTGCGCAGGTAGAAGCGTCCTTCCTTGGCTTCCACCCAGGAGCCGCCGCGCATCTGCACCCAGAACGACAGGTCGTGACTGGATAGTTCGACGCTGCCAAGGCGCGATGCGCCAAAACATCTGGCCATTTGTTCTTCGGCCGGGCCAACTTGCAATAGTTGACCCCGGTCCGCCCACTTTGCTCGTTCCATAGGAGATGACTGACGTGTGAGGGCATTCAGGCTCACGCCGCGCGGCCAACGAGTACATAAGAACCTTCTCAAAGTGGGCGCGCATGCTGCCATCACGCGCGGCCATGCTCCAATGCCTGCCATGCCCATCGACCTGCATGCCGGCTACTGGCTGTTCTTCCTGGATTGGTTGATCCGGCTGGCGGCGCTCGCCTGGATACCGGTGCACAGCCCGCCGGCGGCGGCGCGCAGCTGGTTGCTGCTGGTCGGCTTTGTGCCGCTGTTGGGCCTTCCGTTGTACCTGGTGCTGGGCCATCCGTGGCTGGCCCGGCAACGGCGCGAGCGCCAGGCGCTGGCGTCGCAGGTGATCCGCGAACGTCAGGGCTTGCTGCGTGAAGTTCGCTGGCTGCCGCCCGGTGGCGTGGGCGAGGCCAGCGCCGACATCCCGGGCCTGGCCGAGCGATTGGGCGACTTCATGCCCACGCGCGGCAATGGCGTCGAGCTGCTCGATGACTACGCGCAGTCGCTTGCTGCGCTGCTGTCGGATATCGAAGGCGCGCGCAGTGAAGTGCACCTTCTCTACTACCTGATGTTCGACGACGGCGTCGGCGCCGAAGTTGCCGCCGCGCTGCAACGTGCCGCCGCGCGCGGCGTGCGCTGCCGCGTGCTGCTCGATGCGGTCGGCGCCAAGCCGGGACTGCGCGCGTTTGCCCGGCCGCTGCGCGATGCCGGCGTGGAAGTGCACGCGATGCTGGCCGGCGGACTGGCCTGGCGCAGTCTGTCGCGCATGGATCTGCGCAACCACCGCAAGCTGGCGGTCATCGATCGCCAGACCGGCTACATCGGCTCGCAGAACCTGGCGGCGCCGCAGTTCGTGCCCGGCCGGCCCAATCGCGAGCTGGTCGCGCGCGTGCAGGGTCCGGCGGTGCGTCAGCTGGCCGGACTGTTCGCCAGCGACTGGCTGATCGAGACCGGCGAGCGGCTGGCTGCGGACGGCGACTACATCGGCACCGGCGCCGTGCCGGCGCAATTGCTGCCCGGTGGCCCGGCGTATCCGTTCCAGAATGCGCGCAACGTCGTGGTCGCGCTGATCCAGCACGCGCGCCGGCGGGTGGTGCTGACCACGCCCTATTTCGTCCCCGACGATGTCACCCTCGGCGCGCTGCAGCTGGCCGCGCTGTCGGGGGTGGAGGTGCAGCTTGTGCTGTCGCAGAGCAACAACCAGAACCTCACCCGCTGGGCACAGCGCTCCTACTACGAGGAACTGCTGGAGGCCGGGGTCCGCATTGCCCTGTACCGACCACACTTCCTCCACGCCAAGCACCTGAGCGTCGATGACGACATCGCCCTGATCGGCTCGATCAACCTCGACATCCGCTCGTTCGCCCTCAACGCGGAGGCCGGCCTGCTCTGCTACGACCGCGGTGTGGTCGCGCGGCTGCAAGGTATCGAGCGCGACTACCTGGCCGATGCCGAAGTGCTGGCGCTGGACAGCTGGCGCGCCCGCCCGCGCTGGCGACGCAGCGTCGAGGGGATCGCACGGCTGGCCGATTCGCTGATCTGACCCGGCTGGCCCCGCCGGGCTTTGGTCGTAGAGCCACTGCCGCCGCCGCGGTCTACACTGCGGCCATGGCTGGAAAGGGCGGGCGCCGATGATCCCTGGCTGGATTCTGCTGCTGGTATCGGCGGGCTACGTCGGCGTGCTGTTCGTGGTGGCCTACTACGGCGACCAGCGCGACATCGACACGCCCAAATCGCGGTGGATGCGCCCCGCCGTGTACTCGCTGGCGCTGGCGGTCTACTGCTCGTCGTGGACGTTCTACGGCGCGGTCGGCACGGCCGCGCGCACCGGCTTGGGCTTCCTGCCGATCTATCTTGGCCCGCTGCTGATGCTCGCCTTCGGCTGGCGCATCCTCGAACGGCTGGTGCTGATCTCGGGCCAGAACCGCATCGTCTCCATCGCCGACTTCCTGTCCTCGCGCTACGGCCGTGCACCCGGCCTGGCGGCACTGGTCGCGGCGGTGGCGCTGACCGCAGCGGTGCCCTACGTCGCGCTGCAGTTCAAGGCAGTGGCGATGAGCGTGGAGGTGCTGGCCGACGTGCCCAGCGATGCCGGGCTGCTGCAGGATCCGGCGTTCTACGTCGCGCTGTTGCTGGCGGTGTTCGCGATCCTGTTCGGCACGCGCCAGATCGATGCCACCGAGCACCATCGCGGCATGGTGCTGGCGGTTGCGCTGGAGTCGCTGGTGAAGCTGCTGGCCTTCCTCGCCATCGGCCTGTTCGCGCTGTTCCACCTGCCTGGCGTCGGTTCGCTGCCGGCGCGGATGGTACAGGCGGCCAGCATCGTCACCGCACCGGGCGTGCCAGCGGGGTTTGTCGCACAGACCCTGCTCGCCTTCGCCGCGATCGTCTGCCTGCCGCGCCAGTTCCATGTCGCCGTGGTCGAGTGCCAGGACCCGTCCGATCTTCGTTCGGCGCGCTGGATGTTCGGTGGTTACCTGGTGCTGATCTCGCTGCTGGTGGTGCCGATCACGCTGACCGGCCAGGCCCTGCTCGCCGGCACCGGCGCGTCGCCGGATACCTATGTGCTGGCATTGCCGCTGGCGTTGAAGCAGGAATCGCTGGCGCTGATCGTCTACGTCGGCGGTTTCTCCGCCGCCACCGGCATGGTCATCGTCGCCAGCGTCGCGCTGGCGACCATGGTCAGCAACGACCTGATCATGCCGCTGCTGTTGCGCAGCGGTGCATTGCACGAAGGCCAGGGCATCGACCGCCAGGTACTGTGGGTACGCCGCATCACCATCGTCGCGCTGGCGATGATGGCCTATGCCTACCACCGCGGCTCGGCCTACTACAGCCGCTCCGGCGAGGACACGCTCGCCCAGCACGGCCTGCTCGCCTTCGCCGCGGTCGCGCAGTTCGCGCCGGCGTTGATCGGCGGCCTGTACTGGCGTGGCGCCAGCCGTTCCGGCGCATTTGCCGGCCTGTTCGCCGGCACCGTGCTGTGGCTGTACACGCTGTTGCTGCCGGCGCTGGCCCGGGGTGGCTGGCTGGGCTCGGACTGGCTGGACCACGGCCCGCTGGGCGTGGACTGGCTGCAGCCGGAGCAGCTGTTCGGCCTGCATGGTTGGGATCGGCTGACCCACGGCACGTTCTGGTCGCTGTTGTTCAATGTCGGCGTGTTCCTGTTCGTGTCGGTGCGGCAGCGGCCGCGCTTGCAGGAGCAGCTGCTCGCTTCGCCTTACCTCGACCCCTACGTGCAGCGGCCCGCGCTCGGCCCCGGCGGCTGGGCCGGCAGCGTCCGCGGCAGCGAGCTGCTGGCGCTGGCAGAGCGCATCGTCGGTGAGCGCCATGCCCGTCGCGCCTTCGAGGAGTACGCGCAACAGCAGGGCCATCCGTGGCTGCCGGAGCAGCCCGCCGACCGCGCGCTGGCGCAGTTCACCGAGCGCCTGCTGGCTTCGGCCATTGGCGCGGCCTCGGCGCGACTGACCCTGACCACCGCGTTGCGCGGCTCGGGCATGGAGCTGGGCGAGGTGGTCGCGCTGCTCGACGAAGCCAACCAGGAACTGCGCTTCAACCGCCAGATCCTGTCGACGACGCTGGAGAACATCAGCCAGGGCGTCAGCGTGGTCGATGACCAGATGCGCCTGGTGGCGTGGAACCGTCGCTACCAGGAACTGTTCGACTACCCCGACGGCATGCTCTATGTCGGCCGCCCCGTCAGCGACCTGATCCGCTGGAACGCCGAGCGCGGCGAGATGGGCCCGGGCGCGAATTCGGAAGCCATGGTCGAGGCGCAGGTGCAACGGCGACTGTCGCACCTGCGTGCCGGTGCGCCGCACGTGTTCGAACGTGTCCGCAGCAATGGCCAGGTCATCGAGATGCGCGGGCGCCCGCTGCCGGGCGGCTACGTCACCACCTATAGCGACGTCACCGATTACAAGCGCGCCGAGCAGGGCCTGCGCGAGGTCAACGAGACGCTCGAGCAGCGCGTCGAGCTGCGCACGCGTGAAGCCGAGTCGGCGCAGCAGTCAAAGACGCGCTTCCTCGCGGCGATCAGCCATGACGTGCTGCAGCCGCTGAACGCGGCGCGGCTGTTTGCCAGTGCGCTGCGCGAGACGCCAGACCCGGTCGAGCAGGCGCGCCTGGCCGAGCGCGTCGATGCGTCACTGCGCGCCGCCGAAGACCTGCTCGATGGCTTGCTGGATATTTCGCGCCTGGATGCCGGCGCGCTGCGCATCGAGATCGTCGACTTCGACGTCAACGAGCTGCTGCGGGAGCTGGTGGCGCAGTACGCGCCAGTGGCCTCCGGGCGTGGCCTGCAGTTGCGCGTGCGCGCGCCCGACCGGCCCCGGCCGGTGCGCAGCGACCGCCGCCTGCTGCGCCGGGCGTTGCAGAACTTTCTTGCCAACGCCCTGCGCTACACCCGCGAGGGCGGCGTGCTGATCGCCGCGCGCGTGCGCGAAGGCGCGGTCGAGTTGCAGGTCTGGGACACCGGCCCGGGCATCTCCGAGCATCACCTTGGGCAGATCTTCGACGAGTTCCGCCGCTTCGATACCCCGGGTGTCGGTGGCGAACGCGGACTCGGCCTGGGCCTGTCGATCTGCCAGCGCATCGCGCGCACGCTCGAACATCCGCTGCGGGTGCGTTCCAGGATCAGGGTCGGCAGCGTGTTCTCGATCACGGTGCCGTTTGGCCGCGCGATCTATGCCGCGCCACTGCCGGAACCGCACCTGATGGTCGGCGGCGATTCGCTGGCGGGCTTGCGCGTCCTGTGCGTTGACAACGACCGCGAGATCCTCGACGGCATGCGCAGCCTGCTGCAGCGCTGGGGCGTGGTGGCGCTGACCGCGGCCAACGCCGACGAGGCGCTGGCGTTGCTGGGCGAGTGCCCGGACGTGGCCCTGGTCGACTACCACCTGCACGATCGCCTCGATGGCCTGGGCGTGATCGACGAGTTGCGCGCGCAATGCGGGCGCAACCTGCCTGCGGCGTTGCTGACCGGCGACGGCAGCGACGCGCTCAAGCTGGCGGCGCGCGAGCGCGGTTGTCGCGTACTGACCAAGCCGGTGAAGCCGGCGTCGCTGCGCGCGTTCCTGGCCGCCCAGCGGCAAGTGGTGCAGGCGTGACCGGACATCACTGTCCCGGAGCGGCCGCAGTCACGCGCCATACGACGTTGCCGACATCGTCGGCGACCAGCAGCGCACCTTTGCGGTCGAGCACTACGCCAACGGGGCGACCGTGCGCATTGCCGGCGTTGTCGAGGAAGCCGGTAAGCACGTCGCGCATCTGCCCCACTGGCGACCCTGCGCGGAACGGCACGAACACCACCTTGTAGCCGTTGAGCGGCTTGCGGTTCCACGAGCCGTGCAGACCGACGAACGCGCCTTCGGCGTAGTCGCCACCCAGTCCGTCACCGCTGGCGAAGGCCAGGCCCAGCGGCGCGACGTGCGAGCCCAGTGCGTAGTCCGGCCGCCGTGCGCTTGCCACGAGGTCGGGACGCTGCGGTTTGACCCGGGTGTCGACGTGCTGGCCGTAGTAGCTGTAGGGCCAGCCATAGAACGCGCCGCGATCGACGCGGGTCAGATAGTCGGGCACCAGGTCGTTGCCGAGTTCGTCGCGCTCGTTGACTACCGCCCACAGCTGCTGGCTGTGCGGCTCCCAGGCCAGCCCGACCGGATTGCGCAGGCCGCTGGCGTAGATGCGCTGGCTGCCGCGGGCGGGATCGAGCTCCAGCACGGCGGCGCGGTTTGCCTCCACGTCGATGCCGTTCTCGGCGATGTTGCTGTTGGATCCGACGCCGATGTAGAAGCGGCTTCCGTCCGCGCTGGGCAGCAGGCTCTTGGTCCAGTGATGGTTGAACTTGTCGCCCTGCTTGCCCGGCAGGTCGGCGACCCTGGTCGGCGCGGCGGCCAGGCGCAGGTCGCCGTCGTGGTAGCGGGCGCGCACGAGCGAGTCGGCGTTGGCGATGTAGAACGTGTCTCCGACCAGGGCCATGCCGAACGGCGAACTCAGGCCGCTGGCGAACACGCTGCGGGTCTCGGCCACTCCGTCGCCGTCGCGGTCACGCAACAGGGTGATGCGGTTGGGGCTCGGTGTGCCGGCACCGGCACGCTTCATCACCGAACCCATGATCTTGCCCTTGATGCCGCCGATGCCCGGCTTGCCGGGGCCGTTCGATTCGGCGACGAGGACATCGCCATTGGGCAGCACGTACAGCCAGCGCGGGTGATCCAGGCCGGTGGCAAAGGCCTTTACCGACAGTCCACTCGCGGCCGTTGGGGTGAGCTTGGCCGGCCAGCCCTCGGCGGGCGCGATGTTGACCGTCGGGATTGCCGACGGCGCAGGTTCGGCGATTACCGGGTCCGGACCGGTGTCCTCGCCGTTGGCGAGCGAGGCCTGGCCGGCGCAGCCCGCCAGCGCGGTCATGATCGACAGGCAGATCGCACAACGCAGTGATGCGTACATGCAGGCTCCGTTGCTTGCGGATGGATGTGCGGATGGATGTGCGGATGGATGTGCGGATGGATGGTACGGCGCCAGCAGTACGCCGGTGGTCGTAGAACCGGCGTGATCGCAGGCGGGGTGAGGCAGGTGCGGTTCAGAACCGTCGAGAGGGCGTGGAGGTTTTCAATCGCAGGGGCCCGTGGTCGAGCCGGCGGTCAACTCCATGAAACGTCGCTGCATCTCCTGCGGCGTGACGTCCTCGATGCTGTGGCCGATGTTCCAGCGATGGCCGAACGGGTCGCGCACGACGCCGGAACGCTCGCCGTAGAACTGGTCGCGCGCCGGCATCACCAGCGTTGCACCGGTGGCCACCGCCTGGGCGATCACCGCGTCGGCGTTGTCGACGTGCACATGCAGGGTCACGCTGCTGGATGCATCCGGATCCGGGGCGAGGATGCCGTACTCGGGATATTCCTCGCACAGCATCAACGTGGTGCCGGCAATCGACACTTCGGCGTGGCCGATGCGGCCGCCGGCGTCGACCAGGCGCAGGGTTTCGCTGGCGCCGAAGACGTCACGGTAGAAGTCGATCGCCGACTGGGCATCGCGGACACACAGATAGGCAAACAGTTCGCGGGTGGACATGGCGGTCTCGCGGCAGTGGGTGTGCGTGGACCTTAGATCCGCGTGGCACCCGCGTCTTGAAGGAAATTGACCATCGCAACATGGGACTCGCCGCGCACGGGCGCTCGCCGGTATGACTGAGGCGTCATGCCGGACAACTGGCGAAACTCGCGGCTGAAGTGGGCCTGGTCGCTGTAGCCGGCGTCGAAGGCAATGTCGGCCAGACGCCAGCCGTGCGCGAGCAGCTTGAGCGCGTGACGGAAGCGCAGCACGCGCGCATACGCCTTGGGTGCAAGGCCGGTGGCGGCGCGAAAGCGCGTCAGCAGGATCCGATGACTGCAACCGCTGGCCTGTGCCAGCGATGCGACCGCACTGCCCTGTTCCAGCCCCTGCATCGTCTGCGCGATCGCCGGATGCATCGCGCGCACCGGGCGCAGGCGCGCGAGCAGCGCCTGCTGCAACAGCAGCATCTGCTGTGATTCGTCGTCGCTTTCCAGCAACTGCTGCTGCAGGCGCGGAGCGGAAGCGCCCCAGAGCGCTTCGAGCGGGGTGTGGCTGGCGGCAAGCTCGTCGGCATTGCAGCCGAACAATGCCTGGGCCGCACCCGGGCGAAGGATCACGCCGACCGAACGCGACGACTGCGTGGTGTCCTTGGCGTAGAAGCCGGCGCGGGCGCCGGCCACGACTGCGTTGGCGACGGCGTCGCCGCGCAGGTCGCCGGCATCGCGATACAGCCGCAGCGGCCCATCGAGGCGGATCGCAATATGCATGCGGTTGCACGGCAGCACGTGTTCGCGCGGTGCGGCAGATTGCGCGGGCGCGGCACTGGCCCAGACCGCTTCGACGAACGGTCGCAGTGCTGGCAGCGGACGGCGCAGGCTCATGGGGCGGAGAGTACACCCGCGCGGGAATGACCGGACCCGACTACTCGACTTCTTCCGGCGGCGGCACGATCGCGCTGGGGTCGAGCGCGAGACGGCCGGCGATCAGCACGGCCTGGGTGCGGTTGCTGGCGCCGAGCTTGCGCAGGATCGCGGTGACGTGGGCCTTGACCGTGGCCTCGGACACGCCCAGTTCGTAGCCGACCTGCTTGTTGAGCAGGCCGGCGCCGAGCATCTGCAGCACGCGGAACTGCTGTGGGGTCAGTTCGCGCAGGCGCTGCGCGGCGTCGTGCTCGTCGGCGTGCGCGGCAGGGGCGGACAACGCCACGGCCGGCGCCCAGCGGTCGCCATCGAGCACGCGCGTGATCGCTTCGCCGAGCGTGGCAGCGTCGGTCGACTTGGGGATGAAACCCACCGCGCCATGGTCCAGCGCACGCCGCATCACGCTGGGTTCTTCGCGCGCCGACACGACCACGATGGGCAACTGCGGGTGCAGCGCGCGCAGGTGCACCAGCGCGCTGAAGCCCTGCGCGCCCGGCATGTTCAGGTCGAGCAGGAGCAGGTCGGCGTCGGGCTCGGCCTCGACCAGGGTGTACAGCGCCTCGACACTGTCGGCCTCGCGCAGCTCCGCTTCCGGCAGCACCCGTGCGACCGCGCCGCGCAGGGCTTCGCGGAACAGCGGGTGGTCGTCAGCGATCAGCAGGGTGGGCATGGCGTGGGTCAGGGTACGCGACGTTCGTTGACCAGGCTCTCGACCACGCTGGGATCGGCCAGCGTGCTGGTGTCGCCGAGCTGGTCGGGCGCGTTCTCGGCGATCTTGCGCAGGATCCGGCGCATGATCTTGCCCGAGCGCGTCTTCGGCAGGCCCGGCGCCCATTGCAGGTGATCGGGCGTGGCGATCGGGCCGATCTCCTTGCGCACGTGCGCGATCAGCTCCTTGTGCAGGGCCTCGGTGGCGGGCTCGCCGGCAATCAGCGTGACGTAGGCATAGATGCCCTGGCCCTTGATGTCGTGCGGGAAGCCGACCACCGCCGCTTCGGCCACCTTCGGGTGCGAGACCAGTGCGCTTTCGACTTCGGCCGTGCCGATGCGGTGGCCGCTGACGTTGATCACGTCGTCGACGCGGCCGGTGATCCAGTAATAGCCATCGGCATCGCGGCGGCAACCGTCGCCGGTGAAATACATGCCCGGGTAGGTGCGGAAATAGGTGTCGATGAAGCGCTGGTGGTCGCCGTAAACGGTGCGCATCTGGCCGGGCCAGGAATCGAGCAGGACCAGGTTGCCCTCCGCCTCGCCGTCGAGCAGCTTGCCGTTGGCATCGACCAGCGCCGGCTGCACGCCGAAGAAGGGCTTGGTCGCCGAACCGGGCTTGAGGTCGATCGCGCCGGCCAGCGGGGTGATCAGGATGCCGCCGGTCTCGGTCTGCCACCACGTGTCGACGATTGGGCAACGCGAGTCGCCGACCACTTCGTAGTACCAGCGCCAGGCCTCGGGGTTGATCGGTTCGCCGACCGTGCCGAGCAGGCGCAGCGAGGCGCGCGAGGTCTTCTGTACCGGCTCTTCGCCGTCGCGCATCAGCGCGCGGATCGCGGTGGGTGCGGTGTAGAAGATGGTGACCTTGTGCTTGTCGATCACTTCCCAGAAACGCGACACGCTCGGGTAGTTCGGCACGCCTTCGAACACCACGGCAGTCGAACCGTTGGCCAGCGGACCGTAGACGATGTAGCTGTGGCCGGTGACCCAGCCGACGTCGGCGGTGCACCAGTAGATGTCGTCGTCGCGCAGGTCGAACACCATCTCGTGGGTGTAGCTGGCGTAGACCAGGTAACCGGCGGTGGTGTGCAGCACGCCCTTGGGCTTTCCGGTCGAACCGGAGGTGTAGAGGATGAACAGCGGGTCCTCGGCATTCATGCGCTCGGGCGCGCAGTCCTCCGGCTGACCTTCGACGATGGCGTCGTACCAGCGGTCGCGCGGCATTTGCATGTCGACGGCCGAACCGGTGTGGCGAACCACCAGCACCGTCTCCACCGTGTTGGTGCCCGGCATCTTCAGCGCCGCGTCGACGTTGGCCTTCAGCGGCACCTTCTTGCCACCGCGCAGGCCTTCGTCGGCGGTGATGATCAGCTTGCTGGTGCAGTCGGCGACGCGGTCGGCGATCGAGTTCGGGGCGAAGCCGCCGAACACCACCGAGTGGATCGCGCCGACGCGGGCGCAGGCGAGCATCGAGACGATCGCCTCCGGGATCATCGGCAGGTAGATGGTGATGCGGTCGCCCTTGCGCACGCCGAGCGAACGCAGGGCGTTGGCGAGCTTGCACACGCGCGCATGCAGGTCGCGGTAGGTGATGTGCTCGGCCGGCCTGGACGGATCGTCGTGTTCGAAGATCAGCGCGGTCTTGTCGCCCTTTTCCGCCAGGTGGCGATCGAGGCAGTTGACGCTGGCATTGAGCTCGCCGTCCTCGTACCAGCGGATATGGAAGTCGTCGAGCTGGTAGCTGACGTCCTTGACCTTGGTCGGTGCCCGGAACCAGTCCAGGCGCTGCCCGACCTTGCCCCAGAACGCGTCCGGCTGCGCCACCGATTCGGCATACATGCGCTCGTACGCCTCGCGCGTGACCCGCGACTTGGCGGCGAATCCGGGATCGACGGGATGGACGGTGGCGGGGTGGTTCATGGCGTGCTCCGGGACAAGGTTCTGTCGGGGTGTCTGGCGAGCGTTCCAGTGTGCCGCATTCACTGTTAAAGCCTCATCCCGCCGGGTGTAGACGATAGTCGTAAACGGGCTCCAGAGGCCCTCTCCTACGACCAATGGGGAATGGTTGTGCAGCGCGATGGGCCAGCAGGCTGGCCGCAGCCGCGCATTGGGTGCGGCGTTCCGTTGGGAGGGAATCATGTCCGCAATCATTGCGTCGCCGACGAGCAAGGCCGCGACCCCGCGCCGCCGCCCGCTCGCCGCCGCCCTGCTGGTCGCGCTGGCGTTGCCGGGGATGGCATTCGCACAAACGGCGAAGGAGAAGGAGCTCGAGGCGCGCGTCGCCCAGCTCGAAGCCATGGTCAAGCAGCTGGTCTCGCAGCAGCAACAGCAGCAGAGCCAGATCAGTGAAGTGAAGACGGCGCAGGCCACGGCACCGGCCGCGCCTGTCGCAGCGGCCGCCGCTGCGCCCGTTACCGCGGGTGCTGTCGCCGGGAATCCGCCGGCGCCGGCCAAACCGACCATCCAGACCGCGCCGATCATGGCCACGGCCAACCCGGGCACGCGCTTCAGCTACGGCGGCTTCATCAAGCTCGATGCCTCGCTGACCAAGACCAACGACGGCGACATCCCCGACGGCACGGTCGGGCGCCTGTTCTACGTGCCCAAGACCATCCCTGTCGGCAACGGCCGCACCGACGAGGGCGGGTCGGACACCGACATGGGCGTGAACTTCTCGCGCTTCTGGTTCGGCGCCGACACCGACCTGGACAGCGGCGACAAGCTCAAGGCCTACCTGGAGTTCGATCTGTTCGGTGGCGGCAGCACCGCGTTTACCGGCAACGAGATCGCCACCAACACCTATGCCCTGACCCTGCGCCAGGCCTACGTGCAGTGGAACAACTGGCTGGCCGGCCAGACCTGGACCAACTTCCAGGACATCGCCGCGCTGCCCGACACGGTCGACTTCCTTGGCCCGACGGAAGGCACGGTGTTCGTTCGCCAGGCGCAGTTGCGCTACACCAGTGGCCCGTGGTCGTTCTCGATGGAGAACCCGGAGACGGTGTACACGCCGTTCAACGGCAACATGGCGCAGGTCCAGGGTGACGATGGCGCAGCGCCGGACTTCACCGCCCGCTACACCTTCAAGGGCGACTGGGGCCACTTCAGCGCCGCCGGCCTGGTGCGCCAGCTGGCTTACCAGAACGGACCGCTCAACCAGGACTCCGACAGCATGGGCTACGGCCTGAGCGTGTCGGGCAAGTTCAATCTCGGCAAGAACGACGACATCCGTTACATGGTCACCGGCGGCAGCGGCATCAGCCGCTACCTCGGCCTGGCGCTCAACAACGACGCCGTGCTCGACTCCACCGGCGACCTGGACAACATCGACATGGTTGCCGGCTTCGTCGGCTGGCGTCACGTGTTCAGCCCGAAGCTGCGCACGAACATCTTCTACTCGCGCGCCGACTACGACCAGGACACCGCGCTGACCGGACTTCTCATCACCAAGGGGGCGCAGTCCGGCCACGTCAACGTGATCTATACGCCGCTGCCCAAACTCGACCTCGGCGCCGAGCTGATCTGGGGCCAGCGTGAACTCGAAAACGGCGACCGCGGCGACCTCAATCGCCTGCAGACGCACGTGAAGTACAACTTCTAAGGGGCGACGAACGCATGTCCACCATCACCGCTAATTCCGGCAAGCCTGCCGCATCGCTGACGCAGGGGCACAAGAAGGTCATCTTCGCCTCCAGCCTCGGCACCGTGTTCGAGTGGTACGACTTCTACCTGTACGGCTCGCTCGCGGCGATCATCGCCAAGCAGTTCTTCTCCGGCCTCAACGACACCAGCGCCTTCATCTTCGCCCTGCTCGCCTTCGCCGCCGGCTTCGCCGTGCGTCCATTCGGCGCGATCATCTTCGGCCGCATCGGCGACATGATCGGTCGCAAGTACACGTTCCTGGTCACGATCGTGATCATGGGCCTGTCGACGTTCCTGGTCGGCATCCTGCCCAACTACGCCAGCATCGGTTTCGCCGCTCCCGCAATCCTGATCCTGCTGCGGTTGCTGCAGGGCCTGGCACTGGGCGGCGAGTACGGTGGCGCGGCGACCTACGTCGCCGAGCACGCGCCGCACGGCAAGCGTGGCCTCTACACCAGCTTCATCCAGACCACCGCCACGATCGGCTTGTTCCTGTCGCTGCTGGTGATCCTGGGCGTGCGCACCTACCTGGGCACCGAAGCGTTCGAAGCCTGGGGCTGGCGCATTCCGTTCCTGCTGTCGATCATCCTGCTCGGCGTGTCGGTGTGGATCCGCATGCAGCTGCACGAGTCGCCGCTGTTCCAGCAGATGAAGGCCGAGGGCAAGACCTCCAAGGCGCCGATCACCGAGAGCTTCTTCACCCGCAACGGCCGCATCGTGCTGCTCGCCCTGCTCGGCGCCACTGCCGGCCAGGCCGTGGTCTGGTACGCCGGCCAGTTCTACGCGATGTACTTCCTGACGCAATCGCTGAAGGTCGACGCGACCACGACGTGGTTGCTGATTGCCGCGGCACTGGCGATCGGCACGCCGTTCTTCGTGTTCTTCGGCTGGCTGTCGGACAAGATCGGGCGCAAGAAGATCGTGATGGCCGGCTGCCTGATCGCCGCGCTGACCTACTTCCCGCTGTTCAAGGCGCTGACCCACTACGCCAACCCGGCCATCGCCGAAGCCAGCACCAATGCGCCGGCGGTGGTTCATGCCGACCCGAGCACGTGCTCGTTCCAGTTCGACCCGGTCGGCAAGAAGGTGTTCTCGAACTCCTGCGACATCGCCACCGCGGCGTTGGCGAAGGCCGGCGTGCCCTACACCATCGAGGCCGCCCCGGCCGGCAGCGTCGCCAAGGTCACTGTCGGTTCGACCGAAGTGGGCGGCTATGAAGGCGCGGGCCTGAGCAAGGAAGACGGCAAGGCCAAGGGCGATGCGTTCACCGGCGAGCTGAAGTCGGCCCTCAAGGCCGGCGGCTATCCCGAGAAGGCCGACGACGCGCGCATCAACAAGCCGATGGTGCTGCTGGTCCTGACCATCCTGGTGATCTACGTGACGATGGTCTACGGCCCGATCGCGGCATGGCTGGTCGAGCTGTTCCCGACCCGCATACGCTATACCTCGATGTCGCTGCCGTATCACATCGGCAATGGCTGGTTCGGCGGCTTCCTGCCGACGATCGCCTTCGCCCTGGTCGCGGCCACCGGCAACATGTACTACGGCCTGTGGTATCCGATCGTGATCGCGCTGATGACGTTCGTGATCGGCTCGCTGTTCCTGCGCGAGACGAAGGACGTGGATATCACGCAGTAACTGCCGACTCGTCGTGGTGCGGTAATGACAACGCCGGCCCTGGGCCGGCGTTGTTGTTTTGCTTCGTCATTCCCGCGCAGGCGGGAATGACGGACTTCTAGCTCTTTTTCGCGCGCGCAAACGCTGCCGCCAGCGCGTTGTTCGCCGGCGCCGGCGCCTGCTTCGGCACCGGTGCGGCGCGACCACCGTCGCGGCCACCACGGTTCCCGTTCGGACGCGCATCGCGCTCCTCGCGCGGGCCGCGCGTAGCAGGCGCGCTGTCGTCGAGGCGACGCGTCAATGCGATGCGCTTGCGGGCGACATCGACCTCGAGCACCTTCACCTTGACGATGTCGCCGGCCTTCACCACTTCGCGCGGATCCTTGACGTACTTGTCCGACAGCGCCGAGATGTGGATCAGGCCGTCCTGGTGCACGCCGATGTCGACGAACGCGCCGAACGCGGCGACATTGCTGACAACGCCTTCCAGGATCATGCCCTCGCGCAGGTCCTTGATGTCCTCGACACCGTCGGCGAAGCGCGCGGCCTTGAACTCGGGGCGCGGATCGCGGCCGGGCTTCTCGAGTTCCTTGAGGATATCGCGCACCGTCGGCACGCCGAAGCGATCGTCGGTGAACTGCTCGGCTTTCAGGCCGCGCAGCAGCGGGGCGTCGCCGATCAGCTGCTTCACTTCGCGACCGCACTGCTTGAGGATGCGCTCGACCACCGGATAGGCCTCCGGGTGCACCGACGAGGCGTCCAGCGGCTGGTCGCCGTCGCTGATGCGCAGGAAGCCGGCGCACTGCTCGAACGTCTTGTCGCCCAGGCGCGGTACCTTCAGCAGTTCCTTGCGGCTCTTGAAGGCGCCGTTGCTGTCGCGGTAGACGACGATGTTCTCGGCCACGGTCGACGACAGGCCCGACACGCGCGTCAGCAGCGCGGCCGAAGCGGTGTTCACGTCGACACCGACGGCGTTCACGCAGTCCTCCACGCGCGCGTCGAGCGTGCGCGCCAGGCGGAACTGGTCGACGTCGTGCTGGTACTGGCCGACACCAATGGCCTTCGGCTCGATCTTGACCAGCTCGGCCAATGGATCCTGCAGGCGTCGCGCGATCGACACCGCGCCGCGGATCGACACGTCGAGGTTGGGGAATTCCTTGGCCGCGAATTCCGACGCCGAGTACACCGACGCGCCGGCTTCGCTGACCACGATCTTCTGCATCGACAGCGTCGGTGCGAGCTTGATCAGATCGCCGGCAAGCTTGTCGGTCTCGCGTGAGGCGGTGCCGTTGCCGATCGCGATCAGTTCGACCTGGTGCTTGACGCACAGCTGGCGCAGGATCGCCAACGACTGGTCCCACTGGCGCTTGGGCTCGTGCGGGTAGATCGTCGCGTGGTCGACGAACTTGCCGGTGCTGTCGACCACGGCGACCTTCACGCCGGTGCGCAGGCCCGGATCGAGGCCGAGCACGGCCTTGGCGCCGGCGGGCGCTGCCAGCATCAGGTCCTTGAGGTTGTCGCCGAACACATCGATCGCTTCCGCCTCGGCCTTCTCGCGCGCCTGCGCAAACAGGTCGAGCAGCAGGTGCAGGTGCAGCTTGGCCTTCCAGGTCAGGCGGCAGCAGTCGAGCAGCCACTTGTCGGCGGGACGGCCCTGGGCCCTGATGCCGGCATGCACGGCAACGCGGCCTTCGGCCTGCAGGTGGCCGGCGGCGGCATCGGTGCCCGGGTCGAGGTCGAGGAACAGGAACTCTTCGCGGCGGCCGCGGAACAGTGCGAGCAGCCGATGCGACGGAATCTTCGAGAGCGGTTCGGCATGGTCGAAGTAGTCGCGGAACTTCTCGCCGGCCAGCTCCTTGCCCTCGGCGACCTTGGCGCGGATCACGCCGACCTCATGCAGCCAGCCGCGCAGTTCGCCGACCAGTGCCGCGTCCTCGCCCCAGCGCTCCATCAGGATCGCGCGGGCGCCGTCCAGCGCGGCCTTGGTGTCGGCCACGCCCTTCTCGGCATCGATGAACCCGGCGGCGAATTCTTCCGGCACCAACATCGGATCGGCCAGCAGGCCTTCGGCGAGCGGCTCGAGGCCGGCTTCGCGCGCGATCTGCGCCTTGGTGCGGCGCTTGGGCTTGTAGGGCAGGTACAGGTCTTCCAGGCGCGACTTGCTGTCGGCCGCCTCGATCTCGCCACGCAGTTCGTCGCTCAGCTTGCCCTGTTCTTCGATGCTGGCCAGCACCGCGGCGCGGCGATCCTCGAGTTCGCGCAGGTAGGTCAGACGCGTCTCAAGGTTGCGCAGCTGGGTGTCGTCGAGGCCGCCGGTGACTTCCTTGCGGTAGCGCGCGATGAACGGCACGGTCGCGCCTTCATCGAGCAGGGCGATGGCGGACTGGGCCTGTTGGGTCTGGGCGCCGATTTCCTCGGCGATGAGACGGGCGATCTTGCCCGCAACCTGGGCGGCGACTTGCTTGTGGTCCTGCATTGCATCCAATCGTGAAAACCCGGAATTCCGGGGAGAAGGCGATTGTCGCAATGCCGGCGCTGGCGCGTAACCCGTTGACAGGGCGGCGCCGTAGTGCGTTCGCGGCGAGGGTGGTGCTGAATGGCCGCCAGCGCGGTTTCGCCGGGGCGTGGCAGAATCCGCGCATGCGCCGACATGCCCTCGCCTGGTTGTGCTCGTCCACCCTCCTGCTAGCCGGTCTGGCGTCCGCCGCGACGCCCGACCGCGCACTGGTGTTCACCAGGACCGCCGGCTGGCGCCATACGTCGATTCCGACCGCGGTGGCCACGCTGCAGCGACTGGCTGCCGACCAGGGGCTCGAAGTCGATCACAGCGAGGACGCTGGCGACTTCAACGCGGCCAATCTTGCGCGATACAAGGTGGTCATTTTCGCCAGCACCACCGGCGACATCCTCGATCCCGGCCAGCAGCAGGCGCTGCAGGCCTTCGTGCGCGGCGGCGGCGGCTTCGTCGGCGTGCACGCGGCCGCCGATACCGGGCACGACTGGCCCTGGTACGGGCAACTGGTCGGCGCCTGGTTCAAGTCGCACCCGAAGGGATTGCAGTCGACACTGGTGCGGCCGGAGCTCGACGGCGAGGCGAGCGGCAAGCCGTGGCCGATCACCGACGAGCTGTACAACTACGACCGCAACCCGCGCGACCAGGTGCACGTCCTGGCCACCGTCGACGAATCGCTGTACGAAGGCGGCACCATGGGCAAGGACCATCCGATCAGCTGGTGCCATGCCTTCGAGGGCGGGCGCAGCTGGTACACGGGCCTGGGGCATGACGATGTCGTCTATGCCGATCCGAACTTCCTGGAACAGCTGCGACGGGGTCTGAGCTACGCGACCCGGAAGTCGGACGACTGCTGAGACGCTCGTCCGTTACGGAGTCCCGGCCAGCGCTCGCGATGGTCGCGGCACATCGACGGAATACGTGCCTTCCTCGTCGCTGCACTCCTCCTCGATCACCGGCTCGAGCGTGGCCTCCAGCTCGCCATCCCGATCCTGTTCAAGCAGTTCGTCCAGCTCCTCGATCCGCGACTGCGGCGAGGCGGCCAGGAACGACGCGTAGGCCGCCAGCGCGCTGCGCACGCCCGCCACCTGCGGTGCGATCGGATCGTCCTTGAGGTCCGGGTGCTGGATCTGGAAGGCGGCGTTGCCGAACATCATCTGCATCATCAGCTCGGGCGCGTGCGGCGCATCCTCGCCGATGTCCGGGCCGAGCAGGTCGCAGACCATCACCATCACGTCCGGGCTGTCCACGGTCCATCGCATCAGCCAACCGCGAATGCGCTTGCCGGGATCGGAAAGTGGACGCTGCTCCAGCTGGCGCGTGAGGCGGATGAACTTCGCCTTGTCGGTCTCCGTCGAAGCCTTCGGACCGGCCATGGCCGTGCCTGCCAGCAGGCAGAGCGCCGCGATAGAAATTCCCCTCATGCACGCCCCCGCGCGTTTAGTGACGGCGGCCCACGACCAAGCGCGCCAGAAGTACCGATGCAACCGCGGCGACGCTACCACCGGCATCGCAGGACAAGCAAATGGCCGCATGCCGCGGGTAGAGCCGCAACGGGCGGGCTGCAACGGGTCGAGCTGGTCTCACCGGTCATTCACCGGTCGCCTGCCATGGTCCGCATCGCCGCCTTTCCGGGATGCCGTCATGTCGAGCCTGCCCTTTCGTCGCCTGATGTTGGCCACTGCGGTGTCCGTCGTGATGGCCGCCACCGTCACCGCCTGCAAGAAGACGGAAACCGCACCGACCGCCACGTCGCCAGCGGCCACGGATGCCGCATCCGACGCCGCGCACAAGGCCAATGTCGATCTCGTCGCCGACGCCTATCTGTTCGGCTATCCACTGGTGCTGGTAGACGTGACGCGGGCAGTGTCGACCAACGTCGCCGACGCCAGCGACGGGGAGAAGGCGCCGACCAACCAGTTCCTCCACAAGCGCGAGTTCCCCGACTACACCTTCACCGACGTGGTCAGCCCCAATGCCGACACGTTGTACTCGATTGCCTGGCTCGACCTGTCGAAGGAGCCGATGGTGCTCAGCGTGCCCGACATGGGCAAGCGCTTCTACATGATGGAAATGATGGGCGCCTGGACCGATGTCTTCGCCTCGCCGGGGTCGCGCACCACCGGCACGGGCAAGGGCGATTTCGCGGTGGTCGGCCCGGGATGGAAGGGCACCCTGCCCGAGGGCCTCAAGACGATACAGTCGCCAACGAACCTGGTGTGGTTGATTGGCCGCACGCAGACCAACGGCAAGAGCGACTACAAGGCCGTGCATGCCATCCAGGACAAGTACCGTCTGGTTCCACTCAGCGGCTGGGGCAAGCCTTACCAGGCGCCCACCGGCCTTCCGGTTGCGGCCGACATCGACATGAAGACGCCTCCGCCGGCGCAGGTGGCGAGCATGGACGCGGCCACGTTCTTCGGCAGGCTCAACCGTCTGATGCAGGACAACCCGCCTTCGGCGGCGGATGCGCCGGCGCTGGAGCGTTTCGCCAAGCTTGGTATCGCACCTGGCAAGCCGTTTGATGCGGCGTCGCTGGATCCCGCGGTCGCGGCTGCACTGGACGAGGGGATGAAGGCGGGCCGTGAAAAACTCATTGCTGAGACCAAGGCGCCACGCGGCAAGGAGATCAACGGCTGGACGGTCCTGCCGCCCAACGTCGCCAACTTTGGTACCGACTACAGCACCCGTGCAGTGGTCGCGCTCGTCGGCCTGGGCGCCAACCTTCCGTCGGATGCCATCTATCCCCACGCCGTCGCCGATTCCGATGGCCAGCCGTTGAATGGTGCCAACCGCTACACGATGAAGTTCGCCAAGGGCCAGCTGCCCCCGGTCAAGGCGTTCTGGTCGATCACGACCTACAACGACAAGCAGGCCTTCATCCAGAACCCGATCAACCGTTACGCCATTGGCGACCGCGACAAGCTCAGGTTCGATCCCGACGGTTCGCTGACGCTGTACATCCAGAAGGATTCGCCGGGCAAGGACAAGGAAGCGAACTGGCTGCCGGTTCCGGAAGGATCGTTCAACCTGTTCATGCGGCTGTACTGGCCTGAGCAGACGATCGTCGACGGCACGTGGAAGATGCCGCCGGTGGAGCGGGTGAAGTAGCAGACGCTACGGCGTCTTCTTGTGGTAAAGACCATCGAAGGCCACGGTCCACTGGCCGCCCGCGTCAGTGGACTCCCAGAACTGGCGGACGCTGCCGTCGGCGTTTGGCGTCCAGGTGATGCGGTGGCGGGTCGTGCCGCTCGTACCTTCCAGCACCATGCGGCCGTCGACCAGGTGCCCTTCGAGCAGCAGCAGGAGGCCGGTGTTGTCGACCCAGGTCTGGTGCCAGAGCTTGCGGGTCGTGTCGTAGGTGTTGAGGCTCTCGCCCTGATAGCCCTTCGGCGTGCTGTAGCGCTCGTGCAGGACACAGCCACCGTATTCCTTCTCGATGCGGTTGCTGCCGGCAAGCGTGCCGTCGGTCTTGAACACCTGCCATTGCCCGATCCAGAAATCGAACTGGCGGTAAGCGGGATCGCTGCACGGCATGGGCGCCTCCACGGCTGAAGCGCTCGCGCTCAGTAGCGCGAGCAGGATGGCGGTAGCGACGTGCTTCTTGATCAACGCGCCGACACCGCTCGCGACAGATCCTGGAGGGTAACCGCCTGCCCGGCCTCGACGCGCTCGCCACCGCGAACGATCAGGCGGTCGCCCGCTTTCACGTTGCCGCTGATCTCGACCAGATCGCCCACTTCGGCGCCGGTCTTCACCGACAACCGCTCCGCCTTGCTGTCAGCGCCCACGCGCAGGACGAAGTCACCCTCGCGGCGCAGGATCACGGCGTCGCGCGGGACCGCGACCACGGCACGCGTGGCCGCACTCGGCATGCCGACTTCGACGGCGGTGCCGACCGGGAACTCACTGGCGTCCATCTTGATGCGCAGCTCCAGCTGCCGCGAGGCTTCGTCGCCGACCGGCACCAGGGCGCTGACTGCATGCGCGCGTTCGCTGTCGCCCAAGCGCACCTGCACTGGGGTTCCGACCGCAAGGTGTCGTGCGAGATCGACTGGTGCACGCACGCGAACCTCCTGTTCGGCGGTATCGACGACGCGGGCAACCGGATCACCACTGCTCACGAACTCACCCAGTTCGACCTCGCGTTCGGCAACGACGCCGTCGAACGGCGCGCGCACCAGCATCTGCTTGCGCTGGTGGCGGGTCTGGGCGAGCAATGCCTGAGCGCGGGCACGCTCCTGCACGAGGATGTCGCGGTCGGCCTGCTGCTGCTCGTACTGGGAGCGGGCGATGTTCTGCTGCTGCGCCAACTGGGCGTAGCGCTGCTCCTGGCGCGTGGCCATGTCGAGCTGCGCCTGAATGCGCGACAGATTGGCCTCCCCTTCGCGCTCCTGCAGACGCAGGGTGGTGTCGTCGAGCACGGCGATGGGATCGCCAGCGCGGACGTTCTGCCCGACCTCGGCGACCTTGATCACGCGCCCGTCCTGTTCGCTGGCGACGTGCGCGTCCTGCCGGCTGATCACGCTGCCCGGGGCCCAGTGCCGCGGCGCCAGCTCGGTACTGACCGCGGCGGCCACGCTGACGATCGCGGGCGGCGCCTCGGGGGGAGGTGCGCTGGCGCCGGCATCCAGGTCGACGAGCGGGACGGTCAGGACCGCAGCCAGCGCCGCGGCAATCAGGGTCTTGTGCAAGGTGCGCATGACGAGCTCCGGGGGAGGAGAAGCATTCAGGGGGAGAGTTGCGGGAGGGGTGCGGTGGCGCCGGCGGCGTTGTCCGCGGTGGCGACGCGGCGACGCGAATCGGCCAGGCGCAGCAGCGCGGGAATCAGCACGACCAGGAACACCAGGCTCAGCGCGACACCGCCGACCGATACCGCAGCCAGGCCGCGGTAGATCACCGCGCCGGGACCGGGATTGATCGCCATCGGCAACGCGCCGAGCACGCCGGTCAATGCACCGATCAGGATCGGGCGCAGGCGCTGGTCGAGCGCCTGGCGAAGCGCCGTGTCGAGCGTCGCGCCCGCGGCCTGCGCGTCGCGCGTCTGCGCAACCAGCAGGATCGCGTTGTTGATCACCATGCCCAGCAGCATGATGAAACCGATCATCGACAGCAGGTCCAGGGTCTGCCCGGCGATGAGATCGAGCACGCGCAGGCCGAGCACGCCGCCGAGCACCGCCATCGGCAAGGTCGCCATGACGAAGGCGCTGTCGCGCAGCGAGCGGAACATCGCCGCCATCAGCATGAACAGCACCGCCAGCGCCATCGCGAAGTTCATGCCCATGCTGCGCACGACTTCATCCAGGCGATCGGCGCTGCCGGAGACGCGGATCTCTGCGTCGCCCGGCAGGTCCTTGCGCAGGGCGGGGACGACATCGGCATCGACGATGTCGAGGGCTTCTTCCAGGGACATCGCGGCAGGCGGATCGACGGTGAGGGTGACCGTGCGGCGGCGGTCGATGCGGCGCAGCTGGTTCGGCGCGAGCACGGTGTCCACCTGGGCCAGCTCGCCCAGGCTGAGCACGCCGCCCTGCGGCGTTGCCAGCGGTGC
Organism: Lysobacter sp. TAF61; assembly: GCF_052113485.1. Taxonomy (NCBI): domain Bacteria; kingdom Pseudomonadati; phylum Pseudomonadota; class Gammaproteobacteria; order Lysobacterales; family Lysobacteraceae; genus Lysobacter; species Lysobacter sp. TAF61. Next base: position 341,185 of record NZ_JBFRDH010000002.1, read on the forward strand.
GGCGCCCAGCCGCTCAATGCTGCTGTCGCGGTCGGTGCGCAGGATGATCGCCAGACGGCGGTCGCCATCGAAGTGTTCGCCCAGCCATTGGCCGTCGCCGAGCGTGCGCACGACCGTGCCGAGTTCGGGGCGGCGCCAGCCTACTTCCGCCAGGCGGCGGTCGTCGGGATTGATGCGCAGTTCCGGCGTGCCGGCGTCCGCGCTCGGCCAGGCCTGCACGTTGGCGCCAGGAAAACGCTCGGACAGCAGCTTGCGGCCGGCTTCGGCGGCGCGCGCCAGGGCATCGCCATCGGAGTGCTGCAGGTGGATCGCGATCGCACGCGCGGATCCGCCGAAGCTGCCGAACAGCTCGCCTTCGCTGGCGAATGCGCGGGTGTCGGGGAAACCGACCACCACTTCGTCGCGGACGACACGCTCGAGCTCGCCGATCTGGTCGGGATCGACCACGCGTGCACCGATCGTGCCGCCGCCTGGCCACAACAGCAGGTACCAGTTGCTCAGCTGCGGGGCTTTTTTGCCTTCCATGTACGGCCGCATGCGCTCCAGGACGGTCGGTGCGATCTCACGGTCGACGCGCTCGGGGCCCATGCCGGGCGGGAAGCTGAAGATCGCGTCCACGGCGGCGCGCTTCACAGGCGGCAGGTAGTCGATCTTCGGCATCAGCAGTGCGGCGAGCAGCGCGGGTGCGAGCACCAGCCCGGCCACCCATGCCAGCTGGCGCTTGCGGCCTTGCGTCACGCGCATCGCCCAGTCGCTGATGCGCGACCAGGTGCGGTGCTGCTCGCGCGTGTCCTTGCGTTCGCGCAGCCAGCTGCTTGCGGCGGCAGGCAGCACCGTCACGGCGACGACGAGCGAGATGGCCACGGCGATCGAGATGGTCAGGGCGAGGTCGGCGAACAACTGCCCCTCCACGTCCTCCATGAAGATCACCGGCACGAACACCGCGACCGTCGTGATGGTCGATGCCACCAGGGCGACGGCGACCTGGCTGGTGCCTTCCAGCGCGGCCTGGCGCGCGGGCATGCCCTCCTCGCGAAGTCGCACGATGTTCTCGGCGACCACCACCGCCGCGTCCATGACCATGCCGACGGCGAAAGCCAGTCCCGCCAGCGAGATCACGTTGAGGCTGCGGCCGGTGAGCTGCAGCACGATGAAGGTGGCCAGCAGCGAAATAGGGATTGCGCAGGCGATCAGCGCCGTGGCGCGGACGTCGCGCAGGAACCACCACAGGCAGCCGACGGCGAGCAGCACGCCGGCGCCCAGGCTGCCCGACAGCAGGCTGATCGCGCGATTGATGAAGACCGAAGCATCGAAGCTCTGGGCAATGTCGAGTCCGATCGGCTTGAGATCCTTCTCGCGCACATCGGCGACCACGCGCTTCACCTCGTCCAGCGTATCGAGCACGTTGGCACCGGTCTCGCGAATGATGCGCAGGCCGATCGCCGGATTGCCGTTCTGGTAGGCGAAGAAGCGCTGCCCGGGGCGCTTCACTTCGACTTTGGCGACGTCGGCCAATCGCACCGGACGGCCGTCGCGCCAGGCCAGGATCAGGTTGCCCATCGCCTCGGGCGAATAGCGTCCGGCGAAACGCAGCACGTACTCGCGGCGGCCGGCCTCGACCACGCCGCCCGATACATCGGTGGCGCGCGCGGCAACCGCGGCCACTTCCGGGATCTGGATGCCCATCGCCGCGGCGCGTTCCAGGTTGAGGCTGATGGCCAGCTCTTCCGGCGAGCCGCCGTTGATCTCGACGCCGGCCACGCCTTCGACCGCCTCGATCTTCGGCACTATCCGGTCCTCGATCATCTGCCGGAAGTCGAGGATGTCGCCAGGAGTACCGGGCAGCTTCTGCACGAAGAAATAGGTGAGCGAGTTGTTGGCGTTGTCGGCGCCGCTCTGCACCACCGGCGGCGTTGCGTCGCGCGGCAGCGGCTGCAGGCGGTTCATCCGCGACAGCACCTCCACCAGCATCGCGTCCATGTCGCTGCCGACGGCGAAGGTCAGGTTGATGAAACTGTTGCCGGCGTTGACGTTGGACTCGATCTCCTCCAGCCCGGGCAGGCCCTGCATCACCGCCTCGATCGGCTCTACGATCTCCGACTCCATTTCCTGCGGCGACGCCGCGCGCCAGCTGGTCTGCACCGACATCTGCGGGCGCTCGATGTCGGGGAACAGTTGCAGCGGCAGCTTGAACAGGCTCATCAGCCCGAAGGCGCAGACCATGGCCACGATCACCGCGACCGCGGCCGGGTTTCGTAGCGAGGCGTCGGTGATCTTCATCGGCGTGGTCCGCAGGGGTGCGGTGGGCACGATGCGCCGTGGTACTCGCTGCGAAGATGGCCCGTAAGTCACGCGTTCACGGGCTTTGCGTTGAATGGTGGTCTGGGCGCGATGAAGCGTTGAGCGGGCACAGAAGGCCCGGACGTGGCCCGTTTCTTGCCGCTGCCCCTACAGCAGCAGGTCGAGCTTGTCGCGATGGCTGCGCGACAGCTTCAGCTCCTGGCCGCAGTCCAGGCGCAGGTAGCCTTCGCCATTGGTGTGCGGTCGCAGCTCCACGACGCGGCGTGCGTTGACTATCGTCGAACGGTGGATGCGCGGGAATCGCTGCGGGTCCAGCTGCTTCTCCAGATCGCGCATGGTTGCGCGCAGCACCAGCGTCTCGCTGTCGGTATGGATGCACATGTAGTCCCCGGCGGCATCGATCCAGCGGATGCTGGCCAGGTCCACGCGCACCGTGCGCCCGCCATCGCGCACGGCGAGCTTGTCGTCGCGACGCAGTTGCTCGATCGCGTCGGGCTTGAGGGCTTCGTCCAGATCGAGCGTCGGGTGCCCGCTGAGTTCGCTCAGCAATCCCAGCAGGTGCGCGCAGTGGCCGCTGGCTTCGCGTTGCGCATGCGCCTGTCGCACGCGCGCCAGTGCCTGGTGCAGGCGGGCGTCATCGACCGGCTTGAGCAGGTAGTCGGTGGCGGACGCTTCGAAGGCGCGGATCGCGTAGTGGTCGTAGGCGGTGACGAACACGACCAGCGGCATCTCCACCGCCGGGATGCTGCGCAGCGTCTCGAAGCCGTCCATGCCCGGCATCTGCACATCGAGGAACATCAGGTCGGGGCGATGCACGCGCAGCCCCTGGATCGCAGCGGCGCCGTCGCCATACTGGCCGACGAGCTCGATGTCGTGGTGGTCGCCAAGGCGGATCTCCAGGCCACGGCGCGCCAGCGGTTCGTCGTCGACCACGATCGCGCGCAGTTTGGTCGTCGTGCCGTGTGCGGCGTTGACGCCGTTGCCGCGGTGACTGCGCCCCGTCGTCGCCCGGTCCATGCTCACTCTCCGATGGTCTGGGAGGTTTCGAAGGGAAGGCGCAGCGTGACTTCGATGCCGCGCTCGCGGTTGCGCACGCCGAAGCCGCTGGCCTCGCCGTACAGCACGCTGAGGCGCTCACGCGTGTTGCGCAGGCCCACGCCCTTGCCTGCCGGCACCTGCCCGCCCTCGAGGCAATCGCAGCCGGGGCCGTCGTCGATCACGCGCAGGACCAGTTGCGCACCTTCGCGTTCTGCTTCGATCCGCAACATGCCACCGGCGATCTGCTTGGCGACGGCGTACTTGATGGCGTTCTCCACCAGCGGCTGCAGCAGCAGGCTCGGCAGTAGCGCGCGCCAGCAATCCTCGTCGATGGCCGTTTCGATGCGCAGGCGCTCGGCGAAGCGGATCTTCTCGATGTCCAGGTACAGCGTCAGCGCATCGAGCTCCTGGCGCAGCGTTACCCGCTGCATCGGGTCGTTGTCGAGCGAGTGGCGCAGGAACGCCGACAGGCCCTGCACCATGCGGTTGGCGGTGGCGTTGTCGCGGTCGAGGATCAGCGTGGAAATGGCATTGAGCGTGTTGAACAGGAAGTGCGGGTTGAGCTGGTAGCGCAGCATCTTCAGCTGCGCCTGGTGGGCCATGGTGCGTGCCGCCAGCGCGCGCCGGGTTTCGTCCTGCAGCTGGCCGTAGTACTTCACCCCCAGGTACAGGCCGACCCAGGCCAGCACCACGTAGATGTAGCTCAGTGCATAGGCGATGTAGGCGGCGCGGTTTTCCGGCACGCAGGTGTCGCAGAAGTCGACCAGCACCGTGCGCGTGGCCAGGTCCATCACCGCCGAACTGGCCAGGATCGGCAGCACCATCACCATCATCAGCCGCCGCGGCGTCAGGCCCCAGCAGGCGCGCAGCAGGTAACGCAGGCCGAGCGTGGCGACGGCGCCGGTCGAGGCCGCGGTCAGCGGCACGATCCAGTAGCCCGACGGCTTGTCGTGGGCGATGGCGGAGAGGTAACCCAGCGAGAAATAGGCGGCCCAGCCGCCGATATGAAGCAGCCAGAACAGGTGCTGCCGGGGCAGGTCGAGCGGGTGCGATGCAGCGATGGCCATGGGCGCAGCGTTCGGGCGGTACACAACCACGATGCTACGCCTGTACAGGCAGGGGACTGGCAACGGCTCGGCGCGGTGCAGGCACGGTTCGCCGCTTACACGGATGGGCACCTGCACTGTATGCGCCTGGGTGAACTGCACCGTTCGTCCTGAGCGTAGCGCCGCAGGTGCGAAGTCGGGGGGTCGGCACGGCCCGGCGTTGCGTGGTCCTTCGACTTCGCTGCGCTACGCTCAGGACGAACGGTGGGGGGGCGACCTGGGGCCGGACCGTGCGTGGTCCTTCGACTTCGCTGCGCTACGCTCAGGATGAACGGTGGGGGGGCGGCTTACTGCGGGGGTGATGCCAGTTCGCGCGCGTCCAGGTAGCCGTCCTTGTTGCGGTCCTGGCGGGCGAAGGTCGTGGCCAGCGTCTGCCGATGTTCGGCAAGGGTGACCGGCTTGCCGCGTCCGCCGGGGAGTTCGGCGGGCGTCAGCACGCCGTCGCCATCCACGTCCATGCGATTGAACGCGTAGCTCATCCAGTCCTGGAATTCGGGCAGGGCGATGCGGCCATCGCCGTCGCTGTCCATGCGCGAGAGGTAATCGCCGGCCGCCTGCACTTGCGCCCACGACGGCATCGCCAGGGCAACCAGCAACGCAAAAGAAAAGCCCGCGCATTGCAGCGCGGGCCGGACATTGCGCGACACCGTGGGCATCACGCGCGTGGTGCTCAGGCGTGTGCCGGCGCGAGGGCGTAGCCCTTCAGGCGCGCGGAGAATGCCTGCAACGCCTGGTTGCCGCTGGCCTCGGCCTCGGCGCACCACGCCTGCAGCTTGGCCAGGGTGGCCTGGGCATCGTGCGAACGCTCGTCCAGCACCTGCGCCAGGCGCTGGCGGTACTCGGCCAGCGTGGCCATGCTCGGGCGTTCCGCCAGCCAGGCCTGCAGCTTGGCGCGCTTGTCGTCGTCGAGCCAACGGCCATCGTCGGCCAGGCCCTGGCGCAGGCTGCGCGGCAACTTGAACTTGGCTTCGCGCAGTGCCGGCAGGGTGACGTTGCGGTAGTAGTCGGTCATCGCCTGGAAGCGGATCGCCAGCAATGCCTTCAGTGTTTCACCGTCGGGCATGGCGATGTTCGGGCGCACGTCCAGGGTCGGCGCGACGCGCAGGACCTTGGCCAGGCCGACCTTCTCGAACAGCTTGATCGCGCTCCAGCCGATGTCGAACTCGAACTTGCGCAGCGCGAACTTGGCCGAGCTCGGGAACGCATGGTGGTTGTTGTGCAGCTCTTCGCCGCCGATCCAGAAGCCCCACGGGGTGAGGTTGGTCGCGGTGTCGGTCGTCTCGAAGTTGCGGTAGCCCCACCAGTGACCCAGGCCGTTGACCACGCCCGCGGCCCAGAACGGGATCCACACCATCTGGATCGCCCACACGGCGACGCCGGCGAAACCGAACAGGGCGAAGCTGATGAACAACATCAGCACCGGGCCCATCGTCGCGTGGCGCGTGTAGAGGTTGCGCTCGATCCAGTCGTCCGGGCAGCCCTTGCCGTACTTCTCGATGTCCTCGCGCTGACCGCGCGCTTCGCGGTACAACTCGACGCCGCGCCACATCACCGTGTCGATGCCCTTGAACTGCGGGCTGTGCGGGTCGTCCTCGGTCTCGCACTTGGCGTGGTGCTTGCGATGGATCGCCGCCCACTCGCGCGTGATCATCGAGGTGGTCAGCCACGTCCAGAAGCGGAAGAAATGCGCCAGCACCGGATGGAAATCGACGGAGCGATGCGCCATCGAGCGGTGCAGGTAGAGCGTGACCGAGAAGATCGTCAGCTGGGTGACGACCAGGAGGTAAACGAGCAACTCGACCCAGGTGGCCTGGACCACACCACCGGCAAGGAAATCGAGCAGGGATGAAACGAACATTGAAAGACTCCGCAGACGCACAGGCAGACCGGCAAACAGCACAGTCGTAGGTGGATGATGCCAGCTGCGGCCCACCCTTCGCGCCGGTATGGGCCGCAGATGTGATGGGGACGTTCACATCGGCCCGCAAGGCCGGTGCGGGCGCTCAGCGACGAGCGGTCGTGATGCGCTTTCGCAGTCGGGCCAATGCAGGTTCGGCATAGGCGCGCAGGGCCTGGCGTTCTGTTTTGCTGAACGGGGATCCCTTGCCGCAATGATCCAGCAGCAGGGTCAGGTCCTGCGCTTCGCCGAGGCGTTCGGTGGTGCGCTTGTCGAAGACCTCGGGCGCGGTGGCCGGGACCGCCACGCCGACCGCTTCGAGCGCGCGACGCTGCTGCGAGGCGCGACGGGCACGACGGCGCCAGCGGTGCCAGTCGCTGTCGCCGCCCTTGCCCAGGGCGATGCCGCGGGCACGCTGGCTGCGCTCATCACTGTCGGCCAGCGCCATGCGTGCCGCCGAGGGTGTCAGCCGTTCCCAGTCGAGCGCCGGCAGCGCTGCGGCGAGCACTTCGATCAAGCCGCGTCGCTGTCCCATTGCCGGGTCCATGGAGACTTCGGCGCCGGCAGTGGCTTCGCGGGCGACGACTGCGTCGGCACGGGCCTGGGCCAGCAATTCCCGGGTGGCGCCCTTGCGCGAGCGCTTGTGCAGCCGTGCCAGTGTTTCCACCAGCGCGTGCGCGTCGCGCAGCAGGGACAGGCCGGTGTTGAGGTGCTTGATCTCGCGATCGACCAGGCCAACGCCCGGTCCGAGGATGCCGTCGCCCAGCGCCAGCGTCGCGCGCACGCGGCGCAGGCCCTTGCGGGCCCTGTGCACCCCTTCGTGGAGGTCATCGCCGGTCTGCGCCAGTGCGTCGAGCGCGGCCTCGAGTTCGCCACGCGCATAGTCGCGCAGGGCCGGTCCCGGCGAGGGCATCGGCAACACGTGCACCGCGGCGACCGGGAGGTCGCCGGCAAGGGTGGACGGCGTCGCGCTCTTGCCCATCGCGCTCCCAGACCCCACGCATCGGATGTCGCGATAGTACGCTCAGCCCATGCCCGAGTTGCCCGAAGTAGAGACCACCCGTCGCGGCCTGGCGCCGCACGTCGAAGGCCGTCGCGTGGTGACCGCCACGTTGCGCCGGCCCGACCTGCGCTGGCCGATCCCGGACGAGATCCGCCAGGTCCTGCCGGGCCAGCGCATCGACCAGGTCCGCCGCCGCGCCAAGTACCTGCTGCTCGACACCACCGCCGGAAGCGCCCTGTTGCACCTGGGCATGTCCGGCAGCTTGCGGGTGCTGCCGGCCGATACCCCGGTGCGCGCGCATGACCATGTCGACCTGGCCCTGGATTCGGGCCAGGTCCTGCGCTTCAACGACCCGCGCCGGTTCGGCAGCCTGCTCTGGCAGGGGCCGGGCGAAACCCACGAACTGCTCGCCGGGCTCGGGCCGGAGCCGCTGTCGGACGACTTCGACGGCGATTACCTGTTCGCGCTCAGTCGCGGCCGCAGCGCGCCGGTAAAGACCTTCCTGATGGACCAGAAGGTGGTGGTCGGCGTGGGCAACATCTACGTCGCCGAAGCACTTTTCGCCGCCGGGGTGTCGCCGCTGCGGGCGGCCGGCAAGGTATCGAGGGAGCGCTACCAGCAGCTGGCCGCGCAGATCCGCCGCATCCTCGGCCACGCCATCGATCGCGGCGGCACGACCCTGCGCGACTTCATCAGTCCCGATGGCGCGCCGGGATATTTCGAACAGGAATTGTCGGCCTATGGGCGTGGCGGCGAGCCCTGCCCGCGCTGCGGCCGGCCGCTGAAACAGGCGGCGATCGGACAGCGCGCGACGGTGTGGTGCGGAAGTTGCCAGAGGTAAGGCAAGCCCGTGTACAGGGAAAAACACGCAAACGCGCTATAGTCCGGCCACTGTGGAGGGGGCTCCCTATGGCCGAAACTGCCGATATCACATTGCTGCTGGATGCTGCACGTGAAGGCGACCGTGGCGCGTTGGACCGCGTCCTGGCCACCCTCTACCAGGAACTTCACACCATGGCGCGGCGCCAGCTCGCCGGCCAGCACGGCCAGACGCTCGATGCCACCGCGCTCGTCCACGAGGCGTACCTCAAGCTGATCGGCCGTCGTGAGGCGCAGTTCGACGACCGCGCGCATTTCTTCGCCTACGCTGCATCGGCGATGCGCTCGGTGGTGGTCGACTATGCCCGCCAGCGTCTCGCGCAGAAGCGCGGCGGCGACCTGCACCGCGTCACCGAACTCCCCGACGATGTCGAAGGCGGCCTGCGCCTGGACGAGGACACGCTGGGCCTGGACACCGCCCTGACCAAGCTCGGTGCGGTCGACCCGCGCCTGGCGCAGGTGGTCGAGCTGCGCTATTTCGCCGGCTTGTCGGAGTTGGAGATCGCGGCGCTGCTGGAACGTTCCGAACGCAGCATCCGTCGCGACTGGCAAAAGGCGCGGCTGTTCCTGCTGGCATCACTGAAGGACTCCTGAGGCCACCGGCAGGGGCGACCCGTGGACACCGAGCGCTGGCAACGGATATCACCGCTGCTCGATGCGCTGTTCGAGCTCGATGACGAGGCGCGCGAACAGCGCCTGCAGCGCCTGCGCGAGGAAGACCCGGCGCTGGCCGACGAGCTGCAGACGCTCATCACCCTCGATGAGCACCACGAGGATTTCCTCTCCGAGCCCCTGATCGCCCCGCTCGCCGGCCTGCGCGCCGGCGGCGAGGTGGGGCCGTACAAGCTCGAGCGCCTGCTCGGCGAAGGCGGCATGGGCCAGGTCTGGCTGGCCGCGCGCGCCGACGGCCTCTACCAGCGCCGCGTCGCGCTGAAACTGCTGCGCCCGGGACTGGCCGACAGCAATCTGCGCGTGCGCTTCTCGCGCGAACGGCAGATCCTCGCGCGCCTGGCGCACCCGCACATCGCGCGCCTGCTCGATGCCGGCGTCACCACCGACGGACTTCCCTACCTGGCGCTGGAGTTCGTCGAAGGCGAACCCATCACCGACTACTGCCGCAACCACCTGCTGCCGATCGAGCAGCGGCTGCGGATGTTCCACCAGATCTGCGATGCGGTCAGCCACGCCCACGCCAACCTGATCGTCCACCGCGACCTCAAGCCGTCCAACATCCTGGTCACGCCCAGCGGCGACGTGCGCCTGCTCGACTTCGGCATCGCCAAGCTGCTCGACTCCGACGCGCCGAGGGTCGAACAGACCCGCACCGGCGTGCGTGCCTTCACCCTGCACTACGCCGCACCCGAACAGGTCCGCGGCGAGCCGGTCACGACCATGACCGACGTGTACGCGCTGGGCGTGGTGCTGTTCGAGCTGCTCACCGACACCAAGCCTTACCGGCTAAAGCGCCAGACCGATGCCGAGTGGGAAGAGGCGATCCTCGCCGCCGACCCGCAACGGCCTTCGCAGACGCTGCTGCACCGCACCGAGGACAGCGGCGCCGACGTGCATGCGCTGCGTCGGCTCGCGCGGATGCTGGCCGGCGATCTCGACAACATCGTCCTCAAGACCCTCTCAAAGCGTCCGGAGCAACGCTACCCCTCGGTCGAAGCGCTGGCGCTGGACCTGACCCGATACGAAGCCGGTCGCCCGGTTCAGGCCCGGCCGCAAAGCGTGGGATACCGCTTCGGAAAATACCTGCGTCGCCACCGCTGGTCGCTGGCCACCGGCGGCCTGATCGCGGTGGTGCTGAGCGCCGCGCTGGCGATCGTGGCCTGGCAGGGCCGGCAGGCCGTCGCCGAGGCCGGCCGCGCGCAGGCGATGCAGGACTTCATGGTCGGCGTGTTCGAAAGCGCGCGCGGCACGCCCGAAGGCCAGGCGCTCGACCTGCGTGGCCTGCTCGATGGATCGCTGGCGCGCGGCAACCGCGAGCTGGCGCGACAGCCACGCGCGCGCGCCGAACTGCTCGGTGTGATCGCGCGGCTGCGCATGGGCCTGGGCGACTATCGCGAGGCACTGATGCTGCTCAACCGCCAGGCCGGCGTGCTGGCCAGCACCAGTGACATACCGGTCAGCCTGCAGCTGGAATCGCTGACCCAGCGCGGCCAGGCGCTGCGCCTGCTCGGCGAACCGCGCCGCTGCATCGACCTGATGGCGCCGGCGCTGACCACCGCACGGCGCGAACAGGCGCAGCTGCCGCCGCAGGCCAGCGAGTTCTATTCGCAGTTCGGTCGCTGCCGCCGCGACAATGGCGAGCTGCAGGGAGCGCGGCTGTTGTTCGAACGTTCGCTGTCGCTGCGCCGCGACGACCGCGACGAAGTCGGCACGGTCGAGAACCTGATCGACCTGGCCAACCTGCAGGCCGATGCCGGCCAGACCGGCGCCGCGTTGCAGGGCTATGGCCAGGCGCGCACGCAGTTGCGGCAGAAGGTCGGCGAGCGCCATGCCCTGCTGGCCGAGATCGGCAGCCGCGTCGCCTCGCTGCGCCAGGGACAGGGCCAGATCGATGCGGCCGAACGCGAGGCCAGCGAGGCCTTCGCGATCGCGCTGGAAGTCTATGGCGCCCAGCATCCGGTCACGCTGTCGCTGCGCCGGCAGATGGCGATGCTGCATATCGACCAGGGCCAGTACCGCCAGGCCGAGACCGAATTGCGCGGCGCGATCGCGGTGCTGCAACGCCGCCTGGCGCCGGAAAGCGCCGACCCGGCCGAGACCCGGCGCGGCATGGTCGAACTGGGCGGCCTGCAGCGGCGCCTGGGCCAGGTCGCCTGGGAGCGCGGCGAAACCGCGACCGCGCTGACGGCGATGCAGCGAGCGGTGGTGATCGCGCGCAAGCAGCAGGACAACGCCCACCTGGGCGATGCGCTGTTCGACTATGCGCGTGTCCTGCATGCGATCGGCCGCGACCGCGCCGCACAGAAGGTGATCGAGGAATCCAGTGCCCTGCGCCTGGCCCAGCTTGGCCCGCGCCACCCGTTGCTGGGCGATACCTACCGCGTGCAGGGCCAGGTCGAACTGGCGCTGGGCCAGAACGAACAGGGCATGGCGCACCTGGCGCAGGCGGTCACGCTGACCCGCAGCGGCTACGGCGCCACCCATCCGCACACCCGCGAGGCCGAGCTGGTACTGGCACGGCAGCAGGCGCTCGATGGCGACGACAGCGCGCTGCTGCGCCTGGACGCGCTTGCCGGGATGCCACATGGCGACCTCGACCTGCGCCGCACCGCGTGGCGCGCGCAGGCCTACGCCGCGCAGTTGCGCTGCCACGGGCCCGACCGCGAACCGGCCCTGGCGCGACTGGACAACCTGCAGGAGCAGCTGAAGACGGCACAGCCCGACGGCGGCGCGATCCCGCGCGAGGTCGGCGCGATCGTGCGCGGCTGCGGGTGACCTACTTCAACTGCAGCGACGTCTGCGCCGGCTCGATCGTGCCCTCGCCGCGCATGATCTTCTTGTACTCGGCGCGCGATACCGAGATGTAGCGGTCGTTGCCGCCGATCTCCACCTGCGGGCCTTCGTGCACCGCGCGGCCCTGGGCATCGACGCGCACCACCATCGTCGCCTTCTTGCCGCTGTGGCAGATGGTCTTGATCTCGGTCAGTTCATCGGCCCATGCCAGCAGGTACTGGCTGCCCTCGAACAGCTCGCCGCGGAAGTCGGTGCGAAGGCCATAGCAAAGCACCGGGATGCGCAGCGCATCGACCACTTCGCTCAGCTGCCAGACCTGGGAACGATTCAGGAACTGCGCCTCGTCGACCAGCACGCAATGCAGCGGGCCGTGGGCGAGGATGTCGGCGCGGACGATGCGCTCCAGGTCGTCGTCGCGCTCGAAGGCGATGCCGTCGGACCGCAGGCCGATGCGCGAGGCGACCGTGCCGGTGCCGGCGCGGTCGTCCAGGCGCGGGGTGAGGATCGCCACGCGCATGCCGCGCTCGCGGTAGTTGTGCGCCGACTGCAGCAACGTCGTGGTCTTGCCGGCGTTCATCGCCGAATAATAGAAATAGAGCTTGGCCATGCGCACAGTTTAGTGGCTGCGCCGGTGCTGGAGGCGCCCGGCGTCAGCGCCTCCTGGCGCGATCGGCTGCCGCACTCGCCCAGCGCTGGGCAACGGCCGGGGCGGTGATGCACACCGCCTCGTCGGTCACCGTGGTCACGGCCCGCTCCAGCAGCTGGATGTCGGCCTCGTGCTGGCGCGCCACGTGCGGGTCCTCGAAGAAGATTGCGCGCTGGCAGCGGCGCTCCAGCACGAGGTCGGCGATCTGGGCGTCGCCGCCCATCGGGCCGCTCTGGTAGCGGTGCACCCACGGGCGTCCCTGCGGCCAGCCGCGGCTCCAGGCCAGCTCGTTCAGGCGCTGCCCGGTGGTGCCGGTGGCGACGCGGCGGGCGAAACGCGAGAGCAGGTCGAAGTGATCGGCGGCAAAGGCCAGCATCTGCGGCTTCATGGCGTCGTGGGCGATCAACGCAAGCGTCTGCGACTCGAAGTCGTGCAGGCGATCGGCCGATGGATCGGCGAGCAGGCCGGCGCGGATACGCTCGACTTCGATCCAGTCGCGCGCCGAGGCCACCGTGGTGATGAAGGGCTTGCCGTGGATCACGCACTGGCGCTTGAGCGCGGCTGCTTCGGGGAACACCGACGACGGATCGACCGGGTCGATCAGGTAGATCGCGCCGTCCAGGGTGCGTTCGTCGTGGTCGACGCCGACCACTTCCGCGACCAGCTTCATCAGCCCGCCCTCGCGCCCGTACGGATAGCGGCGCAGGCCCGGGTAACCGGCCAGCATGCCGGCGGCGGCGATGGCATCGAATGTGCGACCCACCACATGCAGGCTGATCTGCAGCTCGCGGATCCCCGACTCGCAGGCGCGCAGCCAGCGGAACAATGCGGCGTCTTCGCTCAGATGGTGCAGGCGGTTGGCCGCCAGGCCCAGGCGCATGTGGTTCCCCCTGATGTGTGGAGTCGTGGCAAGTGACTCCTACATTAGGGGGTTTTGCACCACCTCGCCGCGATCAGTGGCCCTTGCTCTGGTTGCCATGTTCAGCGCGGCGGCTTGTCCCGCGCCGGCACCATCGGGCCCACGCCGACATTGCCCAGGCCGCTGCCGAGCTCGGCATCCTGCGCCTGCCAGTACGACAGCGCCTGGGCGCGTTCATCGGCGTAGTACTCGTCGCCGGTGGTGCTGCCGACCACCTGCTTGGAGGCCGCCAGCATGCCCGCGGTGGCATTGCCGAACGAGCCGTTGATCGGCCCACCCTGGGTGATGTCGATGGCCTGGTTGCGGTAGCCGATGCGGCTGCCGGTCATGGTGCGCGCGAAGCGGCGAATCTCGACATCGGCACGCGGCCGCGCAGACTCGTCGCCGAAGCGGGCGTAGTAGTCGGGGCCGAGCTGCCCGACCTGCTCGCGCTGCGCCGGCGTCAGGCCTTCCCACATCTTCTCGCGGATCACCAGCAGGCGGGGCACGCCGCGTTCAGCGGCCAGGTCGCTCCAGATGTAGGCGCGCACCGGATCGGCAGGCATGCCCTGCCCATACCAGTACATGAGACTGAGGTAGTGCTGCGAATACTTGTCGGCGTACGACGCGGCGTTCTCGAAGCGCATTTCGGCTTCGTCGTAATGCCCGGCCAGGTACGACTTCAGCCCGTTCAGGCGCCAGGTCTCGTTGGGATGCCCCTGTGCGCCCTTGAGCTGGGCATCGACCTGCATGTAGCTGGCGGTGACCAGCTTGAGCGGCTCTTCGGCGAGGGCCGGGGCCGCAAGCAATGAAAGCGCGGCGCCTGCCAACCAGGCCTTGCCGCGAGCGGAGACGTTTGCCATGGCGATTCCTCCATACCGTGGGTGCAGGAAGGGGCGGCGCCGCCGGGGCCGTCAGGGGCCGTCAAATGCGGCGCGTCCCATGTTGTCGCAGGCATGGTATCGCGGGTGCCGGCGCACTCCCCGCGGTGACGAAATCAGCGCATCGACGGCACAAATCGCCAGGTCGGGGGGGATATTGCGGCACAATACGCCGCCGCAACCGCGGCAGCAAACAGCCTTCAATGCACGGTCTAAACCCTCCCCAACGCGCTGCCGTCCTGCACACCGACGGCCCCTTGCTGGTGCTCGCCGGAGCGGGCAGCGGCAAGACCCGCGTCATCGTCGAGAAGATCGCGCACCTGATCGCATCCGGGCGGATGCCGGCCAAGCGAATCGCGGCCATCACCTTCACCAACAAGTCGGCGAAGGAGATGAAGGAGCGCGTCGCCAAGCGCATCAAGGGCGACGCCGCCGAAGGCCTCACCGTGTGCACCTTCCACGCGCTGGGGCTGCGTTTCCTGCAGATCGACCATGCCAAGGTCGGATTGCGTCGCGGCTTCTCGGTGTTCGACAGCGACGACAGCGCCGCGCAGATCAAGGACCTGCTGCCGCCGGGCAGCAAGAACGACGTGATCGATAACGCACGCAACCTCATCTCGCGCGCGAAGAACGCCGGTCTCTCGCCCGAGGAGGCGCTGGCTGCATCGCAGAGTCCGCGCGAGATGGAGGCGGCGCTGCTGTACCAGCGCTACCAGGCGCGACTGTCGACGTTCAACGCGGTCGACTTCGACGACCTGATCCGCCTGCCGGTGCAGATCCTGGAAGGCGACGAGGACGTGCGCCTGGCCTGGCGCGAGCGCATCGGCTACCTGCTGGTTGACGAGTGCCAGGACACCAACGACGCCCAGTACCGCCTGCTCAAGGGGCTGGCCGGCGACAAGGGCCTGTTCACCTGCGTGGGCGACGACGACCAGTCGATCTATGCCTGGCGCGGCGCCAACCCGGACAACCTGCTCAACCTGGGCACGGACTACCCGGCGCTGGAGATCATCAAGCTCGAGCAGAACTACCGCTGCTCCAACCGCGTCCTGCGCACCGCCAACACGCTCATCGCGCACAACCCGCACGAGCACCCCAAGACCCTGTGGAGCGACCAGGCCGACGGCGAGCGCATCCGCGTGTGGGAGTGCCGCGACAACGCGCACGAAGCGGAAAAGGTTGCCGCCGAGATCCATTTCCTCGCCGCCGCCAAGCAGGCGCCGTGGAGCGACTTCTGCATCCTGTTCCGCGGCAACCACCAGAGCCGCGCGCTGGAGAAGGCGCTGCAGCTGCTGCGCGTGCCCTATCACCTGTCGGGCGGCACCGCCTTCCTCGAGCGCGGTGAAGTGAAGGACGCGCTGTCGTGGTTGAGGTTGATCGCCAATCCCGATGACGATGCGGCGTTCCTGCGCGCGGTGCAGTCGCCCAAGCGCGAGGTCGGCGCGACCACGCTGTCCAAGCTCGCCGAAATGGCGCAGCACGCCGGCATGCCGATGTCGCGCGCGGCCGAGCAGATCGGCATGCTCAAGCAGCTGGCACCGCGTGCCGGCAACGCGCTCGACGGTTTCGTCAACATCATCCGCCACCTGCGTGGCGAGGCGTACAAGATCCCGCCGTCGGAACTGGTGCGCGTGCTCGCCGAGAAAAGCGGCCTGCTCGCGGCGATCCGCGCGCAGTGCAAGGACGAGGCCAGCTTCCAGCGCCGCAAGGAGAACCTGGAGGAACTGGCCGACTGGTTCGACGGCGGCAAGAACTCCGGCCCTGGCGAACTGGCCGCGCAGCTGGCGCTGCTGTCGCATGCCGACAAGGGCGATGCCGGCAACCAGGTGCGGCTGATGTCGCTGCACGGCGCCAAGGGACTGGAATTCCGCTACGTCTTCATCGTCGGCATGGAGGACGGCACGTTGCCGCACGAAATGGCGCTGGAAGAGGGCAGCCTGGAGGAAGAGCGGCGCCTGCTCTACGTCGGCATCACCCGCGCCAAGGAACAGCTGTGGCTGTCGCACTCGCGCGAGACCCAGCGCTGGGGCGACAAGATCCGCCTGAAACCGAGCCGCTTCTTCGACGAGCTACCGGTGGCGGAGATCCAGCGCGACGGCGCCGACCCGGTAGCCGACGCGGCGCGCAAGCAGGAGCGTGCGGTGGCGGGTTTCGCGGCGATCCGGGCGCTGCTGGACGAGTAGCGCCGTGCAGCTCCCCGCATCCACCACGTCGCCATCATCTGCGCCGACTACGCGCGCTCGAAGCACTTCTACACGCAGGTGCTGGGCCTGCGCGTGCTGGCCGAAGTGCACCGCCAGGCGCGCGACTCGTGGAAGCTCGACCTGGCCCTGCCAGACGGCGGCCAGCTCGAACTGTTCTCGTTTCCTTCGCCACCGCCGCGGCCGTCATACCCCGAAGCCCGGGGCCTGCGCCACCTGGCGTTCGAGGTGGTCGATGTCGCCGCCTCGGCGGAGGAGCTGCAGGCACAGGGCATCGCCGTCGAGCCGCTGCGCATCGACGAGTACACCGGCCGCCGCTTCACCTTCTTCGCCGACCCCGACGGCCTGCCGATCGAACTGTACGAAGCGTCCTGATCGTTGGCGCGGCGCCGGCACAGGCGCGTAGCATCGGCGACGGCAGCGGCGGCGACTGATCTGCTGCAACCTGTCTGTGGCCTCATTCAGCGTCCGGATGCCGGCGCATCCGCTTCAACTCCAATGGGCCCGCGACGATGCGCATCACCGACACCAGCTACGGCTCGAACGAACACGGACTGATCTGGGGCTACAGGTTTGCGCCGGGGCAAGCGGCCCAGTCGATCAGTACCGATGCGGCGGCCGCGTTCCTCGCCCAGGAAGGCGACGATCCGGAAGAGGCGTTCATCTGGCTGCACTTCTCGCTGTCGAACACCGGCTCGGAACGCTACCTGCGCCGCCACCTCGAGTTGCCCGAAGGCTTCTACGACTCGCTGCGCAGCGAGGTCGGCTCGACCCGCCTCGAACAGGATGCCGGTTTCCTGGTCGCGGTCATCCACGACGTCCTGTTCGATTCGACGTTCGATGCGTCCGAGGTCGGCACCACCAGCATCTGCATCGGTCCGCGCGTTCTGGTCAGCGCGCGCCTGCGGCCACTGCGCTCGGTCGACCAGTTGCGATCGGCGGTGCGCACCGGCCAGGTGTTCCGCTCGCCGGTCGAACTGCTCGCCCACCTGTTGCGCGACCAGGCCAGTGTGCTCGGCGACATCCTGCGCAAGTCGACGGCGCGCGTGGACCGCATCGAGGACCGCCTGCTCGCCAACCGCATTGCCACCGACCGCACCGAGCTGGGCACCCTGCGACGTTCGCTGGTGCGCCTGCAGCGCCTGCTGGCGCCGGAGCCGACGGCGCTGTTCCGCCTGCTCAACCGGCCGCCGGAGTGGTTCAGCGGGGACGACCTGGAGGACCTGCAGCAGGCCGCCGAGGAGTTCTCCACCGCGATCGGCGATTCGGCCGCCCTGGTCGAACGGGTCAAGCTGATCCAGGAAGAACTGGCCGCGCTGGTCAACGAGCAGACCGGCCGCACTCTGTTCGTGCTGACGGTGGTGACCGTGCTGGCGTTGCCGGTCAACATGATCGCCGGCCTGTTCGGCATGAATGTCGGTGGCATTCCGCTGCAGACGGGCCATGGCTTTGCCGTGATCGTGGTGACCCTCGTGGTCCTGACCGTGCTGCTGGCCTGGCTCGCCTTTGGCAGGCCGCGCGACTAGCTCCCGCTTTCGACGCGGGTGCTGCTTTGGCACCATGCAGTTCCCTGCCCCCTGAGCATCCGCATGGATCTCGTCCTGCGTCCGGCGCAAGCCACCGATCATCCGGCGATCCTGGCGCTGAACCTCGCCGAGGAAGAGATGCTGAGCCCGCTCGATGCGGCGCGCCTGCTGCAGCTGGATTCACAGTCGGCCTATCACCGCGTGCTGTGCGAAGGCGACCGCGTCGTCGCCTTCCTGCTGGCGTTCCGCGAGGGTGCGCAGTACGACAGCCCGAACTATCTCTGGTTCGCCGGCCGCTACCCGCGCTTCCTCTACATCGACCGGGTCGTGGTCGCGGCATCGCACCAGGGGCGCGGGCTCGGCGCGCGCCTGTATCGCGACCTGTTCGAACTCGCCCGCGCCAGCTCCGTCGAGGCAGTGACCTGCGAGTTCTACACGCGGCCGCCGAACGAGGCCTCGCGACGCTTCCATGCCGGTTTCGGTTTTCGCGAGGTCGGGCAGCAATGGGTCGCCGACGGGCGCAAGCAGGTCTCGCTGCAGGTCGCCACGCTCTGAGGCGGTCTGTCATGGCGTGTGCGTCGGGCTCGGCTACACTCGCCGCCCGACCCGACACCAGCCATTGCGATGCGACCACGCTCCTTCATTCCGCGCCCCCTCACCCTGTCCGTTCTCGCCGGCGCCCTGATGCTGGCCGCCTGCCAGCGCGCGCCGGCGCCCGAGCCCACGACGCAGGACGCCGCCGCACCCGTAGCCGCCGCGACGGCCGCAGCTGCCGCCAAGCCGGCCGCGGTGGCCGCCGACGACAACCTCAACGCCGTGCTGTGGATGCAGGCCTCGGCCGAGTACCAGGCCGCCACCACCACCGTCTATCGCGCCGCCGCCGACAAGCTCGGCGTGGCGCTGGCCGAGAAGAACTGGGACGCGCTGGTCCCCGATGAGCGCGGCAACGCCGCCACCGGCCTGAAGCCGGCCGTGATCATGGACGTCGACGAGACCGTCCTCGACAACTCGCCCTACCAGGCGCGCCTGATCCGCGACGGCAAGGCCTACGACGAGGTCAGCTGGGACGCCTGGGTGGCCGAGAAGAAGGCCAAGCCGGTTCCGGGCGTGGTCGAGTTCGCCAAGGCCGCAACGGCCAAGGGCGTGACCATCCTCTACTTGTCCAACCGCGCCGTGCACCTGAAGGACGCGACCATCGCCAACCTCAAGGCGGTCGGCATGCCGGTCAAGGACGACAGCGTGTTCCTCGGCCTGGGCACCCTCCTCGATGGCTGTGAACAGAACGGCAGCGAGAAGAACTGCCGTCGGCAGCTGGCCGGCCAGCAGTACCGTGTGCTGATGCAGTTCGGCGACCAGCTCGGCGACTTCGTCCAGGTCGTGGCCAACACCCGCGAGGGCCGCACGCAGTTGCTCGACGAATACGGCGACTGGTTCGGCGAACGCTGGTGGATGCTGCCCAACCCGAGCTATGGCTCGTGGGAGCCGGCGACGTTCAACAACGACTGGGCGCAGCCGCTGGAGGCGCGCCGTGCCGCCAAGCGCGAGGCGCTGGATGTGGCGCCGTAAACACAGACCCACTGGCTGGCATGGTTCATGCCATTAAATTCAATAGGTTACGCAGCACTACTTCAGGTGTTGCATTAACTCCGGAGGGCGGTTAGTCTGCCCTCCGTCCGGCGCGAGCCGGAGCCATGCCACAACTCGACGTCCATCCGGTGCGAGCCGGATTTGAAGGAGGCCCACGGCCTCCTTTTTCTTTTCTGGCGCGTCAGTCAGAACTCGACGGTCGCCGTGACCACGTCGCTGTAGGTGCCGGCGGTGAAGGTCGGCGTGATCGGCACGCGACCGTAGACGGTAAGCGTCTGCCCCGTGCCCTGACCCGCGCCGGTGCCAGTGCCAATCACGGTGGAGCCGGTCGTGCCGGTGCCCCAGATGACGTTGCGCGCGGCGGTCGTATAGAGGTTGTAGTTGACCGTTTGTGGCCCGACGCCGTTGAGGTACATGCGGCGGGTGGCGACGTTGCCCGAGCGGCCGCCGTCGAGCTTGACCGTGTAGGCGGTGCCGTTGGTGCAGGTGACCGTCAGGTTGGCCTGCGCATCGCGGGCCACGGCCAGCGAGGTGTAGCTGCCGAACGGCATGTTCTGCGCGGCGATCAGGCAGCTGCCCTGGAGCGTGGCGCGCGAGGTGAAGGTGTAGTTGGGTGTCGCCGGCGAGACGTTGCTCGCGCAGTTGGCATTGGCCGCCGTCGAGTAACCCCAGACGGCACTGATCGATTCGGTGTAGGTGCCGGGCGTCGGCGCGGGCGCCGTGGGCTGCACCGTCGATACACGTCCGTACAAGGTGATGGGCCGCGTGATCCACGTGTTTCGCGAGGTGATCGTGACCGTGGTCTGGGCGTTGTAGGTGTAATTGGCGGGCTGGGAATAGGTCGCGTCGGTGTAGATGTCGTAGTAGAACGACGCCACCGGTGCGGCGCGCGTCATCGAGCGGGGCGTGCCGCCGTTGTTGGTGCCGGCGCACACCAGGACGTCGTCGCCAACGTCGGCATTGGCGGTTCCCTGGCAGCTGGCGTTGACCGTCACCGTCGACGTCGTCGCCCCCACCGGCAGTGTCAGCGTGCCGAAGTTCAGGTCGGTGGCGTTGTCGATGCGGCAAGTGATCGCCGCCGAGGCCATGCCCGGCATCAGCAACGACGCGAGCAAGCCGAGCAGGGCCAACGCAATGGGGTAGCGACGCATCATGGTGTGTCCTCGCTGCGGCATTTCACCGTCAGTTTGTCCTGTGCCGAATTGCTGGGCAGCGCCGGGGCCACCGCGGAACACGTGATGCCCGCGCGGGTCCAGGTGAGGCTTTCGCCGGGAGTGTATCGATCGAGCCAGAGGGTGCCGTCGAAACCGACGATGGCCGGACTTCCGTCCTGACGGACCACGCGGGTGCCGGCCTCCACCTGCTTGCCCTCGCGGTCGAGCAGTTCGAGGTTGGCGCTGTGTACCTGCCGGATCGGGAACGGCACGTGCACGCCGCTGCGATCGGGCGGCGTTACCAGCCGTTCCACCGACAGCACTTCCAGGTCGGGCGCGAGGCCATCGGGGTCGATGGCGATGCGATTGCGCTGCCAGCCACGCAGCTCGGGCAGCAGCAGGAAGCCGTTGGCATTGGTGCGGCCGGCGACGCGGTTCTCATAAAGGATCGGCACGTCGGCGATGCCGTTGGTCGAGACAACCGCGAACGAGTCGGTGACGGCGCGGCTGGTGAACAGTTCGCCGCCCATCAGCACCACGCTGCCGTTGCCCTGGCCGTAGACGCTCTGCTGTCCGCCGAAGCTGTCCACGCCGCCCCAGACGTCGCCGGCGCGACCGCGCCAGCCGACGCCAAGCACGCCATCGCCACCGTCGCGCGCCTGCACTTCCCAGCCCAGGCCGCCGCCATAGGGCAACGGACGTCGCAGCGCCGCGACGGCGTCGGTGTCGCCGTTCTGCCGGTCGACCGACAGCGAGGCATCGATGTCGCGGCCCAGCGGCACGTTGATGGACAACGAAACGCCGTGCCCCGAACGATCGTCGTCGAAGGCGCTGACGGTCCAGGCGAAGTTGCGGTAGCTCTGGTTGAACCCGATGCCCTTGGTGCGGCTGGTCGGATTGTCGTGGTCCTGGTAACGGATCCACGAAAGCGAGATCGAGCCGCGCGGGATCGACACCCAGGCCGATGCACGGTCCTGCCGCAGCAACGGCAAGCCGCCCTCTTCGAGAGAGCCCAGGTCGCGGTATTCCTCGGTCGCGCGCTGGCTGTAGACGTCGAAGCCGACGCGCTGGCCGAACCACTGGTAGCCGCCGCCGTACTGGTGGCCGCTGTGCCAGTTGGAGCTGTGTGCGTAGTTGCCGGTGAACACGCCATAGCGGCCCAGCGGCGACCAGGCAAAGCCGATGCCGCCCAGGCTCAACCGCTCGCCGTACTCGGCATGGAACTCGCCGGTGAAGTTGTCGGTGATGCCGTGGCGCATGCTGGCGCTGGCGACCGGGTGCTGCCCGTAGTCGTCCGACTCCAGGCTGTAGTTGCGCCGGAGCAGGCCGGCTTCGAGCGAGAAATCGCTCAGGCCACGGGCCAGGCGCTGGTAGTCGACATACAGCGGGACGCTGGTCTGGGTGGTGCGCCCCAGCGCATCGGTCACCACCACCACGGCCTGTCCGGCGCCGGCCAGGCGCGGGAAGTCGCTGAGCACGAACGGGCCCGGATCGACCTGGCCGCTGTACTGGCGGACGTTGTTGACGTAGAGATCCACCGCCGACGGCACCGCCGCGCTGGCACTGAACTCCGGCAGCGGGTAGATGATCAGGTCGGGGCGGACGCTGAAGTTGCGGCGCCATTGCAGGCCGCCCATGCGCACCGGCCGGCTCCACGCCAGGCCACCGGAAATCAGGTCGCCGGCGGTCCAGGTCGTCATGCGCTGCGGGTCGGAAATCGTCCAGCGCGTGTCCAGGCGCAGGTAGCCATCGTCCTGGTCGCCGCTGCGGCTGACGCCGTAGCTCTGCAGGCTGCCGAACCGGCCAAACCAGCGCAGGCCGGTGCCCAGCGACGCGGTGTCGCTGTCGTCGGAGTGACGGCCATAGGCATCCCAGTCCAGCACCAGGCCCTGGTCGCGATTGACCGAGATCGGTGCCGGCGCCTGGTAGCCCAGGCGGTTGGCGCGGCGCATGTTGGCGGCAGGAATGAGCGTCACCTGCTGCATCGATGCGTCGTAGATCGCGCTGAGGCCTTCGATCGCGTCGAGCGAGACGCGGCCGTTCGGGTCTGCAGTCACGTTGTCGGGCATGACCAGGCCGATCGCATCCAGATCGGCCGGATCGACCGACAGTCGGCCTTCGAACATTTCGAATCGCACCAGCGGCCGCACGATCTGGCCGTCCATGACGATGTCGAGGAAAAGTGCCTGCGGCGCGGCGATCAGCGCGCGCTGGGAGGCCGCCGTCGGGGCCTCTTCATCCAGGCCCGCGGGCAAGCCCGCCGCCGCCCAGGTGGACGGTGCGCAGATCGCGAATAATGCGATCGCCAGCGCTTGCGCGAGGCGATGGTTCCTAACGCCCGGACGACAGTTCAATGCTTGCCGGCTGACCGTTCAGCCGGACCTCGAGCGTCTTCCATACTTGACCGGACCCGAGCTTGTCGCTTTCAAGCGTGAAGCGCCGGGAGCTGCCCGCCAGTACGTAGCCCATGAGGCCAGGGGTCAGTTCCAGACTCTTTCCGTCGGCCGACAGCAGGCGGCTTGCGCCCAACTGGGCAGCGACACCGCCCGAGTTGGAACAGGCCAGCACTGCGGCTTCCAGACGGCACTTGAGGGCGACCGGTGCCGGATCGGCAACGCGGACGAACACAGGAATGAGATAGCGCATCCGGACGTTCACCGCACTCTGGGTCGAGGCGGTGGGATCGCCGGGCAACTCATCGACGACGACCCGGTAAGCCAATTCCTGCCGGGGCGCTGCCTCTGCGTTGCGGACGAGACGGATCAGCTGGTCTGCGCCACCGGCGATTTCCACCACCGGCGGGCTGACAGTCAGATCGTTGCTGGGTTCCAGGACATCCTGGTCACCGTCCTGCGTCCACGCATATACACGGATCTGCGCCGCCACCGGGCTGTCGCCGCCGTTGCCCAGCAGCAACCGGCCACCGCGAACACCGGGCGCCATGTCGACACTGGTCTGTCGGGCTTGCAACTGGCCGCGGGCATGCGCGACCCCACCCATCAGGGTGAGGGCCACGAACGCCGCAAGTGGGAGGCGCAGGTTCATCAGAACGAGACGGTAGCAGTGACGGTGTCGGTGTAGACGCCAGCCGGCTTCGGGTTCTGCGAACCGAACACGCGACCGTAGACATCGAACGTGGTGACGCCCGAGGCGCTGCCGGCCAGGGTGACGTTGCCGCTGGTGCCGTCGCCGATGACGTTGGTGCGGCCGGTTTCAGCGTACAGCGAGTAGTTGACGGTGTTCGCGGACGGACCGGTCATCTTGCGGGAAGCGAAGGTGGCACCCGTGCCGCCGCCAGCACCCAGCGAGACGGTGTACGGACCGGCCGAGACGCAGGTGACGGTCAGCGTGGTCTGCGCGTCAACGGCGGCAGCCAGCGTCGTCTGCGTGTTGAAGTTCAGCGCATTGGCGGCAACGGTGCAGCTGTTGTTGAGCGTCAGGGTGACGTTCATGGAAGCGGTGGCGGTACCGGCCATCGCCATCGGGGCGGTGGCGAGGAGGGCAACTGCGAGCAGCGACGACTTGAGCAGGTTCATTTCCAGATTCTCCGGGGGCGCGATCTGCGCTTTGACGTGCCGGCGGAAATGCCGGGTTATTCGTAGAAAGCAGGAAGTGTGCCAACCGTCGCAAAACCGGTTTCAGGACGTGAAACGAGCGTTAAGTCCGCCAGATTTGACAAAGCTGAACGAGATTTCCATCACACTTTTGTCCTAAAGGTCCAAAGGTGACAATCGCTGTCACGTTGTGTCACCTGTATTTCTGAACGGGGAAATTTCCGGCGGAATCCCGGCGGAGCACCGTTTCGCGACGGTGTCGGCTTGCCGCCGACCCGGCCCACGGCCAAGATTCGGACCCAGCGACAGGGGAACCGCACCGCATGCCATTGATCCAACGCGCCACCGCCGCGCTGCTCCTGGTTGCCGCGGTGGCCGGGGCCGGTTGCGAGCGCGCGCCTGCGCCGGCGGCCGCGCCCACCCCGACCGAGCCGGCCCAGGCGGTCGAGCAGTTGATCGCGGACCTCCGCGGCAACGACTTCGCCACCTACGCCCGCCATTCCGTTCCGCCGGCGCTGTACGCGCGCCTGGACCTGGCCTGGAACGAGGGCCGCACGCGCTGGCCGTTGACCGAGCTGCCGCTCGACGACCGCCTGCCGGCCTTCATCACCGCGCTGGCCGAGCCGGGCGCCGAGCAGCACCTGCTGGCCACCTACAACCGCCAGTTCTCCGGTGCCGGCGCCGAATTGCGCTCGGCGGCGTCGACCCTGGGCCTGTTCGCGACCCAGTACCTGCACAAGGAAGGCGACTACAGCACCGACGAGCGCGCCCATTACGCGCAACTCGTCGCCGCGGTCAGCCGCTGGGGCCAGAAGGCGCCCCTGGGCGACCCGCAGCGTGCGCGCCGGGCAATCCCGCAACTGGTCGCGGCGGCGCGCCAGACCGGCCTGGCCGGCGGCCCGGACAGGTTCCGCCAGCTGGGCATGCAGCGCAGCCTGGAGCGTTTTGGCCCGTTCTTCGGCCGCTTCAAACAGGTCCTGGCCACCTACGGCCTCGATGTCGACGCTGACCTGGGCAGCGCCAGGGCGACCCTGATCGAGCGCGACGGGGACCACGCCCGCGTCGCCCTGGACTACACGCTGGCCGGGCAGAAGATCCGGGCGCAGCTGGCGGTCGAGCGCCGCGATGGCCACTGGTATCTCAGCGATGCACTGCGCCATGCCGAGACCGAGGCGGCACCTGCGTCGGCACCTGCGGCCGCCCCGGCGGCCATGGACCCGGCGGCCAAGCCGAACCGCTGAACGCGCTTTCGACCGCGATAGGCATAATGCCCGCGATGCCGAATCAGACTCCCCTGCCATTCCCGGAACCGGCCAAGGACGCGCCGGCCACCGCCGCCAGCCCGACCGCCGGGTCCGAAACTGTGCCCGAAACCGCGCCCGAAACTGTGCCCGAGCACGCGCCGGGGAACGCGCCCGAGGCCACGCCCGAGGCCGCGCCCGAAGCCATCGCCGACGGGGCTGCCGGGACATCGCCCGAGCCGGACACGCAGCCGCAGCCCGAGCCCGATCCGGCCCAGCCGGAACTGCCAATGCCGGCCGTGGCCCAGCCCGCCGGCTCGACCGTCCGTCCCGAGCGCCGTCGCCCATCGGGCGCACCGCGCCGCCCATGGTGGGCCAAGCTGCTCGGCCGGATGATGGCGCCGTGGGTGCAGCTGACCATCGAGCCGCGCAACCCGACCGCCGAGATCCCCGAGGAATGGAGCGGCCGCCCGGTCTGCTACGTGCTCGAGGACTACGGCCTGAGCAACGCGCTGATCCTGGAACGCGCCTGCCGCGAATCCGGACTGCCCTCGCCGCTGCAGCCGCTGCCCGGCGATCCGCTGCGGAGAAAGCGCGCCTACCTCGCGCTGTCGCGCCGCAACGTCAACACCCTTGCGCAGCTGCAGGCCCTGGCCGGCACCGCCGAGCCGACCACCAAGAGCCACTCCAGTTCTCTGGCGCGCCTGCTCGACGCGCACCGCAACGACCCCACCCTGGACGTGCAGCTGGTGCCGGTGTCGATCTTCGTCGGCCGCGCGCCGGACAAGAACAGCGGCTGGTTCTCGGTGCTGTTCTCGGAAAACTGGACCCTGGTCGGCCGCTTCCGCCGCCTGCTGGCCATCGCCCTCAACGGCCGCGACACCCTGGTGCGCTTCGCCCCGCCGATCGGCCTGCGCGCCATCGTCGACGAAGGCCTGCCGGCCGAGCGCACGGTGCGCAAGCTGTCGCGCGTGCTGCGCGCGCACTTCCGTCGCATCCGCGCGGCCGTGATCGGCCCGGACCTGTCGACCCGGCGCCTGCTGGTGGACCAGGTGCTGACCTCGGCCACGGTCCGCGACGCCATCGCCGACCAGGCGCGTCGCGACAATTCCAAGCTCGCCGACGCCTGGAAGAAAGCACACACCTACGCCTACGAGATCGCCGCCGATTACTCGCACCCGGTGGTGCGTTCGGTCAGCTTCCTGCTGGCGCCGGTGTGGAACCGCATCTACCGCGGCGTGCTGGTGCACCACCTCGACCAGCTCAAGGAAGACGCGCCCGGCCACGAAGTGGTCTACGTGCCCTGCCACCGCAGCCACATGGACTACCTGCTGCTGAGCTACCTGCTGTACACGCGCGGCATCGTGCCGCCGCACATCGTGGCCGGCATCAACCTCAACCTGCCCGTCGTCGGCACCCTGCTGCGCAAGGGCGGCGCGTTCTTCATCCGCCGCAGCATCCGCGGCAGCGCGCTGTATTCGGCGGTGCTGGGCGAGTACGTGGCCCAGCTGGTGTCGGGTGGCTATTCGATCGAGTACTTCGTCGAAGGCGGCCGCTCGCGCACCGGCCGGCTGCTGCAGCCCAAGGGCGGCATGGTGGCGATGACGCTGCGCGCGTACCTGCGCCAGCCCACGCGCCCGGTGCTGTTCCAGCCGGTCTACATCGGCTACGAAAAGCTGATGGAAGGCAACAGCTACCTCGACGAGCTCTCGGGCAAGCCGAAAGAGAAGGAATCGATCTGGGCGCTGCTGTGGGGCATCCCCAAGGTGCTGCGCAGCAATTACGGCCAGGTCGTGGTGAATTTCGGCGAACCGATCCGCCTCAACGACGTGCTCGCCGAGCATGCGCCGGACTGGGATGGCGCGCCTGTCGGCGACGAGGAAAAGCCGGCGTGGCTGTCAGGCGCCGTCGATGCGCTGGCCGAACACATCCAGGTCAACGTCAACCGCGCCGCCGACGTCAACCCGATCAACCTGCTGGCCCTGGCCCTGCTGTCGACGCCCAAGCACGCGATGGGCGAAGCCGACCTGCTGGCGCAGATCACCTTGAGCAAGACCCTGCTGGCGACGCTGCCGTACTCCGACCGCGTCACCGTCACGCCGCACTCGCCGCAGGAGATCGTGGCCCACGGCGAGGAGATCAACGTCCTCAGCCGGACCGCGCACCCGCTCGGCGACGTGCTCGGCGTCAGCGGCGACAACGCGGTGCTGCTGAGCTACTTCCGCAACAACGTGCTGCATCTGTTCACCGCGGCGTCGTGGATCGCCTGCTGCTTCCAGAACAACCGCCGCATGAGCCAGGCCGGCGTGCTGCGCCTGGGCCGCAACGTCTATCCGTTCCTGCAGGCCGAGCTGTTCCTGCCGTGGAGCGAGGAGCAGTTCGCGCAGCGCCTGTCGGACACCATCGAGGTGTTCATCCGCGAAGGCCTGCTCGAGCGCATCAACGAGGAAGAAGGCGGCATCCTCGCCCGCAACGCCGGCCAGACCGACGAGGTGTTCCGCCTGCGTGCGATCGGCCATTCGCTGCAGCAGGCATTCGAGCGCTACTACATCGCCATTTCGGTGCTGGTGAAGAACGGCGCCGGCACGCTCACCGCGTCCGAGCTGGAAAGCATGTGCCAGCTGGCGGCGCAGCGGTTGTCGTTGCTGTACGCACCGGCGGCGCCGGAGTTCTTCGACAAGACCCTGTTCCGCGGCTTCATCCAGAAGCTGCGCGAGATGAAGCTGGTGTGGCCGGACGGGAACGGCAAGCTGGCGTTCGACGCGCGGCTGGACGCCTGGGCAAAGGACGCCAAGGTCATCCTCGGCCGCGAGTTGCGTCACACCATCGAGAAGATCAGCCCGGAGACGGCCAAGGCCGCCCCGGTCGAGCCGGCGACACCGGCAAGCTGAGCCAGGGTTGCCGCAGGCACCGCTGGTGCCGCGGCCTTCAGGCCGGTTCGTCGGGAATCAGTGCGCTCTCGATCCGCGAGATGCAGTCCTTCAACCACAGCTTGCGCTTTTTCAGGCGCTTGACGGTGAGCTCGTCGGCGTCGGGTTCGCGCGCCAGGCGCTCGATCGCCACGTCGAGGTCGCGGTGCTCCAGACGCAGCTCGGCCAGCTGGCGCGCGAGGACGGCGGGATCGTCGCTTTCGATCATCGGCGAAGCTTAACGCGGCCGCGTTGCAGGCGTCACCGCCGTCACCGCCAGCAGGATCTGTACCCATCGAACCGCCGGCCGCCAGATCGGTGTCCGGCCAGAATCCCTGCCCGGTAGAATGGCGGTCCGATGAGCACCGTCCTGCCCCTTCTCGAACCTGCGCCCCACGTGCGCGCCGTCCAGCGCCGCGCGCACGAGAACAACAAGCTGGCCAAGCGCCTGCGCCACCAGGTGGGCCGCGCGATCGCCGACTTCGGCATGATCGAGGACGGCGACAAGGTCATGGTGTGCCTGTCGGGCGGCAAGGACAGCTACACGATGCTCGACATCCTGCGGCAGCTGCAGGCCAGGGCGCCGGTGAAGTTCGAGCTGGTCGCCGTCAACCTCGACCAGAAGCAGCCGGATTTCCCCGAACACGTGTTGCCCGGCTACCTCGAATCGATCGGGGTGGACTACCGGATCCTCGAGCAGGACACCTACTCGGTGGTCACCCGCGTGGTGCCCGAAGGCAAGACCCTGTGCTCGCTGTGCTCGCGCCTGCGCCGTGGCGCGCTGTATGCGTACGCGGCCGAGCACGGCTTCACCAAGATCGCGCTGGGCCATCATCGTGACGATCTGGTATCGACGTTCTTCCTGAACCTGTTCTTCCACGCCAAGCTCGGTGGCATGCCGCCCAAGCTGCTGTCCGACGACGGCCGGCACGTGGTGATCCGCCCCCTCGCCTACGTGCGCGAGGATGACATCGCCGCCTACGCCGAGGCCAGGCAGTTCCCGATCATTCCGTGCAACCTGTGCGGTTCGCAGGAAAACCTGCAGCGCAAGCAGGTAAAGCGGATGATGGATGCCTGGGAGCGCGAGACCCCGGGACGGATCGAATCCATCGCCCGCGCACTCGGCGACGTCCGCCCGTCGAAGCTGTCAGACCCGAACCTGTTCGACTTCCTTGCACTCGGCCGACATGGCGATGCGCCGTTGCCGGATGCCCACGCGTGGCTGGCAGGGGAGCCGGCACGCGACGAAGACAGCCAGACTTGATGCATCGCACGACACTCACCGTCGTTCCCGCGAAGGCGGGAACCCAAGGACGTTGCTTCGCCCATCAAGCGCGAACGTCCATGGCCTCCCGCCTTCGCGGGAATGACGGCCAATCATTTCTCCAGGAATCCAGATGTTCTTCCGCAACCTGACGCTGTTCCGCTTCCCCACCACCACCAAGCTCGATGAACTCAATACCGGCCTGGGCGAATGCCTGCTCAAGCCGGTCGGCCCGCTGGAACTGTCCAGCCGTGGCTTCATCTCCCCGTTCGGCCGCGGCGACGACGAGCTTTCCCACACCCGCGGCGATGCCACCTGGCTCGCGGTCGGCGGCGAGGACAAGATCCTGCCCGGCTCGGTCGTCAACGACATGCTCGCCAAGAAGCTGGCCGAGATCGAGCAGAAGGAAGGCCGCAAGCCCGGCGGCCGCACCCGCAAGCGCATCAAGGACGAGCTGATCACCGACCTGCTGCCGCGCGCGTTTGTGAAGCCCAGCCGCACCGACGCCCTGATCGACATGGGCCACGGCGTGGTCGCCGTCGACACCTCCAGCCGCAAGAGCGGCGAGAACGTGGTCAGCGAGATCCGCCGCGCCCTGGGCAGTTTCCCGGCGCTGCCGCTCAATGCCGAGATCGCGCCGCGCACGGTGCTGACCGGCTGGGTCGCGGGCGAGGAGATGCCCGAGGGCCTGTCGCTGGGCGATGAATGCGAGCTGCGCGACCCGATCGACCAGGGCGCGGTGGTCAAGGTGCAGCGCATGGAACTGCAGAGCGACGAGATCGCCAAGCACCTGGAATCGGGCAAGCAGGTCACGCGCCTGGCCCTGACCCTGGATGACCACGTGTCGTTCGTGCTCGGCGAGGACCTGGTGGTGCGCAAGTTCAAGCTGCTCGATGGCGCCGTCGACGGCCTCGAGTCGACCGAGCGCGAAGACCTGCGTGCCGAGCTCGACGCACGCTTCGTGCTGATGGCCGGCGAGTTCAAGCGCCTGTTCACGGTGCTCGAAGCCGCGCTCAAGCTGTCACGCGCCGAACTCTGACCGCGCACAACTCTGACAACGGGGCGCACTACAGCTGTCATCGCGGCGAAACCAGGAGCAGGCGCAAGCACGTATGATCGGTCTCGTGCCACGTGTTCGCACTCCCACCGAGCCGTCCGCCATGCCTTCCCAGTTTCGAATGTTCGGTCGCCTGCTCGCGCCGAAGCCACGCACGATCGAGCGTGAAGCGCTCGACGTCGAGCTGGACGATGGCCGCACCATCGTCCTGCAGCGCGTGCGCGACCCTCGCGCGCGCCGGCTCAAGCTGTCGGTGGACGAGCGCGGCGCGCGGCTGACGATGCCCACGCGCTGCAGCATTGCCGCCGCCGAGCGCTTCGTCGACGAACACCGGCAATGGTTGGGCGTACAGCTCGACCGCTACGGCATCGACGGCGTGCCGCCGCTCGAACGCGACCTCACCGCCGAACTTCCGCTGCGCGGTGCGATGCTTCCGCTGCAATGGCAGCCAGGCCGCTTCACCCGCCTGGAAGCCGACACTGCCAGCGCCGAGCCCGCACTTCTGTTCACCCTGCCCGACCGTGCCGGCGAGGTCGCGATCCGTCGTGCCGCGCGCGACTTCTATGAAGGGCAGGCGCGCACCGACGTCGGCCGCTGGTTGCCGCGCTACCTGCCGTCACTGCCGCGGGCGCCGCGACGGGTGACGTTCAAGATGATGTCGTCGCAATGGGGCTCGCTGGCGCCGGACGGCTCGATGGCGCTGGACCTGTCGCTGGTGCTGGCGCGCCCGAGCGCATTCGAATACGTGGTGGTGCACGAACTGTGTCACCTCATCCACGCCGACCACTCGCGCTCGTTCTGGCGCGAAGTCGAAGCCCGCTGCCCGCACTGGCGCGAGGAACGCGAGTATTTCCACGGCGAAGGCCGTCGCCTGAAGGCGACGCTGCGCGCGCTGTGCGGGAAGACGGCGGCGTAGCCGGCAACGTCCCTGGGTTCCCGCCTTCGCGGGAATGACGGCTTTTCAAACGAAGACCGGGCAGTGAATTGCCGGAGCGTCGGCGTTCGCCGGGATGACGGTGATGGGCTAGCCCGTCAGGAAATCGCCGATCGTGGCCGCCACCAGCGCCGGATCCTCCATGTGCAGATGGTGCCCACCTTCCAGCACCACCAGCTCGCCATGGGGCAACAGGCCCGCCCGCTCGCGCCGAAGCGCGTCGGGCAGGTACGACTGGGCCGGATTGGCGAAGATCACCCGCGTCGGGCATTCGATGCCGGCGACCAGGTCGCGGATCTGCGGCTCGGTCAAGCGCTGCATCGATGGCAGCGTCAGGCGCGGATCGCTCGACCAGACAAAACCACCCTCGACCGGCGCCACGCCGCGTTCAACCAGCAAGCGTGCAGCCGACTCGCTGAGGCGGCTGCCGACCTGCGCGCCGGCCGCCATGCGCGCGCGCACCGCAACCATCGGATCGGGAAACACCCGCAACGACTTCCCGGGCAGCGCGCGCATCGCCGCGACCGCCTCGCGCAGGCGCGCCACCGTACGCTCGGGCTGCTCGGCCAGGGCCCCAAGCGCTTCGATCGCAACCAGGCGTTCGACGCGCTCCGGGCACGCCGCGGCAACGAGGCTGGAGATGCCCGCGCCCATCGAGTGGCCCAGCAGGGAAAAGCGATCCCAGCCCAGCGCGTCGGCGACATCGAGCACGGCGTTCACGGCGGCGGCGAACGAATAATCCGCACCTGGCGCCAGGTGCGCGCTGGCGCCGTGGCCGGGCAGGTCCGGCGCGACCAGCTCGATACCGTGCAGATGCGCGGCCAGCGGCACGAAGCTGGCGGCATTGTCCAGCCAGCCGTGCAGGGCCAGCACGCGCGGCGCGCCGGCCTGGCCACCGCGCAGTCCGGCGATGCGGCCCAGCGGGGTATCGAGTACGAATTCGTGCAGCGGGTGTACGGGCATCAGTGCCAGGTCTCGAGGCGATGGTTTGCGAGGGCGGCCAGCACGCGCGCATGCGCGCGACTGTCGTTGAGGCACGGGATGTAACGCAGCGTGGCACCTGCGTCGCCGGCATGCGCGGCGAAATCCTCCGCCAGCATCATCGCCACTTCTTCCAGCGTCTCGATGCAGTCGACCGGAAAGCCCGGGGCGACCACGTCGACCTTGCGCACGCCACGTCCGGCCAGTGCGCGCAAGGTGCCCTGCGTGCTGGGTTCAAGCCAGCGGTCCCGGCCGAAGCGCGACTGGTAGCTCAGCGTCCAGGCGTCATCGGCAAGGCCCAGGCACCGGGCGATCGCGCGCGCGCTGGCCTGGCACTGGTCGGCGTACGGATCGCCGGCATCGACCAGCCGCTGCGGCAAGCCGTGGAACGAGAACAGCAGGTGCTCGCCACTGCCGTGCCTGGAGCGGTAGTCGCGAATCGAGGCAGCCACGGTTTCGACCCAGCCCGGATCGAGGTGGTAGTCGTCGATCAGGCGCGTCTGCGGCCCATCCTCGGCGCCCGCCAGGACGTCACCGACCGAGGCCGTCGTCGTGGTGGAGTATTGCGGGTACAGCGGCAGCACCACGGCGCGGCGCACGCCTTCGGCGCGCAGCTGGCGCAGGCGCGAGGCAAGCGACGGCGTGCCGTAACGCATGGCATCGATCACGCGCAGGTGCGGGAGTTCGTCCTGCAGCGCCCTGGCCAGCCTGCGCGTGTACACCGCCAGTGGCGATCCACCGTCATCGCCGGCGACCCAGATGCTGGCGTACTTGCGCGACACCACCTTCGCGCGCAGCGGCAGGATCACCAGGTGCAGCAGCGGCAGCCACAGCGCGCGCGGCAGCGAGACGACGCGGCGATCGGAGAGGAATTCGGCCAGGTAGCGGCGCACCGCTGCGGGCGTGGCCGCGTCGGGCGTGCCCAGGTTGACCAGGACCACGGCGGTGTCGGCGGCCTGGCGGGTGTCAGTGGCTTTGGATTCGCCGGTGGCGGCAATGCTGGCGGGGGCTTGCATGGCGCATAGGATGACAGCTGCACCTGCGGATGGGCATACGCGCCGCGACCCGGCGGGATCTTTCAGCTTATGCGACGCACGCCCGTTTGGGTCGCTTGCAGTTTTCGCTGATTGGGTGAGGATTCATCGCCGCTTAACTAGCCTGAACCGACTGCCGTTTTGGCGGTCGAATCCAAATATCCCCTGGAGTCCGCCATGTCCCGCCGTCTGCCGTCCCACCGCCTGCCGCGCCTTGCTGTCCTGATGCTCAGCCTTAGCCTCGCGGTCACCGCGGTGGCTGGCCCGACCGAGGACCAGCGCGCCGTCGACGCGGTTCGCGTGCTCACGCAGATCCAGCAGATTCCCGAGTCCGGCATTCCCGACAAGCTGCTCGATGAAGCCCGCGGCATTGTCGTGGTGCCCGATTCGCTCAAGGTCGGCCTGGTCCTGGGCGGCCGTCGCGGCCATGGCCTGCTGTCGGTGAAGAACCCCGACGGCACCTGGTCCAACCCCAGCTTCGTCAAGCTCACCGGCGGCAGCATCGGCTTCCAGGCCGGCGTGCAGTCGGCCGACATCGTGCTGGTGTTCCGCAGCGACCGCGGCCTGGACAACATCGTCAACGGCAAGGTCACCCTTGGCGCCGATGCCGGCGTCGCCGCCGGTCCGGTCGGCCGCAATGCCTCCACCGCCACCGACGGCCAACTCAAGGCCGAGATCTGGTCGTGGTCGCGCGCCCGCGGCCTGTTCGCCGGCATCGCCCTCGATGGCGCCGTGCTGTCGATCGACGACGCCGCCAACGAGGCCGTCTACGGCAACGACACGACGCCGCGGATGATCTTCGAAGGCCGCGCGAACGGCCAGCCGTCGACGGCGGTGGTCGATTTCCGCGACCGCCTGGAGGAGGCCAGCTCGATCGCGCGCACCGCCCGCAGCAACGCCAGCGCCGACGAACGCGCCCGCAGCGGCGCGCCGGCGCCGGCGCCGCGCGCAGCCGCACCGGCCGCACCGGTCACTCCTGCCGCCACCACCGCGCCGATCCAGCAGGCCGGTCCGGCGCAGGCCAAGCCCAGCCAGTTCGAGACGGTCGAGAGCCCGGTCAAGGCCGAACCGCTGCCCTGAACGGGTCGCCGCGCTGATCAGGCTGATCAGGCGGGACTTCGCACACCGGAACAACAGCGCCGGCAACGGCGCTGGGGTATCCTGAGCATCCATTTCCTGCGGACAATCTCATGGGCGGTTTGAGTCTTTGGCACTGGCTGATCGTGCTGGTGATCGTGGTGCTGGTGTTTGGCACCAAGCGCCTGGGCAACGTCGGCAAGGACCTCGGCGAGGCCGTGAAGGGCTTCAAGAAGGGCATGCGCGACGACGACGACAAGCCGGCGGCGCAGCTGCGCGACGATTCGCGCGACGCCGGACAGCAGTCCAGCGATACGGCCAACACCAAGCAAGACGACCGCACGCCGCGCTGACGCGGCGTGTGTCCTGACCTGCGTCGGTAGCCGGCCATGTTCGATATCGGCTTTTCCGAGCTGTTCGTCATCGCGATCGTCGCCCTGCTGGTGCTGGGCCCGGAGCGCCT
Organism: Lysobacter sp. TAF61; assembly: GCF_052113485.1. Taxonomy (NCBI): domain Bacteria; kingdom Pseudomonadati; phylum Pseudomonadota; class Gammaproteobacteria; order Lysobacterales; family Lysobacteraceae; genus Lysobacter; species Lysobacter sp. TAF61. The sequence goes on from NZ_JBFRDH010000002.1 coordinate 376,281, forward strand.
GCCCAAGGCGGCGCGCTTCGCCGGACTGTGGGTGAGGCGCGCGCGTGCGCAGTGGCACTCGGTGAAGTCCGAGCTCGAACACGAGCTGGCCGCCGAGGAGCTCAAGCGCAACCTGCGCGACACCGAGCAGTCGCTGCGCGAGGCCCACGACGAGATCAAGTCCGGCTTCGATGAAGCGCGCAACCGCATCCAGCGCGAGGGCGACGCCCTGCGCCGCGGCGTCGACGAGATCGACGCCGAGTTGCGCTCGCCAGCCACGGGCAGCGATACCGCCGAGAATGCCGAGAACGCCGAGGCCCCGGTTTCGTCCGAGCCGGCCGTTGATGTCGAAGGCAGCACGGCGGCCGTCGAGCCGCATGGCCCGACCCCGGCCGCCGACGCGACCGAGCGCAAATGATCCGCGCTCCCATGAATCGCGCCCCCATGAACCACGACCCCGCACACCCGCACGCCGACGCTGGCTCCGACAGTGACGCCGGCATCGAGCCGCGCCTGATCGACCATCTGATCGAACTGCGCGCACGCCTGTTGCGTGCGGTGGTTGGCCTGCTCGTCGTGTTCCTGGCCTTGATGCCATTTGCCGCCGACATCTATGGCCTGCTCGCCGCCCCGCTGCTGGCGAACCTGCCGGCGTCGGGGCAACTGGTCGCCAACGACCCGGCCGGCGGTTTCTTCGTGCCGATCAAGCTGGCCTTCTTCGCCGCATTGCTGCTGGCGATGCCCTGGCTGCTGTACCAGGCCTGGGCCTTCGTCGCGCCGGGCCTGTACCAGCGCGAGAAGCGCCTGGCCGTGCCGCTGCTGGTATCGGCGGTGGCGCTGTTCTACCTCGGCTGCGCGTTCGCGTTCTTCCTGGTGCTGCCGACGGTGTTCGGCTTCCTGGCCAGGTTCACGCCGGACGTGGTGGCGATGATGCCCGACATCGGCAAGTACCTCGATTTCGTCCTGGTGATCTTCCTGGCCTTCGGCGCCAGCTTCGAGCTGCCGGTGGCGCTGGTGATCCTGGTGCTGCTGGGCTGGGTCACGCCGCAGCAGCTGAAGGATTCTCGCGGCTACGCGGTGGTCGGCGTGTTCGTGATCGCCGCGGTGATCACCCCGCCCGACGTGGTCTCGCAACTGATGCTGGCCATCCCGATGTGCCTGCTCTACGAGGTCGGGATCGTGGCGGCGCGCTGGCTGGTGCCGCAGAAGGCCGAAAGCGAGGCCTGAGGCCGCAAAAGAAAAGCCCCGCTTCGGCGGGGCTTTTTTATCGGCGTCAAACCTCGATGCCACCTGCCGCCGTCGCCACCGGCACGGCCGGCTGAGCCTCGCCGAGCATGCCGCGCCAAGCGTAGTAAATCGTCCCGCCCATCACCGGCAACAGCACCGCCATCAGCAGCAACTGGCCGATGAAGAACGCCGCCTGCTGGCCGATCGCGAAGGCCAGCAGCGCGATCAGGATGTTGGCGACGATGCTCATCGCGAACATCGCGATGAACACCAGCAGCATCATCACCACCAGCGCACCCAGGTTGCGCAGGCAGGCACGGAAACTGATCGACATCGCCGCGAACGCACCACGCTCGGTGAACATCACGTCAGGGATGGCGATGAACGTGAAAAAGCCCGCGACCACGCCGACCACCAGCGCCAGCACCAGCCAGCCGAAAATGCGGCCCGCCGGCAGCGTCTTGGCCAGCTCCGGGTCGGGGTTGGTCTGCATCTGATGGATCACCTGGGCAATGTGCTGCAGCTGCTCGCCGCCGATCATCACCATCAGCAGCAACGCCAGCACCAGCAAGGCCGCCAGCTGCGGCAGCAGCATCGCCAGCAGGCGCGGCAACTTGCCTGATTGCAGGCCCTTGAGCAGGTGCATCGGCTGCGCGCTGCGGCCCAGGTCGACTTCGCGTGCGGCATGGATCACGCCGCCAAACAGGATCGGTCCCAGCACCGCGATCAGGAAACTCAGCCACAGTTGCCCGGTTTCCGAGGCCAGTGCCGACAGGCCGCCCCAGATCAGGCCGAGTAGGCCCAGCGCCATCGGCGCCTTGCGCAGCAGAGCGAATCCGCCAAGCAACCATTCCGCACCGGCACTCGCCGGCACTTTGCGAATCTGCGTCATCGCTGTCCCCATTCCGTCTTTCAAAGGTGGTGTTGTGTTCGCCGTGGCGGTCGCAAGGACCGCCGGCTCAATGTTCGTGCAGGTTGCGGGCGTGCCGGACGAACCGGCGCAGCACCCGCCGTGCGTGCGGCGTTGCGCTGATGTCGCGGGCCAGCGCCTTGGCGCAGCGACCTTCGCGATGCAGCGCATCCTGCCTGGCCTGGACGTAGCCGCGCATGTGCGTGGCGCTGAATTCCGGGTGGAACTGTACGCCCCAGGTGCGCTCGCCCCAGCGGAAGGCATGGCAATCGTCCTGCGACGAACGCGCCAGCACGGTCGCGCCTTCAGGCGCGCGCAGCACGGTCTGCAGGTGCGTGGCCTGGGCCGCGAACTGCGGCGGCAGGCCGGCAAACAGCGGATCGTGCTCGGCGTGCGGGTGCAATTGCAGCCCGATCGTGCCCATCTCGCGGCCGGCCGGGTTGTCGCCAACCTCGCCGCCCAGCGCATGCGCCAGCAATTGATGGCCATAGCAGATGCCAAACAGCGGCATCCCGGCCTGCGCGGCCTCGCGCAACCAGACCGCGCTGCGTTCGCTCCAGTCGCGGCGCTCGGTCACCATCGCCGCGGAACCGGTGATGATCGTGCCGGCGAACCCTTCCCGGCCCGGCAGCGCCTGGCCGTCCTCGACATTGACCACGACCGCTTCGTCGGCCTCCAGGCCGGCGGCGACGCGAATCCAGTGGGGAAAGCCGCGATGGCGGCGCATCGAGGCGACGGGCTGGCCGGTTTCGACGATCAGGAAAGGCCGCTTGTGGCGATGGGTCACGGTACTGGGGACTGCAGAGTGAAGGGTGAAACGACTTCCGGCGGCAAGGCTCTGCACAACCCGGAAGGGCAAAAAATCCAGCGGCATCAAGGCCCGTGGCTATACTAGCGCGCTTTGCAGCACGCCAATCGGGAACCATGGCCGCACCTACCTTCCAGGAACTCATCCTGCGTCTGAACGCCTTCTGGGCGGACCAGGGCTGCGTGCTGATCCAGCCGCTCGACCTGGAGGTCGGCGCCGGCACCTTCCACCCGGCCACCTTCCTGCGCTCGCTGGGCCCGGAGCCGTGGAACGCGGCCTACGTGCAGCCGTGCCGCCGACCCACCGACGGCCGCTACGGCGAGAACCCCAACCGCCTGCAGCGCTACTACCAGTACCAGGTGGCGATGAAGCCCAGCCCCGACAACATCGTCGAGCTGTACTTCGATTCGCTCAAGGCGCTCGGCGTGGACCCGCTGGTGCATGACCTGCGCCTGGTCGAGGACAACTGGGAATCGCCGACGCTCGGCGCCTGGGGCCTGGGCTGGGAAGTCTGGCTCAACGGCATGGAGGTGACCCAGTTCACCTACTTCCAGCAGGCCGGCGGCATGGAGTGCCGACCGGTGCTGGGCGAGATCACCTACGGTCTCGAGCGCCTGTGCATGTACCTGCAGAACGTCGACAACGTCTTCGACCTGGTCTGGACACACGGACCGGACGGCACGCCGGTGACCTACGGCGACGTCTACCACCAGAACGAAGTCGAGCAGAGCGCCTACAACTTCGAGCATGCCGACGTCGCGGAGCTCTTCCACCGCTTCGACGCCTGCGAGGCCGAGGCGCTGAAGCTGATCGAACTGGGCCTGCCGTTGCCGGCCTATGACCAGGTCTGCAAGGCCAGCCACAGCTTCAACCTGCTCGATGCACGTCGCGCGATCAGCGTGACCGAGCGCCAGCGCTACATCCTGCGCGTGCGCCGCATCGCCCAGGGCGTGGCCGAGGCCTATTACGCGCAGCGCGAGAAACTGGGCTTTCCGGTGCTGAAGAAGACGCCGGCTGCGTGATTCAAGAGAAAAGTGACGACATGAAACCGCTGCTGATCGAACTGGGTACCGAAGAACTTCCCGTCAAGGCGCTGCCCGGCCTGGCCCAGGCATTCTTCGATGGCGTGATCGATGGCCTGCGCAAGCGCGGCGTCGCCTTCGCGCGTGGCGAGGCCAAGCCGCTGTACACGCCGCGCCGCCTGGCCGTGCTGCTGCCCGGTGTCGCCGACGAACAGCCGGAGCAGAAATCCGAGGTGCTCGGGCCGTACCTGAACATCGCGCTGGACGCCGATGGCCAGCCGACCAAGGCCCTGCACGGGTTCGCCGCCAAGGCCGGCATCGAGTGGACCGCGCTCGAGAGGACCAGCGACGCCAAGGGCGAACGCTTCGTGCACCGCGCGGTGAAGCCGGGCGCGCGCACCACCGAGCTGCTGCCGGAAATCCTGCGCGAAGCCGTCGCGGCGATGCCGATCCCCAAGCCGATGCGCTGGAGCGATCACGACTACGGTTTCGCCCGCCCGGTGCACTGGCTGGTGGTGCTGCACGGCAAGGATGTCGTCGACGCGCAGATCTTCGGCGTGACCAGCGACCGCATGAGCCGCGGCCACCGCTTCATGCACGACAAGCCGGTGTGGTTCAGCACGCCCAATGACTATGTCGAGTTCCTGCGCGGCGCCAAGGTGCTGGCCGATCCGGACGAGCGCCGCGAGCGCATCGTGCTGGAGGTGAACGCCGCCGCGACCGCGGCCGGCGGCAGCGCGCGCATCGACAGCGGCATCCTCGAGGAGGTCAACGGCCTCACCGAGTGGCCCAAGGCGGTGTCGTGCAGCTTCGAGCGGCAGTTCCTGGCGGTGCCGCAGGAAGCGCTGATCGCAACAATGGAAACCAACCAGAAGTTCTTCCCGGTGCTCGACGCCGAAGGCAAGCTCAGCGAGCACTTCATCGGCATCGCCAACATCGAGTCGCGCGACGAAAGCGAAGTCCGCAAGGGCTACGAGCGCGTGATCCGGCCGCGCTTCTCCGACGCGAAGTTCTTCTTCGTCGAGGACATGAAGCAGGGCCTGACGGCGATGAACGACGGCCTGAAGACGGTGAAGTACCAGGACAAGCTCGGCTCCATCGCCGACAAGGTCGCGCGTGTGGCGACGCTGGCCGAGATGGTGGCGGCGCAGGTCGGCGTCGACCCGCAGCAGGCGCGCGAGGCTGCGTTGCTGGCCAAGGCTGACCTGCAATCGCGCCTGGTCGGCGAGTTCCCGGAACTGCAGGGCATCGCCGGCCGCTACTACGCCGCGGTCGAGAACCAGCCGCTGGAAGTGGCGAACGCCATCGACGAGGCCTACATGCCGCGCTTCGCCGGCGATGCGATCGCGCCGAGCCCGCTGGGCCAGGTGCTCGCGATCGCCGAGCGCCTGGACACGCTGGCCGGCGGTTTCGCCGCAGGCCTGAAGCCCACAGGCAACAAGGACCCGTTCGCGCTGCGCCGCAACGCGCTGGGCCTGGCGCGCACGCTGCTGGAAGGCGGCCATGACGTGGTCCTGCACGATCTCGTCGAGCGCGCGCTGTCGCTGCAGCCGGCGGCCACCAAGGACATCGGCAGCTACGACATCACCTCGTTCGTCTATGACCGCCTGCGCGGCTACTACGCCGACCGCGGCGTGGCGGGCACGCAGTTCGACGCGGTCGAGAATGTCGTCCACGATTCGCTGCCCGACTTCGACCGCCGCCTCAACGCGATCGGCGAGTTCGCCAAGTTGCCCGAGGCCGAAGCACTGGCCGCGGCCAACAAGCGCATCCGCAACATCCTGCGCAAGGTCGAAGGCGCGGTGCCCGACGCCATCGACCCAGCCCTGTACCTCGAGCCGGCCGAGCGCGAGCTCGGCGAAGCCGTCGACAGCGCCGTGGCCGACACCGGCCCGCTGCTCGACCAGCGCGATTACGTGGCCGTGCTCGGCCGCCTGGCGCGGCTGCGTCCGCAGGTCGATGCATTCTTCGATGGCGTGATGGTGAACGTCGACGACGAGCGCATCCGCAACAACCGGCTCGCACTGCTCAAGCGCCTGTCCGATCGCCTCGGCAGCGTCGCCGCGATCGAACACCTGTCGATGTGACCGCAGCCGCGGCCGGACCGCCGCGGACTTATCACGGATTGTTCACTGGCTGACGGATGAAGCCCGGTTATCCTGCATTGATGCGCCCCCCGTACCGTCTGTTGGCCACCGCCGTGTTGACGATCGCCGCAGCCGGCACCGCCCAGGCGGCGAAGGTCACGGCCGTGGACATTCGCGGCCTCGATGAAGCGAAGACGCTGAACGTGCGCGGCGCGCTGTCGCTGGTGCAGGCAATCGACAAGGACCTGTCGGGGCGCCGCCTGGGTTACCTGGTCCGCGAGGCCGACGACGAAACGCGCGAGGCGCTGGAGCCGTTCGGCTATTACTCGCCGAAGATCGAGGTCACGCGCGAGGGCAGCGGTGACGCCACCAAAGTGATCGTCACCGTGTCCCTGGACGAGCCGGTGCGCGTGCGCCGCGCCGATATCGCCATCATCGGCGAGGGCAGCGAGGACCGTTACCTGAAGGAAGACCTGTCGGTGTTCCGCCCGCAGAAGGGCGACATCTTCGATCACGCGCAGTACGAAGCCAGCAAGACCAAGATCACCCGGCGCCTGGCCGAGCGCGGCTACTTCGACGCCGACTTCTCTTCGCGCCGCGTCGAGGTCACGCGCGCCGAGCATGCCGCCGACATCGACCTGGTCTGGACCAGCGGCGGCCGCTACGACATGGGCCCGATCACGTTCGTGCAGACGCCGCAGCACATCATCCGCGACAGCCTGCTCGAGCGCCTGGTGTACTGGGAACAGGGCAGCTACTACCACCAGGGCAAGCTCGACCGCTTCCGCGAGTCGCTGGCGCGCCTGGACTATTTCTCCAGCATCGAGATCGAGCCCGACCCCGACAAGGCGGTCGACAACGAAGTGCCGGTGCTGGTGACGCTGACGCCTGCCAAGCGCACCGTCTACACCGCCGGCGTCAGCTACGGCACCGACAGCGGCGCCGGCGTGCGCCTGGGCATGGAGCGCCGCTACGTCAACGACCGCGGCCACAAGGCCCTGGGGCAGATCGACTGGAACGAGGAGCGCAAGACCGCGACCGCGCAGTACCGCATCCCCGCCTTCGCCTGGCTCGATGGCTGGTACACCTTCAGTGCCCAGTATTACGACGAGCAGAGCGACTACATCGACACGCGCAAGGTCGAGCTGGTCGCCAGCCGCAGCGGCCAGATCAGCCGCCGACTCAACGCGATCGCCTCGATCCATGCGCTGCGCGAGCGCTGGGCGTACGTGGCCGACGACGATGGCGACGCCTCCACGCCGGTGCAGTACCGCAGCGCGACGTTCCTGTATCCGTCGCTGCGCGCGGATTACATCGACGCCGATGACCGGATCTTCCCGCGCAAGGCGATCGGCATCACCGTGGAGGTTCGCGGCGGGCTTGAAGGTGTCGGCTCCGATGCCAACTTCCTGCAGACCTGGGGCGTGGCGCGCTGGTATCACGGCATGGGCGCATTCAATCGCCTGATCGTGCGCGGCGAAGCCGGTGGCACGTTCACCAATGCCCTGGTCGACATGCCGCCGAGCCTGCGCTTCTTCGCCGGTGGCGACCGCAGCATCCGTGGCTACGCCTATCGTGAAGTAGGGCCCACCACGATCGGCAGCGACGGCAAGAAGTACGCGCTGGGTGCGAAGAACGTGCTCACCGGTTCGGTCGAGTTCGAGCACTATTTCAACGACACCTGGGGCGCTGCGGGCTTCGTCGATGCCGGCGATGCGTTCGACGACACGCCCGACATACACACCGGCGTCGGCTTCGGCGTACGCTGGAAGTCGCCGGTGGGGCCTGTGCGCTTCGACATCGCGCACGGCCTGAAGGATCCCGATTCGAACTACGAGATCTACCTCAACATCGGCGCGGACTGGTGAGGAGGTACGCATGAGCGAAAAGACGCCACAAGGCTCCAGCCAGACCCCTCCCGCCCCACTGCCTTCGGATCGGCACGAGGAGCGCATCGCCGAGCTGCGCCAGCGCAGGCGCGCGCGGCTGCGCTGGCTGGCGATCCGCGGCAGCCTGCTCGCCGGCGTGTTGACGCTGCTGCTGGCCGCGTTCGTCTACTGGCTGCTGACCAGCATCGGCGGCCGCGACCTGCTGCTGGCGCAGATCGTTGCGCGCTTGCCCGAGAACGCAGCGCTGTCGTGGCGATCGGTGGATGGCCCGCTGTCGGGCCCGCTGACCATGAACGGCGTGCGCTTCACCTACGACCGCATCGTCTTCACCGCCGACCGCGTGCACCTGGATCCTGCAATCCGGCCGTTGATCCGCAAGCGCCTGCGACTGGACGCGCTGCAGATCGCCAACGCGCACCTGGAGTTGCCCAAGAGCGACGAGCCCTTCGAGCTTCCACGCTGGCCGGAGGTGCTGCCGGAGATCGCGCCGCCGCTGGAGCTGCAGGCCGATGACGTCCGCGTCGACCGCTTCCTGGTGACCCAGGAGGGCGAGAAGCTGATCAACGTGCGCACGCTGCGCACCGGACTGGACGCGCAGCAGGGCAAGTTGCACGTCGAGCACCTGTACCTGGACAGCGACTACGGTCGCTTCAACCTCAACGGCGACTACGTCCCGCGCGAGGACTACCGCATTAGCCTCACCGCGAGCGGCCTGCTCGCCGCCGCCGACGGACGCACGCCGGCGCGCATCGGCCTGGTTGCGCGCGGCGACCTGTCGCGGATGAACGTCGCCGTTGCCGGCCATGTCCCCGCGCCGTTGCACGCCAGCCTGGTGCTGCGCGGCAAGGAAGATCCGCGCTGGAACGTGGTGGTCGACGCCGAAGGCCTCGACCTGGGCCTGGTGACCGGCGCCGAGAAGGCCGATACCGACCAGCTGGTGATCGGCAGCTTCAGCGCCGATGGCGTCGGCGGCAACGCCAACCTGCGTGGCGAATTCCGCCAGGGCGACCTGGTGGCGACGGTGCTGCCATCGAAGGTGCGCCTGGAGAACCAGGTGCTCGATGTGCAGCCGCTGGCGCTGCGCGTGTTCGACGGCACCGCCACGCTGCGCGGCCATGCCGATTTCAAGGACGCGGAGAACGCCAGCTTCCGTTTCGCCATCAACGCACGCGACCTGCGCTGGGGCGGCGAGAAGGGCACCGCGCAGACCGCTGGCGGCGGCGCCGAAGCGTCGCCGACGATCGGCGCCGACGCCGACCTCGGCTTCGCCGGCACGCTCAAGGCTTGGGCGGCGATCGGCAACGCCACGCTCACCCGCGACGGCGAGAAGGCGGTGGTGCAGTTCGACGGCCGCGGCAACGACGAGCGCATGACGCTCAAGACGCTCAAGGCGACGATGCCCAGCGGTACGCTCGACGGCAGCGGTGACATCGCCTGGGCGCCGGCACTGGGTTGGGACATCAATGCCCGACTCGCCGGTTTCGACCCGGGTTACTTCGCGCCGGACTGGAAGGGCTCGATCAACGGCAAGCTGGCGACCAGGGGCAGCACGCGCGCCGACGGCGGCCTCGAGATCGGCGCGGATGCCACCGACCTGGGCGGCCGCCTGCGTAACCGTCCGTTGAAGGGGCAAGGCCGCTTTGCCATGCACGGCGCCGGCACCGCCGGCGGCGAGACCGCCTACGAAGGCGATGTTGCGCTCTCGCTCGGCGGAAGCCGCATCGACGCGAAGGGGAAGGTCGCCAGCAATCTCGACATCGATGCGAAGTTCAGCCCGCTCGTGCTCAGCGACCTTCTGCCTGAGGGTGCCGGCACGCTGCGCGGCACGCTCAAGCTCAGCGGCCCGCGCACCGCGCCGGATGTGGTCGCCGACCTCACCGGCAGCGGCCTGAAGTACGGCGATTACCGCGCCGACACGTTCAGCGCCAAAGGCCGGCTGCCGTGGCAGCGCGGCAGCGGCGCGATCGCGGTGCGCGCCAGCGGTCTCGACGTCGGCCTGCCGCTGTCGTCGCTGACGGTCGACGCGCGCGGCGCGGTCGAAGCCCTGCAGCTGCAGGGCGAGGCACGCGGCGATATCGGCACGCTGACGCTGTCGGGCAACGCGCTCAAGCGCGGCACGACCTGGGAAGGCGCGCTTGCCTCGTTCCAGCTGACGCCGGCCAAGGGCGCGTCATGGCGCCTGCAGCAGGCCGCGCGCTTCCGCTGGGACGGCCGCAACGGCGCGCTGAGCAACAGCTGCTTCACCTCCACCGGCGGCGGCTCTTTGTGCGCGAATGCCGACTGGCCGCGACGCGGACTGGACCTGCGCGGCCAGTCGCTGCCGCTGAGCCTGCTGGTGCCGTACCTGCCCGAGCGTGAGGAACGCCGGCCCTGGCTGCTGCGCGGCGATGTCTCGTTCGAAGGCCAGCTGCGACCACTCGGCAATGCCTGGCGCGGCCAGTTCAATCTGCGCTCGGCCGGTGGCGGCCTGAAGAACAGCGAGCGTGCGCGGCGCGAGATGCTGAGTTACGACAACCTCGTGCTCAACGCGACCTTCGATCCCAAACGGATCCATGCCGAACTGTCCACCGCCTTCAACAGCGGCGGCCACATCGATGCGCGCATCGCCACCGGCTGGGACGACTTCGCGCCGATCGCCGGCGAGGTCTCGGTCAATACCGACGAACTGGTGTGGATGGAGCTGTTCTCACCGGACATCGTCGAGCCCAAGGGCCGGCTCGATGCGCGGATCAGCCTGGCCGGCACGCGCGCGCGCCCGCAGCTGGGTGGCCAGGCGCGGTTGTCCCAGTTCACCACCGAGCTGCCGTCGCTGGCCATCGTGCTGGAGGATGGTGACGTGCGTCTCAACGCGCTCGCCGACGGCAGCGCGCGCATCGACGGCCAGGTGCGCTCGGGCGAAGGCATCCTCAACATCGACGGCTCGCTGAACTGGCAGAACATGGACGCGCCGCTGACGCTGACGCTGCGCGGGCAGAACGTGCTGGTGTCGGACACGCGCGACCTGCATGCCGTGGCCAGTCCCGACATCGAAGTGCGCTACGCCGCCAAGCAGCCGCTGCAGGTCACCGGCACCGTTACCGTGCCGTCGGCCAAGATCGACCTCGAGCGGCTCGACCAGGGCGTGTCGGCGTCGCCGGACGTGGTGGTGCTCGATCCGGAAGACCCCGAGGACACCGGCGATACGCCGCTCGAACTCGACCTGACCCTGGCCCTGGGCGACGACGTCCGCCTCAACGGTTTCGGCCTGGACGGCAGCCTCGGCGGCAAGATGCGCGTGCGCTCGCACCCCGGGCGCGAGATGACCGCCAGCGGCCAGCTGCAGGTGCAGGGCCGGTACAAGGCCTATGGCCAGAAACTCGACATCACCCGTGGCGAACTGTCGTGGTCGAACGGGCCGGTTGCCGACCCGATCCTCAACATCCGCGCCGAGCGCGTGGTCGGCGATGTCACCGCCGGCGTCGACATCCGCGGCCGCGCCAGCGCGCCGACTGCGCTGGTGTGGTCGGACCCGGCCAGCTCGCAGTCCGAGGCCCTGGCCTACCTGACCCTGGGGCGGCCGCTGGCAAGCGCCAGCAGCGATGAGAGCAAGCAGCTCAACGCTGCCAGCGCCGCGCTGTCGGCCGGCGGCAGCCTGATCGCCTCGCAGCTCGGCGCCAAACTCGGCCTGGACGATGCCGGTGTGAGCGACAGCCGCGCGCTGGGCGGCAGCGTGCTCGGCGTGGGCAAGCACATCTCGCCGCGACTGTATGTCGGCTACGGCGTGTCGCTGCTTGGCACCGGCCAGGTGGTGATGCTGAAATACCTGCTGCGCAAGGGTTTCGACGTGCAGATCGAATCAAGCACGCTGGAGAACCGGGCGTCGTTGAACTGGCGAAAGGAGAAGTAGGAACGCATGGCCCAGGTACTGCAGACCGCACGACTGAACATTCGCGAGATCGACGAATCCGATGCGCCTTTCATCCTCGAATTGCTGACGGATCCCTCGTTCCTGGAGAACATCGGTGACCGCGGCGTCAGCGACCTGGCCAGCGCGGTGAACTACATCCGCACCGGTCCAGGCGACAGCTATGCGCGCAATGGCTACGGCCTGTGGCTGGTCGAACTCAAGGACTCGCGCATCCCGGTGGGTACGTGCGGGATCATCCGCCGCGACACCCTGCCGGCCGCCGACATCGGCTATGCCTTCCTGCCGCGGCACTGGGGCCAGGGTTATGCGCTGGAGGCCTGCCAGGCCGTGCGCGACCACGCGCTGCGCACGCTGGCGATGCCGCAGCTCCTGGCCATTGTCGCGCCCGGCAACAACGCTTCGATCAAGGTACTCGAACGCATTGGCTTCAACTTCCGCGACACCGTGCAGCTGACCGCCGATGCCGAGCAGGTGAAGCTCTACGCCGTCCAGGCCTGAAGCGGCGCGTCGGGAGAGGCGATCCGCCGCCCTCCCCTCAAGGGGAGTAATGCGGCGCTGCGCGTTGCGGCGTGCGGATCAGCTTGTCGAGTTCGAATCCCTGCTGGCGTGCGGTGGCCAGGAAGTCCTGCTGCTCGGCTTCGGGCAAGGCGGGTTCGCGCGCGAGCAGCCACAGGTACTTGCGATCGGGGGAGCCGACCAGCGCGGTTCGATACGCATCGTCCACGCGCAGGATCCAGTAATCGCCCTTGGTGAAGGGCACCCACTTCAGGCCGTCGGGCATGAAGCTCACTTCCAGTTTCGCGTTGCCGCTGCCTTCGACCACGACCGCTTCACCCACCGACTGCTCGCCCTCGCCTTTGCCATTGACGGCGCGATTGTCGACCTTGACCGTGCCATCGGGGTTCAACGAGTAGGTCGCGGTGATGTTGCTGTAGTCCTCCGGCTCGTACCGCATGGGCAGGCGGGCGATCTCGTACCACGTGCCCAGATAGCGGCTCAGATCGACTGCAGGTGCGGTGGACGGTTCGGACGTATGGGTCGACGCATGGGTCATGGACGCATTCCTCGCGGTTGGCATTGACGCTGCCGGACTGGCAGGGTCGCCGCCCGCGCGTAAGCGGACCGTGCGTGAAATGCAAAACGGGTCTACACGTCCCTTAATGGTTCAGCTTGCAGGGCGCGCGATCACCAGATCAGGTCGTCCGGCACCTTGAACTGCGCGTAGTACTCGTCGTCTTCAGACGAAGCCGCGGTGGGCTCGGCGCTGGCGTCCTGGCCATGATCGAGCACGATCATGCTGTCATCACGTTCGCGCACCTTGTCGGCGGCCGCGCGTGGCAGCAGCTCGTAACGTTCGTCGATGCGGGCGATCACCAGCACGCCGGACGACAGCTTCTTGCGCAGGTCGCCGTCGATCAGCAACGTGCGGATGGCGCCGTCCGCGGTGAAGCGGTACTCGCTCTCGCCCGAGCGCGGCACCTTGCGGTCCTCGATGATCTGTCGCGCCTGGGCACGAAGCTCGGTGATGCGCGCCTGCGCCTTGCGTTCTGCCGCCAGTGCGCGGTCGCGCTCGGCCTTCTCGGCGCGCGCCCGCTCGGCTTCCAGCTGGATCTCGCTCGGCCCAGACGGGCCTTTGGCGTGCCGGGCCTTGTTCTGCTCGCGCGCCACCTCGGCCAGCTTGGACTTCTTGACCAGTCCGGCCTTGAGCAGCTGTTCCTGGAGCGGATTCGCCTTTGCCATGTCGCGGTTTCTTGCCGTGGATTTCCGGCCCATCATACCCACCGACCCCGCCTCCCGCCTCGATCCCCGCCGATGGAAGACCTGAAGTACCTCGCCGGCTATCCGCAGCACCTGCAGGCTCGGGTGCGCGAACTGATCGAACAGGATCGACTGGGCACGGTGCTGTCCGGCAAGTACCCCCAGCCGCACGCCGTGCGCAGCGACGGCCAGCTTTATGAATACGTGCAGGCGCTCAAGGACCGCCACCTGCGCAAGTCGGTGCCGCTGGGCAAGGTGATCTATGACAGCAAGCTGCAGGTGATGAAGCACGCGCTCGGAACCCACACTGCGATCTCGCGGATACACGGAGGCAAGCTCAAGGCCAGCCGCGAGATCCGCATCGCCACGGTGTTCCGTGATGCGCCCGCGCAGTTCCTGAAGATGATCGTCGTGCATGAACTGGCGCACATGAAGGAAGCCGAACACAACAAGGCCTTCTATCAGCTGTGCGCGCACATGGAACCGGACTACCACCAGCTGGAGTTCGATCTGCGGCTCTACCTGACGCATCTGGATATCGCGCAGAAATAGGGCTGCCGCAACCGCCCGTCGGCGAGTCCGCACAGGTGGCCTGTGCGTCCGCGCCATCGCGTTCGATCCCAATGGCCGTGTTCATTCCACGGATGGCAAAGGAGCGATTCGATGGAACGGACCAACAGCAAGCGGCTTCTGTTCACCGCCAACCACGTCACCACCAAGCTGACGGCCAACGACCAGGAAGCGGCCGCGGCGCAGCCTGAAGGCGCGCTGCGCAAGCTGGCGTTCGTGCGCGCCCTGCGGGTCACGTCGCCGGAGTTGCAGCGCCTGCGGGAACACTCGACTGCGCACGATCCCGGTGTTCGCGAGACGCTGCACGCCGTGGCTCAGCTCGAGACGGCTTCGCACCTCGAGGCCGCCGCCGGCCTCGCGCGCGTGCCGGCCGAGCGCCTGGTCGCGATCGCCGACCAGGTGGCCGCACTGCGCGGCACCCAGCGCACCGGCGCCTTCGACATGGTGCGGGAGGCCTTCGCGCAGCAGATCAAGGTGTCTCCGGTCGGCCGCCTGCACCTGGAGCGCCTGGAGATGTACCCGGCGGGCGTGGAACGCGGCGAACTCGTCTTCACCGTGCCGATGGCGCCCGGCGAGACAGTGACGGTTTCGCACAAGGAGTGGTCGACGTCTTCCCAGACCTACGAAGACATCGTCCAGGACGCCTTCGAGAGCTACAGCGAGCGTGGCGTCGCCGAGAAGACGGACGCCTCGATGTCGACACAGAACGAGGCCCGGCATGCCGATGCGCTCAGCTTCGGTTCCACGCTCACCGGCAGCTATGGCCCGGTGTCGCTGACCACCACCCTTGGCCTGAACAACAACAACGAGACCCACGACTCGTTGAGCAGTTCGATGCACCAGATCAAGGAAGTGACGGAGAAGGCCTCGGCCCGCTCGCGCCAGGAGCACAAGGTCTCCATCAAGCTCGAGAGCAGCAAGGGCACCGAGGACAGGAGCTTCCGCACGATCACCAACCCCACTGCCAATGCGCGGCGCATCGACTATTACAAGATGATGCGCAAGTGGAAGACCGACCTCTTCCGCTATGGCCTGCGGATGACCTACGACGTCGCCATCCCGACCCCGGGAGTACGGCTGTGGGCGCGCTGGCGGCGACTGGCCGCGATCGATGCCGAACTGCAGGTTCCGTTTGTCTTCGCGCTGCAGCCGGAGGACCTCACCACGCTCAACTACGTGGACGAGGGCGAAAAGGTCGGCGCGCTGGGCCTGCCCGACCTCCCCGACGAGCAGGTCAAGCAGAGCCTGAGCAATACGATCGGGCCGATCGCCGAGGACGACCGGCACAACGTCGGCTACTTCAAGTTCGAGTTTGATGTACCCGCGGGTTACGAGTTCCTTGCCGCCACCGCCACCGCGCACATCAACCGCTGGACCGGCGAAGCGTGGCACTTCCGCTGGTACAGCGGCAACACCATCTTTCACAAGCCGCCGGCGTTCCCGCTGAACGAAGCGATCGGCGACTTCAACCACTTCAAGGGCGCCACCGGCCATCTCACCGGCGTATGCATGTACCAGACCATCCTGTCGGCCGCGCTGGTACTCGATGTCACGTACTCGCGCACGCATGCGGTCTACGTGGACTGGCGGCGACGGGTGTGGGACGCCATCCACGCCGCGGCACGCGCCCAGTACCAGGATCGGATGAGCCGGCTGCAGGTCGAGCGCGACCGTCTCTGGCGCGACCTCACTGCCAAGGACACGCTTTCGCTGCGCCGCATCGAGCGAGAAGAGATGTTGCGCCTGATCATGCTTTGGCTGCTGGGTCCGTCCAGCGGCTACTCCAACGCGCCCGGCAGCGTGCAGAAGACCATCGATCGACTGCTCACCAACGAGCAGTTCCACATGACCGGCAATCCGGGGCCGGTCGCAGACTCCCCCACCTTCACCGGCATCGTCGAAGCCGACTGGGCGGAGGCGCTGCTGTTTGGCGAGCTGGTCAAGTTCGTGCAGCAGGCGGTGGAGTGGGAGAACCTGCTCTACTTTCCTTATGCCTATTTCTGGGGTTCGGAGAACCAGGGCCGCGACAAGTTGCTGTTCGAGTGCGCGGACCCGGAGCACCAGCGCTTCCTGCGTGCCGGTTACATGCGCGTGGTGCTGACCATCCGGCCCGGCTACGAAGAAGACTTCACGCGCCTGGTCGAGACGGGCTCGCTGCAGGGTCCGGGCACTTCGCCGTACCTGCCCATCGCGCAGGAGATCGCAAATTTCGCGCGCACCAACTACATGGGGATCCCGCCGGCCAATCCGGAAAAGCACGCGCGCCCGCTGCTATACCCGCAGCAACGGCGGACCTGGGAGAACATGGAAACGGTCATCGCGCAGATCGAGCAGTTCCGCGTCGACGAGGGTCACTATCCCGCGACGCTCGCCGACCTGCCGGGCGGTGCGCCCGATCCCGATGCCTGGGGCAACGACCTTGTCTACGACATCCCGGGCAGCGGCAACGACTACGACCTCATCTCCTTCGGCGCGGACGCAGCCGCGGGCGGCGATGAGCTGGATGCCGACATCTCCTCGGCGGCAGGCGCGTCGCTCGTCGCAAGCTGGTTCGAATACACGCCCACCAGTGGCATCGACCTCGAGGTCGACACCAAGCCGGTCGACATCGCCTAGCCCAGGGCGGCAGCCATGAGCGAGTTGCTGGACCGCTGGTTCATCGCCAAGGCGCGCCGCGGGCAGCCGCCTGCGGCCTGCGAGAACAACGACGTCACCGCCTACATCCACTACGTCGACTACTACCGCGCGCTCGGCGACGCGCTTCGCACGGCCGGCGAAGGCAACGTGGTGCTGCTTGCCGGCTGGAGCATCGATCTGGACACGCCGCTCGGAGACGATCCGAAGCAGACGGTGGGTGAGTTGCTCAAGCAGGCCGGCGCCGCCCGCGCGCGCGTCTGCGTGCTCCTGTCGGGCCATCACGGCAATCCCAGTCCGCCCGCGGCCGACTGGCTGCGGCGGCAACCGGGTTGCGCCGCCATCCTCGACGACCGGACGCGACTGCCCGGCTGCTTCCACCAGAAGGCCGCCGCGGTGCTGACCCCGGACGGCGTGACCGCCTTCGTGGGCGGCATGGACATCGGTCGCGACCGGCTGGCCGATCCCGTGAGCAAGCGGGCGCCGTGGCACGACGTGCAGGTGAAACTGCGCGGACCGGCCGCCCACGACGTGTACGCCACGCTCGCAGCGCGCTGGGGGAGCCACGCCAGCCAGCGCAGCACTCCGATTCCAGGGACGCCGCGCGCCGTGGTGAACGCGCGTGCGGGTACGGCGCGGGCGGTGCAGGTGGTACGCACCTATGGCAACCCCTGCACCGGCATCCCGCTGACCGTGCTGCGCCCGGAGAATGCGCGCGCGTCGATGGCCCAGGTCATGCGCGATGTCGAGAACGGCAGCGAGTTCAGCTTCGCGCCCAAGGGCGAGTCGTCGATCCACGATCTGCTGGTCCAGGCCATCCGCGCGACGCGCGAGTCGATCTATGTCGAAGAGCAGTACTTCGTCGCCTCTGCCGCCATGGGCGGCCAGGAAGAACTGCTGCAGGCGCTTGCCGAAGCCATCGCCCGGCCGAGCTTCAAGCACATGCTGGTGCTGACGACGGGCGTGGGCACGGTGCAGGGCGAACTGTTCCAGACCAACCAGCGCCGCCGCGACCTGGTGCGCCGCATCGCCGCGCGCTTCCCGGACAAGATCTCGCTGTGGGCTTACAAGGGCGGACAGGACCGCTGCTACTGGCTGCACTCGAAGATGTGGATCTTCGACGACACCATGGCCGTCATCGGCTCGGCCAACTTCAATCGTCGCGGTCTCTCGCACGACGGCGAGCTGGGCGTGGGCGTGGTGGACACGCAAGCCCCGGCGCGCGGCTGGGTGCGCGAGCTGCGCAAGCGCCTGTGGCTCAAGCATCTTCCAACCGCGGCGCGGCCGGTCACGGCCGAGCAGGTCGACGATTTCGAACAGGGCCGCGCGTTGTGGGTCGACACGGGGAACACCCTGCTGTTCCGCATGGACACCGAGGCCGGCGAGCCTTCACAGCCGGACCGCCTGATGGTTTGCAGCGACCCGCCGCCGCCGACGCGCTGGGGCCGGTTTGTCCGGGGCTGCGCCTGCGCGCCGTATCCCTTCGGTGGTCCGCTGCGCTCGTACCAGAGGCAGTGGGACCTGGCACTGGACCCGGACGGTACGTAAGGTTGCCGGGCGGTGGTCGGATACCACCCATTCCACATCAGGACCCGGCGATGCGACTGGTATGCCTATCTCTCTTGCTCCTGGCGTCGTCGGCGCAGGCAAGCGGATTAGCGCGCGAACGCATGAGGCGGCCTATGGAGGGATTTGCCATGAAAGGAAGTCGTCGCGTTGTGTTCTGGTCTTCGCTCGCGGTCACGCTGCTTGCAACCAGCACTATTGCGTCAGCTCGGCGGGCGTATGAAGTTGAGATCGGCTACTTCGATGCCTCTGTGTCGGTGAGGGCGATGGCAACGGCTGGTACTGCGGTTACTAGTATTTCGCTGTAGCTCGACTGCCAAGGGCGGCGTCCTGTACTCCGCCCTTGGTTCTGGTTGGCGAGACGTCTACCTGGTCTTCGACACGCGATACGTCAGCTCGGCAAACCCCGTTCCGACCTGAGCCACCGATTCGAGGGACAGGCGCGGACTCAGAACCCGACGCGGGAAAAGCGGCTTTCCTTGTCCCAGCGTTACCGAGCCGATCTGGACGATGATCTCGTCCAGCAGATCGGCGTCATGGAACTGCCCGGCGAGATCTCCGCCTCCCATCACCCAGACATTCCTGCCGCCAGCAGCCATGAGCATCTGCTGATGGGCCGCTTTCACATCGCCCTCGACGAAATGGACGTTTGCGCCGGCAACCGTCGCAAGCTTTCGACTGGTGAAAACCCAGGTTGGCTGTGCGTAGGGCCAGGCCGATCCCGTCTGCTCCGAAACCGCCTTGGCGTTGCGCATGATCCACTCATAAGTGGCCGATCCCATGGCGATCGCACCGACGCCCTGGATGAACGATGGATAGCTCGTCTGCTCGATATCGGCCAGCGGGAACAGCCATTCGAGGGAGTCGTCTTCCGTAGCGAGGAAGCCGTCAAGACTGGAGGAGGTGTAGTACTGCGTCTTCAATTCGATACCCTCGGATGGGAACGTCCGAAGACTCTATAACTTCCACCAAACCGGCAGAATGACCTGATCTGGCGTTGCGTTCGACGGGCCACGTTCGCCTATGCAATCTCGATCCTGACGTCGCCAAACCACAGCTGTTGCCAGCGGGTCGCCTTCTCCGCGGCCGGCAGCAATCGCGGTTGCGCGGTCTGTTCGGGTGCGAAACCCGGAGCACCCTCGACTGTTCTGGCGTTGAGCGCTGCGTATAGACGACCATCGTTCTGGTAGGTCGCCAGCACCAGCACGGCGCAGCTTGCGCAGGCAATGAACTCGGCCTGATCCGATCCGTGCCGGTAGTGCAGCGCTGCGTTGCCGTCTTGCTGGCGCATTCGCAACCGTCCCGCCGGATCGGTCAGCCATGCCGCGCCATGCCGGGTACAGAACTCACAGTCGCACGCGCGCGGGGCGTAGTCGTGCAATGGCCGGGTCAGCGTGGCCTCCACGGCCAGGCGCCGGCAATGGCAACTGGCGTGGACGACCGGGCTCACGGTGCCAGCCGGTAGCGCTGGCCCTGCAGCCGCGGCTTACCGTCGACGACGTCTGTCCACACGACATAGGCGCCATCATCGGCCAATGCGAGCTGGGCGAAACCGGTGGCGCGGCCGCGACCCTGCAGCCGCGCCACTTCGACGCGCTGCAGTTCGCGCCCGAGGTCGGGTGCGTATCGCGCCAGCTGCAGCGACTGCACGCCGGCGTCTTCGCGCATCCAGAGCACCCAGGCGACGTTCTTGTCGAGTGCGAGGTCGACCCTTCCCTGCACCGGCATGCCCTGGTCTACCGTCACAGGTGCGGCAAAGGTGTCGCCGGCATCGTTGCTGCGCGCGATCTTCAGCGCCGGCATGTCGCCGGCCGCGGTGTACCACGCGACCAGCGCGGTATCGCCGTCGGCGACGACGGCCGGGCCGTTGACCGGGCAGGCGGGCATCTTCCAACCGTCGGCGTGGACCACGTGCGCGGGTGTCCACGCGCCGTCCTGCAAACGGGTGACGGCGATGTCGCGGATCTCGTCGGGCGTTCGGTCGCGATACGCCAGCAGCGGGCCGCGGCCGCCGAGAGCGACGTCGGTCTGGCAGCAGTCGCAGGTCATTGCATCGAGTTCGCGTTCGTCGGCCCGCTGCAGCGATGCGTCGAAGAACGCGACGCGCAACGTCATCGCACCGCCGTGGTGGCCTTCATGCCCTCCGTGTCCGCCATCGCCGCCGCCGCTGTTGCGGCCGTCGAGCCAGGCCACGCCGATACGGTCGGGGCCCGCCGGCCACAGCGATACGAAGCCATGATCGGAGGGCATGCCGTCGTCGTTCACCAGCACCGGTTTCGACCAGGTGCGTCCCTGGTCGCCGGACCTCACCAGTGCGACGTCGTATGCATACGGCGCCTTGCCCGATTTCTTCAACCAGTGCGCCCACAGCGCGCCATCGGCCGTCACTGCAATATGCGGCGTGTCGGCCCAGTTGACGAACCAGTCGTCGCCGCGCGCGATCTGCCCTGTATCGCTCCACTTGCCGTTCACCTGGCGCGCGAACTTCAACGCATGCGCGTCGCCGTCGGTCTCGATCCAGGACAGCACGAGGGAACCGTCGGGGGCGCGCACCAGGTCGGGCTGCGCCGCCGGAGCCTGGCCCGACGGCAGTGTCCACGGTTCGGCCGTGGCCGCCGCGACCGCCTCGGGTTTCGCCGGCGCTGGCGACGCGCTGGTGGTCGCGGTGGTGGTTGCGGTGGCCGCTTCGTCCGCGGGCGTGGCCGTGCGGTCGCATGCAACCGGCAGCAGCAACAGCAGGGGCAGGATCAGGCTGGGCTTCATCGGGGCAAGCCTAACTCCTAGTGCCGTCGAGGGGGATACCCGCCCTGTACGCCAAGGCGCCGAGCAGCTCGGCTTCGGCGAGGCGGCCAACTTCATCAAGTTCTTCAAGCGCGATGCCGGTTGTTCGCCGGGCGAGTTCCGGCGCCAGCATTCGGCCTGACTGCGCGCCTGCTGACTGCCGGGCGACGACGCGATCAGGCCACGCGGGCGCGGCGGGCGCGGGTCAGGTGCACCAGCAACAACGAGATCGCCGCCGGCGTCATGCCCGGGATGCGCTGCGCCTGGCCGATGGTCTGCGGACGCACGCGCTCGAGCTTGCCCTGCACTTCCGCCGACAGGCCGCGCACGGCGGCGTAGTCGAAGTCGTGCGGGATCGCCGTGGTCTCGTGGCGCTGCTGGCGGGCGATCTCCTCGCGCTGGCGGTCGAGGTAGCCGGCGTACTTCACGCCGATCTCTACCTGCTCGGCCACTTCGGCGTCGTCCACCGCAGGGCCGAGCGACGGCACCTGCATCAACTTCGCGTAATCGAGTTCGGGACGCTTGAGCAGGTCCAGCGCGCTGGTTTCGCGGCTGATCTCGATGCCCAGCGCGCTCATCGCCTCGCGGCCAAGCGCGTTGCCCGGCGCGGCCCAGACCGCGCCCAGGCGCGTGTTCTCGCGGGCCACGGCTTCGCGCTTGGCGTCGAAGCGGGCGAAGCGGGCGTCGTCGACCAGGCCGAGTTCGCGTCCAACCGGGGTCAGGCGCGCGTCGGCGTTGTCCTCGCGCAGCTGCAGGCGGTATTCGGCGCGCGAGGTGAACATGCGGTAGGGCTCGCTGGTGCCGTGGGTGATCAGGTCGTCGACGAGCACGCCCAGATAGGCCTCGTCGCGACGCGGCGACCAGCCCTCTTGGCCCTTCACGAAACGCGCGGCGTTGACGCCGGCGAGCAGGCCCTGCGCGGCAGCCTCCTCGTAGCCGGTGGTGCCGTTGATCTGGCCGGCGAAGAACAGGCCCGCCATGGCCTTGGTCTCGAGCGTCGACTTGAGCCCGCGAGGATCGAAGAAGTCGTACTCGATCGCGTAACCCGGGCGGGTGATGTGGGCGTTCTCGAAACCGCGGATCGACCGCACCAGCGCCAGCTGCACGTCGAACGGAAGCGAGGTCGAGATGCCATTGGGGTAGATCTCGGCGACGTCCAGGCCCTCGGGCTCGACGAAGATCTGGTGGCTGGGCTTCTCGGCGAAGCGCACCACCTTGTCCTCGATCGAGGGGCAGTAGCGCGGGCCGATGCCTTCGATCTGGCCGGTGTAGAGCGGTGAACGGTCGAGCGCGCCGCGGATGATCTCGTGGGTCTGCTCGCTGGTATGGGTGATCCAGCACGAGACCTGGCGCGGCTGGTCGGCATGGCTGCCCATGAAGGACATGACCGGGCGCGGGTCGTCGCCGGGCTGCTCTTCCATCACCGAGTAGTCGAGGCTGCGGCCGTCGATGCGCGGCGGCGTACCGGTCTTGAGGCGGTCGACCACGAACGGCCCTTCGCGCAGGCGCGCGGCCAGGGCGACGGCGGGCGGGTCGCCGGCACGGCCGGCGGCATAGGTGGTCTGGCCGACGTGGACCTTGCCGGCGAGGAAGGTGCCGGCGGTGAGGATGACCGCAGGCGCTTCGAAACGCAGCCCGGTCTGGGTGACCGCACCGGCGACGCGGCCGTCGGCGAAGACGATGTCGTCGACCGCGGCCTGGAACAGGGTCAGGTTGGGCTGGCTCTCGACCGCGCGCCGGATGAAGGCGCGATAGAGCGAGCGGTCGGCCTGGCAGCGGGTGGCGCGTACGGCCGGGCCCTTGGACGCATTGAGCCGGCGCCACTGGATGCCGGCCGCGTCGGCAGCGCGCGCCATGATGCCGCCCAGTGCGTCGATTTCCTTGACCAGGTGGCCTTTGCCGATGCCGCCGATGGCCGGGTTGCAGCTCATCGCGCCCACCGTCTCCACCGAGTGCGTCAGCAGCAGCGTGCGGGCGCCGGCGCGGGCCGACGCGAGCGCGGCCTCGGTGCCGGCATGGCCGCCGCCGATCACGATCACGTCGTACTGGTAGAAGTTCTGGCTCATCGAATCCTGGGGGCAATGCGGGTGGGCAACTCGGGCCGCTGCTGAATTTTAGGCCACATGGCTTTGCCCTGCCGGTCAGCCTGAATCCAACGTGAAACTTGGCACGGTTCGTGCTTTGTATCTAATGCACCCAGCGGGGCAGGCGCTCATCGCCGGCCGGAATTGGAACAGGGGCTGGCCAAGCGCTCGCGGGGGAAGCCGGGGGGCCGAATGTCGGGGGACGTTCGGCCCCCTTTTTTTATTGCCGCAGGCAATAAAAACCCAAAGTTTGCTGTGCAAACCTTGGGCCCCGTGGATGCCCTTCCCAATCCCTGCGGCTGCCGCCGCGCCCCCTTACCAAGGGGGCTGGGCCTCCAGTGGGGGCTCAGTGGGGCCGAGGGGCCTTTCTTTGATATCCGGACAAGACGAAGGCCCGCGTTGGCGGGCCTGGTGTCGGCTTGCGATTTGCAGGGCCGCGCGGTGCGCGCTGGGCCGGATTAGGCGCCGACGCCCGACGGGGACGGAACAGGGGGGATCCGTGGTTCCTCGCCGGGCGCCGACATAGAAGCGGAGCCGCTTTGCGATTTACGTCCAAAAGCGACGCAATCGGTCAATGTCCGCAGATTGCCGTCAGTCGCGCCGTGACGCAAGCAGAAAAATGTGAATTGCCGCTAGCTTGCGCAAGCCCAAACGTGGCGGGGTCACGGTTCCTGGCGCGGTGCGTGTTCGCGACCGCGCGTCGGTGTCCTGGGCGCGTCCTGGCGCGGCATCGGGCGCGGTTCGTTGCTCGCATTGGGCGGCCGTCCGCCGCCGGGGCGGACGCCGGGCTGGCCGCCCGGACGCGGACCGGGCTGCGTGCCCGGCTGGGGCATCTGGCCACTCCACGACGGTCGACCCGGACGGTTCGGGTAGTTGCCGTGGCCATGGCCATGGCCGTAGTAGCCCGGGTAACCGTAGCCGTAGCCCGGATAGCGGCCACCCGGGTAGCCGTACGGGCCGTAGCCGTATCGATACGGATAGGCGTAGCGATAGGGGTAGCCGTAGCCATACGGATTGCCGTAGTAGCCACCCCAGCCACCGTAGTAGCCGCCGTAACCGCCACCGTAGCCGCCGTAGTAGCGGTACTGCACGCTGGGCTGGCCGTAGTAATAGTCGCCCGCGCCGCCATGGCCGCGGTAGGCGTAGTCGGTATAGCAGCCCGCCAGCAGCAGCGTGGCGAGTACTGGAAGAACGAGTTTGCGGATCATGATGCGGAACCCCCCAGGGCAGGCCGTCAGCATCAGGCCGCGGAATTGAACTCGGCCTTAATTTTTCCCGCTGCACGGCGGCGACCGCAACGGCGTTCAGCTGCGCCGCGGAACCCGGCATTCCATCCAACCGCATTGCCGTGCCCGCAGCCAGCTGCCAGCATGCCACGCTTTGTTTCGGCGAGAGCCCCATGTCTGCGAGAGCCCGATGACCCTGCACCGTGCGTCCGGCCAGTGGCGGCTGGGACTGCTGCTCACCCTTGTCACCGCACTGTGCTGGGCGACGCTGCCGGTTGCGCTGAAGCTGGTCCTGGAGGTCCTCGACCCGATCACCCTGACCTGGTTCCGGTTCCTGGTGGCGGCCGTGGTCACCGCGGCCTGGCTCGGCGCTCGCGGCAAGCTTGGCGGGTACGGCCAGCTCGGCCGCCGTGGCGGCGCGATGCTGGCGCTGGCGGCGGTGATGCTGGTCGGCAACTACGTCTTCTATCTGCTTGGCGTCCAGCACACCACGCCGGCCAACGCCCAGCTGCTGATCCAGCTGGCGCCGCTGCTGATGGCGCTGGGCGGGGTGTGGGTGTTCGGCGAGCGTTTCCGCGCCGCGCAGTGGCTCGGCCTGGGCCTGCTCGTGGCCGGCATGGGCTTGTTCTTCGCCGACCAGCTGGCCGCCAGCGCGCGGGCACCCGGCTATGTGCTGGGCTCGGCGCTGGTGGTGGTCGGCGCGATCGTCTGGGCAGTCTATGCGCTGCTGCAGAAGCAGTTGCTGATGCGCCTGGGCTCGATGCAGGTATTGCTGTTCATCTACGCCTTCGCCAGCGTGGCCCTGCTGCCGTTCGCCCATCCGGCCACGCTGCTGCGCCTGGACGCGGTGCACTGGGCAATGCTGATGTACTGCGCCTTCAACACGATTGGCGCCTATGGCGCATTCGCCGAAGCGCTGGCGCACTGGGAGGCATCGCGGGTGTCGGCGATCCTCGCCACCACGCCGCTGCTGTGCATTGCCGCCGCCGCGGCGGTGCACGCGCTGTGGCCGCAATGGCTGGCCCCGGAGCGGATCACCACGCTGGGCTGGATCGGCGCGGCCCTGGTGGTCGCCGGGTCGGCGGCGGTCAGCCTGCTCAATCGGCCGCCGTCGCGCTAGCATCTGCGCATGAACAACGCCGCCCCCGCGCAGACCGCGCAGCGCGCTTTTGTCGCGCCCGATTTCGATGCCGTGCTGGCTGCCGCCGCACGCATCGCACCACACGCCCATGTCACCCCGGTGCTGCGCTCGCGCAGCCTGGATGCGATCGCCGGCTGTGAGCTGCATTTCAAGGCCGAACACCTGCAGCGTGCCGGCGCCTTCAAGTTTCGAGGCGCCTGCAATGCGATCTGGTCGCTGAGCGAGGCCGACGCTGCGCGCGGCGTGGTCACCCATTCCTCCGGCAACCACGGCGCGGCACTGGCATTGGCCGCGGGTACCCGTGGCATCGCCTGCCACGTGGTCGTGCCCGAGGGCGCGGTCGCGGCCAAGGTCGCGGCGATCCAGGCCTATGGCGCGGTGCTGCACCGCTGCGCGGCGAACACCGCGGCCCGCGAAGCCAAGTGCGCGCAGATCCAGGCCGAGACCGGCGCGGAGCTGGTGCACCCGTATGCCGATGCCCGCGTCATCGCCGGCCAGGGCACGGCGGCGCTGGAGTTGCTGTCGGGCGATGTTTCGTTCGATGCGCTGATCGTCCCCGTCGGCGGTGGTGGCCTGGCATCGGGCACGGCGCTCAGCGTTGCCGCCCTGTCGCCACGGACGAAGCTGTACCTGGCCGAGCCCACCGGCGCGGCCGACACGTGGGAGTCGATGCAGCGCGGCGAGCGCATCGCCCAGTTCACCCCCGACACCATCTGCGATGGCCTGCGCACGCTCGTTGGCGAGCCCAACTTCGCCCTGCTGAAGCGGCACGGCGCCGAGGTCCTGACGGCGGACGATCGCGACACCGTCGCTGCCATGCGCCTGCTGTGGCAGCGCACCAAGCAGACCATCGAACCGTCCTCGGCCCTGGCCCTGGCCACGGTGCTGACCCGCAAGGACCTGTTCGCCGGCCTGCGCGTGGGCATCATTCTTTCCGGGGGCAACGTCGACCCGGATGCGCTGCCGGAGCTGTTCGCGCGCGGCTGACGGCGCCTGCGGCGGAGCACCGGGGGAAGGTCGCGCGTGTCGGAGCCGCGTTAACACGGTCTGGCGGCCGTGCGAAGGCGTGCCCTTTCGGGCTTTGGCGGCAGGGATCACATTCGCGGGCACCCGCTGCACCGCTATCATCGCCATGCCGGCCACCCTCGACGGCGCCAGATCCCCGCAAGGACACGCGATGATGAAGATCGACGGCACGCGCAGTCACGACCGCGCCACGGAGCTGATCCTGGCGTACTACGCCGCGTTCAACCGTGCCGACTGGGACGCGATGCTGGCACTGCTGGGCGACGGCATCATCCACGATCTCAACCAGGGCCCGCGCGAGATCGGTCGCGAGGCCTTCGCTTCGTTCCTGCAGCGCATGGCGCGCAGTTATCGCGAGCAACTGCACGACATCGTCGTCATGGTCTCCCCCGACGGCGCCCGCGCCGCCGCCGAATACATTGTCCACGGCGAGTACGTGGCCAGCGATTCCGGCCTGCCGCAGGCGCGCGGACAGAAGTACGTACTGCCTGGCGGTGCATTCTTCGAGGTGCACGACGGCCGAATCCAGCGCGTCAGCAACTACTACAACCTCGAAGACTGGATCGCCCAGGTCGGAGGCTGATCCGCCCGGTTCCGCTCTCGCCCGTGTGACCGATTGCGTGTGTGACTCGCAGGCGGGAAGGCTCCAGGCGCCACGCGTTCCGACAGTCTCTTTACGTTTCCGTCACTAGAGTGTCGCAGCCAAGGCTGCCTTCGAGTCTGCATGCACAACGCTCTGCGTTCCCCGTCGCTCTGGATCGCCGCGATGTCGGTGGTGCTGGCGCTGTGTTTTCTCGGCACGCGCGGCATCTGGGATCCCGACGAGGGCCGCTACACCAACGTCGCGTTGAACATGCTGCACAGCGGCGACTGGCTCAACCCGCACCGCAACCATGAAGTCGGGCACTGGACCAAGCCGCCACTGACCTACTGGGCCATTGCCTCCAGCGTGGCCGTGTTCGGCGCCAATCCCTGGGCCGCGCGCCTGCCGGCGGCGCTGTCGTACCTGCTGTGCGTCTGGTTTGCCTGGCGCATCGCCAGAAGGCTGTCGCCTGGCAGCGAACGGGCGGCGGCGCTTGCCTATTCCTCCATGCTGTTCACGGTCGGCGCGTCGCAGCTGATCACCACCGACTATGTGCTGGCCGCGTGCGAGGCGCTGGCGATGTGGGCGTTCGTCGAAGCGCGCTTCGGCACCGGGCGGCATCCGCGGCGGTGGATCGCGCTGATGTGGGTCGGCTTCGCGCTGGCCTTCGTCACCAAGGGACCGCCGGGGTTGATTCCCCTGCCAGTCGTGCTGCTGTTCGATTCCCTGATGCCCGGCCGACGCCTGCACCGGACCCTGCAGTGGTCGGGGATCGTGCTGTTCGTGGTGCTGGCGTTGCCGTGGTACCTCGCGGTTTTCCACGGCAATCCAGGACTGTTCCACTACTTCATCGGCGATGAGGTGGTGAACCGCGTGGCCACCCGCGAGTTCGGCCGCCATGGCGAGTGGTACGGCTGGCTCGAGATCTACCTGCCAACCGTCGTACTCGGAACGCTGCCGTGGACGCCGGCACTGTGGCGCTGGGCGCGCACGATACCCACCTTCGCGCGTCGATGGCGGGGCGATGCCGGACAACGCCAGGCCGATGCGCCCTGGCTGCTGACAGCGCTGTGGCTGCTGCTGCCGCTGGTGGTGTTCTGCCTCTCGCGTTCGCGCATGCCGCTGTACCTGCTGCCGTTGTTCTTGCCGATGGCCTGCATCGTTGCCCTGCAATGGCAGCGCGAGGGTCGCTCGCTGCCACGCTGGCCGTGGCTGCTGGCATGGGTGGCTGTGTTGCTCTCGCTCAAGCTGGCGCTGGCCTGGTGGCCGACCCACAAGGACGCGTCGGCCTGGGCCGATGCCATCCGCGAACGTGCGCCTGGCGACGTGCACGAAGTGGTGTTCGTCGAGGACATGGCCCGCTATGGCCTGCACCTGCACCTGGGCACCGGCACGGAAGTCGAGAAGATCTCGCTGGACGCGTTACCGCAGCCGCGCTTCAACCCGGCCTACGACGAACCGCTCGACGTCGAACTGGGCGAACACGAAGCCGGCGTGGTCTGGGTGTGCAAGCAGGCCGACTGGCCGGTCGTGCAGGCGCGCATCGCCTCCTATGGCTACCGGGCCAGCCTGCTGGGAACGCCCTACCAGAAACGGGTGATGTTCCAGGTGGAGCACGTTGCCGATCAGCGCCCGCCGCCGGCGACGGCCAGGTAGTCCAGTCCCTGGCTCAGCAGCAGGCGCATCACCGAGGCGCGTTCGGCCACCGGCCGCGTCTGCAGCGAGTCGAGCAGTGCGCCCACGGAGCGGCATCGCGCCGGGTGGTCGTTGCCGTTGAGCCCGGCCAGGAAGCCGTCGTTGAGGATCGCCGCGCGGACGCCCGCGGCCTTCAATGCCTGCATCGCCAGCGCTGGGTCGTAGGGTTGTGGCGGACTCTGGGCTGCGGCGACGAAGAAATCGGCGACGGCATTGGCGAAGCGCACGCGGCTGGCCTGGCTCAATTGCGAGGCAATCTGGTTGTAGCCGTCGAGCGTGCGCTCGGCGCCGGGATCGAACAGCTCACACATGACCCGCGCGTCCTGCGGCGACTGCGCGCCTGCGTGGATCGCCTGGAACAGCCCGTCGATGCTGGCATCGGGTGCGCGCAGCAGCATCTGCCGGCCATCGCCGACCAGGGCGCCGGCGTCGATGCCCCATTGCTCGAGCAACCGGTCCTGGGCAAGGGCAGGCACGCTGGCGGTCGCGCTGCAGATCAACGCCAAGGCCAGCAGTGGGCGACGGATGAAGTGTGGGCTGCGCGGCATGGTGCGAATCTAACCAGCCCCGCCTGAACGACGGGCGCGCCGCCAACGGCCGTCGCGGCTACGCGCCGCGATCGCCGCGCAGTTCCTGTGTTGCACGCCGGTCGCCGGCGGCCGCGCGTGCGGCAACCAGGCTGAAGACCACGATGCCGACCACCACCAGCACCGCGCCGCCCAGCGCACGCCCCTGCGGCCACTGCTCGCCGAGCCAGAGCACGCCGATCACGGTGGCGAACAGGATCTCCGCCGCCTGCATCGCCTCGGCCGCGGCCAGTGCGGTCGGGTCGTTGCGCACCATGCCGGTGGCCTGGAAGAACAGCACGGTCGCGATCACGCCGGCGCCGAGAGCCACACCGCCGGCCAGCCAGACCTGTCCGGACGAAGGCAGGCCCGTGCCGGCCCACGCAAACGCGGCCACCACCAGCCACATCGGCTGGCTGGCCAGGGTCATGCCGAACACGCGCTGGGTGGCATTGAGTTCGACGCCGGCTTTCTCCAGGTGCAGAAGCAGCCCGCGGTTGCCGAGCGGGTAAGCGAACGCCGACACGGCAACCAGCACCAGCGCGATCCAGCCATCGCGATCGAGAGCGCCGCCGCCGTGGCCGAACTGCATCAACAGCACGCCGACCACCACCAGCATCCCGGTCAGCAATGCCGGCAGCGGGATCCGCGCGCGCGCATCGCGATAGAGGAATGGCGCGCACAGCATCCCGGCGATCACGGTCAGCTGGAACGTGCCGGCCACCAGCCACGATGGGCCGCTGGACGCCGCAAAACTCAGGCACAGATAGAACAGGACGAAGCCGATGCCGCTCCACAACAGCCACGGCCCCGGGTGCGCACGGATCGCGCGCCACACTGGCGCCATGCCGCCCTGCAGGCGCATGACCGGCAGCATCAGCGGCAGCGTGATCAGGTAGCGCAGGCACGCGGTCCATGCCCAGTGCCCGCCTTCCACCGCGGCGGCGCGGTTGAGCACGTAGGTGCAGGTGAAGAAGAACGCCGAGGCCAGGGCGATGGCGACCGCCGCCAGCGCCAGTCGGCGCCCGCTCACGTGCGTTTCCGGATCGGGATCCGGCTCACCGGCACCTGCACTTCGTCGACGCCGCCGACGCGGATCGGCGTGCCCGGCTGCGGACCCCAGGCGTGGGCGTAGATGACTTCCCAGGTCGCCGGCAGGCGGCCGTCGCGACGCCAGGGCTCGTAAGCCTGTGCGGCGCGGGCGAACCGGGCGCGGCCGGTCAGGCTGCGGCGGCGATCGAGGTTGGCATTGGTGGCACCGAGCGTGCGCAGCTCGCGCATCAGCTCGCCCAGGTCGGCGTGGCCGAGCACGAACTCGTCGCGATCGAGCACCGGGTTCTTGAAACCGGCGGCGATCAGGGCGTCGCCGAACTGGGCGATCGTGGCGAATGCGCTGACGTGCTGGACGTTGTCGGCTTCGGCAAAGGCGCCGCGCAGTTCATGCAGCGTGCCGGGACCGAAGGTAGACACGAGCATCAGACCGTCGGGCTTGAGCACGCGGCGGAACCCGGCGAACACCGACGGCAGGTCCTCGACCCACTGCAGGCACAGGTTGGAGAACAGCACGTCGACGCTGCCATCGCGCAGCGGCAGCGCGCGCGCGTCGGCGCAGACCGCGTGCGGACGCGCGCCGCCGAGGAATCGCGGCCGCCAGCCACCGGCGTTGTGGGCGGTCTCGCGCAGCATGGGCTGGGCGAGGTCGAGCGCGACCACCTGGGCCTTCGGCCAGCGCTTCTGCATCGCGATGCTGGCATGGCCGGGGCCGCACCCGACGTCGAGCACGACCTGCGGCGGCGCGCGGTCGAGCGCGGGATCGTCGAGGTAGTCCAGCTGTTCCATCAGGCGCGAGGCGACTTCGCGCTGCAACGCGGCGGCATTGTCGTAGCCGTGCGCGGCGCGTGAGAAGGCGCGGCGGACCTGGCGGTGGTCGAACAGGTCGGTCATGCCGGCACCTGCGCGGCCTCGTCGGCCATGAACGCGTCGATTTCCTTCGCCACCTGATCCGTCGCACCGAGGAATGGCGCGTGCCCCGCGTGCGCGATCACCACGCTGCGCGCGTTCGGCGCCAACGCGGCCGCGGCGGGCATCGCACCGGCCGGCACGAGGCGATCGCGACGCCCGGAAATCCACAGGCTCGGCACCTGCAACTGTGGCAGCTCCGCGCGCAGATCCAGACCGTCGAGCAGCGCCAACCCCTCCTGCAGCGCGCGCTCGGCCGGCTCGCCGCGCTCGAACGCCTGCACCTTGAGGCTGCGCAGCTCTTCCTGCGCATGCGGCGAACCGAGCGCCTCCAGCGCGAGGAAGCCCTCGAGCGTGCCGCGGAAATCGCGACTGAGCGCATCGCCGAAATCGCGGAACAACTGCGGCGTGACGCCATGCGGCCAGCCGTTGTCGGCGACGAACCGCGGCGACGACGCGATCATGATCAGGCCGCGTACGCGTCGCGGGAAATCGAGCGCGGCGCGCAATGCGAACTGCCCGCCCAGCGACCACCCCAGCCAGACCGCATCGGGCACGCGTTCGACCAGCTGCGCCGACAGCGCCTGCGGTTGCAGCGGGGTGGTGTCGTCGCGCGAGTTGCCGTGCCCGGGCAGGTCGACCAGGTGCAGCGTGTAGCGCTCGGCCAGGCGGTCGGCCAGCGGCGCGAACAGACCGCCGTGCATGGCCCAGCCGTGAATCATTGCCAGCGCGGGACCTTGCCCGCGCGTCTCGATGTACATGTTGTGTTGCCCTGGAACCGGGTGCCTTGCGGCGTGGGGGATGGCGTCCGTGCCGGGAATCATCCCGGCAGCTGATTATCCGTGCTCAGCGCGCCGACGCCTGCACCGAAAGCGCTGAAAGCGCAGAAAGCACTGCAAGCGCCTCGTCGCGCCGTTCCGCCGCGACCAGCAGGTGGTCGTGGTGGAAGCCGGCCAGGACGTTGCAGGGGATCTGGTGCCGCGCCAGCGCGGTGGCGACGGCTGCGGTCAGTCCGACCGCTTCGAGCGCCGAATGCACGCCCAGGCTGAGCCAGGCGGCGCGGAAGTCGTAGGACAGGCGCAGGGCATCGGCCTTGGCGCGGGGCAGCACGTAGGTGACGCCTTCGTCCTCGCGGACGCTGGCCTCCGACAGCGCCGCCAGGCCAGGATCTGCGACGGGCCGGCTGACGAAGACGAACTCGCCGTCGCGCGCGGTGACCTGCAGGCTGGCGAGCAGGCGCGCGAGGTCGCGCTCGCCGCTCACCGGTGACCGTTCACCGGCCACCTCATCGAACCAGGGCGAGATTGCGCTCGGGCAGGCCGGTCATGCCGAGGTTGAGGCGGTCGCGGGCCTTGGCGATGGCATCTACCAGGCCGTCGACATCGCCGGCGCCATGCAGTGCCGAGAGCGTCACGCGCAGACGCGCGCGGCCTTCCGGCACGGTCGGCGGGCGGATCGCCGCGACCCAGTAACCGGCCTGTTCGAGCGCCTGCGCCATGGCCAGTGCGCGGTCGTCTTCGCCGCACAGGACCGGCTGGATCGGCGTTTGCGAGTCGAGCAGGTCGAGGCCGAGGCGCTGGGCGCGTTCGCGGAAGCGACCGGTCAGTTCCTCGAGCTTGTTGCGGCGCCAATGTTCGGTGCGTGCCAGCTTGACCGCGGCCAGCGTCGCCGCGGCCTGGGCCGGCGGCAAGGCGGTGGTGTAGATGTAGGTGCGCGCGGTCTCGGACAGGTGCCCGATCAGGTCGGCGTCGCCGACGATCGCCGCGCCGTAGCCGCCCAGGGCCTTGCCCAGCGTCGCCAGTTGCAGGGGTACGTCGGCAGTGCCGAGCTTGGCTGCGGCGACGGTGCCCCGGCCATCCGGGCCGGCCACGCCGATGCCATGGGCATCGTCGACATAAAGCAGCGCCTTCTGCACGCGTGCGACCAGGGCCAGCTCGCGCAGCGGGGCGACGTCGCCGTCCATGCTGAAGACGCCGTCGGTGGCGATCATCGCCATGCCTTCGGGCATGCCGCGCAGCTGGCGGATGGCGCCCTCGGCATCGGCATGCGGGTAGCGGCGCAGGCGGCAACCGGCCAGGCGCGCCGCGTCGATCAGGCTGGCATGGTTGAGCCGGTCCTGGACGCAGACGTCATCATCGCCCAGCAGCGACTGGATCACCGCCAGGTTGGCCATGTAGCCGCTGCCGAACAGCAGCGCGCGCGGCGCGCCGAGCCAGTCGGCGAGTTCGCGCTCGAGCGCGTCGTGGATGGCGTGGTGGCCGCAGACCAGGTGCGAGGCGACGCCACCGGCGCCCTCGCGCGAGGCCGCGTCCTGCAGCGCGCCAACCACGGCGAAGTGCTGCGACAGGCCGAGATAGTCGTTGCCGCAGAAGTTCAGCAGGGAGCGGCCGTCGACCACGCAGCGCGCACCATCGCGCTGGGTGACCGTGCGCCGGACGCGAACGCGCGCGTTCGCCACGCGCTGTTCGCGCGCTGCCTCGATACGCTCACGCCACGTCTCCCGTCCCATGGCTAGGCCGCCCGGGTCGGGCAGAACGACGAAGACGACGGATCGACGTCGACTTGTTCGACGATATCGGCGTGCACGGTGGTCCCCTGTTGAGTGACCTGCATCGGTCGCAGGCCCAGTCGGGCAAACAATGCCATATCCCGCTCGGTGTCGGGATTACCGGTCGTCAGCAATTTCTCACCGTAGAAGATGGAATTTGCCCCGGCGAGGAAGCAAAGGGCCTGCAACTCGTCGCTCATGGCCTCGCGGCCGGCCGAGAGGCGGACCATCGAGCGCGGCATCAGGATCCGGGCCACGGCCACCGTGCGGACGAATTCGAAGGGGTCCAGCTGCTCGGCCCCGGCCAGCGGCGTGCCCTCGACCTGGACCAGGCGGTTGATCGGCACCGAGTCCGGGTGCGCCGGCAGGTTGGCCAGGGTCTGCAGCAGGCCGGCGCGCTGTTCGCGCGACTCGCCCATGCCGACGATGCCGCCGCAGCAGGTCTTCATGCCGACGTCGCGGACGTGCGACAGGGTGTCGAGCCGGTCCTGCATCTCGCGGGTGTGGATGATCTGGTTGTAGAACTCCGGCGCGGTGTCGAGGTTGTGGTTGTAGTAGTCCAGGCCGGCCTCGCGCAGCGCCTGCGCCTGCGTGCCCGAGAGCATCCCCAGCGTCGCGCAGGTCTCCAGGCCCATCGCCTTCACTTCCGAGATCATGGCCGCGACCTTCGGGATGTCGCGGTCCTTCGGCGAGCGCCAGGCCGCGCCCATGCAGAAGCGGCTGGCGCCGGCGGCCTTGGCCTGGCGGGCCTTTTCGATCACCGCCTCGGTGCTCATCAGCTTCGTGGCCTCGACACCGGTGTGGTAGCGGGCGGCCTGCGGGCAGTAGCCGCAGTCCTCGGGGCAGCCGCCGGTCTTGATCGACAGCAGCGTGCTGACCTGGATCTGCGCCGGGTCGAAGGTCTCGCGGTGGACCAGGCCGGCGCGGTGCAGCAGCTCCGGGAACGGCAGGTCGAACAGGGCGCGTACTTCCGCGCGCGACCAGTCGTGGCGCAAGGCGGTGAGGTCGGCGGCGGGGGTCGAGGAAGGGGAAGGCGCAGCGCTTACAGCTGACATATGGCTTTTCCGACAGTTGCGGCGGGACAGGGCCGGCAGTCTGGAAAGCGTGGCCGGCACTGTCAACCAAACAGGGGGCGATCAAGTTGACGGTGCGCCGGGAGGCTGGCTGCGGCGCCTCGGCGCGGCCCTGTGGCCGCCACGCTGCCTGCTCTGCGCCGACCCGGGCGATGACGGGCTGGATCTGTGCCGGGCCTGCCACGCCGACCTGCCCTTCAACCTGGGCGCCTGCGCACGCTGCGCCCTGCCGCTGGCGACTACCGCGACCGCCGCGACCACCTGCGGCGGATGCCTGCGCCGGCCGCCGCCGCAAGCGTCGGCCCGCGCGGTCTTTCTCTATGCACCGCCGCTGGACCGGCTGCTGCCACGGGTGAAGTTCCATGGCGACCTCGCCAGCGCCCGACTGCTGGCGGCGCTGATGGCGCGCAGCCTGGCCCGCGCCGAGCCGCCGCAGGCGCTGGTGCCGCTGCCCCTGCACCGCTCGCGGTTGCGCCGCCGCGGATACGACCAGGCGCTGGAACTGGCGCGTCCCCTGGCGCGCGCACTGCAGCTGCCGCTGCGCGATGACCTGCTGTTGCGCCGGCGGGCGACCGCACCGCAGTCGACGCTGGATGGCGATGATCGCCGCCGCAACGTGCGCGATGCCTTCGCGGCCCGCGTGGGTGCCGCGCTGCCGGCACACGTCGCCGTGATCGACGACGTCATGACCACCGGCGCCACGGCGCGCGCCGCGGCCATGGCCCTGCAACGCGCCGGCGTGGCGCGGGTCGATGTCTGGGTGTGCGCGCGGGTGGCCTGATCAGTCGATGCGATCAGTGGGTGCGATTAGTCGGCGTGCTCGAAGCGTTGGCGTCAAACTGACAGGTCACACCAGCAGAACACGACACAGAGCAGCGCCATGCGGATTGGAATCGACTTCGGGACGAGTTATTCAGCCGCGGGTGCGGTCGTCGACGGTCAGCTGCAGCTGATCCGTTTCGGCGACGACCGGCAGTTCCGAACGACGGTGTTCTTCCCGCTGCGCATGCCCGATGTCGCGCAGTTCGAGTTGACCGCCGAACTGGAAGATCAGGTGAGGGCGCTCGTCGCCGGGGCGCGGCGCGACCAGACCCAGGACCAGGCGCGCGTGCAGCGCCTGCGCGATGAAGCCATGCGGCGGCCGGAGCACCAGCGCGCACAGGCGCTTGCCCTGGTGCCAACGGCGCGCAGGCAATCGGATCACGAGATGCACCGTGCCGCCGTGGTCGCGGTGCGCCGGCAATGGGCGGCCAATGAGATCCGCAAAGCGATGGACGCCGGCGCGGACGTGCAGAACGCGCTGTACGGAGACGAAGCCGTCAAGGCGTACATGGCCAGCGGCAGCGGTCATCTCGTGGTCTCGCCCAAGTCGATGCTGGGTTACAAGCTCGAGGGCAATGCGCGCGAGGCGCTGCTGCGGATCGCCACGCAGTTGCTGCGACACATCCGCACCACGGCATCGGCGCAGCTTGGCACCGAGGTGCGATCGGCGCTCATGGGCCGGCCGGTGCGATTTCGCAGCAGCATGAAGGAAGCAGGCGGCGCGCAGGCGTTGGAGATCCTGACGGACGCGGCCTACGCGGCCGGATTCGATTCGGTCGATTTCCTCGAGGAACCCGCGGCGGCGGCCTTCGGCTATCACCGCGGCGTGACCACGCCACGCCGGACGCTGATCCTGGACATCGGCGGCGGCACCACCGATATCGCGCTCGCCAATGTCGGCGGGCCGGCTGCGGCGCCGGTCATCGACGGTTCGTGGGGCGACCCGGTCGGCGGCACCGACGTCGACATCGAGCTGAGCATGCGCGGCGTCATGGCGCTGTTCGGCAAGGGCGTGACGCCGACCGCGGTGCACCGCTACTACGAGGCATCGACCGTGCATGACCTGGAGCGGCAGAACAGGTTCCAGCACGCCTCGTTCAAGCACGTGGAGGCCCCTTTCGGCGCCCGTCTGGAACAGCTCAAGCTGCCCGGCCACACGGTGCGCCTGAACCGTGCCGTGGAGCAGGCCAAGATCCGCCTGAGCGACGAGGACCGGGTCGAGTTCGAACTCGACTACATCGAAGACGGCCTGCAGGTGCGCCTCGACAAGGCGCGGCTGGAGGACGCGGCCAGCCCGTTCCTGCGCCACCTGTGCGAATTGATGCGCCGCGCCAGGGCGGAGCTGCCCTATGAACCGGAGGTCGTGTACCTCACCGGCGGCATGTCGCGTTCACCGTACGTGCCGGTGGCCGTGCGGGAGGTCTTTCCGGACGCCGCGATCGTCACCGGCGACGCGTCGCTCGGCGTGGTGACGGGGCTGGCGCACGCTGCGGCGGCTGGCCAGAGCGAGTGAAGCCGGCACACAAAGGTAGGCCGAAGCGCATTTGGATACCTGGAGGTAACTTTGTTTTGACGTTTGTTTACCTATAAGTATTCATT
The DNA here is from genome assembly GCF_052113485.1 of Lysobacter sp. TAF61. Lineage (NCBI taxonomy): Bacteria > Pseudomonadati > Pseudomonadota > Gammaproteobacteria > Lysobacterales > Lysobacteraceae > Lysobacter > Lysobacter sp. TAF61. The sequence continues at coordinate 413,741 of NZ_JBFRDH010000002.1, forward strand.
AGCGTTGACTTTAGCCACCTATAGGTATCCAGTTGCTCTCGAAACTACGCCCGTAGGCATCGGATCGCACCGAGCCTAGTTGCGGGCCTCGAAACCAGACGGCGACTTGACCTGACCGCGGCCGCGCCGTATCCATGCAGCGACTTTCACCGACTGGAGCAGGTGATGGGCAGGATCGAGGACGAATCGGTCGCGCGCAGTGGCTGGGTGTTCGTGCTGTACGGCGTGATCGCGCTGGCGTTCGGCATCGCGATGCTGTGCTGGCCGCAGCGGACCGTGCAGGTGATGGTGATGGCCTTTGGCCTGCTCGCCCTGATCGACGGTGCGGTCAGCCTGCTCAGCGTGTTCCGCAAGGACATCTGCCTGCCGAACTGGTTGCTGATCGCCTATGCCGCGGCATCGATCGGACTGGGCGCGCTGGCCCTGTACCAGCCCCTCTGGCTCGCCGAGGCAATGCTGTGGCTGCTGGCGTTGTGGCTGATCGTCGCCGGCATCGCCCGCCTGGTGTTCGCTTCGCTGCTGCGCAAGCTGGTCAGCGGCGAATGGCTGCTGGCACTGAGCGGCGCATTGGCCATCGCCTTGGGCGTGCTGTTCCTGGCCAAGCCCGACATCGGCCTGAACACGATCGCCTTGTGGGTCGCGATGGGTGCGCTGCTTTATGGCGTCGTGCAACTGCTGCTGGGATGGCGCCTGCTGCGGCGGCAAGCGTCGCGCAATGGCGGATAGGAGCGCACGAAGCAACGTCCATCGGTTCCCGCCTTCGCGGGAATGACGGCTTGAGGAACGAAGACCGGGTAATGAAACGCTGGAGCGTCGTCCGCCGGGTCGGGGATTGCGCAGCAGCGGGACATGGATGTCCCGCGCACCGCATCGGACAGGATGTCCGACTAAGGGGCGGAGCAGTCCCCGACCCGGCGGACGACGCCCTTCGGAAGCCACAAGCCTCACGCCCAACGCCCAACACTAGACGCCTAAGGTGCAGTCGGCACCGGAATATCCGCCTTCGCCTTCGCGCCCGAACCAATGATTGCCTCGGCGCGTATCTCCATCGGCGCGTCTTTCGAGTACAGCGCCGTGGTGCCGACCGCCGTCCACGCCGGGTAGTGATCCTTGAAGAACTCGCGGTGCACCTTCAGCACCGGCTCGATGCGGCGGCGAAATTCGTCGTGGTCGCGCGCGACGTGGAAACTCTGCAGCTCGACGACGTCGGCCATCGTTGCACCGACCGTCGCAAGGTGTGCCTTCATCTGCTCGAACGCCCAACGGATCTTGGCCTCTTCGGTATCGCCCTCGGCCGCGGGAATCCCCGAGATGATCACGCGATCGCCGATGCGCACCACCGGGCTGTAATGCAGGCCGTGGTACGAATCTTCCCAGCCGGCGGGTGCCAGATGCTCTCGCACCGGCGCCTGCTGGGCCTGGCTGGACGTGGCGGCACAGATCAGCAACAACGACAGGCACAGGCGACGCATGGACGGACTCCGGCACTGGGATGCGCCGATTGCAGCGCAATTGACCGGCCGCTGCCAGTCACGAACGTGCATTTGGGCTTCACGCGCTCCAAACCGCCCCGCGTTCACCCTGCCCGCCATCGACGCAAAGGAGATCGCGATGAGCAGCAGTGGATTGTTGGCAAGCCTGGGACGCAGCTGGTGGGTGCTGGTGGTGTACGGCGTGATCGCCGTGCTGTTCGGCATCAGCGCATTCGTCTGGCCCGGCAGCACCGCGATCGCGATGGCCTGGGCGTTCGGCGTGATGGCGCTGGCCGAAGGCCTGATCAGCGTGTTCGCCCTGTTCCGCAAGGACGTCACCGTGTCCAAGGGCTGGCTGGCGCTGTATGCCGTGGCCTCGATCGCGTTCGGACTGATGGCCGTGATGCACCCGCTGGCCGTGGCCGGCATCCTCCTGCTCCTGCTGGCGGTGTGGCTGGTGATCGCCGGCATCTGGCGCATCGTCCTGGCCATCCGCGTGCGCAAGGAGATCGAAGGCGAATGGCTGATCGCCCTGAGCGGCGTGCTGGCGATCGCACTGGGCGTGATGTTCTTCGCCCGCCCGGCGGCAGGGCTGGTGACGGTGGCGCTGTGGATCGGCGTGGTCGCGCTGTTCTACGGCGTGCTGCAGATCATCGCCGGCTTCCGCCTGCGCAAGCTGGCCAGATACGTCTAGGCAGGCGCGTCAGTCGTCCACGTCAGGCCGTGGGCCCGCGCATCGCGTAATCGAGCGCGATGCCGGCGAACACCGCCAGCCCGACCCAGTGGTTGTGCAGGAACGCGCGGAAGCAGGCCGCGCGTTCGCGGGTGCGGGCGATGACGAACTCGTAGACGACCAGCGCGAAAGCAACCGCCACGCCGGCCCAGTAGTAGTCGCCCATGCCCGCGCGCTGGCCGACCAGCACCAGTGCGCCGAAGAACAGCGCGTACAGCACGCCTTGCGCGACCAGGTCCATCTCGCCGAACAGGATCGCCGTCGACCGGCTGCCCATGCGCAGGTCGTCGTCGCGATCGACCATCGCGTACCAGGTGTCATAGGCGGTCGACCAGACGATGTTGGCCGCGTACAGCAGCCAGGCCAGCGCCGGCACCTCGCCGCGTACGGCGGCGAAGCCCATCGGAATGCCCCAGCCGAAGGCCACGCCGAGGTAGACCTGCGGCAGGTGGGTGTAGCGCTTGAGATAGGGATAACTGGCCGCGAGCAGCACGCCGATGAAGCTCATCCAGATGGTGAGCCGGTTCATCGTCAGCACCAGGGCGAAAGCCGCCAGCATCAGCACAGCGAACAGCGCCAGCGCCTCGCGCCCGCGCACCTCGCCGGTCGCCAGCGGGCGGTCCCGGGTGCGTTCGACGTGGGGGTCGAGCCAGCGGTCGGCGTAGTCGTTGATCACGCAGCCGGCCGAGCGGGTCAGCCAGACGCCGGCGCTGAAAACGAACAGCGTCCACAGCGGTGGCATGCCCTCGGCCGCCAGCCACAGGCCCCACCAGGTCGGCCACAGCAGCAGCAGCCAGCCGATCGGGCGGTCGCCGCGGACCAGCTTCCAGTACAGGGCCAGGCGCGCCTTCCACGGCTCGACGGGCGGGGTTTCGAAGCGTTCGTAACTCATATTCCAGCGACTGATGATGGTCGATTGGCGCCCGGAGGGCGCGAAATGCGGCTTGAAGGCGGCCGCGGCAGCCCGTGACCGGGCATTTGCAGATAGAATGCCAGCCCCGCGCGGAGCGACTGTGATCGGATTCATCCGGTCAGGCCATTCGCGCAGGATCTTAGCCAGGCGCCCGTAGCTCAGCCGGATAGAGTAGTGGCTTCCGAAGCCATTGGTCGGGGGTTCGAATCCCTCCGGGCGCGCCACTTCCATGTCCCAGGCCTGCTGTGGCCTGGAGCACGGGGGCGGGCTTTATACTGGCCACTATTCGTCGAAGCTACGCGTGCCCGGCAAGGGTGCGTGCCATAGGTGGGTTTGTGCGCAATTACGACCTTGAGTTCCTTAAGAAATTCTCGATGGTGATCGGCTTCCTGATGCTGGTCACCGTGGGCCTGATGGTGGCTGCGAGCTTCGTGCACGATCAGCTGCCGCCGGAGATCAACCCCGACGTGGCCAAGCGCACCGCCGAACGCATCGCGCCGGTCGGCTCGGTCTATGCCGGCACCACCGGCGCCGCGGCCCAGGCCGCCGCTTCGGCCGCAGCCGCTGCCCAGGCCGCCTCGCAGGTCGCCTATGGCGGCACCACCGACGGCTCGGTGATCTTCAACAACCTGTGCACCGGCTGCCACACCTCCGGCGCCGGCGGCGCGCCGACGCTCGACAAGGCCCACTGGGCCGAGCGCATCGGCAAGGGCAAGGACACCCTGCACAAGCACGCCATCGAAGGCTTCACCGGCACGTCCGGCGTGATGCCGGCCAAGGGTGGCAACCCGGCCCTGACCGACGAGCAGGTCATGGCCACGGTCGACTGGATGCTGGGCAACCTGAAGTAAGCGCCGGCATCGCCGCCCGCTTTGCGCGACGCCGCCTCCGGGCGGCGTTGTCGTTTCTGGCGAGCCAGTGCCGTCATTCGTCGTGATAATGCGCGACCGCCCTGCTGCCAACGCGCCATGACCCCGACCCGCCCGACCGCTTTCGCCCTGCTGCTCGTTCCGTGCCTGCTGGCCGGCTGCAACACCCTTTCCAGCCCTGCCGATGCCATCGCGATCGGCCGCGTGCAGGGCACCGGTGCGCAGAGTCCGCTACTGGGGCAGACGGTCACCGTCGAGGGCGTGGTCAGCGCAGGCGCCAAGGGGGGCGGCTGGTTCCTGCAGGACAACGGCGACGGCGACGAGGCCAGCTCCGATGCGATTTTCGTCGCGGGCAACGATGCCGGCGACCGGATCGTGCCCGGCGACCGCGTGCGGCTGCGCGGCGTGGTGGTCGAACAGGCCCGTGGCCGCGCCAGCCGCACCGCCCTCGAACAGGCCCAGGTGCAGCGCCTCGGGCACGGGACGGTGACGCCGGTCGCCGTGGCCGAAGCGGTGGCGGACTGGGAGCGGCTGGAAGGCATGGCGGTGCGGATCCAGGCGCCGGTGTTGCTGGCAGACAGTGGCGACCTGGGCAAGCACGGCCGCGTCCTGGCCAGCGTCGGTGCGCGCCTGTGGCAGCCGACCGAGCGCGCCGGGCCGGGTACCGAGGCCGCGCGCGCGATCGTTGCGGACAACGCGCGCCGACAGCTCTGGCTTGAGGCCGGTGGCGGAGACGGCGAATTGGCGGTCGCATGGCCCGAGGGCCTGGCGCAGGCGCGCAGCGGCAGTCGCCTCGACGGCGTCAGCGGCGTCCTCGACCAGGCCGACGCCGGTTATCGCCTGCAGCTAACGTCGAGCCCGAGCCTGGCAGCCGCCCCGCGGCCACAGCCGCCGAAGGTGGCCGGCGACGTCCGTGTGGCGGCGCTGAACCTGGAGAACCTCTTCAACGGCGATGGCCACGGCGGTGGTTTCCCGACCCCGCGCGGCGCACGCACCCCGGCGGAACTGTCGGCGCAGCTGGCCAAGCACGTCGCCATCATCAGCGCCCTGGATGCCGACATCGTCGCCCTGATGGAACTGGAGAACGATGGCTACGGCCGCGACTCCAGCATCGCCTCGCTGGTCGATGCGCTCAACGCCGCCGGTGCGGGTGGCGCCCACTGGCGCTTCGTCGATGCCGGCCGGGGCCCGGGCGACAACGCGATCCGGGTCGGCCTGATCTACCGCGGCGACCGCGTTCGCGCGCAGGGCCGTCCGGTGACAATGGAAGGCGGTCCGTTCGGGCCGCACAGCCGCGCGCCGATGGCGCAGGCGTTCGTGCCGATCAAGGACGGTCGCGTCGATGGCGCGACGCTCGTCGTCATCGCCAACCACTTCAAGTCGAAGGGTTGCAGCGGCGCCGAAGGAGACGATCGCGACCAGGGCGATGGCGCCGGCTGCTGGAACGCCACGCGCACCATGTCGGCGCGCCTGCTCGCCAGCTTTGCCATCGCCAACCCGACCGGTCACGGCCGCTCGCTGACCCTGCTGGTGGGCGACTTCAACGCGTATGCGCGCGAATCGCCGCTGCGCGCTTTCGAGGAGGATGGCTGGCGCGACGCGTTCGCTGTCGCCGCATCCAGCAGTGATGCCCCCAACAGCGAGGCCCCCTACAGCTACGTCTACGACGGCAAGCTCGGCCGGCTCGACCATGCCCTGCTCAGCGCGGACTTGGCGAAGCGCCTGCGTGGCGCCGCCGAGTGGCACAGCAATGCCGATGAACCCGAGAGCGCCGGTTATCGCGACGGCGGCGCCGGGCCGTGGCGCAGCTCCGACCACGACCCGCTGTTGCTGGGTTTCGACCTGCGCGGGCGCTGAAGCCGAGCAATGGATCCCGGCGTTCGCCGGGATGACGGTCCTGGTGGAAGGTCCCGGGACCGTCGGATTACGGAGCCTGAACCCGCCTCCCCGTATCATGAGCGCATGAACACTCCCGCGTTCCCCACCGACGCCGCCACCACGTTGCTGCTGGATGGTCCGGCCGGCGCGCTCGAACTCACCGTCGAGGCGCCCGAGGCGCCAGCCCGGCCGGTCGTGGCGATCGTCTGCCACCCGCTGCCGACCGACGGCGGCACGATGCACAACAAGGTGGTGACGATGACGGCGCGCGCACTGCGCGAGTCGGGCGCGGCCACGGTGCGCTTCAACTTCCGTGGCGCTGGCGCCTCCACCGGCAGCTTCGACCACGGCCACGGCGAGGCCGACGACCTGCGCGCGGTGGCTGCATGGGTGCGCGCGCAGCGCCCGGACGCGCAGCTGTGGCTGGCCGGTTTCAGCTTCGGCTCCTACATCACCCTCAAGTGCGCGGCCGAACTCAAGCCGGGCATGGTGATCTCGATCGCGCCGCCGGCCGCCGGCCGCAACTGGGACTTCAGCAAGATCGTGCCGCCGGAGTGCCCGTGGCTGGTGATCCAGGGCGAAGCCGACGAGATCGTCGACCCGCAGGCCGTGTACGCCTGGCTCGACAGCCTCAAGCAGCTGCGGCAGCCGCCGGAGCTGGTGAAGATGCCCGACACCAGCCACTTCTTCCACCGCCGCCTGATCGACCTGCGCGGCGTGATCAAGCACGGCGTGAAGCCTTACCTGCCGCCGGAACAGGCGCCTCAAGACGCATGAGCACGGTCGTCCGGGATGCGGCCCCGACCGGAACGCCGTCCACGCTCTATGCCGCCGGCGTCGCCCGGGGCGACTGGAACGACGATCCGGCCCAGCATGCCGCGCTGCGCGAGCTCGACCGTATTCATGCCGCGCTGCACGAGCCGCGCAGGCGCGGGTTGCTCGACGGCCTGCTCGGGCGCAAGCCGCAGGCTGCGCTGGGGCTGTACCTGTGGGGCGGTGTCGGCCGCGGCAAGACCTTCCTGATCGACCTCTTCTTCGATTCGCTGCCCGTGGCCGGCGACGACGCGATCGGCAAGCGCCGCACGCACTTCCACCGCTTCATGCGCGAGGTCCATGCGCAGTTGCACGCGCACGCCGGCGAGAGCGATCCACTGGCGTCGATCGCGCGCGAATGGGGCCAGCAATTGCGCGTGCTGGTGCTCGACGAGTTCTTCGTCAACGACATCGGCGACGCGATGCTGCTTGGCCGCCTGCTCGAACGCCTGTTCGCCGAGGGGGTGGCGCTGGTCACCACGTCCAATACCGAGCCGCGCAACCTCTACAAGGACGGGCTGCAACGCGCCAGCTTCGTCCCCGCGATCGCGCAGCTCGAGCGCCATTGCCGGGTGCTTCATCTCGACAGCGCCCACGACTACCGCCTGCGCGCGCTGACCCGCTCACCGGTGTACCGCGCCCCGCTCGATGCCGCCTCCGACACCTGGCTGGGCGAGCGCTGGCACGAGCTCACCGCGACCTGCCCGCGTGAAGACGGGCCGCTGGTGATCGACGGCCGCCAGATCCCGGTGCGCGCGCTGGCCGAGGGCCACGCCTGGTTCGATTTCGCCGCACTGTGCGAAGGTCCGCGCGCGGCCAGCGATTACATCGAGATCGCCACCGAGTGCCACACGGTGCTGGTCGGGGGCATCCCGTTGTTCGACGGCAGCAACGACGACCCGGCGCGACGTTTCGTCCACCTCATCGACGAGCTCTACGACCGTCACGTCAACCTGGTCTGCACCGCGGACGTGGTCCCGACCGCGCTGTATGCCGGCAGCAAGCTCGCCCACGCCTTCGAGCGCACCGCATCGCGCCTGATCGAGATGCAATCGGCGGAGTACCTGGCGCTGGAGCATCGCGGCTGAGGATCGACGCAGCCCCGGCACCCGGTCATGCCGAGGACATTGCTCAGATCGCCGACTTGCGCGCGCCGCGGCCGCGCATCGCCGCCAGCACCGCGTAGACCACCACCAGCGCCGTCAACGACAACGCGATCGCCACCCATTCGTTCTCGGTCAGCGTGGCCAGGATCGCGGCCATGGTCAGCACCGCCAGGCCCGGCACCAGCGTACCGCCGGGAAGCACCAGCGGTTCGCCCTGGCCGCGCAGGTTGATCCGCTGCGCCCACCAGGCCGACACCGCGACCGCGGCGAACACCAGGCAAATGGCACCGCCGGAAATCAGCGCCAGGGTCTCGAAGCTGCCGGCCACGGCGAGCACGATGGCGACGGCGGCATGGGCGAACAGGCCCAGCATCGGCACGCGATGGCGCACGTCGACCAGGCCGAAGGCGCCCGGAAGGAAGCCGTCGCGGCCCAGCGCGAACAGCAGCCGCGACGACGAGAACAGATTGCCCATCAGGAAGCCGAGCATCGACACGCAGGCCGTCACCAGCAGCAGCGTGCGTCCCGGTGACCACAGCGCGTGGGCGGCGTCGGCGATGGGGGCGGTGCTGGCAGGCAGGTTGTCGCCGACCATGCCCTGGCACACGGCCTGGATGCCGATGTAGAGCAGCACCACGATCACTATTGCGCTCATGGTTGCGCGCGGCACGTGCCGGGCCGGATCGCGCACTTCGCCCGACGGCACCAGCGCGGTCTCCATGCCGGCATAGGCGAACACCACCAGCACCAGCGACGATCCCAGCGCCGACCACGACGGGACATCGGCCCAGGCAAAGCTGACCTGGTGCCAGTCGACGAAGAACAGGCCCAGCGTTGCCAGCAGGAATAACGGAGTCAGCTTCAGCGCCGCCAGCACCACGATCATGCGCGCGCCGAGCTTGACGCCGAATGCGTTGAGGGCGAACAGCGCGCTGTACACCGCGGCGATGAGCAGCGCGCGCGGCGAGGCCAGCGCGAACTGCGGATAGGCATGCGCGACCTGGCTGGTCAGCGCCGCGGCAACGCCGGCGCTGGAGGCGACGTTGCAGATCCACATCAGCGCCCCGGTCAGGAAACCGGCAAACGGCCCGAAGCAGGCGGTGACATAGGTGTACGGGCCGCCGGTGGCCGAGGCGCGGCTACCGACCGCGGCGAAACACAGGGCGATGGGAATGATCGCCACCGCACCGGCGACGAAGGCCAGCGGCGCGGCCTTGCCCATGCGCGCGACCAGCAGGGCAGGCAGCATGAAGATGCCGGCGCCGACGATGATGTTGATGATCGAGGCACCCAGCTGGAACGAGCCCAGCGAGCGCACCAGTGCAGCTTCCCCCCGTAGCGACGTATCGGGGTCAGTGCTGGGGGCGTCCGTCATTGGGCTTGCATCGGTCCTGGGTTGCGGGGGAGGGTCGCACATAGGTGCTGTTCATGTCTAAGCCGTTCCGCCGGGCGGCACCTGATCGTTGCCGCCGGCCAGGCTGCGCTCGCGCTCCTGCGTCAGCCAGCGCAATTCCGCGCGGTGCAGTTCGCGCGCATCGCGTTCGCGTCGGCCGAGATCCTGCGAGAGCACGCGATGCAGCGACACCATTACTGCCACCAGCAGCAGCGCGAACGGCAACGCGACAATGATCACCACTGCCTGCAGCGCATCCAGCCCGCCTGCGGCCAACAGCGCGACCGCTATGGCGGCCTGCTACTTCGGCGCGAAGATCTTCGACAAACGATCCTGCGTGCCCGCAATCCGCTCCAGGTGCGGATACTTCAGCCCATCGCGATAGTCCAGGTGCACGGTCCGTACCACCTCACCGTGCTTGACCATCAGCTCGATCGGCCGGGACCCATCGCGATTGGCCTTGATCGCATCCTTCAACCGATCGTTCTCGAACGCATAACCGTTGACGGCCAGCAGCGTCGTACCCGGCGCGATACCCGCATCGAAGGCCGGACCATCCCAACGCACCCCACTGACCGTCGCATCCTTGCTCGACACCGACATGCCCAGCGAAGCACTGAAATCGGCCGACTTGCGATCAGCTTCGATCGCCTTCTGGTACGCACTGGGCGTATCGGTGTAGACCAGCTTCCAGCCACTGGCGGCCAGACCGTCGAGCGGCGCCGCATTGGCGTCGACGCGATCGCGCAGGAAGGTCGCCCAGTCATACGCCGCCACACCGTTGAGCGTGCGCGCGACCTCATCGAAGTCGTAGGTGTTGACGTCCCAGTCGCCGTCCTTGACCCCGAAGAACGCCTTGGCGAAATCGTCCAGCGAACGCTTGCCGCCGGTCAGGTCGCGCAGCTTGTTGTCGACCGCCAGCCAGATCAGCTGGCCCGCACTGTAGTAGTCCTCGCTCATCTGCCAACTGCGATACGCCTGCGGCTTGCGCGAATTGATGATCGGGTCGAGCGTGGTGTCCTGGACATTGCGCCAGGCAAAACCCGGGCGATCGGTGCTGTAGGTCGAAGCGACCAGCGCCAGCGCATCGCGCGCCTGATCCTGCGTCCACAGGCCCGAGCGCGCAGCCAGCACGTAACCCCAGTACTGCGTCTGGCCCTCGTACACCCACAGCAGCGTGTCGCTCATGGGCACGTTGAAGTTGGGCGTGGTCAGGTCGGCCGGGCGACGGTACTTGCCGTTCCAGGAATGCGTGAACTCGTGCGGCAGCAGGTCGCGGTCGGCGGCGTTGGCAGCCCAGTCGGTGAAGTATTCCGGGCCAACGCCATTTTCGCTGGAGCGCTGATGCTCCAGGCCATTGCCGCCCATCTGGTCCGACAGCGAGAACAGGAAATCGTAGTGGTCGTAATGGCGCGCGCCGTAGAGCTTGTAGGCCTGGGCGACGAGCTTGCGGTGGGCCTCGATCTGCTCCGGCTTGGCCTCCAGGTATTTCGGATCGTCAGCGACGATGTTCAGCCGCACCGGCACCTTCGCGCCGGGGTCGAGGTCGACCTGCTTGAAGTAGCGGCCGGCATAGACCGGCGAATCGAGCAGCGTGTCGAACGGCACCGGCTTGTAGCGCACCGTGTCGCCTTCCTTCGACGCCACTTCCAATGCGGTGCCGGCCTGCCAGCCGCTGGGCAGCTTCAGCGCCGGGGCGATCTGGATGCGGCGCGCGTAGTGGCCGGCCGGGTACAGCGCGACCTGGTTCCACTGCAGGTTGAGCATGTCCTGGGTCATGGTGATGCGACCCTGTTCGCCGGCGGTCGGCGTGAGCACGTCGAAGCTGACATCCAGGCTGCTGACGCCTTCGGGCACGACCAGCTGGAACGCATAGACATCGAGCGGGTCGCGGCGCCACTGGATGCGCTGGCCGTTGCCGGTGATCTTCAGTCCAGCGACGCGGTTGACCGGGCCGCTGGGCGAGTGGTTGCCCGGAATCCACTGCGGGTACAGCAGCGTCAGCGGGCCCGGCTGCACCGGGATCTGCTGGCTGGCGCGGAAGACGCGGTGGTTGAGGTCGGTGGCATCGATGGTCAGCGCCAGCGTGCCGGGATAGACCACGTCCTGCGGGGGCGCGGTCTGCGCCTGCGTGACGGGTGCGGCGAGCAGCGTGGAAACCAGCAACGGCAGTGCGCGCAGGCGCGGCGCAGAAGAACGAAGAAGCATTACCAACCCCTGTGGAAGACGGCCAACCCCGCATCGTTACGGGGGTTGGCGCCTGCGCACCCCTGCCATAGGCCACGGATGGCGTGACGACGCGCACGTTCGCCAGCTTCGGCAAAGTCTCCGTCGTCAGCTCGACACAGCCACGGCGTCCCGCTTCCACACCAGGCAGCGGTTGTTGGCCGGCATCGCCACGTCGGCCACCAGGCGCAGGCCGATCGCGCGGGCCAGCGCATCCACCTTTGCGGCGTCGCGTATGCCCGAGCGCGGGTCGCGCGCCTTCAGCCAGCCGTCGAAGTCGCGATTGCTGTCGCTGCTGTACTGGCCGTCGTAGTTGAAGGGCCCGTACACCACGACAACCGCGCCCGCGGTGAGCACGGTGGCCAGGCCGGCGAAGAATGCGCGCACTTCCGGCCAGCCCATGATGTGCAGCGTGTTGGCGCTGAACACCGCGTCGAATCGGCCGTCGTCGTTGTCGGCGCGCGGCCACGGTCCACCGGCCACGTCCAGTTCGACCGGGGCCGGCGTGTTGGCCAATGCCGCCTCGTCCAGCCACATCGCAATCCCGGGCAGCGAGGCCGCCTGGTCGCTGCATTGCCAGCGCAGCCACGGCATCGCCGCGGCGAAGTACACCGCGTGCTGGCCGGTGCCGCTGCCGACTTCGAGTACATCGCGACGGTCGGCGAACTGCTCACGCAGTACGCCGAGGATCGGATCGCGGTTGCGGTCGCAGGCAGGGGCGTAGGGGCGTTCGCTCATCCACGCTATATAGCGCTGAACGCCATCGTTGCCTATTGGTCTTGCTGTCATCCCTCACCCGCTATGCTCTCCCGCGTTTACACCCCGCACACGGCATCGGGCGCACGGTGCGCCCACGCTGGTCCCTACCGGAGATTCCCCATGTTCCGCAGCTTTTCCTTCGCGGCAATCGCTTTGACCCTGGCCGGCTGCGCGTCCGCGCCGCCCGCCGCTGGCGGCGCCGTGCCGCCGTCGGGCGTGTGCAATGTCGAAGCCGCGCGCTGGGCCATCGGCCAGGGCGTGAACGACGACATCGTCAACCGCATCCTGCGCGACACCGGCAGCCGCGAGTCGCGGGTGCTGCGTCCCGGCCAGGCGGCCACCATGGATTTCCGCGAAGACCGCATCAACGTCGACGTCAACGACCGCGGCGCGATCACCGGCCTGCGTTGCGGCTGATCGATGCAGCGTCGCCACCTCGGCCTGCTCGCCGCCATCGTCCTGATCGGACTTTGGCTGTGGACCCGGCATTCCGGAAACGGTGAGCTGCACGCGCCGGTGACCGCGCCTGCTGGCCAGGTGTCGGCGCCGATGTCCGGGCCGGTTCCTGCGCCGTTGTCTGCGCCCGCCAGCGCTGAAGCCAGCCAGTACCCCGCTTTCCTGCCGCGCGAGGCCCGCGATGTCCTGGGCCGCATCGCCCAGGGCGGCCCCTACGCGCACCGACAGGATGGCAGCGTGTTCCAGAACCGCGAGAAGCGCCTGCCCCCGCAACCGCACGGCTATTACCGCGAGTACACGGTGGAGACTCCTGGCGCGGATGACCGCGGCGCGCGCCGCATCATCACCGGCGGCGATCCACCGGCCGAGTTCTGGTACAGCGACGACCACTACCGCACCTTCCGCCGCTTCGAACCACCAGCGATGGAGGCACGCCGATGAGCGCGACCGACCTGCGTTCGATCCTGGCCGATCCGGCCCACAGCGGCGCCTACTTCATCGATGCGCGCGATACCGAATCGATGGCGCAGGCCGGCGCGGCCCTGGACTACGCGGTGCTGCGCATCGACCTGGCCGGTTGCAGCGACAAGGCGGCGCTGATGCAGCGATTCGCAGCCGCCGCGCAGTTCCCCGACTGGTTCGGCGGCAACTGGGATGCGCTGGCCGACAGTCTTGCCGACCTGTCATGGATGCCGGCCCCCGGCTACCTGCTGCTGGTCGAGCACGCCGATGGCTGGCGTGCCGGGCACGGCGAGGATTTCGACACGCTGCTCGACATCCTCAACGAGAGCGCCTTCCGCTGGGCCGGCAACAACACCGCGTTCTGGGCGTTGCTGCCGTTCCCCGCCGAACAGCTGGCGGCGCTGGAAGACTGAAAGTTCAGCGCGCCTGCGCGGCCACCACCGGCGTGGCCTGCACCGGAACCCGCGCATAGCGCCACGCGATCACCACCGCGACGCACAGCAGCCCCGAAGCAATGAGGAACGGTGCGCCCGGCAGGTGAACCGGCGCGCGGTCGTCGATGAAGTAGCCGAAGCTGCCGGCGAACACCGCCGGCCCGATGATCCCGGCCAGGCTGACCAGGCTCATCAGCGCACCCTGGATGCGGCCCTGCACGTCCGCGCCGACCTGGCGCGTGATCAGCGCCTGCGTCGACGGCGCCGCCAGGCCCCAGATCGCCGAGATCGGCAGGCCGATCAGGAACACCCAGCCGACGTCGGCGAAGCCGTAGATCGCGAATCCGACCGCGCCGAAGCACAGGCCGATGATCAACGCGCGGCGTTCGCCGATCGCGTGCACGATCCGACCGACCAGGCCCGCCTGCACGATCACGTTGAGCACACCCACAATCGCCAGCACGTAGCTGACCTCACGCGGGCCCCACTTGTACTGGTAGTCGGCGAACAGCACGAACACACTCGGGTAGACGTAGTGGGCGAGGTTGGCGATGAACACCACCGCCGCCAGGCCGAACACCTGCGGGTAGCGCTTGAGCAGCACCAGCGAGCCGAGCGGATTGGCGTGCGACCAGTCGAAGCGCGTGCTGCGCTTTTCCTTCGGCAGCGACTCGGGCAGCACGAACCAGCCGTAGCAGAAGTTGACCAGCGCCAGGCCCGCGGCGAACCAGAACGGCAGGCGCAGATCGATCTCGCCGAGCTGGCCGCCGATCAGCGGGCCGACGATGAAGCCGACGCCGAACGCCGCGCCGAGCAGGCCGTAGCTCTTGGCGCGCTTGTCGGCCGGGGTGACGTCGGCGACATAGGCATTGGCGGTGGTGAAGCTGGCAGAGGTGATGCCGGAAATGATGCGGCCCACCAGCAGCCACGCCAGCGACGGCGCCAACGCCATGAAGACGAAGTCCAGGCCCAGGCCCAGGCACGAGATCAGGATCACCGGGCGGCGGCCGAAGCGGTCCGACAGGGCGCCCTGGATCGGCGAGGTCACAAACTGGATCGCCGCGAACAGGAAGCCGAACGCCGCCACCCAGTAGGCGGCGTGCGCGGTGTCGCCGCCGGCGAACTGCTCGATCAGGTGCGGCAGCACCGGGATGATCAGCCCGAACGAAAGTACGTCGATCAGGATGGTGACGAAAATGAAGGCGAGCGCGGCGCTACGGCGCGCGCCGCTTGCAGGAGTCGTATCGGTCACGGATGGGCCGCAGGGCGTGTCGGGAATGATCGGAGTTTATCGCGGCTGCCCACCTTGTCCGGCATCGCGATGCACGCCGGGATCCGAAGGCAACGTCCCTGGGTTCCCGCCTTCGCGGGATTGACGGGCCACGACGGGAATGACGGGCTACGAAATGCGTGACGGCGTTGTCCATCAGACACCGCCGCGCATCGCCGCTCGCAATGGTTTCAATCGTTACCAAAACGCTGTGATTTTCGCCCGCATTCCCCAATGACATCAACAACTTGGATGGTATCTGGTGACGGTCGCCGGACAGCCTGCGGCGCAAATTGCCGCATCGCACAATTTGTGCTTTATTCGGTTGAACCAGGGCATCAGGCAGGTCGGACCGCGCGAGCGGACCGTCATGCCCCGTCCCTGCGAGCCAGGTTTCGTTGTCCAACGATTTCAAGCCGCACAACGCGCTGCACGACAGCGACGACGGAGTAACGATGGAGCAGCAGTACCGCACCGGCCCTGTCGGTCTTTACGACCCCCGCGACGAGCGGGACGCCTGTGGTTTTGGCCTGATCGCACAGCTCGACGACGCGCCCAGCCGCGCCATCGTCGACCGCGCGATCGACGCCCTGGTACGCATGACCCATCGCGGCGGCATCGCTGCCGACGGCCTCAGCGGCGACGGCTGCGGCCTGCTGATCCGCCAGCCCGATATCTTCCTGCGCTCGCTCGCGCGCGAAGCCGGCATCACGCTCGGCCCGCACTACGCCTCCGGCCTGGTGTTCCTGCCGCACGACGAAGCCGACGCCGCGCGCGCGCGCGACACACTCAATGCACAGCTGCAGCGCGAACGCGTCGACGTCGCTGGCTGGCGCGTGGTCCCGGTGGACCTCAGCGCCTGCGGCGAACTGGCCAAGCGCACGATGCCGCGCATCGAGCAGGTCTTCGTGCGGCCGGCCGGCGCGTTCGATGCCGGCATCTTCCAGCGCTCGCTGTTCCTCGCCCGCCGCCGCGCCGAGCAGGCGCTGCGCGATCTCGCCGACTTCTACGTGGTCAGCCTGTCGGCGGCGAGCATCGGCTACAAGGGCATGGTCCTGCCCGATCGCCTCGCCCAGTTGTATCCGGACCTGCAGCGCGCCGACCTGGCGGCGAGCGTGGTGGTGTTCCACCAGCGCTTCTCCACCAACACCACGCCGCGCTGGCCGCTGGCGCAACCTTTCCGGCTGCTGGCGCACAACGGCGAGATCAACACCATCGCCGGCAACCGCGCCTGGGCGCAGGCACGCGTGCATGCCTGGCACACGCCGGCGCTGGACCTGACCGAGTTCGATCCGGTCATCTCCACCGACGGCTCCGATTCGCAGTCGCTCGACAACATGCTCGAGCTGCTCCAGGCCGGCGGCATGGACCTGCTCAAGGCGATGCGGATCCTGATCCCTCCGGCGACGCAATCGCTTGAGTACAAGGACGCCGATCTCGCCGCGTTCTACGAGTACTACGCGCTCAACACCGAGCCGTGGGACGGCCCGGCCGGCATCGTCACCGTCGACGGCCGCTATGCCGCCTGCACGCTCGACCGCAACGGCCTGCGCCCTGCACGCTGGCTGCGCACGCGCGACCGCCACTTCCTGATCGCCTCCGAAGCCGGCGTGTGGGAGATGCCGGCCGAGGAGATCGAGGCCAAGGGCAAGCTCGGCCCGGGCGAGATGATCGCCGCCGACCTGTACCTGGGCGAGCTGCTCGACTCCGACGCGATCGACCGCATCAACCGCGCACGCGCGCCGTACAAGCGCTGGCTCAAGCAGGGCATGACCTACCTGCAGACCGAGCTGATCGACCCGCAACTGGCGGCCGAGCCGTTCGATGCGGAGACGCTGGCGACGTTCCAGAAGTTGTTCCAGCTGACCCGCGAGGAGCGCGAGCAGGTGCTGCGCCCGCTTGCCGAGACCGAGCAGGAAGGCATCGGCTCGATGGGCGACGACGTACCGATGGCGGTGCTGAGCAAGCAGGTGCGGCCGCTCTACGACCAGTTCCGCCAGGCCTTCGCCCAGGTCACCAACCCGCCGATCGACCCATTGCGCGAGGACTGCGTGATGTCGCTGGCGACGCAGCTGGGCCGCGAGGGCAACGTCTTCGCCGACGGCCCGGCCAATGTCGGCCACGTCCATCTCAATTCGCCGGTGCTGTCGCAGCGCAAGCTCCGCCAGCTGCTGGCGATGGCGCCGTACGACGAGTCGCATGCGCTGATCCACCTGCATTACGCGCCGGAGGAAGGCCTCAAGGCCGCGCTCGAGCGCATCTGCGCCGAAGCCGAAGCGGCCACCCGCGCCGGCAAGGTGCTGCTGGTGCTCAGCGACCGTTACCCGCAGCCCGACCGCCTGATGGCGCACGCCCTGCTCGCCACCGGCGCGGTCCACCAGCACCTGGCGCGCGCCGGCATCCGCTGCGAATCGAACCTGATCATCGAGACCGGCACCGCACGCGACCCGCACCATTTCGCCTGCCTGCTCGGCTTCGGCGCGACCGCGGTGTACCCGTACCTCGCCTACCAGACCCTGCACGACCTGGGCGTGCGCGGCATCCTCAAGACCAAGCATGGCGAAGTCGCGCAGATCGGCCGCAGCTACCGTCGCGGCATCAAGAAGGGCCTGCTCAAGATCATCTCGAAGATGGGCATCAGCACCATCGGCAGCTACCGCGGTGCGCGCCTGTTCGAGATCGTCGGCCTGGATCGCGACGTGGTCGACCTGTGCTTCGCCGGTACGCCTTCGCGCATCGGCGGTGCCGGTTTCGACGACCTGCATGCCGATGCGGCGCAATTGGCCGACCACGCCTGGAACGCCAATGCCCTGCCCGCCATCGGCGGCCTGCTCAAGTACACGCCCGGTGGCGAGTACCACCTGTTCAATCCCGACGTGGTCGTGCGCCTGCAGCGCGCGGTCGCCACCGGCGAATGGAGCGACTGGCAGCGCTATGCCGAGGCGGTGAACGAGCGCCAGACCGCGGCGCTGCGCGACCTGCTCGACGTCGATGTATCGGCGGCGACGCCCATTCCGCTCGATGAAGTCGAACCGGTGTCGTCGATCGTGCGCCGCTTCGATTCGGCGGCGATGAGCCTGGGCGCGCTGTCGCCCGAAGCGCACGAGGCGCTGGCGATCGCGATGAACCGCCTCGGTGGCCGCAGCAACTCCGGCGAAGGCGGCGAAGACCCGGTCCGCTACGGCACCGACAAGGTCAGCAAGATCAAGCAGATCGCCTCGGGCCGCTTCGGTGTCACGCCCGAGTACCTGGTCAATGCCGAGGTCCTGCAGATCAAGATCGCCCAGGGCGCCAAGCCCGGCGAAGGCGGCCAGCTGCCGGGCCACAAGGTCAACGAGCTGATCGCGCGGTTGCGCTACGCAATGCCCGGCATCGGCCTGATCTCGCCGCCGCCGCACCACGACATCTATTCGATCGAAGACCTGGCGCAGCTGATCTTCGACCTCAAGCAGGTCAACCCGAAGGCGCTGGTGTCGGTGAAGCTGGTCTCGCACGCCGGCGTCGGCACGATCGCGACGGGCGTGGCCAAGGCCGGCGCCGATCTCGTCACCATCTCCGGCCACGACGGCGGCACCGGCGCCAGCCCGCTGTCGTCAATCCGCTATGCCGGCACGCCGTGGGAACTGGGCCTGTCGGAAGCGCGCCAGGCATTGATTGCCAACGACCTGCGCGAGCGCGTGATCCTGCAGACCGACGGCGGCCTCAAGAGCGGCCTGGACGTGATCAAGGCCGCACTGCTCGGCGCCGAGAGTTTTGGCTTTGGCACCGCGCCGATGATCGCGCTGGGTTGCAAGTACCTGCGCATCTGCCACCTCAACAACTGCGCCACCGGTGTGGCCACGCAGGACGATGCGCTGCGGCGCGATCACTTCACCGGGCTGCCCGAGCGCGTCGAGAACTTCTTCCGCCTGCTCGCCGAGGAAGTGCGGCTGTGGCTGGCACAGCTGGGCGTGCGCACGCTCGGCGAGCTGGTAGGCCGCACGGATCTGTTGCGCCAGGTGGATGGCGAGAGCGACCGCCAGCACGGACTCGATCTTGCGCCGTTGCTGGCCGGCAGCGGCCTCGCCCATGGCGGCCATTGCGGTGCGCCGCAACCGGCGGCGGATCCGACCGGCCTGGCCGCAAGGCTCGATGCCGAGCTGGCCGACGCCATCGACCGCAAGCTGGGTGGCGAGTATCGCCATGCGATCCGCAACACCGACCGCAGCATCGGCGCGCGGCTGTCCGGGCGCATCGCCCGCGTGCATGGCGACCGCGGCATGAGCGACACGCCGCTGACGCTGCGCTTCGACGGCACCGCGGGACAGAGCTTCGGCGCGTTCAATGCCGGTGGCCTGCACTTCGAGCTCAACGGCGAAGCCAACGACTATGTCGGCAAGGGCATGGCCGGCGGCCGCATCGTGATCCGCCCGCCGCAGGGTGTGCGTTATGTCGCCCACGAAACGCCGATCCTCGGCAACACCTGCCTTTACGGCGCCACCGGTGGCGAGCTGTATGCCGCGGGCCGCGCCGGCGAACGCTTCGCGGTGCGCAACTCCGGCGCCACGGCTGTCGTCGAAGGCGCCGGCGACCACTGCTGCGAGTACATGACCGGTGGCGTGGTCGCCGTGCTCGGCCGAACCGGTCTCAACTTCGGTGCCGGCTTCACCGGCGGCATGGCCTACGTGCTCGACACCGAGCGCGACTTCGTCGACCGCTACAACCACGAACTGATCGACATCCTGCGTATCGCCGCCGATGGCTTCGAGAACCACCGCTCGCATCTGCGCGAACTGCTCGAGGCGCATATCCGCCTGACCGGCAGCGTCTGGGCGCAGCGCATCCTCGACGAGATGCGCGACTACCTCGGCAAATTCTGGCTGGTGAAGCCGAAGGCGGCGAGCCTGGAGTCGCTGGCGGAAAACCTCAGGAGGGCAGCGTGAGCAAGATGGACGCAAAGAAGCCCGTGTTTGCTTTCCGCGAGACCCCCCGGCAGATGCCGGCGCGGATCCCGCTCGAGCTGCGCCAGGGCGGCGACTGGAACGAGCTCTACGGTCGCTTCGGCGAAGCCGAAGCCAAGCACCAGGCCAGCCGCTGCCTCGACTGCGGCAATCCGTACTGCGCGTGGAAGTGCCCGCTGCACAACTACATCCCGAACTGGCTCGAACTCGCCCGCGAAGGCCGCATCCACGAGGCGGCCGCGCTCGCGCACGAGACCAACCCGCTGCCGGAAGTGTGCGGACGCGTTTGTCCGCAGGACAGGTTGTGCGAAGGCAGCTGCACGCTCAACGACGGCTTTGGTGCGGTCACGATTGGCGCAGTGGAGAAGTACATCGCCGATCGCGCGCTTGCCGATGGCTGGCGCCCGGACCTGTCGCGCGTCGTCGCCACCGGCAAGCGGGTGGCGGTGGTCGGCGCCGGCCCGGCGGGGCTGTCATGCGCGGACCGGCTGGCCCGCGCCGGCATCGAAGCCACGGTGTTCGACCGCTATGAGCAGATCGGCGGACTGCTGCACTTCGGCATCCCCAGTTTCAAGCTCGACAAGTCGGTGATGGCCACGCGCCGCGACGTGCTCGAAGGCATGGGCGTGACGTTCCGCCTCGGTGTCGAGATCGGGCGCGACATCGGCCTCGACACCCTGCTGGCGGACTTCGACGCGGTGTTCCTTGGCCTGGGCAGCTATCGCTACACCGACGGCGGCCTACCGGGGCAGGATCTGCGCAACGTCCTGCCGGCATTGCCGTTCCTGGTGCAGAACGGGCGCCTGGTGCACGGCGAGGACGAAGTGGACGGCAAGCCGATCGCCGGCTGGGAAGACCACGTCGCCCTGCCCGACCTGCACGGGAAGCGCGTGGTCGTGCTCGGCGGCGGCGACACCGGCATGGACTGCGTGCGCAGTGCGGTGCGCCTGGGCGCATCGCGCGTGACCTGCGCCTATCGTCGCGACGAAGCCAACATGCCCGGCTCGGCGCGCGAAGTGGCCAACGCCCGCGAGGAAGGCGTGCAGTTCCTGTTCAACCGGCAACCGCTGGCGTTGCTCGGCGAGGACGGTGACGTCACCGGCGTGCGCGTGGCCGAGACGCAGCTCAGCGCGCCGGACGCGCAGGGCCGTCGCAACGCGGAGATCGTCGAAGGCAGCGAATCGGTGCTGGCGGCGGACGTGGTGATCATCGCCTTCGGCTTCCAGCCCGATCCGCCGCAATGGCTGTCGGCGCATGGGATTGAGCTGGAGGGCAATGGGCGGATCCGCGTGCAGCCTGCGGCTTCGGGCTGCGGCTCGCGGCGCAAAGCGGCCGATGATGCGAAGTTGCCGTTCCAGACGGCCAATGCACGGGTGTTTGCCGGTGGCGACAGCGTGCGCGGCGCGGACCTGGTGGTGACGGCGGCGTATGAGGGAAGGGAAGCGGCTGCGGGGATTGTGCGATTGCTGCTGGGGTGAATGTCTGACTGCCGCTGGGGTACTGAACTTTCGGTCCTTCGACTCCGCTGCGCTACGCTTCCTTCGACTCCGCTGCGCTACGCTCAGGACGAACGGGGACATCGTCGAACCCAGAACAACCGTTCGTCCTGAGCGTAGGCGCAGAGCGCCGAAGTCGAAGGAAGCGTAGGCGCGGAGCGCCGAAGTCGAAGGAAGCGTAGGCGCGTAGCGCCGGAGTCGAAGGACCCACCACAGAGTCACGCTCAAGGAGGAGCGCATGTTCTGGATGTACATGCTTCGCTGTGCCGATGGCAGCTTCTATCTCGGCCACACCGATGACATCGAGCGGCGTCTTGATCAGCACCACGCCGGACAGCACCCCTGCTATACGCGCGACCGACGACCGGTCGAGCTGGTCTTCTCGCAGGAGTTTCCGACCAGGGAAGAGGCGCTGGTGGCTGAGCGACAGATCAAGGGCTGGAGTCGCGCGAAAAAACAGGCGCTGACCGAGGGTGACTGGTCCAGGATCAGTCGACTTGCGCGGGGAAAGCATCGGCACGAGCGGTGAGGAGGCAGGACCTGGCTTCCTTCGACTTCGGCGCTGCGCGCCTACGCTCAGGACGAACGGTGGTTTTGCCGGCTCCGTTCGTCCTGAGCGTAGCGCAGCGGAGTCGAAGGAAGCGTAGCGTAGCGGAGTCGAAGGAAGCGTAGCGCAGCGGAGTCGAAGGAAGCGTAGCGCAGCGGAGTCGAAGGATTACCGCCCCGGCCCCACATCAATAAACCGCAGGAACTCCGCGCGCGTCCGCGCATCCTCGCGGAAGGTGCCGAGCATCTTCGAGGTGATCATGCTCACGCCGCGCTTGTGCACGCCGCGCGTGGTCATGCACTCGTGTGCGCCTTCGATCACCACGCCGACGCCGCGCGGCTGCAGCACTTCCTGGATCACCTGGGCGATCTGCGCGGTCATCTTCTCCTGCACCTGCAACCGCCGCGCATAGGTTTCGACCACGCGTGCCAGCTTGCTGATGCCCACAACTTTGCCATCAGGCAGGTAGCCCACGTGCGCCTTGCCGATGATCGGCGCCATGTGGTGCTCGCAGTGGCTCTCGAATTCGATGTCGCGCAACACGATCATCTCGTCGTAGCCCTCGACTTCCTCGAAGGTGCGCTTGAGGTAGTCGGCCGGGTCCTCGGCGTAGCCGCTGAACCAGTCCGTGTACGCCTTGGCCACGCGCTTGGGCGTGTCGAGCAGGCCTTCGCGGGCCGGGTCGTCGCCAGCCCAGCGCAGCAGGGTGCGCACGGCCGCTTCGGCCTGTTCGCGGGACGGCTTGTCGTTGTCGGCCATGGCGCGGCTCCTGTGGGGGACGCAAATGCTACTCCACCGGGGCGGAGAGGATAAAAAAATGCCGCAAGGCGGGATGGTGCCCCTGCGGCAAGAAAAGGCTGCGAGGAGCCTGACGAAGTCTGATCCGCGCCGAACAACCGGTGACGCCACGCTCGAGGGAGGGGGAAAGCGTGCCGCCACCGGCCGTCGGGTTGGATGGGGGAAAGGTTGTGGCGCTGCTCAGCGCCTGGCGACGTCCTCACGCAGCGGCACACGGGTCGGCCAACCGCCGGCCAGCGCCTTGTACAGCGCGACCGCACCGCTGACGCTGCGGGTACGGCCGTCGGCAAAGGCTTCCTGGGCGACCAGCTGGGTGCGCTCGGCATCGAGCACTTCGAACAGGTCGGCGGCACCGGCTTCGTAGCGGACCCGCGCGAGGCGTGCCGCGGTCGCGCTGTCGATCGCCGCCTGCTCCAGGTGCTGGTCCTCGACGCGGGCGCGCGAGTAGCGCACCAGTGCGTTTTCGGTGTCTTCCAGCGCCAGCAGCACGGCCTGCTCGTAGCGCGCCAGGTCGCCGGCCGCGTCGGCATCGGCGGCGGCAATGCGCGCGCGCACACGGCCGATGTCGAGGAACGACCAGTCGATGCCCAGCCCGATCAGGCGGGTCTCGCTGTCGCGTTCGAACAACGCGCCGCTGTCGATCGCCTGGCTGCCGATCAGCCCGAACAGGGTGAAGCGCGGGAACAGGTCGGCCGTGGCCACGCCGATCTTGGCCGTGGTCGCATGCAGGCGGTGTTCGGCCGCGATCACGTCCGGACGGTTGCGCAGCAACTCGCCCGGCGTGCCAGGGTCGAGCCGCGCAGGCAGGTTGGGCAGGGGCTGTTGCGGCGTCAGGTCGGCAATCAGCGCTTCCGGCGTCTTGCCGGACAGCACCGCCAGCCGATGCATGCTCACTGCCACCTGCGCTTCCAGGTTCGGCACGCGCGACAGCGTCGATTCGAGCTGGGCGCGTGCGCGCGAGGTGTCGAACTCGGTGCCGCGGCCGGCGTCGAAGCGCGCCTGCACCAGGCGCAGGGTCTCGCGCTGGTTCTCGGAGTTGTCGCGGGCAACGCGCAGGCGCTCCTGCAGGCCGCGCATCTCGACGTAGGTGCGTGCGACTTCACCGACGATGGCGACCTGCAGCGCGTCGAGGTCGGACGCCGTCGCCCAGGCCTCGGCACGCTGCGACTCGACGTTGCGACGGACGCGACCGAACAGATCGAGTTCCCAGCTGGCGTCTGCCTGCACGCCATAGCTTTCGCCGTCGCGATCGTTGCGATTCACGCCGGGCGCCTGGTCGGCGCTGGAACGCGAATCGGTCGCCGTGGCGCTGGCGGTGACGGTCGGGAAGCGATCGAGCTTGGCGTTGCGCAGGAGCGCATTGGCGCGGTCGTAGCTGGCCAGTGCGATGCGCAGGTCGTGGTTGGCGGTCAGCGATTCCTCGACCAGCCGCGTCAGCAGCGGGTCGTTGAAGCTGGTCCAGAACTCGGCGCTGGCCTGCGGCGTCGCCTCCCCGGCCACGGCGGCGGTGCCGCCGGCGGCCGTGGTGGTGTCCGCAGCCGGCGCGCCTTCGTCGCGCCTGAACGTTGCCGGCGTCGGCACATCCGGACGGACGTAGTCCGGGCCGACCGCGCACGCGGCAAGCGCGAGCGCCAACAGCGAGGGAACCAGCACCCTGGCCATCGAACGGGCGGTCATTGCGTGTGTTTGCGGTTCTTGCACGATGGAATCCTCGTAGCCAATGGGCGCGATGGTCGAAGGCTTATGCATGGGCCTTCCCCATCGAGCTCTGCTCGTTCACCCACTTCGGCGTCTTGCTCACCATCTTGCGCAGGGCGACGTAGAACACCGGGGTCAGGAACAGACCGAACAGGGTCACGCCGAGCATGCCGGCGAACACGGTGATGCCGGTGGCCGAGCGGACCTCGGCGCCAGCGCCGTGCGAGAGCACCAGCGGCACGGTGCCGGCGATGAACGCGATCGAGGTCATCACGATCGGGCGCAGACGCAGGCGGCAGGCTTCCAGCGCGGCTTCGACGATGCTCTTGCCCTGCATCTCCAGCTCGCGGGCGAACTCGACGATCAGGATCGCGTTCTTGCACGCCAGGCCCATCAGCACGACCAGGCCGACCTGCACGAACACGTTGTTGTCGCCACCGGTGAGCCACACGCCGGCCAGGGCCGAGAGCATGCACATCGGCACGATCAGGATCACCGCCAGCGGCAGGGTCCAGCTTTCATACAGCGCGGCCAGCACCAGGAAGGCGAGCAGGATGGCGAGCGGGAACACGACGAGCGCGGCATTGCCCTGGGTGGCCTGCTGGAAGCTCAGGTCGGTCCATTCCAGGCTCATGCCGTTGGGCAGCACCTTGGCGGCGATGCCTTCCAGCTGGCCCATGGCCTGTGCCGACGACAGCATGCGCGGATCGGCTTCGCCGGCCAGGTCGGCGGCCGGATAACCGTTGTAGCGCAGCACCGGGTCGGGGCCGTAGGTCTGCTTGATCGTCACCATCGAACCGATCGGCACCATCTCGCCACGGTCGTTGCGGGTACGCAGGTTGGCGATGTCCTCGACGCTGTCGCGGTAGGAACCGTCCGCCTGTGCGATCACCTGCCAGGTGCGGCCGAACTGGTTGAAGTCGTTGACGTAGGCCGAGCCCAGGTAGGTCTGCAGCGTGTCGAACAACTCCGTCAGCGGCACGCCCTGGGCCTTGGCCTTGACGCGATCGACTTCGGCGTCGAGCTGCGGCACGTTGGCCTGGTAGCTGCTGATCGGGAAGCCCATGCCAGGCGTCTGCGCGACCGCGCCCTGGAACGCGTTCACCGCGTTCTGCAGTGCGCCGTAGCCGAGGTTGCCACGGTCCTCGATGAACATCTGGTAGCCCGAACCGTTGCCGAGGCCGAGGATCGGCGGCGGCATGAACGAGAAGGTGAAACCTTCCTGCAGCCCGGCGATCTTCTGGTTGATCTCGGCGTTGATCTGCTCGGCAGTGCGTCCGTTGCGCTCGCTGAACGGCTTGAGCGGGAAGAACGCCACGCCGGTGTTGGGCGTGTTGGTGAACTGCAGGGCGTTCAGGCCCGGGAACGCGATCGAATGCGCCACACCGTCGGTGCTCATGGCGATGTCGCTGACCTTCTTCAGCAGCGCATCGGTGCGGGCAATGGACGAGCCTTCCGGAAGCTTCACGCCGGCGATCAGGTACAGCTTGTCCTGGATCGGGATGAAGCCGGCCGGGACGATCTTGAACATCAAGCCGGTGGCGACCAGCAACACCGCGTATACCGCAAACACCATGCCGCGGCGGCCCAGCGTGCGCGAGACCGCGCCCTGGTACTTCTGCGAGCTGGAGTTGAAGAAACGGTTGAACGGACGGAACAGCCAGCCGAAGGCGCGGTCGATCAGGCGCGACGGTGCGTCCTTGGCGGCGTCATGCGGCTTGAGCAGGCGCGCGGCCAGCGCCGGCGACAGGGTCAGCGAGTTGATCGCCGAGATCACCGTGGAGATGGCGATGGTCACTGCGAACTGCTTGTAGAACTGGCCGGTCACGCCCGACAGGAACGCCATCGGCACGAACACCGCGCACAGCACCAGCGCGATCGCCACGATCGGCCCGGACACTTCCTTCATCGCCTGGTGCGCCGCATCCATCGGCGACAGGCCTTCCTCGATGTTGCGCTCGACGTTCTCCACCACCACGATCGCGTCGTCCACGACGATACCGATGGCGAGCACCAGACCGAACAGGCTCAAGGTATTGATCGAGAATCCGAGCAGGTACAGCGCGGCAAACGTGCCCACCACAGACACCGGCACTGCGATCAGCGGAATGATCGAGGCGCGCCAGGTCTGCAGGAACAGGATCACCACCAGCACCACCAGCGCGATCGCCTCCAGCAGCGTGGTGACCACGGCCTTGATCGAGTCGCGCACGAAGATGGTGGTGTCGTACACGGCCTCGTACTTGACGCCGGCCGGGAACTGCTTGGTCATCTCGTCCATGGTGGCGATGACCTTTTCCTGGATCTCGAGCGCATTGGCGCCCGGAGCCTGGAAGATGCCGATGCCGACCGCGCTCTTGCCGTCCAGCTGCGAACGCAGCGTGTAGTCGCCGGCGCCAAGCTCGACGCGTGCGACATCGGACAGGCGCACGATCTCGCCGCCCTCACCGCTCTTGAGCACGATGTTGCCGAACTCCTCGACGCTGCGCAGGCGGCCCTGGGCATTGATCAGGGTCAGGAAGTCGCTGCTCGGCATCGGTTCGGCGCCGAGCTGGCCGGCCGAGACCTGCACGTTCTGTTCGCGAATCGCACGGACCACGTCGCCGGCGGTGAGGCCGCGCGAAGCGATCTTGTCGGGGTCGAGCCAGGCGCGCATGGCGTAGTCGCCGCCGCCGAACACCTGCGCGTCGCCCACGCCCTGGATGCGTGCGAGCGCGTCCTTGACGTGCAGGCGGGCGTAGTTGCGCAGGTACAGCGTGTCGTACTTGCCGTCAGGCGATGTCAGGTGCACGACCATCAGGAAGGTCGGCGACTGCTTCTGCGTGGTCACGCCCTGGCGGCGCACGTCCTCGGGCAGGCGCGCGAGCGACTGCGCGACGCGGTTCTGCACGCGCACGGCGGCATCGTCGGCGTCGGTGCCCGGGCGGAACGTGACGGTCATCTGCAGCACGCCATCGGAACCGGCGACCGACTTGATGTACATCATGTTCTCGACGCCGTTGATCGCTTCTTCCAGCGGCGTGGCCACGGTCTCGGCGATCACCTTGGGGTTGGCGCCCGGATAGACCGTGCGCACCACCACAGACGGCGGCACCACTTCCGGGTACTCGCTGATCGGCAGGATAGGTATGGCGATCAGGCCGGCGGCGAAGATCACGATCGACAGCACGGCGGCGAAGATCGGTCTGTCGATGAAGAACTTTGAAAAGTCCATGAGGGGTTCCTGATGCGGCCTTCAGGCCGCAAAGTCCTGGGCGACGCCGGAAAGCGTCGCCAAACGGGTCTGTTTTTCTGCCCCCTCCCCTGCTTGCAGGGAAGGGTTGGGGAGGTCGCTCCCAACCTCCCCCTGCACGCAGGGGGAGGGGCTTTCGATTACTTCATCGCCACTTTCATCTCGGGCGCAGCCGCGCCCATCGCGATCTGCTTCGGCGACACCGGCATGCCCGGGAAGAACACCTTCTGCACGCCATGGACAATCACCTTGTCGGTCGGCGCCAGGCCCGAATCGACCACGCGCAGTCCATCGACGGTGCGACCGAGTACGACATCCTTGCGGGTGGCGGCGTTCTTCGGCCCGAGCACGTAGACGTACTTGCGGTCCTGGTCGGTGAGGATGGCCTTCTCGTCGATCAGCATCGCCTTGACGCTGCGGCTGCCTTCCAGCTGCACGCGTGCGAACAGGCCCGGGGTGAAGATGCGGTCCGGGTTGTGCAGCACGGCGCGGGCGCGGATGGTGCCGGTGGCGGCATCGACCTGGTTGTCGGTGAAGTCGACCGTGCCTTCGTGCGGGTAGCCCTGCTCGTTGGCCAGGCCCACGCGCACCGGGTTCTGCGACTGCGCACGCTTGCCGTCACGGGCCAGCGCCTGGTAACGCAGGAAGCTCTGCTCGTCGGCTTCGAAGTAGACGAACACCGGATCCTGCGAGACCACGGTGGTCAGCAGCGTGGTATCGGCCTGGGCAAGGTTGCCCTCGGTGACCACGGCACGACCGGCGCGGCCATTGATCGGCGAACGCACCTGGGTGAACTGCAGGTCGAGCTGGGCGTTGGCCACGGCGGCTTCGGCCGCTCGCACCGCAGCGTTGCCCTGGGTGGTGGCGGCACGCCGGGTCTCGAACTCTTCACGCGAGATCGCCTTGGCCTCGACCAGGGTCTGCGCACGCGTGTCCTGGGTCTGGGCCAGGCGTGCCTCGGCGCGGGCGCGCTCGAGATCGGCCTGGGCCTGGTCCAGCTGGGCCTTGTAGCGACGCTGGTCGATCACGAACAGCAGATCGCCCTTCTTCACTTCCTGGCCTTCCTGGTAGGCGACGCGTTCGACATAGCCAGACACGCGCGGGCGCAGATCGACCGTCTCGATCGCGGTGACGCGGCCGGTGAAGTCGTCCCACTCGCTGACCTGCTTGCTCAGTACCTGGGCGACGCTGACTTCCGGCGGCGGCGGCATCGCCGCGCCGGGCTCGGCCTGGCTGCTGCAGGCGGTCACGACCGCGGCAACCAGAAGGCTCGCCGCAAGGGCGAGGACGGGAACTCCGGAGGTGGAGCGGGCCAATGCTTTGCGGGGGGTCATGGGGAGGGTTCCTGGTTCGCTTTGTTGTTATTGGTGTTATTGGGTGAAAGCAGGTTCCTGAGCAGCGTGCGCGCATCCTGCAGACAGCGTGATGGCAGTAGTGCGTCGTCGCTTGTGTGACAGTTGTCAGGATCCTTGGGGGTCTGGGTGGGCGAATGGGCCTGCGCGTGCGCATCGGCTTGCGCGTCGACTTCGCTTTCTTCGCTTGCCTGTGAGGTAATCGAATCAGCGACGCCGGAATCGACATCCGCCTCGTCGCCCGGCAACACATCGGCGTATCGGACCACCGCTTGCGCCGCCAGCTGCGTGCCCAGCGGTTCGACCAGGGCCAATGCGCGCTGGCCAACGGCGATCGCACTGGGCCATTGCGGGCATGCATGCTCGCGATTGAGTTCGGTGCTGACCGGGCTGTCGATCGACAGCAGCTGCACGCGCACACCGATGCTGCGGGCCTCTTCATGCAGTACGCGCGCGAGCATGCGCAACGCGGCGGTGGCGATCGAGCGATGGCCGTAGCCGGCCCACGGCTGTTCCGCGCCGGGCCCGCCGATCAACACATACGTGCCGCCGCGGTTGGCCTGGGCCAGCAGCGGCAGCAGGTGACGCGCCGCCGCCAGGTGCGGCAGCAGGTCCTCGTCGAGGCGCTGGCGCAGGTAGGCGGCGGGATGGTCGAGCAGGCGGCCGCGGCTGGCGCTGCCCGACACGGCGGCGATCACGCCGCCGATCGGCCGGCCGAGCTTGGTCAGGGCCTTGGCCAGGCGCTCGCCGTCGGCGTCGCTGCTGATCGAACCGGCGACGACGCTGAGGTCGGCCTTGGGGTGGTGGGACTTGAGGCACTGCAGTCCGGACTTGTCGCGGGCGACCGCGATCACTGGCCGGCCGGCCGCCAGCGCGGCCTCGACCACGCCGCGGCCGACCCCACCCGTGGCACCGAGGACGACGACGGGCGTCTTCTGTGCCGAGGGTTTCTGGGCCGATGTCCGCTGGGCGGGACGGGCGAACGGGGAGTTCACATCCGGCTCCAATGTCCCGAATGCGGGATTTTCTCTCCCGTCACCGGGACGGTTTCGCGACGGGTGGCGCGCTGCAGGAGGGAGCTGATGATCGGGAGGACCAGCATCGCGGCCGGCAGGGCCAGGGTGAAGGCGAGCACCCAGGCCAGCATCCAGAACTCGTCCGGGCCCGCTGCCAGGCCTTGCTGGACCACGAGGACTGCCAGCCCGATCAGCGCCGACATGGCGACCAGCATCAGCGGCAGGAAGGCGTAACGGGCTTGGCGGGGGGTGAGCATGACGGCTGCCAGGGGGGATTGGGGGGGATCTGCGGGACAGAGTAGGCCTCCGACCGGCACTTGATTAGCCGGCAATTGAGGGAATAATTGTCCCGTGATCGGTCCAAACCCCCCGGACCACCCCGTCTCCCCCGACGCGCTACCCAGGAGCCCCCGCCATGGCCCGCGATCTCAACGACACCCTGATCTTCGTAAGGGTGGTCGAGCACGGCAGCTTCATCTCCGCTGCCCGCGCCCTGCAGCTGCCCAAGACCACCGTCAGCCGCAAGGTCCAGGAACTGGAGACCCGCCTGGGCGCCCAGCTGCTGCACCGGACCACCCGCAAACTCGGCCTGACCGAAGCCGGCAACATCTACTTCGAGCATTGCCAGCGCATCGCGCGCGAGCTCGATGAAGCAGAAAGCGCGGTCGGCCAGTTGCAGGGCGGCCCGCGCGGCTGGCTGCGCTTCACGGCCCCCTATTCCGTCGGCATCACCTGGATCGCGCCGCTGCTGGGCGAGTTCCACGCGCGCCATCCGGAAGTGCGGGTCGACATGGTGTTGACCAACGAAGCGCTGGACATCATCGACAAGGAAATCGACGTCGCACTGCGCGTGGGCAACCTTCCCGATTCCAATCTGGTCGCACGCAAGCTGGCGACGTTCCGTACCCAGGTTTACGCCAGCCCGAACTACATCGCCCGCCACGGCGAGCCGCTGCATCCGGACGACCTGATCCACCACCGCACGGTGGCGATGCCGAAATCGCGTCGCAACGGCCAGTACTTCTGGCCGCTCAGCGACGGCACGCGCACGGTCGACTACCGCATCGATCCGGTGCTGCTGGCCAACGATCCCGCCCCGCTCAGCGGCGCCCTGCTGTGCGGCGAAGGCCTGATGCTGGCCAGCGACGTCACCGTCAAGGCGTATGCCGAGCAGGGCTACGTGCAGCGCGTGCTGGCCGGCTGGACCGGGCCGGAGTACGAGTTCAACGCGGTGTTCCCGCGTGGCCGCGTGCAGTCGCCGAAGGTGCGCGCGTTTGTCGACTTCCTGGTCGAACGCCTCAACTTCGACGCCGACTACATGCAGGTGCTGTGTCCGAACGTGCGTGCGCGCTACCAGGCCGCGGAGAAATCGGCGGCCGAGGCGATCACCGCCGAACTGGCGAAGGTCGCCGGGCTGCCGGCGGCGAAGGCAAAGACCAGGTCCAAGCCGAAACCGCTGCAGGAGCCGGTGGGTTCGGAGATCGACGAGGAAGAGTAGCAACCAGGTTCCCTCTCCCCTTGTGGGAGAGGGACAGGTCGCCGCAGGCGACCACGGAGAGGGGAGGTCGCCCTACCCGCGCAAGCGCCAGGCCAGCCCCGACACCCGCGCCGCATGCCGCGCCAGCGCCGCGCGCAACACCGGTTCGCTGGCGCACACATGCAACTCGCTGCGCGCGCGGGTGACTGCCGTGTACAGCAGTTCGCGCGACAGCGTTCGTGCGTCCTGACGGGGCAGCAACAGCCACACGGCATCGAACTCCGAGCCCTGCGCCTTGTGCACCGTCATCGCGAACGCGCCGGTGTGCGCCGGCAGGGCCGCCGGATGGAAACCGCGCACGCCATCGCTGCCGCCAGCGAACCAGGCCACGGTGTGGCCCTGCGCATCGCGCTGGCAGACGCCGATGTCGCCGTTGAACAGACCGTGGCGGTAGCTGTTCTCGGTGACCAGCAGCAGACGTCCGTGGAAGTAGGGGTCGCGGTGTGCGCCGGCCAGCGCCTCCTCGATGCGCGCATTGAGCACGCTGGCACCTTGCGCACCGTCGCGAAGGGCCGTCAGCACACGCAGCGCGGAGGCCCGCTGCAGGGCGATCGCCGGGTCGTCGATCAACAGCAGCTCCCGCCACACCGACAGCAGCGTCTCGCGTCGCGGTCCGGCCAGCGGATCGCTGACGCCTTCGTGGTAGTGGACGCCGCGCAGTGCATTCGAGCGCAGCAGCTGGTCGGTGCGGTCACCGTCACCGACGCGCAGTGCGTCCGCCAGCGGCGCCAGGTCGAGCGCCTCGGACTGACGGTAGCCACGCTTGAGCTGGACACGGTGACCGGACAGCGCATTGGATGCGGCCGATGGCGACGATGCCGGTACGTCGCCAATCAATGGCTGCAGTCGCTGTGCCAGGGCCTGTGGCAACTCGCCGCCATCGCCGGCGGCATCGGTGATTGCCGCGAGCACGTCGCCGGCCTCGATCGACGGAAGCTGGTCGCGATCACCGAGCAGGATCAGCCGCGCGCCATCGGCGACCGCCTCGACCAGCTTGCACATCAACGGCAGGTCGACCATCGACGCTTCGTCGACGACGATCACGTCGTACGGCAACGGGTTGGCCGGGTCGTGACGGAAACGCGGGCTGCCGGGAATCGTCCCGAGCAGGCGATGCAGCGTGCTGGCGGTGTCGGGCAGCGCATCGCACAGGGCAATGTCGACGCCGTCGATGCCCCGCAACTTCTCGCTGGCGGCGCGCAGGCTCTCGGCCATGCGTTCGGCGGCACGACCGGTCGGTGCCGCCAGCGCGATCCGCGGCGGTGGCAGGTCGGCCTGCCGGGCCTGGGCGATCAGCAGCAACAGCAGGCGGGTGATGGTCGTGGTCTTGCCGGTACCCGGGCCGCCGGTGACCAGCAGCAGGGGTTGCAGCAATGCCAGCGCTGCGGCGCGGGCCTGGCGGTCGTCGTCGCGCGCCTGCGGGAAGAGGGCGGCGAACAACGGCGCCAGCGAATCGACGGCATCGCCTGCCAGGCGCGCCTGGGCGATGCGGCGCAGGCCCGCGGCGAGACGGCGCTCGTACTCACGGTAGCGACGCAGGTACAGCAGGCCGTTCTCCCACACCAGCGGCGCGTCGCCGGCGGCGATCGCATCGGCTTGCGGTTCGGTGATCCAGCGCGAGCCCTTCAGCGCGTCGCGCCAGGCGCGCGCGCTGGGCCAGTCGACGGATTCGTCCGGCAACCATGACGGCAGCGACGGATCGAACGCGGCGTGGCCACGGGACACGGCCTGGGAGGCCAGTGCCGCCGCGGCCAGCACCATGTCGGGCGTGTCGGCGCCGAACAGGTCGGTGCTCGTATCGCGGCGGCCGAGCCGGCGCAGGCTTTGCGCGAACGCGTGATCCAGCGTGTTGAGCACGCCGGCGCGGTGCAGCGCATCGAGCAGGCTCATGCCGCACCCCCGGCGAACAGCGCGTCGAGTGCATCGACGAGGGCCGCGTCGGGCTTGTGCGCGTGAATGCCCTGCCCTTCGACCAGGCCGCGACAGAACAGATAGCGCACGCCACCGAAGTCGCGCCCGTACGCGTACGCGTCGCCAAGACGGAAGCGCAGCCAGCGGTGCAGCGCCAGCGTGTAGATCAGTGCCTGCAGGTCGTACTCGCTGTGCGCCATGGCGGCATCGAGGCTGGCAGCGTCGTAGGCCGGCAGCCGGTTGGACTTGTAGTCGAGCACATACCAGCGCCCGTCGACGGTGTAGGTCAGGTCGATCTTGCCGGTCATCAGGCCTTCGAGGCGGCGGCGCGTGCCGAAGCCACGGCGCGCAGCGACCACGCCGAAGCGATGCAGGACCTCGATCAACGCGTCCACCGAGGTGGGCTGGAGGGCAAAGTGGAACTCGATCTCGGCGCGGCGCGCGCTCGTGTCGAGATCGCACAGGCGCCCGCCTTCGGGCAAGGCGGTGGTGAGGGTGCGGCCGACCAGCCGTTCCAGTGTCGGCACGCCATCGACCACGTCGTCCGCGGCGTAGCCGCCATTGCGCAGTGCGGCGGCGAGGATGTCCTGCTGCCCTGGCGGTGCGGCGGCGCCATCGCTCCAGGACTGCCACGCGAGGAAGTCGGTGTGCTCGAGCGCGTCGTGCAGGACGTTGCCGAAGCGACTGCCGCTGAAGCGCGGGTCGAAGGCCTCGCCATCCTCCAGGCGCGGTTCGGCGCCGACCGGCTCCGCTTCGGCGGGCTCGTCAATCGCGCCGCGCTCGTCCACGGCAACGACCACTTCGGCCCCGGCTTCGGCCTGGGCCAATTGAGTGAAGCTGTAGACCCACCAGTCGCGCGGTATCGCGCGGCGCGACAGGCGCGCGTTCGCGACCGCCATGATCTGCGCCGCGTTCAGTGGCGCGGCCGGTGCGATGACGTCACCGCTGACGATCGCCACGTCCGGGTTGGCGCGCAGTGCGTCATCACCGGCGAGCATCGGCGCCAATCGCGTCTTGTCGGCCGCATACAGGCCGCCGCTGGCGATCCACAGCGCGTCGCGTGCGCGCGTCAGGCCGACGTAGAGCAGGCGCGCGTCTTCGGCGTACTGCTCGTTTCGCCATTCCACGGCGGCGCTGCGCCAGTCCGGGTCGTCCTTGTCGATGCGCCAGCGCAGCTGGCGGCGGTCGCCGTCGTGGACGATGCAATAGCGGTCGGGGCTCGGTGCCTGTCCCCCAATGGCGGCGAACGGCAGGTACACCAGCGGGTATTCCAGGCCCTTGCTCTTGTGCAGGGTGACGATCTGCACGCACTGGGCGTCCGATTCCAGACGCAGCAACTGCGCCTCGTCGTCCGAGTCGGCTTCGGCGATCCGGCGGCACAGCCAGTCGACCAGGCCGTGCAGGCCCAGCGAGCGGGCGTCGGCGTCCTGCATCAGTTCGCCCAGCTGCAGGTAGTTGGTGAGCCGGCGTTCGCCGTCCAGCAGTCCGAGCAGGCGCTCGCCATTTGCGGCGCACAGGTCCGACACCAGCGCGAACGGGCCGCTGCGCTGCCAGCGCTCGCGCCATGCCATCGCCTCCAGTTGCCGGCGCCGGTAGGCGGCGCCGTCGCGTTCGAGCTCGTCGATCTCGTGCGCATCCACGCCCAGCAGCACCGTAGCCAGCGCGGTGCGCAGGCGGCCATCGTCGGCCGGCTGCAGCAGCGCTTCGAACAGCATGCGCAACTCGGCGGCCTCCTCGGTGGCGAACAGGCTCTGCTTGCCGGCGGCCACGGCAGGGATGCCCACCGCGGTCAGCGCACGCTGGATCCGCGTGGCGTCGTTGTGGCGGCGTACCAGTACCGCGATATCGCCCGGCTGCACCGGTTTGCCGTCGATCGTCGCGCGGCCTTCGCGTCCGCGGCTGAGCACGTCATGGATGGCGGCGACACAGGCACCGGTCGCCAGTTCCCGCGAGCGCTCGACGTTGTGAGCCTCGCCATTGGCGTCAGGCGCGATCATGCGTACGGTCAGCGCGGGCGCGGCGGCGCCGTCAACGATGAAGTCGTCGTCGCTGCGCCGTTCGCCCGGTTGCACCGGATGGAAGTCGATTCCATCCACCACGAATGGCCGTTCGCCGGCGTTGGCATAGAGCGATTCGATGGCGCGCAGCACACCGGGACGTGAGCGGAAGTTGCGGTCCAGCGGCGGTGCACGCTCGGCCAGGGCAGCGGCGGCCAGGTAGGTGTGCACGTCACCGCCGCGGAAGCCGTAGATGGCCTGCTTCGGATCGCCGATCAGGAACAGCGCCCCCGGGCCGTCGCCGGAAGCACGCGACGCTCCGAAGACGCGCTCGAAGATGCCCCATTGGCGCGCGTCGGTATCCTGGAACTCGTCGACCAGTGCGACCTGGTACTGCTGACGCAGCCGTTGCGCCAGTTCGTCGCCGTGGTCGCTGCCGAGCGCATCGGCGACATCGTCGATCAGGTCGTCGTAGGTCTGCAGGCGCAGCGTCTGCTTGGTCTGGCGCAGGCGCCGGCGCGCATCGTCGCGAACCCGGTGCAGCAGCGCCACGCGCTGGCGGTCGTGTTCCTGGCGATGGCGGGCACGCGCGTCCAGGTAGTCGGCAACGGCGACGAACAGCGGCGACTGCGGGCAGCGCGCGCGCAGCTTGACCTTGGTGCGGTCGCTGAGCGTGGCCTGGCGCAGGTTGGGCAGCTTTTCGTGGTGCTCGTCGAACGGGCCGCCGTGATGCAACTGCTGCTCGAGCGCGCTCCACAGCGGAGCCACATGCTCGGGCTTGTAGCTGGACTTGTTCAGAAGCTCCTGCGCGATGGCGTCTTCGAGCTTCCAGCGCGCGTCGTCGCCGTGCTCGGCGAATGCGCGCCTGAGCGCCTGGAAGCGCGCATCGACATCGCTGCGGACGCTGCTGCCGTCATCGGCGCCGGCCTCCGCCACTGGTAGCAGCGGAACGGCCGACATCAGCGTTGGCAGGTCCCTGGCCAGCTCGTCCGGGCCGTTCCACAGCGTCGGCAGCAGCAGTGCGTCGTCGCCGTTCGCGGCGAATGCGCGCCACAGGTCCGATGCCAGGCCGTCGCGGAGGTCGGCGTCGCTGGTCAGCAGTTGCGGCGCGGCGAAGGGCTGGTCGCTCTCGAGCGCATGCTCGCGCAGGACGCGTGCGCAGAAACCGTGGATGGTGAAGATCGCGGCGAGGTCGACCTCCAGCACGGCGCGCTGCAGGCGGCGCTGCAGCTGCACCGGAGTCTCGTTGCCGGCAGCCAGGTGGCTGTCGATGATGCGTCGGGTGAGCGCGGTGTCCGCGGCCTCGTCCTGTGCGGCTTCGGTGCCGACTGTCGCGGCGGCCTGTTCGAGCCGTTCGCGGATGCGCTTGCGCAGCTCCTGCGTCGCCGCTTCGGTGAAGGTGACCACCAGGATGCTGCCGACACGCAGATCGCGCTCGACGACCAGGCGCGTCACCAGGGTGGCCAGGGTGAACGTCTTGCCGGTGCCGGCACTGGCCTCGATCAGGCGCACGCCGTGCAACGGCAGGGTCAGGTAAGGATCGGCCGTGGTCAGGGCGAGGTTCATGCGCCCTGCTCCGCAGGCACGGCGCCGGTCACCGCGTCGAATACCAGATGGGTGACGGCGGCGAATGTTTCGCGCAGCTGGCTGTCGTTGGGCAGGTCGCGGCCGCGCAGGGTCAGCCGGATCGCATCGCCTTCGCCCTCGGCCCACTTGCGGCCGCTGCTGCCGCCGGTCCAGCGTTCGCGCATCTTCTGCCAGGCCTTGTCCTCGGCGACGCCATCGCGCAGGGCGCGGTACAGGTCCCAGCCGCTGTAGGGTGCGAACGCGAGCGCTTCACGCAGCCCGTGCGCGCGCAACTGCAGCAGCTGCCGCAATGCTTCGCGCGCGGCTTCGGCTGCCAGTGGCGGGCGCTCGTGACACTGCGCGCCTTCGCCGCTGTCGTGGAACTGCACCAGCGCCCTGCCCTGCCCGGCTGCGGACAGCAGCAGCCAGTCCAGGCCATCGCGGATGGTCGAGGGGCCGTTGGGCTCGCCGATGCGCACCCGCGCCAGGGCCTGGCCGTAGATGTTCTCGACGCGACCACGCAGCCGCGTGCCGCCAATGTCGGCCTCGACCGTCACTGCCTCCGGCTCGCGTGCGCCGCGCCACTGGGCGAACTGCCGTGCATAGGGGCGAATCTCGCCGAGCATCGCGTCGAACTCGCGCCGTCCGAGCGGGCCCGAGGGAAGTTGCGCGCGCGCCAGCAGCCGTTCGTACAGGCCCTCCGTCTGCTGCTCCAACAGGGCGGCGAGCATTGCGCGCTGCAACGCCGTGCGTGACCAGCCACCGCCGGGCAGGAGCATCGGTTCGGTGTCGTCGGCGAGTTCGACTTCGGCGGGCAGGCGCATGCCCATGCGCTCGCGCAGGAACTGGCCGGACGGATCGCACAGGAAACGCCGCAGGCTGTCGAGCGACAACAGGTCTGCTTGGGCAATGGGCGCCGGCAGCGGCGTGGAGATCCACGCCCCCAGCGCATGCCGCTCGCCACCGTGGAGATTGGCGGCCGGATGCCACTCGTCGCGATAGCTGAAACGGCGCGGCTCGGCGGCATCGCCGAACGCCGCCGGTGCGAACGGCTGCAGCGGATGGCGCACCACCAGCGCCTGCTTCGCGTCGGCGGCGGCGGTGTGGTAATCGGCGATGACGTTGAGCAGTTCCGACACCAGTACCGACGGTTCACGCGCACTGCCGTCACGCGGGTCGGCGCCCTGGTAGCTCAGGTACAGCACGTCGCCCGCGGACGCGAGCAACTGCAGGAACAAGAAGCGGTCGTCCTCGCGCAGCGAGCGGTCGCCGTGGCGGCGGTGGGCGGTGCCGAGCTCGGCGCTGAGGCGATTGAGGCCGGCCGCCGGATCGCGCCGAGGATAGTCGCCATCGTTGAGGCCGAGCACGCAGATCACGCGGAACGGCAACAGCCGCATCGGCACCATGCGGCCGAAGCTG
This sequence comes from Lysobacter sp. TAF61, assembly GCF_052113485.1. Classification (NCBI taxonomy): domain Bacteria; kingdom Pseudomonadati; phylum Pseudomonadota; class Gammaproteobacteria; order Lysobacterales; family Lysobacteraceae; genus Lysobacter; species Lysobacter sp. TAF61. The sequence goes on from NZ_JBFRDH010000002.1 coordinate 452,034, forward strand.
ACACCGCCGGTAAGCAGCGGCGCGCGCGTGTCGGCTTCCGACAGGCGCGCGGCGAAGTGCGCCCGTACCACCTCCGCCGGCACCGCGCCGTCGAATCCGGCGCGCTGCGCCGACAGGGCGAAGTCGCCGATCAGCGAACGCAGGCGTTCCAGCGCGCGTTGCCCGGCGACGCTCGCCGGCGGCCGCAGGAACAGGGCATCGAGCAGGCCGAGCAGGCGCTCGCGCCATTGCGCAGGTGGCATCGCTTCGCCGAGCGTGCGCTGGTGTCGGGCCAGCACGCGCATCAGCCGCAGCAGCGTGTCGAGCGCGTCGGCCGAGCTGCCCTCCAGCTCCGGCCACGGCGCGACGCCGGCGATGTCCTCATCGCTGCCACTGGCATACCCCAGCAGCAGACGATCCAGCGCGAAGGCCCAGGTATAGGCGTCGTCGCGCGGCGCGTCGTGCTGCTCGCGATGGCCGGCGTCCAGGCCCCAGCGCACGCCGGCGTCCTGCAACCAGTCGTGCAGGCGCTCCAGCGCCGGCGCGTCCAGCCCGGCGCTGTTGGCCAGCGGTGGACTGGCGAGCAGGTCGAGCACCTCGTTGAGTCCGAAGCGCGATACCGGCAGCGCCAACAGGCGCAGGAACAGTTCGGCCAGCGGTTCGCCGGCGAGCGGGCTGGCGTCGGCCAGCGCGAACGGGATGAAATCCTCGCGCCCCGCCTGGCCGCCAAACACCGCATCGATGCACGGTATGTACGGGTCGATGTCGGGCGCAAGCACGGCGATGTCGCGCGGCTGCAGCGGCGGGTCGAAGCGCGGATCGTCGAGCAGCCCGCGCAGCTGGTCGTGCAGCACCTGGACTTCGCGCAGGCGCGTGTGGCAGGCATGCATCTGCACGCTGGGATCGCTGCGGTCCACGTCGCCGCGCCACGGCGCCGGCGCGCGCCGGTGCAGCAGGTCGCGCTGCAGGTGGCCAAGCAGGGTGTCGTTTTCGGGCCGGTCGCCTTCGGCCGCTTCCGGATCCACGTAGTGGGCATGTTCGTGCGAGGGATGCACTACCTCGTAACTGCCCAGCACCGCCATGAAATCGCGCCCGGCCGCGCCCCACGCCTGCAGCATCGGGTTCTCGTCGGCCGCCGTCCCGAACGGATCGTCGGCACCGCTGCGCAGTTGTTCGGCCAGGGTCTGCAAGTCGCCCCAATAGCTGCGCGTGGGGCTGGGCAGATAGAAATGCAGCGTGCCGACGCGGGCCTGGGTGGCAATCACGCGCAGCACGTCGGGCGACATGTTCAAGGTCGCGAAGGCGAACAGGCGCGACGGCAATCCCTGCGGCAGCGGCCCGGCATCGTCACCGAATCGCTGCAGGTATTCGCCGATCCGCTGCGCGCGATGGCCGCCGCCGGCCGCCACGCGCCGCCACAGTGCCGCCTGCGGATCGCCGGGCTCGTGCCCGGCTTCCCAGGCCAGCAGCCAGTCGCGGCGCCAGGCCTGGTACTTCTCGAACACGCCGGCCAGCTCGCCAGCCAGCGACCACGGCTTGAGCGCGTCGCCGCGCTGCAGGTACGCGCGCAGGGGCCGCAGCGCAGGCACGCGCAATGCGGCCTGGTCGGTCAGCGCGGCATACAGGTGCCAATGCAGGGCTTCTGCGTCGAGGTCGTCATCGCCGCCGGGAACATTGGCGTCCAGCGCGCGATGGACGAACTCGCCGGGCGTCAGGAACTCCAGGTTGGCGGCAATGCCGTACGTGCTGGCCAGCGTCGCCTGCAACCAGCGCCGCATTGCCACCTGCGGGATCAGGACGATGTCGGGCGCCAGCAGCGATTGCCCAGGCGCCGGTTGCCGCAACTCCCGCGCAAGCAGCTGCGCCAGGATGTCCAGCGCATTGGAGTGATAGAGGCGGAAGTCGGGGCGGCGGAAGTCGGAGCGAATGGCCATCACTACTATCTTGCCGGAGCAGCGGCGCACGCGTTGAGACCGGCGGGCGGGCACCGGCTGGGCTCCGCGCCCATTTCGCAATTCTGCGGGCCCCTCCCCCCGATTCCGTCGAGCATCTCGTCCGAACCTGCCACAATGCCCGCCCTGCTTCCCGTTCAGCCATTCCCGGCGACACTGCCGGCCTCGCTGCACGGCAGTTCCGGAATGCACCCCCGCGCATGAGCAACGAAGATCCCATCGTCCGCCTCAGCCAGCTCCGCCTTGATCGCGGCGGACGCACGGTGCTGCGCGACATCAACCTCGATGTCCCGCGCGGCAGCATCGTTGCCGTGCTCGGTCCATCCGGTAGCGGCAAGTCGACGCTGCTGGCGGCGCTGACCGGCGAGCTCGAACCGGCTGCGGGCACAGTCGAGGTGCTCGGCGAACCGGTGCCGCCGGGTCGGCGCGCGCTGCTGGAATTGCGCAAGGGCATCGGCGTGCTGTTGCAGGGCAATGGCCTGCTCACCGACCTCACGGCGGCCGAGAACGTGGCCCTGCCGATTCGCGCCCACACCAACCTGCCCGAGCCGGTGATCCGCCAGCTGGTGCTGATGAAACTGCATGCGGTCGGCCTGCGCGCCGCCGCCGACGCCTACCCGCGCGAGCTGTCGGGCGGCATGGCGCGTCGCGTCGCGCTGGCGCGTGCGCTGGCACTCGACCCGCCGCTGATGATCTACGACGAACCGCTGACCGGCCTGGATCCGATTGCCAGCGGCGTCGTCATGGCGCTCGTGCGCCGTCTCAACGACACGCTGGGCCTGACCAGCATCGTGGTCACCCACCACGTCCACGAAACCCTGCCGGTGGCCGACCACGCCATCGTCATCGCCAACGGCGGCATCGTCTTTTCCGGCACCCCGGCCGAGCTGGAGGCCAGCGACGACCCGCTGGTGCGCCAGTTCCTCAAGGGCGAGCCGGACGGTCCGATCGCGTTCGATGCCGCGCCGCGCGCGTCGGAGGCGGCATGACCGGCCTGCATTTGAGGGAGATCCGCTGATGCCCTTCGTCGCCGCGACCCGCTCGCTCGGCCGCGCCGGCCTGTTTTCGCTGTCCGTGTTCCGGGCATCGAAGCCGACCCCGGACTTCTTCCGCGAGCTAATCCGCGAGATCTACAAGATCGGCGCTCGTTCGCTGCCAATCATTGCCGTTGGCGGCGCGTTCGTCGGTCTTTCGGTGACGTTGCTCGGCTATCGCGCGCTCGAGACCTACGGCGCCACCGCCCAGGTCAGCGCCCTGCTCGGCCTGGGCATGTACCGCGAGCTCGGCCCGGTGCTGACCGCCCTGCTCTTCATCGGCCGCGCCGGCAGCTCGATTGCTGCCGAACTGGGCCTGATGCGCGCCACCGACCAGATCACCGCCCTCGGGCTCATGGCGATCGACCCGGTCGGCAAGGCCGTGGCGCCGCGCTTCTGGGCGGCCGTGATCTGCGTTCCGCTGCTGACCGGCTTCTTCTGCAGCTTCGCCATCACCGCCAGCTACTTCGAGTCGGTGCACGTGATCGGGCTCGATAGCGGCACGTTCTGGCAGGTTTTGAAGGACAGCGTCGATTTTGTCGACGACTTCCTGATGGCCCTGGTCAAGTCGGCGGTGTTCGGCGGGACCGCGGCCCTGGTCGCCTCCTACGTCGGCTTCCACGCCGAGCCGACCATCGAAGGCACCTCGGTCGCCACCACCCGCGCGGTGGTGAATGCCTCGCTGCTGGTGCTGATGTTCAATTTCGTCATGTCCGCCTTCCTCTTCCGCTGAGGCGAGCACTCCATGGTGCCCTTATGAGTATTCACCGATGAGCATCCGCGCCCCCCGTATCGAATTTGCCGTCGGCGCCTTCCTGCTGCTGGCCCTGGCCTCGCTGCTGGTGCTGGCCCTCGCCTCGACCAACGGTCGCTGGGGACTGGGCAGCGATACCTACCCGTTGACCGCACGTTTCTCGACGATCGGCGCACTAAGGCCCAACGCCCCGGTCAAGATCGGTGGCGTTGCAATCGGACATGTCGACAAGATCGACGTCGATCCCGTCAAGTTCGACACCGTTGTCACCTTGGCGGTGAACAAGCGCTACGACAAGCTGCCCGCCGACACCGCGGCCAGCATCCTCACCAGCGGCCTGCTGGGTGAGAGCTACATCAATCTCGCCCCGGGCGGAGACCCGGATTCGCTCAAGCCCGGCGACGAGATCTACCTGACCCAGTCCGCGGTCGACCTGATCCAGCTGGTCGGCAAGTACATGTTCAGCGGCGGTGGCGCAAAGCCCGCCGACAATGCCGGCCAAGCCGCAGAACCCTCTGCCGATGTTCCCGACTACCTGAAGGGCGATGCCGCCCCCACGGACGAGACCAAGACCAAATGAACCAGTCCAACCGCGTTCTCTCCCTGATGATTGCCGCCGCCCTGACGGTTGCGGCGCCTGCCGCGGTCCTCGCGCAGGCGGCGCCTGCAGCGGCTCCGTCCACCGCCGCCGCGGCCGATTCGCCGAGCGCGCTGGTGCTGAGCAACAGCACCCGCATCCTGGCCACGCTGGAAAGCCGCCGCGCCGAATTCAGCCAGAACCGCGCCGCGCTGCGCCAGTTCATCGCCAGTGAATTCGACAACATCTTCGACCGCGACTACTCCGCCCGCCTGGTCCTGGGCGTGCACGGCCGCGGCGCTTCCGACGCCGACGTGAAGGTGTTCGCCGACGCCCTCGCCGACAGCCTGATGCAGCGCTACGGCTCGTCCCTGCTCGACCTCAACACCAAGCTCAAGGTGCGGGTGAAGTCGGAGACGCCGATCCGTGGCGGCGCGATCGTGAAGGTATCGAGCGAGTACCTGCGCCAGGGCAACGAAGCCGTGCCGGTCGATTACCTGATGCGCAAGGTCGGCACGCAGTGGAAGGTGTTCGACGTGATGGTCGAGGGCGTCAGCTTCGTGCAGACGTTCCGCAACCAGTTCGACGCCCCGCTCAAGCAGAAGTCCATCCCGCAGGTGGCCGCCGACATCAAGGCGGGCAGGCTGCAGGCGCAGGCCGCCAGCAACTGAGATGACCACCGCGACGGTCCGCCAGGACGGTGACACCCTCGCCTTCAGCGGCGCGCTCGAGCGCGCCGCGGTCGCTTCGCTGTGGGCGCAGTTGCGTACGCCCGCCGCCGGGCTGGTGCGGATCGACCTGGGCGCAGTCAGCCGGGTCGACAGCGCCGGCCTGGCCCTGCTTTCGGAGCTGTGCGCCAGGACCGGCATCACCCAGGTCAGCGGCGACCCGCCGGGGCTGGCCGAGCTGCGCACCGCCTACCGCCTCGACAACGCCCTGGCCTTCGCCGGCTGAGCCCCGCGAACACAGCGTTCCGGCCACGGACCCGCCGGCGGCGGGGCGTGGCTGCCCCTGAGCCTCTACACTTGCGACCCATGCGCCCCCACGCACCCCTAATCGCTTTAGTGCTCCTGTGCGTGCCGATGTTCGGCCAGGCGCAGATCCTCACGCGCCCGTTGTCGGGCCAGCAGCGCGAGCAATTCGACCGCTGCATGAAGGAAGCCGGTGAAGACGCGGCCAAGGCGCGCGCGTGCGTGAAGGCGTCGATCGACGGCCAACCGACGCCGCCGCCCGAGCAGGCACCCGAACCGGTGGCGCCGACGCCTGCCGAGCCGACGCCTGCCACGCCGGTCCCCACCGAGCCCGCGCCGACCACGCCAGTGGAGACGCCCACGCCCGAGCCGCACCCGCAGACCGAACCGACGCCGGTTCCGCCCGCGGACGAGCGCACCCAGGCCGAGCGCGACTACGACACCCTGTACGGCACGCCGGATGAAGGCTATGCCGACCCGAACCTGCCGGCGCCGGCGGTGATTTCCCCGGTCTATGACCCGTGGGAGAAGTACAACCGGCAGATGCACCGCTTCAACAACGCCGTCGACCGCGGCGTCGCGCGGCCGCTGGCGCGCGGCTACGTCAAGGTGGTGCCGCGCCCCTTTCGTCTGGGCATAAGCAACTTCTTCAACAACCTCGGCCAGCCGGTGTCGGCGGTGAACGCGCTGCTGCAGGGCAAGCCGAAGCAGGCCGGGCAGTCGCTCGGACGTTTCCTGCTCAATTCCACGCTCGGCATCGCCGGCATCTTCGACCCGGCCTCCGACGCCAAGTTGCCCAACCGCGGCGAGGATTTCGGCCAGACGCTGGGTGTGTGGGGCTGGAAGAGTTCGCGCTACTTCGAACTGCCGTTGTTCGGTCCACGCACGTTGCGCGATTCGTTCGGCATGATCGGCGACGCGCCGCTGAGCCCGCTGCGCCAGGTCGAGTCCGACCGGCTCCGCATCCCGCTGCAGGGCCTGCAGCTGGTCGACATCCGTTCGCAACTGCTCGCCACCGACAGCTTCCGCGAAGGCGCCGAGGACGACTACACACTGGTGCGCGATGCGTGGATCCAGCGCCGCGATTATCAGATCCAGGGCGACCGCTTGAAAGGCGACGGCACCGACACGCTGCCCGACTATCTGCAGGACGACAGCAACCCGCAGGTACCGGTGGACGCAATGCCGGTCATGCCCGCCGACGGCGGCTGATCGAATTACCCGTCATCCCGGCGAACGCCGGGATCCATCTGCTCTTGCCTCAGCGCCTCGGCGCCGACCAACGCCGCCACACCGCCACCGCCGCGGCAACCGCCGCCCACGCGAACGTACAGACCACGCCGGCAATCACGGCAAGCGTCAGCATCAGCCAGATGCCGCCGCGATCACCCGCAAAGTTCAGTGCAAGGTTGCCGGCGAGCAGGACGGAAATCGGCAGCCATGCCGCCGCAGCGATCAGCATCCCCAGCGATGCCCGGCGCAGCGCGGTGCCGCGCGTGCTCATCGCCACCGGCACCGCAGCCAACGCGCACAGGCAGAGTGCGGAAAGCGCGTTGCCTGCAGGCAGTCCGCCCGGAAGCTCTGACTCCAGCCATGCAACTCCGCTGACGAGCGGCCACGCCGAGGACGCAGCGAGTACGAGAAGCGCCGCGACCGTGGCGGCTGTCGACCGGGACGACGGTGGGACAGGGGGCACGCGCTTCATTGGGTCCGTATCGGATTCCAGGTCTGCTGCCTCAACGAACATTGGTTCACGTCGCTCGTCCAGGCCCGCGACGTCACCGCCGACTGGCGCCGGGATTACAACGAGGTTCGCCCCCACAGCAGTTGCGGCCGCATCCCGCCACCGCAATTCGCCGCCAACCACCGCGCACAACAGGGCAACAACGCAGTAACCTTCAACCCCGGACTTTGTCAGTAACCGTTGGTACGGCTGGTGGGGCAGGTCAAGGGAACCATGCAGGATTACGCCGCCCTCGATGGCGAAGCCCTGATGGCCATCGCCGATCCGCGCGACTGGGCATTCACGGTGTTGAACAAGGCCATCGCCCAATACGATCCTACCCGGAATGGGTCGTCACCGTCTGGGAGCGGCTGGAGCGCATGGACGATGCCGCATTGGCGCGCGTGCGAGATGCGCTCGACGGGCACGTGCCGGTCGGCGATCTCGATGACGATGGCCACGAACTGTTCTACGACTTCTTCCCGTTCGTCGGGCCGCATCCGGAGATGGTGAAGTTCTTTGCGCAGATGCGCGAACGGGGCGGCGGCGTGGGCCACGACGATCAGGGCCGGCTCGTGCGCGGCCTGCCCGGCGGTGGCGTCGATGTCGTCCGCGACGCCGGCGGCAAGCCGATCGGCACCGCACACTGACCGCGCCCAAAAGTACGGCCGCCGTACTTTTCGACAGCCCGCCCTTCGGCGGGCTTTTTCATGCCTGGCAATAACGGTCAGCGCCGCGCGTGTAGAACATTTGCAGCAGCGTGGCACCAGCTGCTACACAAAATCATATCCTGCCCTCATCACCATGCTTCCGATCGAAAGTAGGGTGGCCGTACTTTCGACTGTCCCTCAACGCAGAAACAACAAGCCCGCCGAATGGCGGGCTTGTCTTTGAGGGGTGTCATCGATCGATGATCGGATCGTTCTTACGATGTAGGCCAGTGACACACTCTGCCAACCTCGCGGCAAGCGCATCCCCTTGCACTACAACGCTATATGCCCCGCCAGGGTTGCTGGGATAGTAATCAACCAAAACTGCCCAGCGGCCGTCCGTCTCATAAAGCACGATTGAATCTTCCGCCGCCTCCGCGGAGGCAAGGAGTGAAGCCCACCGCACGTTATCGACTTTGGCAAGACCTAGGTATGCCTTATCGTGGAATCCAATCAGACCGCTAACCGCGTCAACCTTGGTTTGAAAGCATGCCAAGGTTTCAGCCACCCTATCTCTACTAACGTACACAAGCGATAGACCGGGAGCAGATCGAATATCCTCCGGCCAGGTGAAAGTACACCTCGGCTGAACCCCAACATCAAAGTCGCTCAACGTCAGTTCACTTCCGGTGGCCACTGCGATGATGTTCGCGAGCCTTGCTCCGAACTGCGTTCGCAACTTGCGCCCCTCTTCCTTCTCGAGGAGATCAACGCGTTTAGCGCGAAGTGCTGCCAGCCTCTCACTATCCATCGTACTTCTCCGAAACTACTTCTTTGGATCGAAGTCAACTCGAATCTTGGACTCATTCTGGATGCGAGGACGACCCGCTGCGTCAATTTGGCCACCCGGCTTCACTGTGCCAGCTTCAATCTGTGGCATTCCAGCGTGATCGCCCCGAATGTCGCGCGAGACCTGAACTGACTTTGTTTCCGTACCACCACCAGGCTTTGGCACGTCATAAGTCTGTTGTCGTCCTGCGGCGACTCCATCCGCTCTTCCGTTTGTCTGACTGGTTGGTTGCCGGCTCGTGGGAATTCCTGCTTGCCGCTTCGCCTCGCGCGAAGCGGCCCGCTGCGACATTTTTCCGACGCTTGCAGCCATCTTAACGGCCGAACCTAACTTCCCTGCTGGGGAAGCACCCGCCACCTCAACTGCAGCCTGACCCGCCGACATCGAAGACGTCCGCTCACCTGGCGCAGGAGCGTTTGCATCTCCAGATGTCATGAACAGCGAGATGCCGGTGATGATCACTGGAATAAGGATCGGCAGCCGTCCATCCGGGTCCGTGAACTTGTACGGATTGTTATTGGCGTACCAATACCGATTGAAGTTCCCGCCCGTGCTGCCATTGGCCGTCACCGGATCGACCGACAAGAACCGCCCAATCTGCGGATCATAATAGCGCTGCTGCATGTACGTCAGCCCGGTCGCCGCATCGGCAACATGACCGGTGTACCCAGGGCCATCCTTGGCCGCCCCGTTGGCCTTGGCACCGAACGGCTCGTACTCCGTCCGCTCGATCACGTTGCGACTGGCGTCGGTTACCGCCACCGGACTACCCAGCGCATCGGTGTGCTGGTACTTGACCGTCGCAACACCACCCGGTGCCGTATCCACCACGGCAACCAGGTCATCGCCCAGGTACAGGTACCTGCTCGCCTTGCCTGCACGCAGGTCGTTCGCGTAAAGCAGCTGCCCCGATTGGCTGTACAGGCTGTACTTGCTGGCACCGCTGGTATCGCGCACGCGTCGGCCATGCCCGTCGTAGGCGTAGCTCGACACCGGGCTCCCGCTGACGCTGCGCAAGCGGTTGCCATGGTCAAACGCGAACGTCCGGCCGTCCTTGTTGGCCAGGTTGCCCTGTGCGTCGTAGCCCATCCCCGAGACCGTGGTGCCGCCGCAGCCACCGGTCTTGACGTTGGTCAACCGCCAGGCCGCGTCGTAGCAGTAGTGGTGGTCGCGCGGCTGGTTGCCGCCGGTGACCTGCACGCGGGTCAGGTTGTCCAGCGTGTCGTAGGCGTAGGTGGCCTTGCCGAACACAGGCGAGGTGGCCGATGTCAGCCGGTCCAGCCCGTCGTAGGTCAGGTCGCGATTGCCACGCCCGCCGGGCAGGCCGTCGCTGATGGCGGCGACGTTTCCGGCGGCGTCGTAGTCGTAGGCGTCGTGCAGCACCGCCGTGCCGGCGTAGGCGTCGCGGCTGGTCTCGGGCAACTGGCGGGCGTTCTGCCCCAGCGTGTGGACGATGCCGTTGCCATAGGTGAACTGACGGACGGCGCCGTTGGGGTAGTAGCTGACTCCGGTTGCCTGGGTACCGACCTGGCTCGGTTGACCCAATGCGTTGGGCAGGTATGTCACCGCCGCCCCGTCCGGATAGACGTGGCTGGCCAGGTGGCCGTTTCCGCTGTAGCCGTAGCCGATGTCGTATTGCACCGTGCCCGTTACCATGCGTTCGCCGGTCAGCAGGCGGCGCTTGTTGTAGCTGTAGGACGTGCTGACGCGGTCGCCACCGCCGTTGTCGGCCGTGATGGTCGCCAGCAGCCCGTCGGGTGTGTGGCCGTAGTCGGTGTCGCCCCGGCCGTCCGGGAGGCGCAGCGTCTTTACTCGATTTCGCGTATCGAACGTGCGGGTGACTGCGCGCGACACGACTTCGGCGTGGGTGGTGTCGCAGCTCGATGTGCCAGGCAGGGCAAGCCCACTCGCCGACAGCACCAGGTTGCCGGCGCCGTCATGGGCCATGACCGTCGCCCCCGTCTCCGGCTCGATGACCTTGCACAGTTGCTGATGCGCGTCATAGACATAGCGGCGGGCAACGCCCTTCACCGGGACCGGTGGCACGGCGTCATCGACCTTGATGATGAGCGCGGTGCTGGTTGACTGCTTACCGCGCGAGTCAAAGGCACGCGCGGAAATGGTATGGGTGCCCTTGGTCGCGGTCCACGCGGCCGCGTAGGGCGCACTGATACTCTGGCCGATGACACTGCCCTCGACGAGGAACTCGACCCGCGCGACCGCGTCGCCGCTGTCGGGATCGCTGGCCGCTGCCGCAAAGGCGATGGTGTTACCGGTCACGAAGCCCTGGCCCGATGAGGGAGCCGTCAGCGAAATCGTCGGCGCGGTGTTCACGGGCGCCTTGCCATGCACGTCGACCGTTGCCACCGTCAGGCCGCGATGGCGCAGGATGAAGCGCTTGCCTTGGGCTGGGATCCACGTCGCCACCGCACTGCCGTTTCGCGAACTGCCTGCGAACAGTTGCGACCCGGATCCGTCGAGGTTGCTGACCCAGACTTCGGAGCCGTAGTGGCTACCGGCCCACTGGATCGTCGTGGGGCACGTAGAACTGCCCCAGCCGATGTCGCACGTGGCCGGGTTGGCGCTGATCGAGCCCGAGACCACGGTCACTGCGGCCCCAGGCGTGCTCGGCCCGAACCACTTCACCCCTTCCTGCAGCAGCCGCCATTGGAAGTTGTAGGTGCCCGGAGCGGAGGGCGCTTTCGCCATGAAGGTGAACTGGGCAGTCTGCTGAGTACCCACCTGGCCGGCAACCGGCACGCGGTGGGTGCCCCAGAACGAGTTGTCCGAAGGGCCTTGGGAACCGATCCGGTATGCGGCGGAATCGCTCCAGGTGTTGGCACCAACATTGCGGAAGCTGACGGTGGCTGGATACGACTGTCCTGCAACCATGACGCTGGGGACGTTCTGCGACACGAGCTGCGCTGCATGCGACTCCAGCTGCCCGCGCACATCCACTGTCGCCAGGGTTAGGCCGCTGCGCTTGAGGTGGAAGCGTTTGCCGTCGACAGGAATCCACGGTGCCTTCGCGCTGCCACTTTGGGTATTGCCGCGGAAGAGCTGCATACTCGAGTTGTCGAGGTTGCTGACCCAGACTTCGGCGCCGGCGTGGCTGGCTCCCCACTGGACCGTCGCCGTGCAGGAGGAACCGACCGCCGCAATGGTGCAGGGGCTGGGCGATGCCTTGATCCAGCCCGACATGACCGTGATGGGAACATTGGGCATGGTCGCCCCGAACCAGGCGACACCGTCCTGCACCATCCGCCATTGGAAGTTGTGGGTTCCGGCTTGGGATGGCGCGCGCGCCATGAAGGTGAAGACCGCGCTCTGCAGGCTGCCGATGCTGCCGGGCACCGCAACCCGGTGCGTGCCCCACGTGCTGTTGTCGCCCGGATTCTGCGCGCCGAGGTTGAAACCAGCGCCGCTGTGCCAGGTCAGGCCGCCCTTGTTCTGCATTGCCACCGTCGCTGGATAACTTTGGCCGGCGACCATCAGCGTCGGGACCGAATGCCACAGGTGGGTTGCCGCAAGGGGCGGCGGCGGGGCGGGGACGCCGCGAATCTCCGTACTCGAGAGCGTTGCGCCGAACCGTTTCAGGATGAAGCGAACACCACTGGCCTGGATCCACGTTGCCGAAGCGCTGCCGCTCTTCGTCTTTCCGTAGAACAGCTGGGGATTGGAGCCGTCCAGATTGGTGACCCAGACTTCGGCCTGACTGACGCTGGCACTCCAACTGACCCGCGTGGTGCACGTGCCGGCGCCATGGGCAATCTGGCATGGATTGGGCGAGGCGGTGATCCAGCCGGTGATGGCCCTTCGCGCGAAGGCTCGAGGGGCGGTGTCGTCGTGGTTCTCCACCACGTCCGTCGCGATGCGAGGAAGATCGACAGGCACCTGCGTCGGGGCCGGCTCAGTGTCGGCCGCGATCGCATTGCGAATCCACATCACGGCCAACAACGCAGAGAAGACCGCGATCCAAGTGGACCGCACCAGAACCCGTTTTCTTCGACGCGCAAAGCGCGCGTTACGTCCGGCCGATTGGCTATACGACACTTCGGGACTTCCTTGTCTTGTTGATTCAATCCAGCGAGCGGTTCATCCGCCCGGTGCGGAACGCACAATTTCCAGGGGCTTCATGTATCGGTCGCGGGCGATGTCCGTGGACACCCTCTCGGGCGCGTCGATCCTGACGGGGGCGTCCATGATTGGCTGGTCATACGCCTGGAAACGTTCGAGCGTGACGTGCTGCCTGGGGTTGGTCACCTGACGCTGGAACCCCGGCAGGTATGCCGTGCTCGTCGTCAGCACGCCAAGCTCGGAGTCCTGCTCGACCCGGATGATCCGGTCGAGGGCGTCATGCGAGGTTCTGGTTCCGTCAATCGCGGCGCCCGCGCTCACCGCGCCAGCTGTGGACGGATTGCGGGGATAGGACTGGAATACCAGACGCCCCGCGCTGTCGTATCGACGCGTCATCCAGCGCGTTGTTGCTCCGGAATCGGCGAGGTCTTCCTCCTGCTCGACCACCGGGCGCCACAGGGCGTCAAAGTACATCGCCTTCCTGTAGTTGCCCTGCGAGACGACCTGGCGCCAATGCCCGGCGGGGAGGCCGTGCTCCACGCCCGAAATCCGTTCGAACGCGAGCGTCTTGTTGTTCCACGCCGCCGTATCGTCTGCGGGATAGACAACTGAGGCCAGGCGCCCCATCGCATCGTAACCGTAGCCAGTCGTGAACCCGTTCTCGTCGACCGTCGAGGTGATGTATCCCCAGTCGTCGACGAGCGCCGATTCCACTGTGCTATCCGGATGCTGGATGGACTGCGGAACTCCGCGCTTCCAGCCAGACAGCGTCGTGGTGTGGTTGTTGCCGTCCTTCACCGTTGCCACGGTGCCGTCAGCGTGATAGCTCAAGATCTGTTGCAGCTTGCCAAAACGGTACTGTCGCTCAGGCAAGGCGCTCGATGCCTGGTAGTGCGTCCGGGCAATTTCATCGCCGTTGTCTGCGTTGGTCACCCGGCTCACCTGTCCGATCACCCACTTCGACAAGTCGTCGTAGTACTCCGTGCCGTCTGTCTTTGCGTATCCGAGAGAGCTCCATCGCTTCACGACGAGAGGGCGTGCGAGCGCATCGAATCCGATGACTTCGCTGTTGAACGTCGCGCCGTCCTGCTCGATCGTGTGGAGGCGCTGGGGTCGCAGGTACTCGGAGGTGAATCCATTGCCTCGTGGTTGCGGACTGTGTCCCACCGGCGTGGGAAATGGCTGTCCCTCGTGCCGCAACTCGTAAGACGTGGTTTCCGTTCTCGCCAGGCCTGTCGATGCGGATCCGCGCTCTACCTTGAGCAGCTTTCCTTCGTTGTAGCGGTAGCTGTTGCCAAAGACATGCCGGGTCCATTGGCCTTCCGGCCCAGCCACTTCAACCGTCGTCGATCCGGCGCAGCTGTCGGATACGCAACTGGGCCGAGCACACTGGGTCAGGCAAACCGGAAGCCCGTTTCCGCTCGGGTGACGGAAGGATGAGATTTCGGAGTGATAACGGTAGGTCCACTCTGCCGACGCCAGGCCAGGCCCGGAAACGCGCTTCCTGGTCAGGGCGAAGGCGTCCCAGGCGAGCGGGAAGTAGGTCACATCGTCGTTGGGATCATTTGAAGGCGTCGAGTAGTTTCCGCACGCCAGCGGCACATTCGATCTCCCGAAGCGGACGGGCGCCACCGTGAATTCACCGATCGCGCCGGACGGATGACTGATCGTTCCGCTGACGGGAGTTTCGTCGGCGATGTCGCCGGGGTTGGTGCAATTGCGATATGCCTCGCCTGCCGCTTTGGTCACGTGGTAGCGGAAAGCCGCCCGGGATAGCAGCGCGAAGTCGATGCTCCATTGGCTCTTGTCAGGCAGGATCACCGCCTTGAGTGTGCCGGCCTGTGCCGCCGGATAGTCGTACTGGTACAGCCAGGTCTGGCGACCGTCCGTGGCACTGCTGATGTGGCCCTGGACGTTATGCCCGAGCGTGATCTGGCGACCGTCGCTGGAGGTGATGTTGGCAAGCCTGCCGGGTCCATTCCATGGATTCACGTAGGAATAGGCCACCCAGTTGCCGAATCGATCTTCCACGCGCGTGGCGTAGAGCACATTCCTGCGCCGGGAGATGAGTTTGCCATTGGCCTCCAGTGGCGGTTCGAACGACTGGCCGAGCCAGTCGAACCAGTACTTGGTTCCCTCGGCCGTAATGGCGAGAAACCCTTCACCCGAACCATTCCTGATGCTGGGCAGGCACGAGAAGTACGTGAAGCCGCTGGTCATCCACGGATGCGGCCCGCCAACGGCGGGTTTGGCAGTGGCGGCGCCGGCCACCAGCATTTCGCCACCGCCGGGCATGTCGGCTCGATAGCCCTGCCAATAGTCCTCGGGCGGGATGGTGGCCTTTCCGGCATCGACAGGCGGTGGCGCAAGGGTCGAAGAGCAACGCTTGTCTGGCCAGTTCTGGACGAATACACCGCTCAGCCTGGGGAGATCGAGATCCCAGTCGGCAAATGCGCCGTCGTTGATGGCCAGCTTCTGGACGCCGCTGCCGGCAAGCATGTAGCCCTTGCGATTGTTCACCCAGATCGCACGCGGAAGCGCTACGGGCAACGCGGAGTTGCCTGGAATGTTGATGTCGGTCGCCGAGAACGACAGCACGCCGGCACCCAGATCAATCCGGTCACCAAACAGGTCTGGTCCTTGAACGGGGACCGTCTCCCTGGACTGGATGAGTTTGTCGTATTCCTCCCAGGGCATCCTTGCGCTGTCGTTCGCGTTGGCGCGCAAACAGGCACCGCCGAGCAATGCGCCTGCGCAAACAAGCGCCGTCATCCGGATAAGTTCCATTTCAGCCAGCCGTCCCTTGGCGCATTAAGGCGCGGCAATGACGCCAAACAGCGGGCAGAGTGTCAATCAAGCGTTGGGCGCGATAAAGCGCCTACCGGCGGGAGTCCTGCGCTTGTGGTGGTTCGTTTCTGATCGGTTGTATCAATTGCAGAACAGGTCGAGCCCATTCTTCATTCAGCAGTTGTACCTACCTTGGCCAACGCCCCGCCTGATTCGGCAAGGCAGTCGGGCGTCACTCTTCTGCGCTGTCATCCAGTTCCGTGCCGAGCAGTAGGCGGCTCTCCTCGGCCGGCAGTGCTTCGACGTCGCGCAGCTTGCGCGTCAGCACGCGCGTGCGGCGGCCGGTTTCCTCGATCTTGTTGCTGGCTTCGTCGAGCTTCTTCTTGACGCCGTCGAGCACCGTGCCGAATTTCGCGAACTCGGTCTTGACCGCGCCCAGCGTCTGCCAGACCTCGCTCGAGCGCTTCTCGATCGCCAGCGTGCGAAAGCCCATCTGGAAGCTGGTCATCAGCGCCAGCAGCGTGGTCGGGCCGGCCACGGCGATGCGGACGTCGCGCTGCAAGGCATCGACCAGGCCCGGGCGGCGCAGCACTTCGGCGTAGAGGCCTTCGGTCGGCAGGAACAGGATCGCGAACTCGGTGGTGTGCGGCACGGCGACGTACTTCTCGCGGATGCGCGCGGCCTCGTGGCGCACGCGGCGCTCCAGCGCGTCGCCGGCAGCGCGCGCCAGCTCGGGCTCGCCACGCTCCTGCGCGTCGAGCAGGCGCTCGTAATCCTCTCGCGGGAATTTGGCGTCGATCGGCAGCCATACCGGCGCGTCGCCTGTCGAACCGGGGAAGCGCACGGCGAACTCCACGCGCTCGGTGCTGTCGGGCACGGTGGCGACGTTGGAGGCGTACTGGTCCGGCGCGAATACCTGTTCGAGCAGGCCGGCCAGCTGCACTTCGCCGAACACGCCGCGCGACTTCACGTTGGTCAGCACGCGCTGCAGGCCGCCGACGTCGGCGGCGAGCTTGTTCATGTCGCCCAGGCCCTGGTGCACCTGCGCCAGCATCTGGGTGACGTTGCCGAAACTTTCAGTGAGGCGGGTTTCCAGGGTCGCGTGCAGCTTCTCGTCGACGGTGGCGCGCATCTGCTCGAGCTTGGCGGAATTGTCCGCCTGCAGTTCGCGCAGCTTGGCTTCCAGCGTGGTGCGCATCTCGCCCAGGCGCGCTTCGTTGTTGCGGGTGAGTTCGCCGACGCGGGCGTCGAGCGCGGTGGCGAAATCCTTCAGCGCCAGCGCGGTCTCGCTGCGCGCCTTGCGGGCGTCTTCGGTGAGCGCTTCGCGCAGGTCTTCCAGGCGCTGGTCGGTGCGTGCGGCGGCATCGTTGAGGCGAGTGGCGAAGCCTTCGATGCGCTGCTCCTGCTGCATCGACAGGCTGTCGAGCTGCTGGCGCAACTCGCCGCGGCCGTCGCGCTGTTCCTCGCGCAGTGCGTGCTCGAGGCGGTCGAGGCGGCCTTCGGGCTTGCGCAGCAGCAGGACGACGAGGAGGACGATCGCGGTGATCACCGCGACGAGCAGGACGAGCAGGAGCAGGGACGGATCGGGCATGGCACCAGTCTAGCCGGTCCGATCTCAGTCGCTGAGAACTGTCGGGCTCAGTCCACCACGCGGCAGAACACCGCCTTGAGGTAGCGCGACTCCTGCACCTGCGCCAGCCACGGGTGGTCGGCGCCAGCGCCGGCGACCTTCAGCACCTGCACGGTGCGGCCGGCGTAGTAGGCGGCGCGACGCAGCATGTCGAGGAACTGCTCCTCGCTGACCAGGCCGGTGCACGAGAACGTCGCGAACAGCCCGCCCGGCTTGACCACGCCCATGGCGAGCTTGTTCATGTCGAGGTACTTCTTCAGCGCCGGGATCACCTGCTCGCGATCGCGGGTCATCTTGGCCGGGTCGAGGATCACCACGTCGTACTGGTCGCCGCGGATGCCTGCATCGCGCAGCCACGGGAAGATGTCGGCCTGGACGAAGCGCGGGCGCACGTTGTTGAGCTTGCCGTTGGCTTTGGCGATCTCGATCACGTCGGCGTCGATGTCCACGCCGATCACGTCCTCGGCCCCGCGCGCCGCGGCGTACACGGCGAAACCGCCGGTGTTGCAGCACAGGTCGAGCACGCGCTTGCCCTCGACCTGCTGCGACAGCCACTCGCGGTTCTCGCGCTGGTCGGCGAAGAAACCGGTCTTGTGGGCGCCGGCCGGGTCGGCGCGGAACTTGATGCCGTATTCGGTGATCACCGCCGGTTGCACCGGCTCGCTGCCGCGGAAGTCGAAACTTTCCTGCTTCTGCACGTGCTCGTCGGCGAAGCTGTAGAAGCGGCAACCCGGGAACTGCGCCTTGAGCGCTTCGTAGATCCACTCGCGGTGGCGGAACATGCCGGCGCTGAAGAACTCCACCACCAGCAGGTCGCCGTAACGGTCCACGACCAGGCCCGACAGGCCGTCGCCTTCGCTGTGGCACACGCGCCAGGCATCGCTGACCGCATCGAGCTTGAGCACGTCGCGGCGCAGCGAAACGGCCTCGGCGATCTTGCGCGCGAACCAGCCGGCGTCGACCTCGACGTCCGGGTTGGTTTCCAGGATGCGCACGGCGATGCGGGAATGGCCGTTGTAGAAGCCGCGGCCGATCCAGTCGCCCTCGACCCCGTAGCAATCGACGATCGTGCCGGGCTTGGGTTTCTGCGCGGGCTTTTCGACCAGGCGCTGGAAGATCCAGGGGTGGGTGGATTTCCAGGCGTTCTTGAGGCGTACAGCGGGGTAGGGGGCGTTCATCGGGGCATTTTACGCCTGCCCCCGTCATTCCCGCGAAGGCGGAAATCAGTGCCGTCAGCCATCGGCCCGTCCCCGGGATATTCAGGCCCGCGCAGACCGGCTTGTTTTCCCTGCCAGCCGGATCAATCTGGTCAACATGCACCTGCCAACGCCAGAAGTCGTCCCCGACACCCCGGCCCAGCGCAAGGCCGACAAGCGCCGCTGGCTGCGCGCGTTCAACGCCAGCCTGGCCTTCGTGCTGGTGCTGGCGGCGGTGTTCAGCGCCCAGGGCCACTTCGACGTGGCCGCCTGGACCGTGCAGCCGTGGTCGCTGCGAGGCCTGCTGGGCGTGCTGGCGGCGCCGTTGCTGCACGGCTCGTTCGAACACCTGGCCGCCAACTCCATTGCCCTGCTGATGCTCGGCACGCTGTCCGGAGGCCTGTACCCGCGGGCCACCTTGCGTGCGTTGCCGCTGATCTGGATCGGCTCGGGGCTGGGCGCATGGCTGCTCGGCGATCCCGGTTCGCACCATCTGGGCGCCAGCGGGATCAGCCATGGCCTGATGTTCCTGGTGTTCGTCCTTGGCCTGCTGCGCCGCGACCGCGCCAGCATCGCTGCGGCCATGCTCGCCTTCATGTTCTACGGCGGCATGCTGCTGACGATCCTGCCGCGCGAACCGGGCGTGTCCTGGCAGGCGCACCTGGGCGGCGCCGCCGCTGGTGTGCTGGCCGCCTGGCTGCTGCATCGCGTCGACCCGCTGCCGCCACGCAAGCGCTACAGCTGGGAAGACGAAGAGGACTCGATGGTCCCGGCAGTCGATGAGCTGGAACCGCCCAGCCCGCGCGAAGTGCCGGTGCTGTGGAACCGCCCCGACCCCAACCAGCGAAGGGTGCTGCGCTTCCCGCCCCGCGCCGAGTAGGAGTGCCGGCAGCCCGCCCGGCATTGGCCCGTCAAGGCTGCGGTGCTAGCGTCGCGGCCTGACATTGGCAACCGGACCCGCCCATGCGCATCGCCGCGCCGCTCTGCCTTGCCCTGCTGCTGGTGGCCTGCCAACGCGATGCCGCCGCGCCGGCCGCGACGGCCACGCAGACCAGGGAGATCTACGACGCCAAGGCCGGCGCGGACGCACGCCGAATCGAAGCCGATGTCCGCTTCCTCGCCGACGATCTGCTCGAAGGCCGCGAGGCCGGCACGCGCGGCTACGACCTGGCCTCGCTGTACGTGGCGCAGCGCTTCCGCGCGATCGGGCTTGCGCCGGCCGGCGACGACGGCACGTATTTCCAGCGCGTGCCGATGCTGCGCGGCGTGGTCCAGGCCGAGGGCAACGGCCTGGCGATCAACCGCGATGGCCACAGCCGCGCCCTGGCGTTTCGCGAGCAGTTCCTGCCGAGCGTCAACTACAACCAGGCCAGCGCGCAGGTCGAGGCGCCGGCGGTGTTCGTGGGGCAGGGCGTGTACGCCCCGGAACTGCAGCAGGACGATTTCGCCGGGGTCGAGGTCAAGGGCAAGATCGCGGTGATGTTCAACGGCGCGCCGGCACGCTTCGACAACGATCGCCGCGCGTTCTACTCCTCCAGCCGCACCAAGGCCGAGGAACTGGCCCGCCGCGGCGCAGTCGGCGTGGTCGTGGTGCAGACCGACGATGAAGAGAAGACCCGGCCGTGGGCGCGCAGCGCCAGCAACTGGAATCGCCCCGGCATGCGCCTGCGCGGCGCCGACGGCAAGGGCATCGACACCTGGCCGCAACTGCGCGTGGGCGCCTATGTGAGCGCCACCGGCGCGGACGCGCTGCTGTCGGCAAATGGCCGCACCGCCAAGGACCTGTTCCAGGACCTGCGCGACGGCAAGCTGCGCGCGTTCGACCTGCCGGGCACGCTGCAGTTGTCCGCGCGCACGCAGATCACCCCCGTCGATTCCCGCAACGTCGTCGCCCGCATCGACGGCGCTGATGCGGCGAAGAAGGCCGAGAACGTGGTGTTCAGTGCCCACCTCGACCACATCGGCATCGGCGCGCCAGTCAATGGCGATGCCATCTACAACGGCGCGCTCGACAACGCGCTGGGCATCGCGGTGATGCTGGAAGCGGCCAACCGCCTCGCCCACGAAGCGACGCCGACGCGGCGCTCGCTGCTGTTTGTCGCTGTCACCGCGGAGGAAAAGGGCCTGCTCGGCGCCGAGTGGTTCGCCCGCAACCCGACCGTGCCGCGCGAGTCGCTGGTGGCCAACGTCAACATGGACATGCCGATGCTGCTGGCGCCGACCTCGGACGTGGTGCCGATCGGCATCGAGCACTCGAGCCTGCAGGGCCTGGTGCAGCAGGCGGCGAAGGAGGTCGGCGTCGACCTGTCGCCGGACCCGATGCCGGAGGAGGTCGTGTTCGTGCGCAGCGACCAGTACGCCTTCATCCGCGCCGGCGTGCCGGCGGTGTATCTCGATGGCGGCTACAAGGATGCCGACGGCGCGGGCGGCAACGCGAAGTCGATCCAGGAAGCGTTCCTGCGCGAGCGTTATCACCAGCCCGGCGACGATACGAACCAGCCGATCCGGTACGCCGATGCGGCGCGACTGGCCCTGCTCAATGCCCGCATCGGCCGCCTGATCGCCGATGCCGCTCAACGGCCGGCCTGGAATGCGGGCGATTTCTTCGGCGAGCGCTTCGGCAAGCAGGCGCCAACCAGTGCGCAGGAGCGCGCGCCATGAGAACGCTGGGCCTGATCGGCGGCATGAGCTGGGAATCGACCGTGCCGTATTACCGGCTGATCAACCAGACGGTGAAGGAGCAGCTCGGCGGGCTGCATTCGGCGCGGCTATTGCTCTACAGCGTCGACTTCGCCGAGATCGAGCGCCTGCAGATGAGCGGCGACTGGGACACGGCAGGCCAGGTGCTGGCCGACGCTGCGCGCGCCCTTCGCGCCGGTGGCGCCGAGCTGCTGGTGATCTGCACCAACACCATGCACAAGGTCGCCGACGCCGTCCAAGCCGCGAGCGGGCTGCCGCTGCTGCACATAGCCGATGCCACCGCCAGCGAGATCCGCGCCCGCGGACTGCATCGCATCGGCCTGCTCGGCACTCGCTTCACCATGGAAGAGGATTTCTATCGGCTGCGCCTCGAGAACCATGGGCTGGAAGTGCTCGTGCCCGAAGCCGACGACCGCGGCATCGTCCACCGCGTGATCTACGACGAGCTGTGCCTGGGCCAGATCCGCGAGGAGTCGCGCGACCAGTACCGGCGGATCATTGCCGGCCTGGTTGCGCGTGGCGCGCAGGGCGTGATCCTGGGCTGCACCGAGATCGGCCTGCTGGTCGGCGCCGACGATGCCCGCGTGCCATTGTTCGACACCGCCGCGCTGCACGCGCGCCACGCCGCACTCGCCGCGCTGGCATGACGCGCCGGCAGGGCGCGCTGACATGAATGAGCGGAGCCGGGCACCGCGGCGACGGTGACCTTCGGCCGATGTCCGGCCATGGGGCGCGGCTACACTCGCGGCTTTCCACCCCCGCAGGAAGCCGACATGTCCCAGTGGTACTTCGTCCCCGCCGGCAGCACGCAGCGCATTGGCCCGCTCGATCCGGCCGCGGCCCGGGCGCACGCCCGCCGCAACCCCACCGACCTGTGCTGGCGCGAGGGAATGGCAGGCTGGCAGGCAGTGAAGTCGGTGCCGGAGTTCGCCGAGTCGGTCGAGACCGCGCCGGCACACCTTCCGCCGGCGCCGCCGCCGTCGCGCGGGCGCAGCGACGACATCGATTACCGCATCGTCGGCAACGACATGCAGTTCGTCGAGGTCGAGCTGGACCCGGGCGAAAGCGCAATCGCCGAGGCCGGCGCGCTGATGTACAAGGACGCCTCCGTCCAGATGGACACCGTGTTCGGCGACGGCCGCCAGTCCGGCCAGGGCGGCGGCCTCATGGACAAGCTGATGTCGGCCGGCAAGCGCGTGCTGACCGGCGAGAGCCTGTTCACCACGGTGTTCACCCATGCCGGCAGCGGCAAGGCGCGCGTCGCGTTCGCCGCGCCGTACCCGGGCACGGTGCTGGCGATGAAGCTCGACGAGCACGGCGGCCGCCTGATCTGCCAGAAGGACAGCTTCCTGGCCGGCGCGCGCGGCGTCACGGTCGGCATCCACTTCCAGCGCAAGATCCTCACCGGCCTGTTCGGCGGCGAGGGTTTCATCATGCAGAAGCTCGAGGGCGACGGCTGGGTGTTCGTCCACGCCGGCGGCACGGTGGTGGAGCGCGAGCTGCGCGCAGGTGAGCGCCTGGATGTGGACACCGGCTGCGTGATGGCCTTCCACGACAGCGTGCAGATGGACGTGCGCGCGGTCGGCGGCATCAAGAGCATGCTGTTCGGCGGCGAGGGCATGTTCCTGGCCACACTGAGCGGCCCGGGCAAGGTCTGGCTGCAGTCGCTGCCGTTCTCGCGCATGGCCGGCCGCATGCTGGCGGCCGCGCCGCAGGGCGGCGGGCAGAACCGTGGCGAGGGCTCCGTGCTGGGCGGGTTGGGCCGCATCCTCGACGGCGACAACGGGTTCTGACGCCCGGAGCTCGTCGGCGGGTGAATGGTTGCCACATCAGTCAGATTTCCCGCGGCTCCGCCGCTGTATGCTGCGCCGCTATTGCCCCGAGCCGCCTGTTCACCATGAAGCCGTCCACCGCCCTGCGCCCGCTGTTGCTGGCCTCCTTCGCCGTCCTGCTGGGTGCCTGCGGGGGTAGCGAGGTCGTCAAGCCGACGCCGCCGCCGGTGGTGGTCGCGCCGCTTCCGCCGCCGCCGAAGATCCGCATCGGCGTCGCCCTCGGCGGCGGTGCGGCCAAGGGCTTCGCCCATATCGGCGTGATCAAGATGCTCGAGGCCAACGGTTTCCAGCCCGAGGTGGTGTCCGGCACGAGTGCCGGCAGCGTGGTGGGGGCGATGTACGCCAGCGGCATGGACGCGTTCGCCATGCAGAAGCAGGCCTTCGCCCTCGACGAAACCCAGATCCGCGACTACAGCCTGTTCTCGGGCGGCGTGGTGAAGGGCCAGAAGCTGCAGGACTACGTCAACCTGCAGGTCGGGCAGAAGACCATCCAGCAGATGAAGAAGCCGTTCGCCGCGGTCGCCACGCAGCTGGAGACCGGCGAGCGCACGGTGTTCGTGCGTGGCAATACCGGCCAGGCAGTGCGCGCCTCGAGCAGCATCCCGGGTGTGTTCGAGCCGGTGACGATCGGCCAGTACCACTACGTCGACGGCGGCGTTGTCAGCCCGGTTCCGGTGGACGCCGCACGCCAGCTCGGCGCCGACTTCGTCATCGCCGTCGACATCTCCAGCAAGGCCAGCGGCAAGAACCCGGGTAGCGTGCTGGGCAACATCAACCAGTCGATCACGATCATGGGCCAGCGCCTGGGCCAGCAGGAACTCGCGCGTGCCGACGTGGTGATCCGGCCGAGCGTGAACGAGATCGGCCCGGCCGATTTCGAGCAGCGCAACAACGCAATCATGGAAGGCGAGCGCGCGACCTTGGCGGCGATGCCGCAGATCCGCGCCAGGCTGGCGCAGATGCAGCGCGCGCGCGTCGCCGCGCAGGCGCCGAAGGTGCCGGTGGTGGCACCGGTGAAGGCCGATCCGGAATGCGAGAAGCCGGGCTTCCGCATCGGTAACCTGTTCGGCCGCGACGACAAATGCGAGGGCGCGCAGGCGTCCGCGCCCTGAGCCGTTCTTACGCCTCGCGCTGCACCAGCGCCGCCGTGGCCCGCGGCCTGCTCGGGAAGGCGTGGCGAACGATCCGCCACATCACCTGGCCGAACTGCTTCGGCAACGAGCCGGTGTTGTAGTGCTGGCCGTAGCGCGCGCAGATCTCACGCACTTCCGGCGCCACCTGGGCGTAGCGGTTGGCCGGCACGTCCGGGTAGAAGTGGTGTTCGATCTGGTGGCTGAGGTTGCCCGACATCAGGTTGAGCAGGCGGCCGCCGGCGATGTTCGACGAGCCGCGCAGCTGGCGCAGGTACCAGTGGCCGCGTGACTCGTTGCGGACCGACTCCTTGGGAAACGTCTCGACGTCCGCGGTGAAGTGGCCGCAGAAGATGATCACGTAGGTCCACACGTTGCGCATCACGTTGGCCACGGCATTGCCCAGCAGGACCGGCAGGAAGAACGGGCCGGCCAGTAGCGGGAACAGGATGTAATCCTTGAACACCTGCCGGCCCATCTTGCGCGCGACCGGGCGCAGCGCCTTGCGCATCTGCGCGTTGCTGGTCTTGCCGGCGATCCAGCGACCGAGCTTGAGGTCCTGTATCGCCACGCCCCACTCGAACAGCAGCGCGAAGATCACCGCGATGACCGGCTGCAGCAGGTAGAACGGGCGCCAGCGCTGCTCGGGGAAGATGCGCAGCAGGCCGTAGCCGATGTCGTCGTCCATGCCGCGGACGTTGGTGTAGGTGTGGTGCTTGTAGTTGTGCGTCTTGCGCCAGGCGTCGCTGGTGCCGGCGATGTCCCACTCGTAGGTCTTGCCATTGAGATGGGGGTCGCGCATCCAGTCGTACTGGCCGTGGATGACGTTGTGGCCCAGTTCCATGTTCTCCAGGATCTTGGCCAGGCCCAGCAGCACCGTGCCGGCGATGCAGCCCGGCCAGAACAGCGCCGGCAGCAGCGTGCTGCCCAGGATCGCGCCGGCGAACAGCAGCACGCGGCCGGCCACGCCCATGTAGCGCACGCCCTTGACGACATTGCGGATGTAATCGGCGTCGCGCTGGCCGAGCGTGGCGACGGTGCGCGCACGCAGGGCATCGAGCTCCTCGCCGAAGCGGTCGAGTTCGGCCGGGGTCAGGGGGCGGTTGCGGAATTTGCTGGTCGGGGCGGTCATTCGATCGCTCACAGGTCGAGTACGAGGTCGCTGCTGGCCGCGTTGACGCACAGCCTCAGCGCGGACACCGGTTCGCCGATGGCGTCGCCGGTATGCAGATGACGGGTGGTGCCGGAGACCTTGCCGCAGGCGCAGGTGTTGCAGATGCCCATGCGGCAGCCGCTGGCGAGCTTGAGGCCCTGGCCTTCCAGCGCGGCCAGCAGCGATTGGCCACGCGGCACGCTCAGGGTGCGGCCGCTGGCTGCCAGCGTGACTTCGACGTTGCCGCCTTCGGCGTCGGCGATGTTGCGCGGCGGCGGCGTGAATGCCTCGGCCGCGAAGCCTCGCGCGGCCGGTTCGGCAAGCGCGCGGGCACTGTCGACAAAGCCGCCGGGACCGCAGGCATAGACGCTGCGCTGGGCGAGGTCGGGAACGAGCGACGACAACAAGGTCGCATCGATGCGACCGCTGGATTCGCCTTCGCCCAGTTCGCCCTCGCGGGTCAGCACGAAATGCACGGCCAGCTGCGGATGGCGCTGCGCCAGCGCGCGCAGCTCGTCGACGAAGCACAGCTCGTCGCGGGTGCGCGCCCAGTACAGCAGCGTCAGCGGGGTCGGCACGCCCTTGGCCGCGTGCGCGCGCAGCAGCGCCATCAACGGGGTGATGCCGCTGCCGGCGGCGAGGAACAGCCAGGCGCCGTCGGTGCCCTGCGGCCAGGTCATCTCTCCGAAGGCCTGGCCGATATCGACGACATCGCCGATGCGCGCGTCCTGGCACAGATGGCGGCTGACGCGGCCGCCTTCGATGTGCTTGATCGTCACTTCGATCCGGCCGTCTGTGCGCGGGGCATCGCACAGGCTGTAGCTGCGGGTCATGCGCACGCCGTCGAGCTCGACACCGAGATTGACGTGCTGGCCCGGCTGGAAGCCGCGCCAGTGGCGGTTGGGCTGCAGCAGCAGGGTCACCGCGTCGCGCGATTGCGACTGGCGGCCGACGATGCGCGCCAGCGGGCGCTCCCAGGACCAGGTGGGGTGCAGGCGCGAGGCCCAGAAATCGAAGACATCCGGGGCGACCCAGGTGCGCAGCAGCGACAGCGGATGCCTCGGGGGTTGGCTCTTGGGTTGGCTCTTGGAGCCGGTGCGGCGGCCGCGGGGGCGGGTAACAGCGTTCATGGGGTCACTATACAGGCACACATACAAGTGTGTATACAGGTGTGCATTAATAGGTCCCGAGTATGATGCCCGCGTCGTTCAACCCAGCCGCCTTCGTGATCCAACGTCCTGATCAGCCCGGTCCAGTCCTGCCTGTCCTGCCTGCGGACGGCGATCACGCGGCCGGGCGCAAAGCGTCCATTTCGCGCGAGGACATCCTCACCGCGGCGCTGAAGCTGATCGGCCCGCATCGCAGCGTGTCGACCCTGAGCCTGCGCGAGATCGCGCGCGAGGCCGGCATCGCGCCCAACAGCTTCTACCGCCAGTTCCGCGATACCGACGAGCTGGCCGTGGCCCTGATCGACCTGGCCGGCCGCTCCCTGCGCAAGATCGTGGGCGAAGCGCGTTACCGGGCGAAGACCGACCGCAGCATCGTGCGCAGTTCGGTCGAGGCGTTCATGGAGCAGGTCCGCGCCGACGACAAGCTGCTGCACGTGCTGTTGCGCGAGGGCACGGTCGGTTCGGACGCCTTCAAGCACGCGGTCGACCGTGAGCTGAACTTCTTCGAGGAAGAGCTGCGCGTCGACCTGATCCGCCTGACCCTGGCCCAGGGCATCACCTTGCGCGAGCCGGCGCTGGTGGCCAAGGCGATCACCCGGCTGGTCTTCGCCATGGGCGCGGCGGCGATGGACTCGCCGCCGGAGAAGGACCCCGACCTGATCCGCCAGCTGACCATGATGGTGCGCATGATCATCGCCGGATCGCGGACGTTGGCGGCCAGTTAGTCGCCTGTAGTGCCGGCTGCGGGATCCGCCTCGGTGACGATCACGACCACCTCGCTGGTGCCGTGGAGGCCGTGTTCCCGGGCCAGTGCCGGGTCCCCGGCCACCTTCAGCAGTCCGGCCAGGCCGGCGGCGCCGGACGGTGTCGAGCGCGGACCGCCCGCCTCCCGCAACAGGTAAACCGCTTCGGCCAGGCCGGACTCGTCCACCGTCGCGGTCGTGGCGCCCGCGCGGCGCAGGGCGGGCAGGGCGGCGGCCGACGCCAGCCCGCAGGCCAGCATCTCGGCCACGGTGTGCAGCTCGCCCTCGATCAGCGTTGGCTCGCCCCGTGAGAGGGCATGGGCAACGCAGGCCGCGGCCTCCGGTTCAACGACCACTAGGCGCGCGCCGCCGCGCAGGTGCGGCATCAGACCTTCGGCCATGGCTGCGGCCAGGCCGCCGACGCCGGCCTGGATGAAGGCATGGCCGGGACGCACGCCGCTGTCGCGCAGCTGCACGCCCAGTTCGTCGGCGATCAGGCGGTAACCGGCCATGACATCGGCTACCACCAGGTTGCCCGGGTCGGCGTCGGTATCGGCGATCAGCAGGCCGTCGCCGGTTGCGACAGCCGCGGCGGCGGCATCGACGGCGTCGTCGTAACTGCCTTCGACGATGACGACCTGCGCACCGCGATCGACGATGCGCTGTACCCGCAGCGGCCCGACCGAAGAAGGAAGATAGATCCGCGCCTGCGCACCGGCACGCTGCGCGGCCAGCGCCACCGACAGGCCGTGGTTGCCGTCGCTGGCGCACACCAGCGTCGGCAGCGTCGCCGCGCGGGCATTGCCGGCAAGCAACTCCTGCAGTGACGCGGTGCCACTGGCCCGCATCAATGCGCGCAACCCGGCGAGCATTCCGCCGAGCACCTTGAAGTTGCCGAAGGGCCGCTGGTTTTCGAGCTTGGCGAAGACGCGGCCAATGCCGGCGGTCTGCGCCAGTCGCGGCAGTTCGACCAGGGCCGTGGGCCGGTAGTCCGGAAACAGCAGGGCGAAATCGGCGGCAGTGTCGTGGTTCGCGCGTTCCATGGTGTCCGGTCAGTCGAGCAATGGCACGGGAATGGTCAGGCCGCGCTTGACCACGCTCATCGCCACGTTGGTGGTGAATCGCGCGACATTCGGGTTCTCGCTGACCAGTCGGCCCATCAGGGCATCGTAGGTTTCGGCGTCGGGCGCGGTCACGACCAGCACGAAGTCGGCTTCGCCGGTCACGTAGAACGCCTGCTGCACATGCTCCTGCTCGCCAAGCCACTTGCGCAGCTGCGCCAACAGATCGGGGCGCTCGCGTTCGACCTGCAGCGAGACGATGAAGAGCGTCGGCCGGCCCACCGCTTTCGGGTCGATGATCGCCGCCTCGCGCTCGATCACGCCCTGCTCGCGCAACCGCCGCAGGCGGCGCTGGATCGCCGACGGCGACAGCGCGACGTGTCCGGCCAGCTGCTCGGCGGTCTGGCCGCAGTCCTGCTGGACCAGGTTCAACAGCTGGCGGTCGAAACGATCGAGTTCCATGGCGCGCAGCTTATCGCGGCCATCGTGCAGGAAATGCGCGCGTGGGGCCGGCACAACGCGGCCAACGCGCGTTGTTGTGAGGCCAGTATTCAAGTCCGGCCCATCCCCGGCTCCCGGATCCGCGCACATGCAGCTTCTCTACCAGACCCATTCGCCGTTCGCCCGCAAGGCGCTGGTGTTCGCCCACGAGGCCGGCCTCGCCGACCGCATCGAGGTCATCCACCACGAGACCAGTCCGACCCGCCGCAACGAGGCGGTGTTCGAACGCAATCCGCTGGGCAAGGTGCCGGTGCTGCTGCGGCCGGGATTGCCGGCGCTGTTCGATTCCGACGTCATATGCGCCTATCTCGACACGCTGCACGCGGGCCCGCGTTTGATCCCCGCCGAGGGCGAGGCGCGCTGGCAGGCACTGCGCGTGCAGGCGGTGGCGCAGGGACTGGCCGAAGCCGGCATCGCGGTGCGCTGGGAAACCGTGCGCCGTCCGCAGGCCCTGCGCTATCCGGCGCTGCGCGACGGCTACATCGCCAAGCTGGTGAGCAGCTATGACTGGCTCGAACGCGAACTCGACACCGAGGCGGTGCATGTCGGACACGTCGCGGTGGCTACCGCGCTGGACTGGCTGGAGTTCCGCGAACTGCCCGGGTTCCGCCGCGGACGCCCGCGACTGGGCGCATGGTTCGATGCCTTCGCGGCGCGGCCGTCGATGCAGGCGACGCTGCTGTCGGGCGAGACGCAGGACTAGTTGGCAGCGGCCGGTCGCAGCCTTCAGCGCGCCGGCAGCGGCATGCCGCGGAAGGCCTTGACCGTGCGCAGCACGAAGCTCGAGTTCACGTCGGCCACGCCGGCCTGGTTGAGCAGCCGGTCGAGCAGGAAGCGCGAGAAGTGCTCCAGGTCCTGCACGACGATCTGCAGCAGGTAGTCCATGTCGCCGGTCAGGGCGTGGCAGGCGACCACCTCGTCCCAGTTCTTGACGAAGTCGACGAAGGCCGCGATCGCTTCGCTGTCGTGACGCACCAGCTGCACGCGGACGAAGGCCTGCAGGCCCAGCCCGAGCCGGTCGGGGTCGACTTCGGCGCGATAGCCGGCGATCACCCCCTCGCGCTCCAGGCGCTGCACCCGACGCAGGCAGGCCGATGCCGACAGGTGGACGCGCTCGGCCAGCTCGGCATTGGTCAGCCGGCCACTGCGCTGGAGCTCGGCGAGCACCATCAGGTCGGTGCGGTCCAGTTCGACTGCGGGCATTTCGTGCGCCTCTATGCCTGAATGCGCAAGAATATTGCGCCGTAACCGGCTGCACGCGCAACTACGCAAGCTTATTGCGCGCCCCGGCCGCTAGAGTCGGTATTCGGCAGAAGGAGTCCCCATGAACGCCCCCACCCCCAATCGCGTCGAACACCAGCTGACCGACAAGGGCTACGTGCCGGTGTACACGACGTCGGTGGTCGAGCAGCCGTGGGCGAACTACAGCGCCAGCGACCACGCGGTCTGGGCGACCTTGTTCAAGCGCCAGCGCGAGGTCCTCGTCGGCCGCGCCAGCGACGAGTTCCTGCACACCCAGGAAGCGATGGGCATGACGCCCGACCGCATCCCCAGGTTCGAAGACCTCAACCGCATGCTGCGAAAGGCCACCGGTTGGGAGCTGGTGGGCGTTGAAGGCCTGCTGCCGGAGCTGACGTTCTTCGACCACCTCGCCAACCGCCGTTTCCCGGTGACGTGGTGGATCCGCAAGCCCGAGCAGCTCGACTATCTGGCCGAGCCCGATCTGTTCCACGACCTGTTCGGCCACGTGCCGCTGCTGATGAACCCCGTCTTCGCCGACTACATGCAGGCCTATGGCCGCGGTGGCGTGAAGGCGCACGGCATCGGCCCGGAAGCGCTGGTCAACCTGACCCGCCTGTACTGGTACACGGTGGAGTTCGGCCTGATCCGCCAACCCGATGGCCTGCGCATCTACGGCAGCGGCATCGTCTCGTCCAAGGGCGAGTCGATCCACTGCCTGGAAAGCGCGTCGCCGAACCGGATCGGCTTCGATCTCGAGCGGATCATGCGCACGCGCTACCGCATCGACACGTTCCAGAAAACCTATTTCGTCATCGACAGCTACGAGCAGTTGATGGAAGCCACTACGCCGGACTTCACGCCGATCTATGCGCAACTGGCGCAGCAGGAGTCGATCCCGGCCGGCAGCGTGCTCGCCACCGACACGGTGTTCAACCGCGGCACCGGCGAAGGCTGGGCGACCGACGGCGACGTCTGAGGTGTCGTCCCGGCGAACGCCGGGACCACGCCCTCAACCCGTCTGCAAGCTCACGTCGTTCACGCGCAGGCGGGAGTCCAGCGATGCCGTGGCCGATGCCGACGACGCCAGCAACTGCTTCGCCAACGCCCGCGCCGCCACGCGCAGCTCGGGCACCGCGGTGATCTCCCATAGCTGCGCACGCAGCAGCGGCCCCAGCGCATAGAGCCCGCGCACCGGCGCGCCATTGCCATCGAGGGCCTCGAATCGCGCCGAAGCGTTGATGCCGAGCCCGAGCGGATCGGCGCTGAGCATCCCCGAATCGCGCAGCTGCGCCACCAGCGGATGGCTGGTGCGTTCCAGATCGGTGTCGAAGCCGGTCGCGCGGATCAGCACGTCGAACTGTTCGCTGCTGGCATGCGAGAAGCCGCGCTCGCGTATCAGCACTTCGATTGCATCGCCGCCGCGGCGCGCGCGCAGCATGCGTCCGGCCCGCACGCGCAGGCGGCCGCGCACGCGAAGCTGCTCGATTTCGCCGGCCAGCGCCGGCGCCAGGCGGTGGCGGAATACCTCCCAGTGCGCGCGCAGGTGGCGCAGGAACTGCCCGCGCTGCGGCTGCGACAGTCCGCGCCAGAATCCCTGGAGGTAGGGTCGCAGCGCGTCGATCAACGCGCGCCAGTCGGGCACGATCGGCGACAGCGTGCGCAGCGCCCGCACCAGTTGCGCCAGGTCGTGGCTGTTGAGCGCCTGCAGCACCGTCGGCGGCAGCGCGATCGGCGCGATCGGCTCCTCGCTGTGCGGGTGCGGCAACAGACCGTGCCGCGACAGGGCGGTGATCGGCCCGCGATGGCCGCGCCGATGCAGCGTCGTCACCACATCGGCCATGGTCAGCCCGGTGCCGATGATCAGCACGCGCGCGGCCGGCGGTACGCCGTCGATCGCGCCACGCCCGTCCAGCCCGTTCTGCCAGGGCCAGCCCAGGTAACTGGGATGCACCGCCAGCCGCGGACCGACGCCGGGCAGGGGTTGTGGCGGCAGCGCGCCGACCGTGAGCACGACCACGTCGCTGAGGAAGTCGGCGCCATCGGCAAGATGAACCCGAAAGGCGCCAGCATCGCGCTGGATCGCGATCGCCTCCTGTTCGACCCGCGCCAGCGCCGCCAGCGACACCTGCGCCGCGCCCTGCAGGCGCGAGTGCAGGTACTCGCCGTAGACCAGGCGCGGCAGGAAGCTGTGACGCCCGCGCTCGGTCAGGCTCAGCCAGTCGGCGAACTCGCCGGGGTGGTCGGCAGTGGCGCCCAGGTCGCGCGCGCGGACGTTGAGCAGGTGCTCCGGCCGCGCCTCGCCGTAGGCGACGCCGCGGCCGTAACTGTCGGGCGTGCCGACGAGCTGGATGTCGACGCCGGCAGGGGCCGCCCGCGCCAGTTCGGTGGCCAGTACGCAGCCGCTGAATCCGGCGCCGATGATGCTGATCCGCATGACCGTCCACTCCGTCGCTGTCGGGGCGTCCATTGGTAACCGGACACGGCCGCGCGTTGGTAAATCTCCGGTTATCCGGTCGGAACGCTTTTTCAGCGCGACATAACCGATCGCCATATCGCACCGTCGGGAACGCGATGTGGGTGGCGATGCCGTTGCCGAGTACGGCGGTGTAGTGCTCGACCACTCGCGACGCCCGCGGTCATCGCCGTGACCTGCCGGAAGTCACTTTCTGCACCCGCGGCATTGCGCCCCCGCCGCCGCGGTCGCAGCATGGCCGCCATGAAGGAACGCCTGCTTGCGCTGCTGCAACCGCTGAACCTGGCCGGCATGTTCACCCTGCTCGCGGTGGGCATGGCGCTGCGCTGGATGCCGCCGGACCGGCTGCCCTACGGCGTGGCCCTGCTGGTGGCGTTCGCGGTGCTGTTGCTGTCGGCCGACGTGTGGCCGCGCACCGCCTGGTGGCGGCCGCTATCCATCGTGCTGATGCCGCTGATCGCCCTGGTGCTGATCTGGCTCGATCCGCGTCCGTCGGTGTCGCCGGTACTGCTGGTGGTGTGGACGGCGGTGATGGCGCTGTCGATCTCGCTGCGCACCACGCTCATCGCGGTGGTCGTGGTCGACATCGCCTACTACGTCCTGCTGCTCATCGATGGCTCCAGCGCGCCGTTGACGGTGGTGCTGATCCACGGCGGCTTCCAGGCCTTCGCCGCGTTGTGCGCCTGGTACGCCACCAGCGCCGAGCGCGCGCGCGACGCGCTGGCGCGCGTCAACGCCGACCTGCTCGCCACACGAGCTCTGCTGGCCGATTCGGCGCGCAACAACGAACGCCTGCGCGTCGCCCGCGAGCTGCACGACGTTGCCGGCCACAAGCTCACCGCGATGACGCTCAACCTGCGCGCGCTCGCCGCCGACCCGGCATTCGCCGGCCGCCACGAGATCGCGATCGCACAGCAGTTGTCGAGCGAACTGCTATCGGACATTCGCGGCATCGTGCAGGCGATCCGCCACGACCGCGGCCTCGACCTGGCCACCGCCCTGCGTGCGCTGGCGGCGCCATTGCCGCGGCCGACGCTGCGGTTGCGGATCGACGACAGCGTGCATGTCACCGATCCGGCGGTCGCCGAGGCGATCCTGCGGCTGGTCCAGGAAGCACTGACCAACAGCGCCCGCCATGCCGACGCCGACGTCGTCCAGGTCGCTTTGAGCTGCGATGCCGGGCGCCTGCGCATCCAGGTCGAGGACGATGGCCATGTCCGTGGCGCACTGCGGGAGGGCAACGGCCTGGCCGGCATGCGCGAACGCATCGTCGCCGCCGGCGGCAGCCTCGACCTGTCCACGTCCGCGCGCGGTGCGATGCGCATCGAGGCGAGCCTGCCGGCATGACCGCTGCGCCACCGCCTGCGGCACCGGTCCGCATCGCCCTCGCCGACGACCAGGGCATTGTCCGCGCCGGCCTGCGCGCCCTGCTCGAGCGCCATGGCATCGAAGTGGTGTTCGAGGCCGAGGACGGCGCACAACTGCTCGACCTGCTGGCGATCACGCCGGTGGACGTGGTGCTCAGCGACATCCGCATGGCCGGCGTCGACGGCATCGAGGCGCTGCGCCGCATGCGCGAGCGCGGCGACACCACGCCGGTGCTGCTGTTGACCACCTTCGACGAGAGCGAGCTGCTGCTGCGCGCAGCCGCTGCCGGCGCGCAGGGCTTCATGCTCAAGGACGCCGCACCGGAAGACCTGCGCGACGCCATCGCGCGCGTGGCCGCCGGCGAGACCCTGCTGCAGCCGGTCAGCACCGATCCGGTGCGGGCGCGGTACCAGTACCACACCAGCGAAACACCGCGCGACACCTTCACCGAGCGCGAAGTGGCGATCCTGCGCCTGCTCGCCGGCGGCTATTCGAACAAGGAGATCGCGCGGGCGATGTTCCTGGCCGAGGGCACAGTCAAGAATTACGTGTCGGTGATCCTGGAAAAGCTCGATACCCGCGACCGCACCCGCGCGGTATTGAAGGCGATCACGTTGCGGGTGATCTGAGGCTCAGCCGGTCGGCCGGCACCGGGCGTCGACGGCGTCATCGCGATGACTCACGCACAGGCCGAAATCGGCGGGAAGGTCCTTGCGCTCCCGCGCCTGGCCAACGGGGACGTCGAAGCTGCAGTCCGCCGCACGCGCCTTCACCGGCGATGCCGCGCATGGTCCGGCGAACAGCACGTAGTGACAGTGCCCGCTGGCGCTGCGCAGACACTCGAATCGCACGTTGCCGGTGGCGACATGGGTCCTGCTCAACACGGTCTCGACGCCATCCTCGACCGTTCGCGCGACCAGGGTGGTACCACCACCGTCCACGCCGCCGGCCAGGCCGACCAGACTGAGAAGAAAGTAGACGAAAGCCATAACGCTGCGCATAGGGCGTCCTTTCGCGGCAACCGGGGCCGCGTCGCGGGTACTGCCTGACGGTGGATCGGGGCGGTCGTGCCGGGTGGCGTGCCGCTACATCTGCTTGAACAGCGCCATGAAGGGCTGGCTGACGGTGAGTGTTTCCGGACGCTGGCGCAGGCGCACCACGCCCTTGCCGCTTTCGTCGCGCACGATCGAAGCGATCGCCTTGAGGTTGACGATGGTGGAGCGGTGGATCTGGCGGAACACGGTCGGGTCGAGCGCCATCAGCAGCTCACGGATCGGCTTGCGGATCAGCGCCTCGCCCTCGGCCGTCATCACCACGGTGTACTTGTTGTCGGCACGGAAGTAGGCGACGTCGTCGACCATGATCAGGCGCGTGTCGCGCCCGGAACTGGCGGTGATCCAGGTCAGCGGTGGTTCGCTGCGGCGTGGCACCAGGTCCAGGCTCGCGACCAGTTCGGCAAGCGTTGCGGCATCGACGCTGCCGGCGGCGGCGCGCGCCTGCACGCGCCTGGCGGTCGCCGCCAGTCGTTCGCGGCTTACCGGCTTGAGCAGGTAATCGATGGCGCCGTGTTCGAAGGCGTCTATCGCGTACTGGTCGTAGGCGGTGACGAACACCGCCTGCGTGCCGGGGCTGGCCTGGGCGGCGGCGGCGGCCACGTCCAGTCCGGTCAATCCCGGCATGCGGATGTCGAGGAAGGCGACGTCGGGATGGTGCTCGGCAATCGCCTCCAGCGCGCTGGCGCCGTCCTCGCACTCGGCGACGACCTTCAGCTGCGGCCAGGCCTCGCCGAGCAGCTCGACCAGCGCATTGCGCAGCAGCTCCTCGTCTTCGGCGACCACGGCGGTCATCACTTTCATCTCAGCCATGGCCGGCCTCCTGCGGTCCAGCGACCGGGACGGTGATGGTGGCGGCGACGCCGCTGGGGAAATTGGCCACGATCGCCAGTGTCGCCGCGTTGCCGTAGACCAGGCGCAGGCGCTCGCGCACATTCTTCAGGCCGATGCCGGTGCCGGTGCTTTCGGCGTTGAAACCGCCGCCGTCGTCGGCCACCGTCACCGAAACGATGCGGTCGTTGCTGCGCGCCATGATCCACACCGTGCCACCGCCCGGCTTGGGTTCCAGGCCATGCTTGATCGCATTCTCGACCAGCGTCTGCAGCATCATCGGCGGCAGCGGCGTCGCGCGCAGGTCCTCGGGCACGTCGATCTGCAACGCCAGGCGCGGACCCATGCGCAGCTTCAGGATTTCCAGGTAGGCGCGCGAACGCTCCAGCTCCACGCCCAGCGTCGACAGTGCTTCGTCGGTGCGCGGCAGCGAGTGGCGCAAGTACAGGATCAGGTGCCCGAGCATCTCGTCGGCACGGACCGGATCGGTACGGGTCAGGTACTGCGCGCTGGCGAGGGTGTTGTAGAGGAAGTGCGGCTCGACTTGCGCGTGCAGCAGGCTCAACTTGGCCACGGTCAGCTCCTTCTCGGTCACCGTCTGCGCGGCGGCGGCCTGTTCGCTGCGGCGGCGCTCGGCGATGCGGCGCGCCACGGCGCGGGTGATGGCTTCGGCGTTCTCGAGGTTGGTGCCGTTGTCGACGCGCAACCAGTCGCTCCAGGCGCCACTTTCCGGTTCGCAGATCAGCGTCACGCTGCCGGTGCCGCGGCCTGGCATCACCGTCGCGGTGATCTGATTGCGCGGAATGCCCAGCAGTGCGAGCGGATTGATGTAGCGCGACGGCGAATCGCCATAGGGTTGCAGGCGCTGCACCTTGGCGCGGATCTGCAGGCTGTCGCGGGCGCTTTCGATCTCTTCCGTGCGCGGCAGCTCGCGGATCGCCGCATCGAGCAGGTCGAAGGCTTCGCCGGCCTCGAACGGAATCTCGATCTGCCGCCGCTGGCGATTGCCAAGCATGGCCGCATCGACCTGGCCGGCGATCAGCCGCACCCGCCGCAGGTGCGAGACCGCTTCGATGATGACGAAGCCGATGGTGACGAAGAACAGGAACGAGACGGGCCAGCCATCGAAGCGCCCCAGCGGCGTCGCATCGATCAGCATCGCCAGCACCAGGAACGCCAGGAACCAGGCGCCGATCAGTCGGGCGATGAAGGTGAAGTTGGTGGCCATGCTGGTGCGGTGGGACCGTATCGGGATTCAGTGCGGCCGAGCATAGCGGCGGCGTGCGCGGGCAGGGGCCTGGTTGCGATGGAACCGGCCAGGAGGCGACGAAACCCCCGGTTGGCGCGCCTAGATGGCCGCGCCACGCAGCCAGCGCATCGTCATGATGCCCAGCACCGTCATCGCCAGCGACCCCAGCAGGTGCAGTGCGATCGTCGTCAGCGCCCAGCCATAGGCCTCGCGCTGGAGCATCTGCACGGTTTCGGCCGAGAACGTCGAGAAGGTGGTCAGGCCGCCCAGCAGGCCTGTGATCACGAACAGACGCCACTCCGGCGCCACGCCCTGGCTGGCGCCGAACCACGCCACCGCCAGTCCGATCAGGTAGCCGCCGCCGAGATTGGCCGCCAGCGTGCCCAGCGGCAGGTTGCCGTTGAGCGGGTTCAGCCAGGCGCCCAGGCCCCAGCGCGCCCACGAACCGAGCGTGGCGCCCAGCGCGATCGCCAGCAATGAATTCAGCATCGATGCCTCCCGGTAGCCATCGCGAAAGGGTAAGCGAGGACGGACCGGCATCAACACATCCACGCCACGGGCGCGGAATAGACTCGTTGTTCCCCCGCCCGGTATTCGTCCCATGAGCGACCGCATCCGCCATCCCGGCCTGCGCGATCGGCTGATGTCCGCCGAGCAGGCCGCCGCCCTGATCCGTCCCGGCATGACCGTGGCGATGAGCGGCTTCACCGGCGCCGGCTATCCCAAGGCGGTGCCATTGGCGCTGGCGACACAGATCGAGCAGGCGCACGCCAACGGCGAAGCATTCCGCATCAAGGTGCTGACCGGCGCGTCTACCGCGCCCGAGCTCGACGGCGTGCTCGCACGCGCCGAAGGCATCGAACTGCGCCTGCCATACCAGTCCGACCCGGCACTGCGCGAGCGCATCAATGCCGGCGAGCTGGACTACATCGACCTGCACCTGAGTCACGTCGCGCAGTACACCTGGTTCGGCTTCTACGGCGCGGTCGACGTTGCCGTGATCGAGGTGGCCGGGATCACCGAGGACGGCCGGCTGGTTCCGTCCTCGTCGGTCGGCAACAACAAGACCTGGCTGGACCAGGCCGACAAGGTCATCCTCGAGGTCAACCGCTGGCAGCCGGCGGCGCTGGAAGGCATGCACGATGTCTATTACGGCACGGCATTGCCGCCGAACCGAAAGCCCATACCGCTGCTGCATCCGGACGATCGCATCGGCGAACCCTATCTGCGCTGCGATCCGGACAAGGTCATCGCGATCGTCGCCACCGACGCCCCCGATCGCAACTCGCCGTTCGCGCCGCCCGACGCCGACTCCAGGCAGATCGCCGCGCACCTGCTCGACTTCTACGCGCACGAGATCCGCCGCGGTCGCCTGACTCCGCAGTTGCTGCCGTTGCAGTCGGGCGTGGGCAACATCGCCAATGCGGTGCTGGCCGGCCTGGCCCAGGCGGGCTACCGCGATCTCACCGCCTTCACCGAGGTGATCCAGGACGGCATGCTCGAGCTGCTCAAGAGCGGCGTGGTGCGGATGGCGTCGGCGACGTCGTTCTCGCTCAGTCCGGCCGGCATCGACGAGTTCCTCGCCCATCTCGACCACTACCGCCAGCGCATCGTGTTGCGCACGCAGGAGATCTCCAACCACCCCGAGCTGGTGCGACGCCTGGGTTGCATCGCCATGAACGGCATGATCGAGGCCGACCTGTACGGCAACGTCAACTCGACCCACGTCGCCGGCACGCGGATCATGAACGGCATCGGCGGCAGTGGTGACTTCGCCCGCAACGCCTACCTGTCGGTGTTCATGTCACCGAGCACGGCCAAGGGCGGACGCATTTCGTCGATCGTGCCGCTGGCCAGCCACGTCGACCACACCGAGCACGACGTGATGGTGGTGGTGACCGAGCAGGGCCTGGCCGACCTGCGTGGCCTGGCGCCGAAGCAGCGCGCGCGCCGCGTGATCGAGGCCTGCGCGCATCCCGACTACCGGCCGATGCTGCAGGATTATTTCGATCGCGCCTGCCGCGACAGCTATGGCAAACACACGCCGCACCTTCTGCCCGAGGCGTTGTCGTGGCACCAGCGCTACATCGATACCGGCAGCATGCGGGCCTGAGCGCCGCCCTATGGATTTCTTAGCGCTTTCGCCGCGCGCAGGTACGCGGCAAGCCCGCGCTCGCGGCTCTCGACAAAGGTCTCGCCGGTAGGCGAATAGTCCACGATGCGGTCCGGCCGGAAGTTGCGGAAGTCCGCGCGCAGGCGGCACCACGCGCCCAGCGTCCAGCTGCCGCCCCAGAACGCCAGGCACAGCGGCTCGATGTCACGCTCGCTTGCGCGCGCATCGTTGTCGCGGTAGCGCATCCGCAACACCTGGGCGCTGGTCACGGCGGCATGCAGGTCGTCGATGAGCCCGCTGTTCTCCAGCCGGTCGACCTCGGGCGCGAAGATGCGCGTGCGCTCGCTGCGTTCGCGCAGCTCCGGCGGCAGCACCGCCTCGATCTTCAGCAACGCCGCGGCCGCCTCGCGGCCCAGTCGCACGCCACCGAAGGCGCGTACGAAGCGCGTGCCAACCACCAGCGCCTCGAGTTCGTCGGCGGTGAACATCAGCGGAGGAATGTCCGAACCCTTGCGCAGCATGTAGCCGACGCCGGCCTCGCCTTCGATCGGCACACCGGATCGCTGCAGGTCGGCAACGTCGCGGTAGACCGTGCGCAACGACACGGCCAGGGTCTCGGCCAGTCGCTGTGCGGTGAGGGCGGAACGGCGTCCACGCAGGGCATGGATCAGCAGGAAGAGGCGGTCGGCTCGGCGCATGCGGCATGATCGCGCGCCGCCGCGCCAGTCTCAACGCAGGGTAGCGATAACATCGCCGTGCGTCTCATGTCCGCAGCTCCGATCGCGGCGTTGGCGCCAGCCGCAGCCGCTGTGGTGGCTGCCTGAGCCCATCGAGCAGTGCCTGCGCGACCGCCGTGTTCCACAGGCCGTCGGCGAGCAGCGCCGATTCGTAGCGATGGTGCGCCTGGACATCGGCGAAGCGCGCGAACCACACCAGCACCGGCTCGCCTTCACGCACGGGCAGGCGCGGGTAGGTGTTCGGCGCGGATTCGGTGATGTACACACCCACCATCTCGGCGCCTGCGGCCCGCAGCCGCGGCGCCATGGTCTGCACGAAACGCTCGACGAAACCGGCTTCCGCCGCGTCGTCGAGATGACAGATTCCCGCTTCGAGCAGGCCGCCGGCAGCGTGGTCCGCGCCGACTGGCGGACGCTCGCCGGAATGCGGCAAGGCCAGTTCCGGCCGCGCCGGACGCAGCAGCAACACGTCGTCGCTGTCGACGATGGTGGCGTTGGCATCCTGCCGATGCCGCGCCCAGGTCGGCCCGCAGTAGAAGCCCGACAGCGCCTCGGCACGCACCGGCATGTCGGCGAAACCGCGCATCCAGACGAAACGGTCGTCGTGGTCGAGGTCGCGGAACTGGCCGATCACGTGCATGCCGACGGCTTCCTGCGGCTCGATGAACTCGCGCTCGAACAGTTCGATCAGGTCGTCGCGCCGCCCGGGCTGCATCGCGTACTGGCGCAGTTCGATCACGCCGTCGTCGTGCAGCAGGCGTCCATCGCCATCGGTGCGGCGGAACCACATGTGCCAGTTGGTTTCCCAGGTCTGGCCCTGGTCGGCCGAGAACGCCTGCTGCCAGTGCGCGGTGTTGGCGCTGACCTGGTTCCAGACGAAGCGGACCTGCACGGGCCGCCCCTCGTGCTCGCCGTGGCCATGGAACGTGCCGACGCCATGGTCGAACCGTCCGACCATGGGCGGCTCCAGGTGGCCGTCGTGGTTGCCGGCCCAGTAGATGCTCCACTGCCGCGACTCGGGACTGAACAGGCGCAGCGTCATGCCGATGAAGCGCTCGTCGCTGCCGGGGCGGGCCCAGTCGCTGACGAAATCGTCGACGTTGCCCACGCCGCCCAGCATCGGCTGGCACCACTGCGTGGCGCCGAAGATCTCCCAGTCGCTGGAACCGGCCAGGCGCTGCGTCAGGCGCTCGTTGCGGATCTGCCATTGCCCATGCAGGAAGTCGAAGTCGTGGCGGCCGTCACCGCTCACCGCGGCGGCGCCGGAGTCGCCCTGGGCAACGGAGTTGGCCGCCCGCGCGGTCCGGCCGGCGGCGCGCAGCGGCAACAGCACCAGCGCCTGCGCGCTGGCAGCCAGCTGCAGCAGCAGGCGGCGATAGCGGTCGACGCTGGCTGCGCCGGGTCGGGGCCGTCTGTTGCCGACTGTCGTGCCGACTGTCGTGCCGGCCGTTGTGCAGGCCGTCCTGCTGGCCGTGTTGTCGGTGTCCATTGCGGCGCTCCGGCCGTCGTGCCAATTGCACGTTGGCAGATTGCGACCGGGCTGCTGCCAGCCTCCTGTCAGCAGTGGTAGCGGCTTTGACCAGGGGGCGGCGTCTCCTTGCGCATCGCCCATCGCCGCCGCCGCATCGGCGACAATGTCGCCCCCGTTGCCGCTGCCCGCCGTGCCCATGTCGAACTCAACGCCGCAATCCATCTCCCTGACCCGCTACCTGATCGAGGAGCAGCGCGCCGGCCGCATCAATGCCGATGCCCGCCTGCTGATCGAGGTGGTCGCCCGCGCCTGCAAGACGATCTCGATCGCGGTCGGCAAGGGTGCGCTCGGTGGCGTCCTCGGCGACGCCGGCACGGCCGGCGAGGCCAGCATGAACATCCAGGGCGAGGCGCAGAAGAAGCTCGACGTGCTGTCCAACGAGATCCTGCTCGAAGCCAACGCCTGGGGCGGCCATCTCGCCGGCCTGGCCTCGGAAGAGATGGACACCTCGCAGCCGATTCCCGATGTCTATCCGCGCGGCAACTACCTGCTGCTGTTCGATCCCCTCGACGGCAGCTCCAACATCGACGTGAACATTTCCGTCGGCACGATCTTCTCGGTGCTGCGCTGCCCCGAGGGCGTCACCCAGGCGCAGGACGAACATTTCCTGCAGCCCGGCACCGCCCAGGTCGCTGCCGGCTACTGCACCTACGGCCCGAGCACGATGCTGGTGCTGACGATCGGCAACGGCACGCACGCATTCACGCTCGACCGCGAGGTCGGCAGCTTCGTGCTGACCACGCGCGGCATGCGCATTCCCGAGGAGACGAAGGAGTTCGCGGTGAACATGTCGAACCAGCGCTTCTGGGAAGCGCCGATGCAGCAGTACGTCGGCGACCTGCTCAGCGGCAGCGAGGGCCCGCGCGGCAAGGACTTCAACATGCGCTGGGTCGCCTCGATGGTCGCCGATGTGCATCGCATCCTCACCCGCGGCGGCATCTTCAGCTATCCGCTCGACAGCAAGTGCGCGGCCAAGGGCGGCAAGCTGCGACTGATGTACGAGGCCAACCCGATGAGCCTGCTGGTCGAGCAGGCCGGCGGCGCGGCCAGCACCGGCCGCCAGCGCATGCTCGAGGTGCAGCCGACCGGCCTGCACCAGCGCGTGCCGGTGTTCCTGGGTTCGAAGAGCGAAGTCGAGGCCGCGGTGCGTTACCACCGCGAGCACGACGCCAAGGGCGCCTGAGCGTCTGAGCTTCTGAATGCGAGTGCGGCGCGGTTGCGCGCCGCACTCACGAAGTTGAATCAGGTTGGCGCGATTCGTGCCGAAGTCACACGCGTTTTTTCGTCTTGTTTTTGACCGTTCATCGTCATCCCCGCCGTAACTAACACTGCGTATCTATGCGTAGTGGCAGCATTTGCCAGCCGCGGCAGGGCCTGTTAATGCATTTCGATCCGGCCCTGCGGGTTGCCCTGGCAACTCATCCGGGCGCGTGTCCTCGACAGCGCGCCAGACCCGGCCTTTCGAAATGCGTCAGCAGCTTCTGACCGGAGTCGGAGATGACGACCGAAGGAACGCAGGAAGCCTTGGCGGGTGACTACAACGCCCTCCCGCACGACGCGCGTGAACTGATCTATGTGACCCGGGGCGGTGCCGGCCGCGTGCTTGCACTCGGCGGCCTGCAACAGATGGGTTGGAACCTGCGCCGCGCGCCGGATGCGCGCAGCGTCCTGCGCATCCTGCAGCACGACCCGCGCCAGCCGCACGCGGCCCTGCTCGACCTGCGCGAAGGTTTCAGCCAGCAGGACCTCGCCGAATTCGGTGTGGCGTTGTCGGCCGCCAACGTCGGCTGGGTCGCCGGCATCGACGCGCGCCAGCTCGACGAGGAGCCGGTGCGCAAACTGATCCGCGACTACTGCTACGACTACCTCACCCTGCCGTGCCCGGAAGCGGTGATGAACACGGTGATCGGCCACGCCCACGGCATGGCAAGCCTCGCCTGCGAAGGTGGCGACGTCACCAGCGAGGCCGGATTCGACGGCATGATCGGCGAGAGCGGTGCGATGCGGACGCTGTGCCGCACGCTGCGCAAGGCCGCGCTGACCGAAGCGCCGGTGTTCATCGCCGGCGAGACCGGCACCGGCAAGGAACTGGCGGCGATGGCCGTGCACCGCCATTCGCGCCGGCATGCGCATCCGTTCGTGGCGATCAACTGCGGCGCGATTCCGCACAGCCTGATCCAGTCCGAATTGTTTGGTTACGAGCGTGGCGCGTTCACCGGTGCGCAGCAGCGCAAGCTCGGCCGGATCGAGATGGCGAACGGCGGCACGCTGTTCCTCGACGAGATCGGCGACCTCCCATTGGAAAGCCAGGCTTCGTTGCTGCGCTTCCTGCAGCAGGGCAGCATCGAACGCCTCGGTGGCCACGAACAGATCCCGATCGACGTGCGCATCATCTCGGCCACCCACCACGACCTCGACGTCGCCGTGGCCGAGGGCCGTTTCCGCGCCGACCTCTATCACCGCCTTTGCGTGCTCCGCCTGCAGCAGCCGCCGTTGCGCGAGCGCGGCAGCGACATAGACCGCATCGCCGAGTACGCCCTGCAGCGCTATTCGCAGGAGGGCCACCGCACGCTCAAGGGCTTCGCCCCGTGCGCGCGCCAGGCACTGCACAGCCATGGCTGGCCGGGCAACGTGCGCGAGCTGATCAACCGCGTCCGCCAGGCCGTGGTGATGGCCGAAGGCCGCCTGATCACCGCCGCCGACCTGCATATCGAGAATGCGCTGGCAACGCCACCGCCGACGCTCGACGAAGTCCGCGACGCGGCCACGCGCAACGCCATCGAACACTCGCTGCACCGCAACCGTGGGCGGCTGGTCGATGTCGCGCGCGAGCTGGGCGTGTCGAGGGTCACGCTGTACCGCTTGATGCAGCGCCACGGCCTTCGCGCCAACGACCCGGAGACACCCAACACGGTCAGCATCGCCTAGCCGGCCGAGGCAGCCGGTGGCGGTTTAGACGCCAGCCCGGTGGCGTGCGAGGATGGCCGCTGCCGCCGGATCCCCTGCCCCCGCATGTCCATCCAGTCCGCTGCACCGCTCGCCGGCGAACAGCCCGCCGCCGACAACGACTTCATCGAGGTCTATCCCGATGCCCTGAGCCAGGACCAGTGCGCGCAACTGGTGGCGCGTTTCAGCGCCAGCGGCGACACCGTCCCGGGCCGCGTTGGCGGCGGCGTGATGCCTGACCTCAAGGACAGCCGCGATCTCACCATCAGCGGCCGCGAGGGTTGGCGCGATGCCGAGACCGCGCTGAACCTGGCGGTGTTCCGTGGTGTGATCGCCTACCTGCGACGTTATCCGCACACACTGATCGCGCCGCTGATGCTGGAGACCGCTGGCAACGACGGCAAGAGCCACCGCCTGACGCCGGAGCGGATGGCGGCGATGGAAGATGGCGAACTGGTGCCGGTGATCCAGACAGTCCTGCGCCCGGGTTCGATCAACCTGCAGCGCTACAGCGCCAACCGTGGCGGCTATCCCTACTGGCATTGCGAGCTGTACCCGCGCGATCCACGCGCGGAAACACTGCATCGGCACCTGTTGTGGACGATCTACCTCAACGACGCCTTCGAGGAAGGCGAGACCGAGTTCCTCTACCAGAACCGCAAGATCGCGCCGCGCACCGGCAGCCTGCTGATCGCGCCGGCGGCCTTCACCCACACCCATCGCGGCAACCGGCCCAAGGGCGGCGACAAGTTCATTGCTACCAGCTGGGTGTTGTTCCAGCGCGCCGAGC
Organism: Lysobacter sp. TAF61; assembly: GCF_052113485.1. NCBI lineage: Bacteria > Pseudomonadati > Pseudomonadota > Gammaproteobacteria > Lysobacterales > Lysobacteraceae > Lysobacter > Lysobacter sp. TAF61. The sequence goes on from NZ_JBFRDH010000002.1 coordinate 496,835, forward strand.
AGTTGTTCGGGACGGGGGCGTGACACTGCGCCCACCCGCGGCAGCGATCCTCATTGGTAGCTCAGCGTGAATGTGGCCATCGCCAGTACCGTCCCGGGCCGGACGATTCCGGTGCGGATGTAGCGGACGATCAGCGCCGTCTGCCTGAGTTCCCGGGCGTTGCCGAGCGCGAACTGATTGTGATTGCCGGGAAAGGCCGAATCCGGGCCGAAATGGATCGGCACGCCATCCCGGAGAATCTGCAGGCGTACACCGGCGCTGGTGGAGGCCGGAGAGAGTGTCAGCTCGTCGCCCGTGTTGGCAGGGTTGGAGCTGTCGCCGAGCGTCACCAGAACCGACACGCCAGCGGCGCCGGCGCAGTTGAACCTCAGGTTGAAAGGGGTTGCGCCGGCCGTTGCGCCGACATGGGGCAGCGCCGTCGATGCGACGGTGGGAAGTGCCACGCTTTCATTCGAGGTCGAGCACGACACGGCCGTGAACGTGCCGCCGCTGAAGGCGATGTCGGAACCGAACCCCGGCGAAGTCGCCGTGCCCCGATAGAAGATGCCGCTCAATGTTCCGGTGCCGATGGGGCCGGTCTTGACCAGGTCCACCCGGGTCCGGAACTGGCGAAAGAAATAGGGATCGGTGCCACCGTGCTCGGTGAACGAGGCGTAGGCGAAGTTTCCTGCGTCGGCCCCCGGGAGCACCCTGACGCCCACGCCGGCGACGTTGGTGTAATAGACGTTGGGCAACGCAGTTCGACCATTGGTCATCGCATAGTTGAACTGCCCGACAGGCCGGGTGCACCGCGCATCGTCCAGTCCGACCATGCGGGTGGCGATCAGTTCGCCGATTGCGGCGGTCGCCGACACGACCATGTGGCCAAAATCGACCGTGGGATGCGTGCCCGCCGATCCAGGGACGAATGCCCGCGCGCACTGTGCGCCGGCGTCGGTCGCGCCCGCACAGCACATCAACCCGAATAGTCGTCCGCGCAACCGCGCCCGCGCGCAGCCCGCCGCGCCGCGAGCGAATCGCGTGCCGTGCAGATCCATTGCCTTCCCCGGTTGTGCCCGACCCATCCGTGGTCGGGGATACGGGAGACCTTGCCACGCGGCGTGCCTCCCCGCGTTTGCCTCGAGCGTCGACCAGGCACACTCCGCCGGCCCGCGGTCTTTCTGCCACGGGGCGGGGATGTGTTTCCGGGATTGCGGCCAGTCGCCCCGCGGCGATGCCTCGCGTGGAGGCGCAGGTCGAAGCGTGCTGCCTACGCAGTGCGCGGGTGGTTGAGCACCAGCCAGTAGAGTCCGACCTGCTTGACCGCCCAGACGAACTGCTCGAAGTCGACCGGCTTCTGGATGTAGCTGTTGACGCCCAGCGCGTAGCTGGCCTCGACGTCAAAGGGTTCCGCGCTGGTGGTAAGCACCACCACCGGCAAGGTGCGGGTGGCTTCGTTGGCGCGTACCGCCTGCAGCACTTCGCGACCGTCGACCTTCGGCAGGTTCAGGTCGAGCAGCATGATCGAGGGCAGGTCCTCGGGGTCGCGGTCGCTGTACTTGCCGCGGGCAAACAAATAGTCGAGTGCCTCGGCGCCGTCGCCGACGACCATCAGGCGGTTGGCGATCTTGGCCTCGTCGAATGCGAGCCGGGTCAGCTCGACATCATCGGGATTGTCCTCGACCAGCAGGATTTCCTTGTGCATCAAAAACTTTCCTCCGCCGCGGAGACCGGCAACTCGAGGGTAAAGATGGCACCGGCTTCCGGCTGGGATTCGGCCCGCACGCAGCCGCGATGTCGCTCTGCGATGCGTCGGGCGATCGCCAGCCCCAGACCGTGACCACCCCCCTGGTCCGGTCCGTGCAGCCGCTGGAATGGCTCGAACAGCTTATGAGCATAACGCATGTCGAATCCGATGCCCTCGTCGCGGATCTGCACCTGCAGGGTGTCGCCGTCGCGGCGACCACTGACGTCGATGCGGATCGGCTCGCGCTCGCGCGAGAACTTCCAGGCGTTGTCCATCAGCTGCACCAGCAACAGCTTCAACAGTCGTTCGTCGCCTTCGACCTGCAGGTCCGGCTGCACGCGGATCTCGGCCCGGCGCTGCGGGTCGGCATCCTGCAGTTCGGCGCCGACCCAGTCGGCCAGCAGGCTCAGGTCGACGATGGATGCCTTGAGCTCAGTGCGGGTGACATAGGACAGATCGTTGAGTGCGCTGAGCAGGCTGCTCATGCGCGACGCCGCCGCGCGGATGCGGGCGAGGTAATCGCGGTCGGTGTCGTCGAGGCGGTCGCCGGCGCGGTCGGCCAGCAGCGCCGAGAAGCTTTCGATCGAGCGCAGCGGCGCGCGCAGGTCATGCGAGACCGCGTCGGCGAACAGCTGCAGCTGTCGGTTGGAGACATCGCGCGCGGCATGCTCGGCGTCGGCGCGCGTTTCCAGCGCCAGTTCCGCGGCGCGCTGCGCACTGATGTCGCGCAGCTGCACCAGCAGGTACAGCGGTGCGCCTTCGTCATTGCGCATGACGGCAATATTGATATGTGCCCACAGTGTCTCGCCGCTGCGGTGCAGGTAGCGCTTCTGCGCGTCGAGCACCGGAATGCTGCCGTCGATCAGCCCACGCAGGTACGACTGCGTCAGCGAGATGTCGTCGGGATGGGTGAAGGCGACCGTCGGGCGGCCGACGACCTCGTCGGCCTTGTAGCCGAACATGCGCTCGAACGCCGGATTGACCTCGACCCAATGTCCATTCAGATCGACGATCGCCATGCCGACCCCGGACGCGGCCATCGCCAGCCGGAAACGGTCGACTCCGGTTTCTTGGCCGGTGGTGTTGCTCATCGGGATGGGTGACTCGTGAACATGCCGCAAGGGCGGAGTGTATCCAACCCGATTGTGACGGGGCGGTGCACGCGTTGGGAAGCGCGGCTGTATGGGGCGATCGAGCACAATGGCCCGCATGGACCTGCAACAAATACTCTTCCTGCTGATCCTGGCCGGCTCACTGTATCTGTTCATCAGCGAGCGGTTGCGGGTGGACGTCACGGCCATGCTGACCCTGCTGGCGCTGGTGCTGGCGGGCGTGCTGGATGCGCGCCAGGCACTGTCGGGCTTCGCCAGTGAACCGGCGATCATCGTCGCCGCGGTGTTCGTGATTTCCGGCGGGCTGGCTGCGACCGGCATCACGGAACGCATTGGCCAGGGCATCGGTCGCGCCGCCGGTCACAGCGAATCGCGTGCGATCGCGGTGGTGATGCCGGCCGTGGCGGCGCTGTCGTCGTTCACCCATCACGTGATGGTGACGGCGATGATGCTGCCGATCCTCACGCGCTTCGCACAGGCGCGCGGGATGTCGGCATCGCGCCTGTTGATGCCGATGTCGTTTGCCGCCTCGCTCGGCACGACGCTCACGCTGGTCAGCGCGCCGGCTTTCCTGCTTGCCGACAACCTGATCGAGCGCACCGGCGCCGAAGGCCTGGGGATCTTCTCGATCACGCCGATCGGGCTGGCCCTGGTGGCGATCGGCGTGGTCTACATGCTGCTGGCGCGCTGGTTGCTGCCGCGCCGGTTCGGGGCGCTGGCCGATGACGGCTACCTGCGCCTGGATCGCTATCGCACCGAACTGGTCGTGGTCGAAGGCTCGCGCTGGAGCACGCGCCCCCTGGCCGACCTGCAGAAGGCGCTGGGGGACCGTTTCCGCCTGGTCGGCTGGTTGCGCGACGGCCGTGCGCGCGAGGACCTGACGGGGTCGAGCGTGCTGATCAGCGGCGACATCCTCCTGGTCGAGGCATCGGCCGACACGCTGGCCTCGCTGCACGACGACCCCGGCCTGGGCCTGCAACCGATCGCGCGCTACCGCGGCCAGGCCGACGGCGACGGCGAGGCGCAGCTGGTGCAGGCGGTGGTGGCGCCGGGTTCGGAGTTCATCGGCCACAGCATTCGCGAACTCGATTTCGCCCGCCGCTTCCATGCCGTCATCGCCGGCCTGTGGCGTCGCGATGGCGACGCGCCGCCGCGGCTGGCCGAAGCGCGCCTGCGTGAAGGCGATGTGCTGGTGCTGTGGGGCCGGCCATCGCAGTTCGGCGAACTGGCCGCACACCATGGCTTCCTGATGCTGGTGCCGTTCGCCGGCGAGGCGCGCCGACGCGTGCGCGCACCCGTCGCGCTGGCGATCCTGGCGTTGACCGTGATCGCCGCCGCCACCGAGTGGCTGCCGGCGTCACTGGCATTCCTGCTGGGCGCGGTGGCGATGGTGGCCACGCGCTGCGTCGACGTCGAACAGGCCTACCGCGAGATCGACGTGCGCATCTTCGTGATGATTGCCGGTGTGATCCCGCTCGGCATCGCGATGGAGCAGACCGGCACCGCCCAGCTGCTGGCTTCGGGGCTGTTGCACCTGGTCGCCGGCTGGCCGGCGCTGGCGGTGCTGCTGGTGATGTTCACCGTGGCGGCACTGCTCACGCAGATCCTGTCCGACGCGGCTACTACAGTCCTGCTCGGCCCGGTCGCGGTGGAGCTGGCGCAGTCGCTCGGGCTGGCGCCGACACCGTTCGTGGTGTGCACCGCGCTGGGCGCGGTGGTCGCCTTCCTGACCCCGATCGGCCATCACGGCAACCTGCTGATCCTTGGCCCGGGGCAGTACCGGTTCGCCGATTTCCTGCGCATCGGCCTGCCGTTGACGATGCTGATCGCGCTGGTCAGTGCGTGGATGTCGCGTTGGCTGTGGCTTGGCGGCCCGCTGTTGCCGGGCGGCTGATCAGGCGCGCCTTATCAGAACAGCTCGCCCTGCGCCGACGGCTTGCGTGGCGGCACGAACAGCGAGGTGTCCAGCGGCGGCAGGCGGCCGAAGCCGAGGCGCTTGTGCGCCTTGCGGAAGCGCTGCTCGATCAGTTGCGCGAAGGGCCCCTGGCCATGCATGCGGCTGCCGAAGGCGCTGTCGTAGTCCTTGCCGCCGCGCATCTGCTGCACCAGGCTCATCACGTGCGCGGCGCGCTCGGGGTAGTGCAGCTGCAGCCACTCACGCCAGACCTGCTTGAGTTCGTGCGGCAGTCGCAGCAGCACATGGCCGGCCGAACCGGCGCCGTGTTCGCGTGCGGCCTGCAGGATGTCCTCGATCTCGCGGTCGTTGATCATCGGGATCACCGGCGCCACCATCACCCCGACCGGCACGCCGGCGTCGGCCAGCGTGCGCATCGCCTTGAGCCGGGAATGCGGCGCCGATGCACGCGGTTCCATGCGCGCCGAAAGGTGGTTGTCGAGCGTGGTCACAGAGAAGTACACCGTGGCCAGGCCGCGGCTGGCCATCGGCGCGATCAGGTCGAGATCGCGGGTGACCGCGGCGTTCTTGGTGATCAGGCTGAACGGGTGCGAGCAGGCGGACAGCACTTCGATCAGCGCGCGGGTGACGCCGTAGCGGCGTTCGATCGGCTGGTAGGAATCGGTGTTGATGCCCAGCGCGATCGGTTCGCAGCGATAGGACGGGCGCGCCAGTTCGGCGAGCAGGCGCTCGGCGGCGTTGGTCTTGGCGAACAGCCGCGTTTCGAAGTCCAGGCCCGGCGACAGGTCCAGGTAGGCGTGCGATGGCCGCGCGAAACAGTACACGCAGCCGTGCTCGCAACCGCGATAGGGATTGACCGACTGGCCGAAGGCGATGTCCGGCGAGTCGTTGCGGCTGATGATGCTGCGCGCGCGTTCTTCGGTGACCTGTGTCTGCGGGCGCGAGGCGTCGGCCAGGTCCTCGTAGACCGAGCCCCAGCCATCGTCCTCGCCGCGCGCGACCGTGACCGCGTAACGGCCGTCGACCTGCGAAGCCGCGCCGCGCCCCTTGATTGGCTGCTGGGCTTTGCGGGCGTCGTCCATGCCGCCAGGCTACTACCAGGCTGTCGCAGCGGCTGAGACCACAGGTTGCAGCCGATTGCCGCGGTGTCGGCAAGCGACTGCCCGCATCGCGCACTTGGCGTGCGTCATGCGCGCGGCTTAGCCTAGGGTCGGCCTGCCAGCTGGACAGGTACCTGACCAGAACGAACGGAGCCTTCCCCATGTTTGAAGCTGTGCAGGTCGCCTGGTCCTCGTTGCTGGATATCCCGCACCTGCGCCTGTACCTGGTGCTGGGGTGGCTGGGTTACCTGATATGGCTCGGCCTGTGGATCGTGCTGCAGAAGCGCGAGCCGGTGGCGACGCTGAGCTGGCTGATCAGCCTGGCGGCGTTGCCGTATGTCGGTTTTCTCATCTATTACTTCTTCGGGCCGCAGCGGATCCGTCGTCACCGCATGCGCCGCGGTCGCGCACGGGCGGGGCTGCCGCCGGCGCCGGAAGGGTTCCATCCCAGCGCGGATGCCATCGAACTGGCCAGGCTCGGCCAGGCCACCACCGGTTTGCCGCCGCTGACCGCGACCACCGCGGAGCTGCTGATCGATGGCGCGGCCAAGTACACCGCGCTGCTGTCGGCGATCGCCGATGCACGCGAGCACATCCATCTGGAGTACTACATCTTCCTGCCCGACCGCACCGGCGAGTCGTTGCGCGACGCGCTGGTCGAGCGCGCCAGGGCTGGCGTGCAGGTGCGCCTGCTGCTCGACGCGGTCGGTTCGGGCCGGACCAAGCGGCGTTTCCTGCAGCCGCTGGTCGAGGCCGGTGCGGAAGTCGCGTGGTTCCATCCGATGAAGGTGCAGTGGTTCTGGAAGCGGCCGTGGCTGAACATGCGCACGCACCGCAAGATCGTGGTGATCGACGGCCTCGTCGGTTTCACCGGTGGCATCAACGTCACCGACGACGAGGACGAGCGGCTGCGCGAGGACGCCTACCGCGACCTGCACCTGCGTCTGGAGGGCGACGTCGTGCGGGCGCTGCAGCTGGTGTTCGTCGAGGACTGGGCCTATGCCACCGGGCAGGCACCGTTGCGGCTGCACAATCCCGCGCCGCGTCCGGGCACGATTGCCACGCAGGTGCTGGTGTCAGGTCCGGATTCGAGCTGGGAGGCGATCCACCGCCTCCACGTCAGCGCGATTCATTCGGCGCAACGGCGGGTCTGGCTGGTCACGCCGTATTTCGTCCCCGGCGAAGCCGCGCGCATGGCGCTGACGTCGGCGGCGCTGGGCGGACTGGATGTGCGGCTGCTGGTGCCGAAGATTTCCGACAGCCGCCTGGTCACCCTGGCGGCGCGTTCCTACTTCGATGAATTGCTGGCGGCCGGCGTGAAGATCCACGAGTACGGACCGCGCATGTTGCACAGCAAGGCGCTGCTGTGCGACGACGACCTCGCGATCATTGGCAGCGCCAATTTCGACCATCGCAGCTTCCGCCTCAATTTCGAGGTGTCGGTGATGTTCCGCGACCGCACCCTGTGCGCCGGTCTGGCACGTCTGATCCAGAGCGAATGCTGCCTGGCGCCGCGCGTGCGCGACGATCGCGCCCGGCCGTTGTGGCGTACCCAGTTGCCCGAGGCCCTGGCGCGGCTGGTGTCGCCGCTGCTGTAGCGCAGCAAGCCGGGGCGACGCCGCACGGCGGCTGACCGGCGGTCGCGGCGGGCCGGCAATCGGCCGATGACGCGTCCGCGCTGCGGGCTAAACTGCCGGCGCCGTCGCAATCCAAATTCGGAGCATCGCCCCCATGCACTGGCTCTTACTGCTGCTGGCCCTGGTCGCCCTCGCTGTCGCCTTCAAGACCACTTCGCTGGCTATGCTGGTCATCTGCCTGCTGGTCGCACTGGGCCTGTCGCTGGCCTGGGTGATGAAGTTGCTGGCGCTGCGCGTGGACAGCCAGAGCCGCGACACTTCGATGATCCTGGATCCGATGGAACTGCGTCGCCTGCGTGAGCAGGCCGAAGCCCGCCGCGCTGCCACCGGCAACCCGCCTGGCACACCGCCCGCGACCTGAGGCTCGCATTTCACACGGCCCCTTGCCGGCTGCCTGATAGCATGGCCGCGCCGGAGGCAACGGCGCGTCCGCGCGCGAATGCCCGGACACTGGAGGCTGTCATGAACAAGCTCGCACTGTGCCGCCTGCCGACGCTCGGCGCGGCGATCGCCGGACTGGCATCGCTTGGCATTGCATCGGCTGGCACTGCGTCGCCACAGGTCGATCCGGCCAGCGCACCGGCCGCGACAAGCGTCGCTCCCGGCGCGGCAGGTTGCGGCCGTGTCAGCGTCTTCGACGTGGCCCCGCGCAGCAAGGATCTCTATCGCGCGCGCCTGATCAACATCGACGGAACCTTGCCCGGGCCGACCACCGCCCGCAGCTACCGTGTCGCTGCCGGCAAGCACACGCTCGAAGTCGCCGAGATCATCGACAACGAGCAGTTCGGCGATGTCCAGTTGCGCCAGCGCGCGCAGCAGGCCGATCGCTACAAGACCATCGAGCTGGACGTGCAGCCCAACACCACTTACCTTCTCGCCGCGCACCTGATCGAGGAGCGCCGCAACTACATCATGGACCAGTCGTACTGGGAGCCGGTGATCTACAGCCAGAGCAGCGAAGCGTGCAAGTGAGCCGAACCTGCGTGTCGCTGCGCATGGGCGCGGCGTCGTGACCGTCCTCAGCGTCAACGTCAACAAGATCGCGGTGCTGCGCAATTCGCGCGGTGGCGACGAGCCCAGCGTGGTGGCCGCGGCGACGGCTTGCCTGGATGCCGGCGCGCACGGGATCACTGTGCATCCGCGTCCCGACGCCCGCCATATCCGCGCCGACGATGTGTTCGCGTTGTCCGAGCTGACGCGCGCGCGTGGCGTCGAGTTCAACCTCGAAGGCAATCCGTTTGCGCCGCCGCGCGCCGGCTATCCCGGGTTCCTGGCGTTGTGCGAGCAGGTCCGGCCAGCGCAGGCCACGCTGGTGCCCGATGGCGACGCCCAGCTCACGTCCGACCACGGTTTCGATTTCGTCAGGGATGCGCAATCGCTGCGGCCGCTGGTCGATGCGCTCAAAGCGATGGGCTGCCGCGTCAGTCTGTTTGCCGATGCGCACACGCCGTCCGGGCGTAATGGTATTGCCCATGCCGCCGCGGTCGGCGCCGATCGTGTCGAGCTCTACACGGGGCCTTACGCGGAAGCGTTCGCTGCCGGCGAAGGCGAGGCGATGGCGGCGCAGTTCGCCGATGCCACGCGGCGTGCGATGGATGCCGGCCTGGGCGTCAATGCTGGCCACGATCTGAGCCAGGCGAATCTGGGTTTCTTTCTTGAGAACGTACCGGGAATCCTCGAGGTGTCGATCGGTCATGCGCTGATCGGCGAAGCGCTCTACCAGGGCATCGATGCAACGATCGCGTCGTACCTGCGGATCCTCTCGGGCTGACGATTCAATTGCGTGCCTGATCGAACGCATTCGCGTGGCGCAGCCCGGGACTGACCCGGGCTGCGACGCTTGCATTCACTTCGTTGCGATGTCGCGCAGGCCACTACGCTGCGCTTCGTTCAACGCCCAGGCGAAGCCCTGATAGTCGGCGTCGGCATCCGCGCCAACCAGGAGGACCACGTTCGGCTCGCGCCTGGCAAGGTCCCGCAGCGAAGAAGCCAGTTCGGATCGCGCCAGCACGACACCGTCGAGCCGGAATGCGCCGTCGTTGCCGACCAGCAGTTCCACGCGCGGCGGCAGCTCGGTGCGATGAGTGGGTGGCGTGGATTGCGGCAGTCGCAGGTCCAGCTGTCCGGTCAGTGCCGGGGTGGCGACCATGAAGATGACCAGCAGCACGAGCAGTACATCGACCAGCGGGGTGATGTTGATCTGGGCCACGGCGCGGTGCTCGCCGTGGCCGCCGTGGCGGGAATCAGACAGGTAGAACGCGGAGACGGCCATATGCAACCTCCATGGGCCCCATGCCCGATTCCACGCTACGCTCGCCGCGGGCAGGCAGGCAAGTCCTCGCTTGGTCGAAGGCGGGCGGTTCTGGACGGGTGGGCACCGGCTTACCGGCTTGTAGGGGGCAGGACCGGTGCGTAGTCTCGCCGGGCAAGGGGTGGGGAGTTTTTCGGGCTCCGCTCGTCAACGGACAGACTGGAGGATCTCGTGACTCGTGCTCTTCTGCCTTTTGCTCTTTCGCTCGCAATGGCCATCCCGCTCTCAGCCTTGGGGGCCGACGACACCGGCGAGCAGCCCGTGTTGATCCACATGCAGGCCGCGCTTGATATCGGTCGCGACGGCCACGTGACCGGCGTCGAGTTCGTCGACAAGCTCAAGGTCCCCGATGCGATCAGGCAACGCACGCGCGACGTCGCCGGGACGTGGGCATTCGCGCCGCCGGTGAAGGACGGCAGGGCCGTCACCGGGCGCACTTACGCCGACGTCGAGGCGTGCCTCATTCCCGGCAAGGATGGCCTGGATTTTTCCATCGCGTTCTCGGGCAACGGGCCGGCGCAGTTCGTGGTTCCGCCGCGCAAGCCCATGTCGTTGTCGATGCCGCTGGAGGATCTGCAGGAGCAGGGCATCAAGCAGATCGAAGGCAAGGTCGTCTACGTGGTCGATGCCGGGGGTCATGCGCAGGTGGAAACCGCCACGCTCAATGACGCCGCGCTGCAGCAGCGTTACGGATCGTTGTGGAAGCGGGACCAGCGGGAGATGTTGCGCAACTACCGCTACCTGCCGGAGATGGTCGACGGCGTGGCGATCGCAACCCGGATGGAGACCGAGCTCATGGTCGGGGAGCGTCCGCCGACGGCGTCGCTGGAGGCGATGCGCCAGGCCAGTGCAGACCAGTCGGATGCCTGCCGCGCAGTGCGTGGCGAAGACCACAAGCGCGTGGCCATCGACAGTCCTTTCAGGCACGTCGGCGGCTAGAAGCGCATAAAAAAACGCCGCCCGGGGGCGGCGTTTTCACGACGGTAAGCGACACCGATCGGTCAATCGTTCTGGACGAAGCCGATCTTATCCATATCAGCGTTCTTCGCATGAGCCAGCACCTTGGCCAGGATGCCGTAATCGGCGTCCGGGCTGGTTTCGATCTCGAGCATGGGCTGGTTGGTCGGGTCGCGCTGGACTTCGACTTCCATCATGTTCTGGATCGCGGTGAGCGGCTGCGGTGCGTCATTCCAATACACCTGACCCGAGGCATCGATCCGCAGCCTGATCGGCGGCGGCGGTTCCTGTGTCTGCGGCGGTGGGTTCAGCGACTTCTGCGGAAGGTTAACGTCGATCGGGTACGTCAGAGGAGGCGCCGTCACCATGAAGATGATCAGCAACACCAACATCACGTCCACAAGGGGCGTGACGTTCATGTCCGCCATCGGACCGCCACCGGATTTCGATGCAAATGCCATATCTGGATCTCCGGATCAGCGAGGTTCTTTGAGCGCCATGAAGCCGACCTTGCGCATGCCCTGGGCCTGCGCAATCTGCACCACTTCGTTCACGATGCGGTACTTGGTCGTCTTGTCACCGCGAACATTGAGCTGCGGCTGCGGGGTCTTCTGAGCTTCGATCGACAGACGGCTCTCGAGCAGATCCTTGGTGATCGGCTCATCGTTCCAATAAAGGTTGCCGGTGTCTTCGACCGTGATGTTGATCGGCGTAACCGGCGGGGCCTTATCGGGACGCTGGTCCAGATTGGCTTGCGGAAGATCGACCTGGACCTTATGCGACATCAGCGGTGCGGTGATCATGAAGATGATCAGTAGCACCAGCATCACGTCGACAAGCGGCGTGACATTGATCTCGGCCATCGGGCCGCCGCTATCGTTGCCTGTACTGAAGGCCATGTACGAACTCCAAACCTACTGCGAGAGGGCGTCGTTTAGTGCTTAGCGCTTGCTGACAACTTCGCCGACGCGCGAGCCGGTAGCGAAGAAGTCATGCAGGTCGTGAGCGAACGTATCGAACTTGTTGTTCGTAACGCGGTTCAGACGGGTGAAGAAGTTGTATGCCAGCACCGCCGGGATCGCGACGAACAGGCCGATCGCGGTCATGATCAGTGCTTCACCGACCGGGCCGGCAACGGCATCGATCGAAGCCTGGCCGGTGGCGCTGATGCGGATCAGGGCGTGGTAGATGCCCCAAACGGTACCGAGCAGACCAACGAACGGAGCGGTCGAACCGACGGTGGCGAGCACGGTCAGGCCGGCTTCCAGCTTCGAGGACTCGCGGGTCACACCCTGACGCAGGGCGCGGTCAACGAACTCGGAGCGGTTGAGCGACTCGACCAGGCGCGAACCTTCGTGGCGCTGGTGGTGCGCAGCTGCCTGGGCAGCGTCGAGGGCGATCTTCGAGAACGGCTCGAAACGGCCCTGCTCTTCCATGAAGCGGATGGCGTCCTGAGCGTTCGGGGTCTCCCAGAACGTGCTGACGACGCGATCAGAACTGGCGCGCAGGCGCAGGTTCTTCACGAAGTTCACCACGATCCAGTAGATCGAGAGGATCGACATGATGGCGAGAGTGAGGAAGACGACCCAGCCGACCAGGTCGAAGTTCTGCAACAGATGGGCGAAGCTCATCTGCTGAAGTGCCTGGGCGTTGGAGCCTCCAGCAGTCGCAGCGGTGGTGGTTTCCTGCAGCATGACGCTTACCTTTGAATGTCGTGGAAAGGAAAGAGGTATTACGGATTGCCTACAACTTGTCCCGTGACCCCGATCAGGTCGGCGGGACGAAATCGACCGGGACGCGGACGCGGCTGGTTACACCAACGCCGTTCTGCATCTCGGGGTTGAACTTCCACTTCCGGGCGGCGTCCATTGCAGCGCGGTCGAGGTTGCGGTTACGGCTCGACTTCTCGACCGCGACGTCCAGGACATTGCCCTGGCCGTCAATGGTGATGATCAACGTTACCGTGCCACCAACGCCCTGACGGGCTTCGGTCGGCGGGTACTTGGGCGGGTTGAGCCGCTTCGAGGACGGGTCGACGCTGGAACCGATGGTCGTGGCCGGCGCGGGCGGCGACGGCGGACTCGGCGGCGGCGCGGCCACGTCGACCGGGCTCGGATCGTCGACCAGCACCGGCGGTTCATCCGGCGGCGGCGGCAACGGAGTCGGCTGCGGCGGCGTCAGCTTCGGCGGCGGCTTGAGCTCCTTGGGGGGCTCAGGCGGCGGCGGCGGCGGCGGCGGGGGCGGCGGCGGCGGCTTGATCAGGTTGACGAACGTCACGTCTTCCTCTTGCTGCTGCTGGGCCGGAGGGGCCATAGGAGCAAGCAAAAGCAGCAGGGCCGCGACATGGAATGCGATCGCCATGGTCACACCGGCGATACGCGCCCAGTTCAGACCTTCGAGGTCGTCATCTTTTCTTGCGTGGATTTCGAGGTCTTGCGTCATGCGCCGTAGCTCGCGAGGTATTTCCGGACGCCAGGGCGCCTCGGGCCGTCAGTTGCGATTCCCGTAGCTACTTCGAGCCGCGGGAACCTCCTAGCATATACCAAATTGCGCTCATTGGACCAAGTGCAATTGGATGATTTCGCGTTGCCGATTTGAGCCGGCATTCAACTCGTTACTTGCCAGGCAACGCGATGATCTTCTTGGCGTCTTCGGGCTTCTTCACGCCCTTTGCGATCGCCTGCTTGGCGGCATCCTTTGCCTCGGGAATACGGTCTTCCTGCCAGAGCACGCGGGCGAGATTCAGGTACGCCTCACCGTCCGGCCCCAGGGGAGCGGCCTTCTTGTAGGCGTCGATCGCCGGGCCGGCCTGGTCAGAGAAATAATACGCCTGTGCAAGTGCAAGGTATGTCTGGTAGTCGGGCTTGATCACGCCCTTCTGCAGGCCCTCGTTGATCACCCCGATGGCCTCCTTCTCGTGGCCATCCATGTTCAGGTAGGTGGCGTAGAGCTGGCGGTATTCCTTGTCTTCGGTCAGCTGGCCGCTGGCGCGGAGCTTCTCGAGGGTCGCGGCGGCCTTGTCCAGCATGTCGTTCTGCTGGTAGACGGCGGCCAGGTTGAGCTGGGCGCGCTTGTCATTGGGGTTCTTGGCCGCCAGGCCCTCGGCGATCTTGGCCGCTTCGCCGGCCTGGCCGGACTCGGCGTAGGTCGCCATCAGCAGCTGCTGCCATTCGGGCTTGGGATCGGGGCTCAGCGAGATCGCCTGCTTGAGGACGACCGCGGCCTCCGGGTACTTCTCCAGGCGGTACAGCGCGTTGCCCTTGATGATCAGGTGTTCGGGCTTCTGGCTCTTGGTCTCGGCCAGGAACTGGTCGATGGTCTTGAGCGCCTCGGCGTACTGGTCTTCCTGCATCTGCAGCTGGCCGAGCATCAGCATCGCGCCGTAATGGCCGTTGTTGTCCAGGCCGTTGAGCTCGATCGCCTGCTTGAGGTACTTCATCGCGCCGGCGGAGTCGTCGGCGTCGTAGGCGATCTGCGCGCCGATCTGCGAGGCGAACGCCTTGTCGTAGGCATTGGAATCAGCGCTGGCGATGATCTGGTCGGCGATCGCGCGGGCTTCGGTGCCCTTGTCGTCGTCGTACAGCTTCATCATCTTCTGCAGCTGCGGCGTGGCCTTCTTCGACGACTTCAGGTCCGGCGCCTGGCGCGTGGCCTGCGGGTATTCATCGGCGGCCTTGCCCGAACTCTGCTTGCCTTCTTCGTGCTTGGCGCGGCGTTCGGCCGCGCGGTCCTGCGCCGACTGCGCATGGACCTGGCTGACCGCACCGAACACCAGGACGGCGCTGACAGCGGCGGCCAGGATGCTGCGGTTACGGCGGGAGAAGTTGTTCATCGATCACCTCAAATCTGCGGCCGCACTGGTGCGGTTCGGTGGCAAGGCCAAGGGGGCGTCAAGCTATCAGAAACGTGACTGCGAGCGATACGGGGTTTTCTGTCCTGATTCACGTTCCCTGCACACGATCAACCGCACTTGGGCGTATGGCCGGAGGCTCGGGCTTGCTCGTAGACGGGCATCAGGCTGCCAGCGCGGGCGCTGAGTTCACCGATGCGGGAAGACGGATCAGGGTGGGTCGACAGCCAGGTCGGTGCCCGCTCGCCACCGGCGGCGGCCATGTTCTGCCACAGGTTCACCGCCTGGCGCGGGTCGAAACCGGCCTTGGCGGCGAGTTCCTGGCCGACCACGTCGGCTTCGGTTTCCTGCAGGCGCGAATTTGGCAGCAGGTAGAACGTCTGCGCCGCCGCGCCGCCGATCTGGCCTGCAGCATTGGCCGCGCCGGAACCGTAGGCCGAGCCGAGGATGGCGCTGCCGATGCCGAGCAGCGTCGAGGTGCCCTGCTGCTTGGTGATGCGCTCATCGTGGTGGCGCGAGACGACGTGGCCGATCTCGTGGCCGATCACGGCGGCGAGCTGGTCCTGGTTCTTGGCGACGGTGAAGATGCCGGTGTTGACGCCGACCTTGCCACCGGGGAGGGCGAAGGCGTTGGCCGAGCTGTCCTCGAACAGCGCCACTTCCCAGTTGGTCTGCCAGCCCTGCGGCAACTCGTGGGTGATGTCGTTGACCACGCAGCGCACGTAGGCGTTCATGCGCGCGTCGTTGCTGACCTTCTGCTTGGCCTTGGCCTCGGCGAAGGCCTGCTCGCCCATCTGGTTGAGCTGCTCCTGCGAGACGGCGCCGACGTACTGCGTCCGCCCGGTGGGCGAGGTCGTGGTGGCGCAGGCGGTCACGACGGTGGCCGCGGCCACGGCGAGCAGGACGTGCTTCATGTTCGGGGAATCCCGTTCAGGAGTTGATGACGCGTTGTAACGTCCGCCGGATTAACACTTCGTCAATGCGGCCGGGGCGTCACTTCCGGGCCCGGGAGCCTCGCTGGGAGGCCCCGGGGACTGCACACGGTAGCTGTGCAGCAATCAGACGTCGAGGTTTGCGACCTTGAGCGCGTTGTCCTCGATGAAGATCCGGCGCGGTTCGACCACATCGCCCATCAGCGTGCTGAAGATCTGGTCGGCAGCGACCGCGTCCTCGATGCGCACCTGCAGCAGGCGGCGGGTCTCCGGATTGACCGTGGTTTCCCACAGCTGCTCGGGATTCATTTCACCCAGGCCCTTGAAGCGCTGGATCTGGCGGCCCTTCTTGGCCTCCTCGAGCAACCAGGCCTGGGCCTGGGCGAAGCTGGTGATTGCCTGCGCGCGATTGCCGCGGACGATCTGTGCGCCGTCGCGGATCAGGCCGTGCAGCTGCGTGGCGGCTTCGCGTACGGCGCGGAGTTCGCCGCCTTCGAATGCGGCCAGCGGCAACACCTGGGTCATTTCCTCGCCCATGTGCAGGCGCTTGACCAGCAATGCCGACTGGCGCTCGCCGCCGCCTTCGTGCAGCTCGAGCTTGTAGCGCGGCTTGCCGAGTCCACCGAGGTTGAGGCGCGATTCGACACGATCGAACTCGCCGCGCAATGCGTCGTGGTCGCCAATGTGGGCGGTGTCGAGCGGGATCGAATCGATCAGCGCTTCGACCACGCTCGGGTCGTAGCGGTGCGCATTGCGCTGGATCGCTTCGCGCGCGCCGGCGTAGGCGAGCAGCAGTTTCTCCAGCGCCGCGCCTTCGATCGCCGGCTCATCCACGGCCGGACGCAGCGATGCGCCTTCGACCGCGTTGTTGGCCAGGTACGCGTCGAGCGCGGCATCGTCCTTGAGGTAGAGCTCGTTCTTGCCCTGCTTGATCTTGTACAGCGGCGGCAGGCCGATGTAGATGTGGCCGCGCTCGATCAGCTCCGGCATCTGCCGGTAGAAGAACGTCAGCAGCAGCGTGCGGATGTGGCTGCCGTCGACGTCGGCGTCGGTCATCAGGATGATGCGGTGGTAGCGCAGCTTGTCCGGGTTGTATTCGTCCTTGCCGATGCCGGTGCCGAGCGCGGTGATCAGCGTGCCCACTTCGGCCGAGCCGAGCATGCGGTCGAAGCGCGCACGCTCGACGTTGAGGATCTTGCCCTTGAGGGGGAGGATCGCCTGGGTCTTGCGGTTGCGGCCCTGCTTGGCCGAACCGCCTGCCGAGTCACCCTCGACGATGAACAGTTCGCTGAGCGCCGGATCCTTCTCCTGGCAGTCGGCAAGCTTGCCGGGCAGGCCGGCGATATCGAGCGCGCCCTTGCGACGGGTCAGGTCGCGGGCCTTGCGCGCAGCCTCGCGGGCGCGCGCGGCGTCGACGATCTTGCTGGTGATGGCGCGGGCTTCGTGCGGGTGTTCCTGCAGGAACTCCTGCAAACGTGCACCGAACGCGCTCTCAACTACCGGCCTGACCTCCGAACTGACCAGTTTCTCCTTGGTCTGCGAGGAGAAGCTGGGGTCGGGCACCTTCACCGACAGCACGGCGATCATGCCTTCGCGCATGTCGTCGCCGGTGAGGGCGATCTTGGCCTGCTTGGCGATGCCGTTCTGTTCGATGTAATTGGTCAGCGTGCGCGTGAGCGCGGCACGGAAACCGATCAGGTGGGTGCCGCCATCCTTCTGCGGGATGTTGTTGGTGAAGCAGAACATCGTTTCCTGGTAGGAGTCGGTCCACTGCAGGGCGACGTCCACCGTGATGCCGTTCATTTCGCCCGACACCGAGATCACGTTCGGGTGCAGCGGGTTCTTCAGTTGCGCCAGGTGCTCGACGAAGGAGGCGATGCCGCCGGCGTACTCGAAGACGTCG
This sequence comes from Lysobacter sp. TAF61, assembly GCF_052113485.1. Lineage (NCBI taxonomy): Bacteria > Pseudomonadati > Pseudomonadota > Gammaproteobacteria > Lysobacterales > Lysobacteraceae > Lysobacter > Lysobacter sp. TAF61. The sequence continues at coordinate 514,278 of NZ_JBFRDH010000002.1, forward strand.
CGCTTGCCTTCGCCGCGCTCGTCGGTGAGGGTGATCTTGACGCCGGAATTCAGGAACGACAGCTCGCGCAGGCGGCGCGCCAGGATGTCGTAGTGGAATTCGATGTCGGTGAAGATTTCCTTCGCCGGCAGGAAGCGCAGGGTGGTGCCGCGGCGCTCCGACACTTCGAGCTGCTTGAGCGGATAGCTCGGCTCGCCCAACTGGTATTCCTGCTGGTAGTGGTGGCCGTCGCGCCAGATGTCGAGCCAAAGGTGCTCGGACAGGGCGTTGACCACGGACACGCCGACGCCATGCAGGCCGCCGGAAACCTTGTAGCTGTTGTCGTCGAACTTGCCGCCGGCGTGCAGGACGGTGAGGATCACCTCGGCCGCGGAAACGCCTTCTTCCTTGTGGATGTCGACCGGGATGCCGCGTCCGTTGTCGGACACGGAGCAGGAGCCGTCGTTGTGGAGGGTCACGGTGACTTCGTTCGCGTGGCCGGCGAGGGCCTCGTCGATCGAGTTGTCGACCACTTCGAAGACCATGTGGTGCAGGCCGGTGCCGTCGTGCACGTCGCCGATGTACATTCCGGGACGCTTGCGCACGGCTTCCAGACCACGCAGGACGGTGATCTTGCTGGAATCGTAGGTCTGGGAAGGTGCGACGGTGGCGGTGGGGTCTTGCGAGGGGTCGTGCTCGATATGGGTCATGCGGCAACAGGCTCCGTCGACGCGTTACCCGGCGGGGCCGGAGGCGTCAAGACACATTAGCTATTCAATGCGGGAGTATAGCAGTCGGACCCCTATCGCTGGTTGACTGGGAGCTTGTGTGGGGGTATTGGCGGGGGCTTTGGGGGTGGTGGTTTCGGGCGTGAGGGCGTTGTGCGGCTTCGTCTCCGGGAGGCGCAGTGCGGCTTTGTCTGCGGGAGGGCGTTGTCCGGCGAAGCGGGGATTGCTCCGTCCCGCAGACGACATCCCTGTCTTTATGCGGGACGCGGGCCATCCATGGCCCGCTCCTCCGCAATCCCCACTCCGCCGGACAACGCTTCGGCCAGTCGTTTCCAGGTCTTCGTGGTCTTCGTCGGCATCAGCGAGGAGGCATCCTCGGTGGGATTCCAGCCCCTTCCCATGACCGTTTCCCATGCCCGTCATCCCCGCGAAGGTGGGGATCAATGGACGTTGGTTTTGCAGTCGCGAACGGGTCTGAACTTCCGGATACCCGAGCGCGGCTAACCCTGGATCGCACCATGTTCCACGTGGAACCGTCGAACCTGTGCGGCTGCGTCCAGCCCGGTTGGCGCCTCCGTTCCCGTGATGAAGACCTGCGCGCCACTGGCCTGCAGCCGGGCCAGTACGCGGCCCTGATGCTGCCGGTCCAGCTCCGAGGCGAGGTCGTCCAGGGCAACCACGGGCCATTCGCCGCGGGCGGCGGCATGGTGTTCGGCCTGGGCAAGCAGGGCAGAAAGTGCCGTCAGCTTGGCCTGGCCTCGTGACAGGGCGTCCCGGCCCGGGATGGCGCCAAACACGATCCGCCAATCGGCCCGGTGTGGGCCCACCGAGCTGTATCCGGCCGTGAGGTCGCGGTCGCGGGCGAGCAGCAGGGCGTCGGCGAGGGGCAACTCGTCGCGGCGCCAGCCTGGGGCGTAGTCGAGGCGGCTCGGGCCCAGAGCCGGGGCGAGTTCGGAGAGCAGGGCGGAGAACCGCGGCTGAAGTTGGTCCAGGTATTGCTCGCGGCGCCGGCTGAGCGGTTCTCCGGCCTCCGCCAACTCGTGATCCCAGGCGTCGAGCTGTCCATCGCGTGCCCGCGCCTTCAGCAGGGCGTTCCGTTGCTTGAGCGCCCGAGCGTAGCGGCGCCACAACGGCAGGAAATCCTGTTCCACGTGGAACAAACCCCAATCGAGGTAGCGGCGGCGGGACTCACCGCCTCCGGTGATCAGCGCATGGCTGCCCGGCTCGAAGCTCACCACGGCCAGGGCGGCGCACAGGTCGCCCAGCTGGGAGACGTTGCTGCCGTCCAGGCGGCCCGTCCAGTCCTGGCCGCTGTGCCTCATTCCGGCTTTGCGGGTCCGCTCGGCCGGCGCGGTGCCCGGCGGGGTGCCCGAGCCCGTTGCCAGCCTTTCCTGCCACTCCACGAACACTTCAAGGGCGGGGTCGCCGTCGCGGATCAGTCCGTCGCGCACGCGGCCCCTGAAGCTGCGGCCGTATGCCATCAGGTGCAGGGCTTCGAGCACGCTGGTCTTGCCGGCGCCATTGTCGCCAGTGATCAGGTTGAGGCCCGGGGAGGGATCGAGGCGGAGCTCGACGAACCGGCGCAGGTTGCGCAGTTCAAGGCGGGTTACGTGCATTGGGGGCAGTTTACCGGTCCGTTGTGAGGCCGGTAAGCGCAGGGAGGGTTCGGAGGATCACCGTCCTGGTGGCGTGTTCCACGTGGAACAGCTGAGTATCGGCAAAAACGAAAGGAAACGTTCCTGGGTTCCCCGACTTCCCTGCAATGACCGGGCAACAAAAAGCCCGGCGCGGGGCCGGGCTTCTGTGCTGCCGTTCCTCGGTCGAATCAGAGGCGCAGCGGCATCACCACGTGGCGGCAGCGGTCGTTCGCCGCTTCACGTACCAGCGCCGAGGAGTTGGCATCGCGCAGGGCGATCACGACGTGCTCGTCCTTCAGCGCGCTCAGCGCGTCGAGCAGGTAGTTCACGTTGAAGCCAACGGCCAGGTCGTCGACCTTGGTGTCGGCCTCGACTTCTTCCTGGGCTTCTTCCTGTTCCGGGTTGTGCGCGCTGATCTTGAGCTGGCCCGGCGAGACTTCCAGGCGCACGCCGCGGTACTTCTCGTTCGACAGGATCGCCGCACGCTGCAGCGAGGCACGCAGAACCTCGCGGTCGATGCGGATCTCGCGGTCGGCGCCAATCGGAATCACGGCCTCGTAGTCCGGGAACCGGCCGTCGATCAGCTTGCTGGTAAAAGTCACGTCGTCGCGCTTCACGCGCAGGTGGCCGCGGCCCATTTCCAGCTCGAGTTCGCGATCGCCGCCTTCGAGCAGGCGCTGCAGTTCCTGCACGCCCTTGCGCGGGACGATGATCTGGCGCTTGGTCTGGGCGCCGTTCTCGAGGGGCGATTCGCACAACGCGAGGCGGTGGCCGTCGGTAGCCACACAGCGAAGGCTGGTTTCGCGCAGATCGAACAGCAGGCCGTTGAGGTAGTAGCGAACGTCCTGCTGCGCCATTGCGAAGGCAGTGCGTTCAATCAGCTCCTTCAACGCCGCTTCCGGAACGCGAACGCGCTCGGTGGCCTCGACTTCGTCGATCGACGGGAAGTCGTTGGCCGGCAGGCTCGCCAGGGTGAAGCGCGAACGACCGGCCTGCACCGTGATCTTTTCCGCTGCCTGCGAAATGGTGACCTTGCTGCCGTCGGGCAGGGCGCGAACGATCTCGAACAGCTTTCGCGCCGGGATCGTGGTTTCGCCGTCCTGGGCGTCATCGACGAGGACGCGCGACACCATCTCCACTTCCAGGTCGGTACCGGTCAGCGACAGCTGTCCGTCCTTGACCTGGACCAGAAGGTTGGCCAGGACCGGAAGGGTCTGGCGGCGCTCGACGACGTTGACGACCTGGGCGAGCGGCTTGAGAAAGACTTCGCGTTGAAGGCTGAAACGCATGCGGACCCCGTCCCCGTGCCATTACTAAAGATGTGGAATAAATCAAAAGCATGGTGGTGGTGGAGCAGCCGAAAACCCGGGAAAACTGCACCAAACTTTTGATTTATAAGGATTTTATTGCCTGCGAAACTTCGGTAGAACTACCCCTGCAAGTCCCGGACAAGCTGTGGACAACTCTAGCGCACCGGTGACAGGTGCGAATTGTCCACAACTTGTGCCCGCAACATACACGGCTTACCCGCAGGCATTGAGGATAAGTATGTCCTGCCCGGCGCAGCTTTGCGCTGCGACCGCTGGCGGACTTACTCGCTCAGCTTGCGGATGAGCTTGTCCCAGTCTTCGCGCAGCTTGCCGTCGGTCTCCATCAGCGTGCGGATCTGCCGGCAGGCATGCAGCACGGTGGTGTGGTCGCGACCGGCAAAGGCGTCGCCGATCTCCGGCAGGCTGTGCTCGGTGAGTTCCTTGGCCAGCGCCATCGCCATCTGCCGCGGACGCGCCAGCGAGCGCGTGCGGCGCTTGGACAGCAGGTCCTTCATCTGCAGGCCGTAGTAGTCGCCCACGGTCTTCTGGATGTTGGGGATGCCGATGGCCTGCTGCTGGGCGCGCAGGAGGTCGCGCAGCGTCTCCTGGGCGAACTCGACGGTGATCGCGCGGCCGGTGAAGTTGGCGCGTGCGGTCAGGGTGTTGAGAGCGCCCTCCAGGTCGCGCACGTTGCTGCGCATCTTCTTGGCGAGCAGGAAGGCCACTTCCTCGGGAATGTTGGCGCCGCGCTCGCGCGCCTTCGACAGCACGATCTGGGCGCGCGTCTCGAAGTCCGGCGGCTCGATCGCCACGCTCAGGCCCCAGGCCAGGCGCGACTTCAGGCGCGGCTCCAGGCCTTCGACTTCGCGCGGGTAGCGGTCGCAGGTCAGGATGATCTGCTGCTTGCCGTCGAAGAGCTGGTTGAAGGTGTGGAAAAACTCTTCCTGGGTGCGGTCCTTGCCGGCGAAGAACTGGATGTCGTCGATCAGCAGCGCGTCGACCTGCTGGAACTGGCGCTTGAACGCATCCATGGTCTTGTCCTGCAGCGACTTCATCATCGCGCTGAAGAACTGCTCGCTGCGCAGGTACAGCACGCGCATGTTCGGGTTGGCGCTGCGCATGGCGTTGCCGGCGGCGAACATCAGGTGGGTCTTGCCCAGGCCGGTGCCGCCGTACAGAAGCAGCGGGTTGTGGGCGCGGTCGCCGGGCTTGAGCGAGGCCTGCCAGGCGGCGGCGCGGCCGAGCTGGTTGCTGCGACCCTCGACGAAGTTGTCGAAGGTGTAGTGGTTGTCGAGGTGGCCGTTGAACGGCTCCGATGGCACCGAACGCACCGCCGGGGCGGCATCCATCTGCGGCATCGGCATCGGCGCGCGCGGCAGCGAGCCGATCTCCAGGCTGACTTCGCCGCTGCCGACGAAATAGGTCAGCAGTTCACGGATGCGGGCCAGGTAACGTTCGCGCACGTGCTCCACGACGAACGCGTTGGGCGCATAGAGCACGGTGACATCGTCGCGCTGGGCAGCCTGCAACGGCTTGAGCCAGGTGTGGACATCTTCGGCCGGCAGTTCGGCTTCAAGGCGTTCGAGGCAGCGGGGCCAGGCATCCATCGGGTCGGGCGTCTTCTTCAAGTTGCGGTCAGCGGGCCCTGCGGCCTCGGACGAAAAGCGGCCCGCCGCGCGATGCTCACATCGCGGCGAACGGGGCTGGGGGTGAGGGCCAGACTATCACCGCGAATGGGCGCGGAACAGGACTTGTCCACAGGATGTCCACGGTGTAGCGCGTGTTTCCGGCACGCCGGGCCCACCCCCAAAGTTTGCGTTGCAAACTTCGGGCCCCACTACGTGTTTCCCATACCCCATTCGCGCTGGCGCGCGAATCGCCCCCTGACTCAGGGGGCTGGTCCGGGCTCTCGAGGGCGGGGCAACTTGAAGCGGCCAAGTCGGAGGTTGACCTTGGGTTCCAGGACCCGCTAGAATCGCCGGTCCTATTTGACGTTTTCGCAGAGCCGGATCATGGCCACCAAGCGCACCTATCAGCCCAGCAACCTCAAGCGCAAGCGCGACCACGGCTTCCGTGCCCGCATGGCGACCGCCGACGGCCGCAAGATCCTTGCCCGTCGCCGCGCCAAGGGCCGCAAGCGTCTCTGCGCCTAAGCGTCGCCGCTGCCGCCTCGTGCGGCAGCCGACCGGCATTTGCCGGTAGTCCTTAGATCGGAAGTCATCAGATGACCTCGGCCCGCTTCCCGCGCACGGCGCGGGTACGCGCGCGTTCCGACTTCGATCGCATTTTCCAGCATGGCAAGCGCGTTGCGCTACCCGTGCTGGCTTTGCATTGGCAGCCCAGCGACGTCCCTGCGCGCCTGGGCCTGGCCGTCTCGCGCAAGGTCGACCCGCACGCCGTCGGCCGCAACCGCATCAAGCGCGTACTGCGCGATACCTTCCGCAAGATCCGTGGCGAACTCGCCGCGGGCGACTACGTCGTGGTCGCCCGGCCTGCCGCAGCGCGCAGCACCGGCCCGGAACTAGCCGCGGCCCTGCGTGGTCTGCTGCAGCGGTGCGGGGCCATGTCCGCTGCGTTGCCCCCGACTTCGGCGACCGGCACAATGCCGGCCGCATCCCCTTCCGCCCCAATGCCTGACTCCGGTCAAGGCTGAGCCTGCCTGTCGCCCATGAACCAGACCCGTGTTTTTCTGATCTTCGCCTGGCTGCTGGTGGCGACCTTTTTGTGGATGGAGTGGGGCAAGGAGAAGGCCGCGCCGCCTGAAACCGCGCAGACCTCGACTTCGACTTCGGCAGCGATTGCCGGCGACGGCTCCGTCCCGGGCGCGCCCACCGCGGCTGCACCCGGTGCGGTGCCGACGGCGCCGACCATGGCCTCTGCCGCGGCGCCGACGGCCAGCACGTCCAGCGCACCGACTGTCACCGTCACCACCGACGTACTCAAGCTGGTGCTCGATGGCGGCGAACTGCGCCAGGCGGACCTGCTGAAGTATCCGACCACGGCCGACCGCAACAGCGCGCCGGTTCGCCTGTTCGCGCAGGATCCGTCCAACTACTTCGTCGCCCAGAGCGGCTGGGTCAACCAGGGCCACAACGCACCGACCCACCAGGGCGGCTTCGTGCCCGCAGGCGGCAAGACCGATTACGCACTCGCCGACGGCGCTTCGAGTGTCGACGTCCCGTTCGTCTGGACCGGCGCCAATGGCGTGACGATCCGCCGCACCTACACCTTCAGCCGCGGCGATTACGTGGTGAAGGTCCGCGACGAGGTTGCCAATGCCGGCACGGCTCCGTGGCAGGGCTTCGTCTATCGCCAGCTCAGCCGCGTTCCGCGCGCACTGGTGAAGAAGGGTCCGATGAGCGCCGAGCAGTACAGCTTCCAGGGCGCGGCGTGGTACTCGACCAGCGACAAGTACGACAAGCGCAAGTACGACAAGTTCGTCGACGGTGGCGCGCTCGACAAGCAGGTCACCGGTGGCTGGATCGGCATGCTCCAGCACCACTTCTTCTCCGCCTGGATCCCGGGCGATAGCGACACCAGCACCTTCTCGCTGGCGACGACCCAGGGCACCGGCGGCACCCAGTACGTGGTCCGCGAAATCGGCCCGGGCGTGACCGTCGCACCGGGCGCCACGGCGTCCACCGCTGCGCGACTGTGGGTCGGCCCGAAGCTGGTCAAGGCGATCGAAGCACAGAACGTGCCCGGGCTCGACCGCGCCGTCGATTTCAGCAGCTACAGCATCATGGCGACCATCGCCAGCTGGCTTTTCTGGGTGCTGGAAAAGATCTACGGCCTGGTCGGCAACTGGGGCTGGTCGATCGTCGGCCTGGTGCTGCTGATCAAGCTGGCGATGTATCCGCTGTCCGCGGCGCAGTACAAGTCGATGGCCAAGATGCGCAAGTTCCAGCCGCGCATGGCGCAGCTCAAGGAGCGCTACGGCGACGACAAGCAGAAGCTGCAGATGGCGATGATGGAGCTGTACAAGAAGGAGAAGATCAATCCGGTCGGCGGCTGCCTGCCGATCCTGCTGCAGATGCCGGTGTTCCTGGCGCTGTACTGGATGCTGTCGGAGTCGGTCGAGCTGCGCCACGCACCGTGGATCGGCTGGATCACCGACCTGACCTCGCGCGATCCCTACTTCGTGCTGCCGGTGATCAACGTCGCGGTGATGTGGTTCACGCAGAAGCTCAACCCGACTGCGGGCATGGACCCGATGCAGGCGAAGATGATGCAGTTCATGCCGCTGGTGTTCGGCGTGATGTTCGCCTTCTTCCCGGCCGGCCTGGTGTTGTACTGGGTCACCAACGGTGCGCTCGGCCTGCTGCAGCAGTGGTGGATGGTCAAGCGTTACAGCGAGGAGCCGGCCAAGGCCTGAGCCTTGCCGCCCTGATCGCAACGAAGCCCGCCGCAAGGCGGGTTTCGTGTTTCCGGGGTCGCCTTTCCTTGGCGAAGGCGGCCAGGGAGAGGGCGATCTGCGACCATATCGCCATGACCGTGCCTGCCCGCGACACCATCGCCGCGATCGCCACCGCCCCCGGCGCCGGCGGCGTCGGCATCGTGCGCCTGTCCGGACCGCGTTCGCGCGTCATCGCCGAACGCCTGTGCGCGCGAACCTTCAAGCCGCGCCACGCCCATCACGTCCGCTTCGCCGCCGCCGATGGCGACACCATCGATGACGGCATCGCCCTGTTCTTCGCCGCCCCCGCCAGCTACACCGGCGAGGACGTAGTGGAACTGCAGGCGCACGGCAGCCCGGCCGTGCTGCACGAACTGGTGGCGCGCTGCGTCGAACTCGGCGCGCGCCGCGCGCGTCCCGGTGAGTTCAGCGAGCGCGCTTTCCTGGAAGGTCGCCTCGACCTTGCCCAGGCCGAAGCCGTCGCCGACCTCATCGCCGCCGCCGATACCCGCGCCGCACGCGCCGCACGCAGAGCGCTGGACGGCGAGTTCTCGCGCCGGGTCGATGCGCTGGCCGACGAACTGCTGGCGATACGCGTCCATGTCGAGGCGGCAATCGATTTCGCCGACGAACCGATCGACACGCTCGGCGGCGCGCAACTGCGCATGCGCCTGGCCGCGACCGCGCTAGCACTGGACGAACTGCTGACCGCCGCCGAGCGCGGGCGTCGCCTGCGCGACGGACTGCATGCGGTGATCGTCGGCCCACCCAATGCCGGCAAGAGTTCGCTGCTCAACGTCCTCGCCGGCAGCGACCGCGCGATCGTCACCGACATTGCCGGCACCACCCGCGACCTGCTGCACGAGACGATCCGCATAGACGGCGTCGAGCTGACCCTGGTCGATACCGCCGGTCTGCGCGAGGGCGGGGACGTGATCGAACGCGAGGGCATGCGCCGGGCACGCGGTGAACTCGGGCGCGCCGACCTGGCCATCGTCGTGCTCGACGCACGTGATCCCGAGGGCGGCCGCAGCGCCGTCGCCGACGCGATCGCGGACGTCCCGGACCGGCTGTGGCTGCTCAACAAGGCCGACCTGCTGGAGCGACCGGCAGCGGCCGATGGCCCCGACACTCTGCAGGTCTCGGCACGCACCGGGCTTGGCATCGAGGCATTGCACGCGCGCCTCCTGCAACTGGCGCAGGGCAACGCCGACGGCGCAGGCGAGGGCGCCTTCACCGCGCGGGCCCGCCACGTCGATGCCCTGGCCCAGGCCCGCCTGGAGCTGGCGGACGCGCGGATCCACCTCGATCACGAGGCGCTCGACCTTGCCGCCGAAGCGTTGCGACTGGCGCATGACCAGTTGGGCGAAATCACCGGACGCGTCCGGGCCGATGACCTGCTCGGTCATATCTTCTCGAGCTTCTGCATCGGCAAGTGAGGCGCCCGCCCGAAACGCCGCCAGGACCTCGGCCCGCCCGGGCCGTCCGGGCGATGGGGCGGCGCGGGGCTGAACGGGTGCGCCGGGCAGCGGTGGAATTCAGTAACAGCCCGTGTCGATGGTAGGCTGCTGCCGCCACCGCTTGACAAACACGGCCCGCTCACGCGATTAAGAGCCGTGTGCTCGTGACGGCGCACTTCAGGGGAGCTTTGCCAATATGACCGTCGTAAATCCGCAAGCCCGGCGTTCCAGCCGGCTGTCCGCCGTAAAGCAGTTGTCCGCCGTGCTGGCCATCGCCTGCGCGCTGGCCGCCTGCCAGAAAGAAGAGCCCGCGCTACCAACCGCGGCTGCACCCGCCGCCACCGCAGCCGCACCCGCGGTGACCGCCGACACGGCCGTGTCTGCCAAGGTGACGGCCATGACGGCCGACCAGCTGCGTGAGGCGGCCCGCAAGGCCTACGCCGAAAACCGTCTGTACGCTCCGGCCGAGGACAACGCGGTCGAGTACTACCTGGCACTGCGCGACAAGGCACCCGGCGACGCCGCCGTGTCGAGCGCGCTGACCGACCTGTTGCCGATGACGGTCATCGCCATCGAGCAGAGCGTCAATCGCGAGGACTTCACCGAAGCGCAGCGCCTCGCGGCCCTGCTGGAAAAGGCCGATGCGCAGCATCCGGCGCTGGCGCGTCTGAAGACCAGCATCGCCACGCAGCAGGAAGCGGTTGGCAAGCGTGCGGCCCAGCAGCAGTTGACCGCCGAGGAAGAGACCAAGCGCAAGGCCGATCTGGAACTCAAGCGTGTCGAGGACCAGAAGAAGCAGCAGGAAGAGGCTGCCAAACTGCTGGCTTCGCAGAATGCCAAGGCTGCTGCCGACAAGGTTGCCGCGGACAAGGCTGCTGCTGACAAGGCCGTCGCCGACAAGGCCGCTGCCGATGAGCGTGCCGCCGAGCAGCGTGCCGCGGTTGCGCGCCAGACGGCCGCGGCTCCGGCCAGTGCCGATGCCAGCGATCTGCGTCCGCTGTCGATGCCGCCGCCGCGTTATCCGCCCGATGCGCTGCGTGCCGGTACGTCGGGTGAGGTGCAGGTGGAGTTCACGGTCGGTACCGATGGTTCGGTCACCGCCGCGCGCGTGGTGCGTTCCAATCCGGCCCGCATCTTCGATCGCGAAGCCGTCAACGCTGTTCGCAAGTGGCGCTTCCAGCCGGTCGATTCGCCGGTCACGACGCGCCGCACGATCGGCTTCAATCCGCAGAGCTGATCCGGCCAGGCGTTGCGGGAGCGGTTGGGGAACCGCTCTCGTCTGCGCCCAGGCAGCAACAAGAAAGCCCGGCGCGAGCCGGGCTTTTTCTTTTGGGCCTCGTTGCTCGCGGACTCCTGTCCGATGCGGGGCGCGGGACATCCATGTCCCGCTGCTACGCAATCCCCGACCCGGCGGACGACGCTCCGGCAATTCATCACCCGGTATTCGTTCTATAACCCGTCGTTCCCGCGCAGGCGGGAATCCATGGACGTTGCTTCCTGGGATCAACCGGCAATCGCCAGGCGCTCCTGGTGGTAACGGCGCACTGCCGCGAACCACAGCAGGGCGGCAACGCCGAACCCGGCCGCCAGGTAGATCGCCCACACGCGGGTGTCGATCTCTTCGCCGCGGATGACCTTCAGCAGCATCTGGTTCTGGGCAAGGAACGGCACGGCGAATTGCCACATCTGCGTCTTGATCGGGTTCACCGCGAGCGCGATCGTCGGGATCATCGGCAGCAGCATCAGCCAGGTCATGTGGCTCTGTGCTTCCTTCATGCTCTTGGCCGTCGCCGACAGGTAGGTCAGCAGCGTGGTGCCGATGAACAGCATCGGCAGCAGCACCAGCAGCATGCGGCCCATCGCGGCGAAGCGCACGTCGAGCATCTTGCTGACGGAGGTGCCGAACTGCGCGCTGAACTTGAAGGCGAGCAGGGTCAGCAGCAGCGACAGCAGGCCCAGCGCGCAGGCCGCCGCGATCTTGCCGCTGACGATCGCGCCGCGACGCGCGGGCGTTGCCAGCAGCGGTTCCAGTGACTGGCGTTCGCGCTCGCCGGCAGTGGCGTCCATGATCAGGTAGGCGCCGCCGAGGAACGACATCAGGATCAGCAGGTACGGCATGATCGACGACAGCACCAGGCCGCGCTTGGCGTCGTCGGTGGCGAGGTCGCGGCTGCCGACGTTGAGCGCGCGCGTGATCGATGGGTCGATGCCGCGCGCGAGCAGGCGCAATGCGCCGACCTGGTCGCCGTAGGCAGTCAGCGCGGCGCGCAGTCGTGCTCCCGGGATGTCGCTGTCACGGCGCGTGCTGTCGCGGACGATCTCGACGAGGGCAGGTTGGCCGTCGCGCCAGTTGCGGGCGAAGCCGACACTGATGCGCATCGCCACGTCGATGTCCTGGCGCGCGATCGCCGCGTCCAGGTCGCTCGGCGCCGGCTTGGCCTCGATGCCCTGCGTGGCCAGGAACGCGACCAGGTTCGGTGCGCGCTCGATGCCGACGGTGGGAACTTCCAGGACCTTGTCGAGCTGGGTCTTGGCGCGGCTCTCGGCCAGTGAACCGATGCCGATCATCAGCAACGGGTACAGCAGCGGGCCCATCAGCAATGCCAGGGCGAGGGTGCGGCGGTCACGCGAGATGTCGCGCAGTTCCTTGCGCATCACCGACCACAACGTGGCCATGACGCCGGTGCGCGAACGTGTGCCTTCTTGCTGGATCGAACTCATGCGTGCAGGCCCTCATCCGAACCAATCGCCTTGACGAAGGCATCCTCCAGGTTTGCCTCGCCAGTCTGTGCGCGCAGTTCGTCGGCGCTGCCCGATGCCACCACCTGGCCCCTGGCGATGATGACGATGCGGTCACACAGTGCGGCGACCTCCTGCATGATGTGGCTGGAGAAGATCACGCAACGGCCTTCGGCGCGAAGCTGCTGGAGGAACGAGCGCATGGCGCGCGTGGTCATCACGTCCAGGCCATTGGTTGGCTCGTCGAGGATCACGTTGCGCGGGTCGTGCACCAGGGCGCGCGCGATCGCGGTCTTGGTGCGCTGTCCCTGCGAGAAGCCCTCGGTCTGGCGGTCGAGGATGTCGTGCATCTGCAGTGCATCGGCCAGCGTCTGCGTGCGCTGCGCGATCGCCTGCGCGGTCATGCCGTGCAGTTCGCCGAAGTAGGCGATGTTCTCGCGCGCGGTCAGGCGCTTGTAGACGCCGCGCGCATCGGGCAGCACGCCCAGTGCGCGCCGCACCGCGGCCGGGTCGCGCGATGCGTCGACGCCATCGACCATCACCTGGCCGGCGTCGGGTTTCATCAGCGTGTAAAGCATGCGCAGCGTGGTGGTCTTGCCGGCGCCATTGGGGCCGAGCAGGCCGGTGATCTGGCCGTCGTGGGCTTCGAAGTGGACGCCGTCGACGGCGCGCACGGTGCCGGTCTTGGTCTTGAAGCTCTTGTGCAGCTCGTTGGCGATGATCATGGTTCCCACCCGTTGAAGCCGGTGAACGGCGGCACGTAGCCGATCGCATCCAGGCACTTGGCGTCGAGCTTGCGTGCGTCGGCGGCCTCGATGAACTGACCCACCAGCTTCGGCAGGCAGCCGACGCCGCCGACGTTGTGGCCCTGTCCGCGCAACACCAGATGACGGCCATTGGGCAGGCCCTTGAGCACCTGTTCACCGTACGTCGGCGGCGTCACCGGGTCGATCTCGCCCGACAGCAGCAGCGCCGGCACATCCGACTTCAGCGGCTGGTTGAAGTGGGCCGGGCGCGTTCCGTGCGGCCAGCTCTTGCACGCGGCGAAGAAGGCGGTAGCGACGTCGGCGCCGAGGACCGTAGTCGCATCGGCAGGATCGGCGCGGTAGCGGTCGGCATCCTCGGCGCAGATCACCGACCACTGCATGGTGCGCGACATCTGCCCACCCACTTCGCGCGTCATCAACTGCGACAGCGCCATGAGCGGTGCGTAGCGGCCATGGTCGGCCTCGTCGATCACCACCGGCAACAGCGACGCCATCTGCGGCATGTACGAGAACAGGTGGGTGAGACCGGCCACCGTATCGCCGGTGAGCGTGTCGCGCTTGACCTCGGCGCTGGCCGGATCGCGGTACTCCACTTCCACCGGCGCTGCCGCGAGGCGCTCCTTCAGCCCGTGCAGCTGCGCGCGCAGATCCTGCGGGAAGCGCTTGCTGCAGCTCGATACCTTCTGGCACTGCGCGGCCTGGATGCCGAGCGCGCGCTCGAAGCTGCGTGCGAACTCGGCGCCGACGACCAGTTCGTTGGGCGCGATGCCGTCGAGCACGATCGCGCGCGTGTGCTTCGGGTAGCGCGCGGCGTACTGCTGCGCGACGCGCGTGCCGTAGGACACGCCGACCAGGTTGATGCGCTCGACACCGAGCGCGGTGCGCACGGCATCGAGGTCGGCGATGGCCTGGGTGGTGGTGTAGAAGCGCGGGTCGGCCTTGCCGGAAAGCGCCTGCGCGCAACGCGCGGCATAGTCGGCAATGGCATCCGCGTCGATCTCGTCGGCGCTGGCCAGCGTCAGTTCGCGGCCGTTGCCGTCGCGGCAATCGAGTGTGCCGAGTTTGCCGGTTCCGCGCTGGTCGATGAGGACGATGTCGCGCTGCTTGCGCACGTCGCGCAGCGCCATGTCGATCTGCGCGGCGTACTCGGTCGCGGCCTGGCCGGGGCCGCCGGCGAGGAAGAACACCGGGTCGGTGGTGCCGCCGGACTGGTCGCTGGCCGGCAGCCAGGCGATGTTGAGCGCGATCCTGCGACCCTTGGGTTCAGCCGGATTCTCGGCTACGTCGAAGGTGGCGCATTGCGCGTCGATGCTGCTCGGCGACATCGGCGCCGACAGCGTGCACGGTTCGAAAGCGATCGTGCCGAACATGCGTTTGCCGGCATCCTTCGCCGTCGCGGATGGATCCGCGACCTGCGAACCGCAGCCGGCCAACAGCCAGGCTGCCGCCAACGCGGCCGCCCATCCCCTGGTAATGCGCATCGTGTCCCTCTCATCCGCAAGGCAAAGCGCCTTCAAGGATGCCAGACGCGCGGCCCTACTTGCTGCTGACGTACTTCTCGCGGCGGATCTGCGGCACCGGCAGGCCATGGCCCTTGAGCGACTCGAAGCAGGCATCGACCATGTTCGGATTGCCGCACAGGTAGGCGATGTCGTCGCCGGCGCTGGGCGCGAACTCGTCGAGGTACTGCTGGACGTAGCCGTGGCGGACGTCGGCATGGGCCTGGGCCGAGCCGGGTTCGGGCAGCTCGCGCGAGAAGCACGGCACGAAGCGGAAGTTCTGCGGGTGCCTGGCGGCGAAGGCGCGGAACTCGTCGCCGTACAGAAGCTCGGCCGGCGTGCGTGCGCCAAACAGCAGGACCACCTCGATGCCGCGCTCGCGGATCAGTGCATCGAGCTGCGGCAGCATCGCCCGGTACGGGGTGACGCCGGTGCCGGTGCCGATCAGCAGGTAACGCTTGTTGGCGTCGGCCGGCATCAGGCAGAAACGCCCGAACGGACCGCTGGCATCGACGCGGCCGTCCGACTCCAGGCCCTCGAACAGGGCCGTGGCGGCGCCGCCGGCGACGTAGCTGACGGCGATCTCCACCGCCTCGCCCGGTCCCAGGGCGTGGTCGTGGATGGTCGCCAGCGAGTAGCTGCGCTTGGTCGCGGTGCCGTCGGCGTAGCTGAAATGGACCTGGATGAACTGCCCCGGGATGAAATCCAGCGGCTGGCCGTCATCGCGGACGAAGGTGTAGTGGCCGACCGTGGGGGCCAGCATCCGGCGCGAGACGAGCTTGAGAGGGAAATGCTGGATGGCCACGACAGTACCGGTGGAAGTTGCAACAGACTGTGGCCGGAGTGCCGCCACGAGGCCGCCTATACTACCGGTTATCGCCGTGCGCCTCGCGCCGCAGGCGCTCCAGCACAGGCCTCACAGATGACCCCGGCTTCCGACTTGTCCCCCGCGGCGACTCCCGCCGCAAACACCACCGCAGCCCCGGCGCTTTCCGTCCGCGGCCTGCGCAAGACCTACGACAACCGCGTGGAGGCGCTCAAGGGCGTCTCTCTGGATGTCATGCCGGGCGACTTCTTCGCCCTGCTTGGCCCCAACGGCGCCGGCAAGAGCACCCTGATCGGCATCGTCAGCTCGCTGGTCAACCTCAGCGCCGGCTCGGTGTCGATCTTCGGCGTCGACCTCGCCCGCCAGCGCGACGCCGCCATGCGCCTGATCGGCCTGGTGCCGCAGGAGCTGAACTTCAACATGTTCGAGAAGCCCCTCGACATCCTGGTGAACTACGCCGGCTTCTACGGCGTGCCGCGCGAGGAAGCGTTGCACCGTGCCGAGGTCGAGCTCAAGCGCGCCCACCTGTGGGAAAAGGCGACGATGATGAGCCGCACGCTCTCGGGCGGCATGAAGCGGCGGCTGATGATCGCGCGGGCGATGATGACCCAGCCCCGCCTGCTGATCCTCGACGAGCCCACCGCCGGCGTCGACATCGAGATCCGCCGCGGCATGTGGAAGACGCTCAAGGAGATCAATGCCGCCGGCACCACGATCATCCTGACCACGCACTACTTGGAAGAGGCCGAGAGCCTGTGCCGCAACCTGGCGATCATCGACCGCGGCCGCATCGTCGAGCAGGGTCCGATGAAGGTGCTGCTGTCCAAGCTCGACGTCGAAGGCTTCCTGCTCGACATCGACGGCCAGCTGCCGGCGACGCTGCCGCTGATCGAGGGCACCACGCTGCTGGCAACCGACGATCACACGCTCGACATCGAGATGCCGCGCGCGATGGACCTCAACCGCGTGTTCGCGGTGCTGGGCGATGCCGGGATCCGGGTGCGCTCGATGCGCACCAAGTCCAACCGCCTGGAAGAACTCTTCGTCCGCCTGACCGGCGAGAACAACCAGGACAGCACGGTGCAGGCACCGCCCGAACCGGTTGCCTGACACCCATTCGCCTGACGCACCCTTGCCAGGCACGACGAACGAACCAGCAGGACCAAGCATGAATACCGCTGTCGCCAAAGAACTCACCGACCACCAGCGCAACCTGGTCGCGCTGGGCACGATCGTCCGCCGCGAGATCAACCGCATCCTGCGCATCTGGGGCCAGACGCTGGTGCCGCCGGCGATCACGATGACCCTGTACTTCCTGATCTTCGGCGGCCTGATCGGTTCGCGCGTCGGAGACATGGACGGGATCAGCTACATGGACTTCATCGTCCCCGGGCTGGTGATGATGAGCGTGATCCAGAACAGCTACGGCAACATCTCCTCCTCGTTCTTCGGCGCCAAGTTCGGCCGCCATGTCGAGGAGCTGCTGGTCAGCCCGATGCCGAACTGGGTGATCCTGGGTGGCTACGTCGCCGGTGCGGTGCTGCGCGGGCTGATGGTCGGCGCGATCGTGCTGCTGATCGCGATGCTGTTCACCAAGGTGACCGTGCCGCACCCGCTGGTCACCTTCACCACGGTCCTGCTCGGCGCGACGATCTTCTCGCTGGCCGGCTTCGTCAACGCGGTGTACGCCAAGAAGTTCGACGACATCGCGATCGTGCCGACCTTCATCCTGACGCCGCTGACCTACCTGGGTGGCGTGTTCTATTCGGTCAAGCTGCTGCCGCCGTGGGCCGAGGCGATGACCCATGCCAATCCGATCTTCTACATGGTCAACGCATTCCGCTACGGCCTGCTCGGCGTCAGCGACGTGCCGCTGTGGATCGCCTACGGTTTGATGCTGGCCTTCGTCGTGGCCCTGGGTTCGCTCGGCCTGTGGCTGCTCAAGCGCGGTGTCGGCCTGCGCAGCTGAGGAATTGGCCATGCGCGTCCTGGTCCTCGGCGCCGGCGGTACCGGCGGCTATTTCGGCGGGCGCCTGGCGCAGTCCGGCGCCGACATCACCTTCCTGGTGCGTCCGGCACGCGCCGCGCAGTTGCAGGCCGATGGGCTGTCGCTGCGCAGCCCGCTCGGCGATGCCGACATCGCCGTTGCCCACGTCACCGCCGATGCGCTGCCGGCGCTGGCGAACGAGCGCCCGTTCGATCTGGTGCTGCTCAGCTGCAAGGCGTACGACCTCGACAGCGCCATCGCATCGGCCGCGCCGGCGGTGAGCGACCGCACCGCGGTGCTGCCGATCCTCAACGGCCTCGCCCACTATCGGCTGCTGGATGCCAGGTTCGGCGCCGATCGCGTGCTCGGCGGCCTGTGCTTCATCAGCGCGATGAAGGGACCGCAGGGTGAGGTGCTGCACCTGGGCCGTCCGGCCTCGATCACGTTCGGCGAGCGCGCAGGCAATCCGGACAGCGCACGCACTGCCGCCTTCGCCGCGCTGTGTGCACAGGCGGGCGTCGATCACGTGCGCTCGCAGCGCATCGCCGCCGAGCAATGGGCCAAATACACCTTCCTGTCGACGCTTGCCGCCGCCACGTGCCTGATGCGCGCCAGCGTCGGCGGGATCGTTGCCGGCGAGGGTGGCGATGCGTTCATGCGCGCGCTCTACCGCGAATGCCTGGCCGTTGCCGTGGCCGAAGGCGAACCGATCGCGGAGGCCGCGCAGCAGGCCGCACTGACCACGCTGACCCAGGCCGGATCCGCGCTGAAGGCCTCGATGCTGCGCGACCTGGAAGCCGGCCAGGCCGTGGAAGCGATGCAGATCGTTGGCGACATGCTGCACCGCGCCCAGGCCGCCGGGCAGTGGGCGCCATTGCTGGCCGCGGCGTGGTGCCATCTGCAGGCTTACGAGTCGGCGCGAGTCACGCGCTAGCGCGCGTCGATTCAGTGCACATCGACTTAGTGCACATCGACCTAGTGCGCGGCGACGCGGTTCAGACGATTCTGATGGCGCTGGGCGGCACCGGACGCTGAACTGGCCGGCACCATGCATGCATCAGATCCCGCCATGAACCGGAATCCGGAAACCCGCCAACGGACGGCATCGCTCCGGATGCTGGCGCTCAGGATTCCGGCCATCCTGCTTGCCCTCATGCTGCCGTTGCCGACCCCGGCACAAACTGCGGCTGTCGAGTTGTCACCGCGACTGCCAGCGAGCGCGATTTCATTCCAGCCCGAAGCGCGCCCCCCGGGTCTGGTCACGTCGAATGACGATGCCCCGGCTACCGATCGTGTGCATCCGCCCGTACTGGTGTTCGCCACCGGGCAGCGTGAGCCCGAGTCGCCGGGCTACTTCTCGATCAAGGATCCGTGCGCGCCGGAGAACCTCAACCGCAACGACGAGCCGCTGTCGCAGCGGGTCGACTGCACCGGGCTCGGCGTTCCATCAGGATGGTTTCCTGCGCAGAACCGCGGCGGTTCAGGTCGCTGAATCTGCGGACGTCCCGTCAATCGCACGCGACCGCCGCACCGTCGGCACGGCAGACCCCGGGCCAGCCGTGCTCGCGCCAGTACGTCGCAATTCCACTGCGCTGCAGGTAGTGCTGGAAGGCCGGGTCTTGGCGCAGTGCGCGCGAACCGGGCTGCCAGAACACCCACTGGTATGACGCGTAGCCGGCGCGCTGGACTGCGTCGAGGCCGTCGATGTCGCGGGCGTAGTCGCGTTGCGGCAGCAGCAGGCGGGTGAAGTCGTAAGGCACCTGTCCCTGCCAGTGATGGCGCTCGGACGCCTCGATGGCGGTCGTCACGGAGGGCCACAGGGCCGGGTCGCGCAATGCCGCCAGCGCCGCCAGTTCCGACGCGCGCCAGGGCACTTCCAGCGGCAGTGCCTCGACCAGGCGCTGCGCCGTGTCGTAGTCGCGCCGCCACACCGCATTGAAGAACAGCGCCGTCTCGCTGCGTTCGGGCGACGCCAGCGAGAGGCTCTCGCGCGCCTCTTCGTGGCGGCCCAGCGTGTCGAGCAGCCGGCCTCGCCAGAAGAACAGATCCTGGTCGTAGGGCGACAACTGCAGCGCCTCGTCGGTGACCTCCAATGCCTGCTGGACGTAGCCGAGCGTGGCCAGGTGGTAGGCGCGCCAGCCGCGGAACATCGCATCGGCGGGCGCCAGCACCACGGCCTTCTTCGACAGGTCCATGCAGGCCTGCCACTGCTGCAGCCGGCACGCCCTGGCGGCGAGGACGCCATGCGCCTCGGGTTGCTCCGGGTCGAGCTGCAAGGCGCGCATCGCGGCCTGCTCGGAGCGTGCGCGCAACTCGTCGCGGCCGGGCTGCGCCCGCAACGAGAGCGCCCACAGCACCATCGCCAGGCCGCCCTGGGCCCGCGCGTAGTCGGGGTGCTCGAGGGTCAGTTCGCGCAATGCCTGTTCCGCCGCCATGGCGCGGTCCTCGCCTACTCGCGGCGAGGCGTTGCGCGCGAGCAGGTAGCGCCGGTACAGCGCGGGGTCCTCGCCGCTGGTGGAGGTCGCCGCAGACAGGCCCAGCTGCAGCTGCAGCGCATTGGCGATGGCGAAGGCGATATTGCGCTGCAGGACGAAGATGTCGCGCAGTTCGCGGTCGAAACTCCGGGTCCAGATGGTGCGGTCGCCGTCGGCCTCGACCAGGTGGAGACTGATGCGCAGCCGCTCGCCGTCCTGGCGCACGCTGCCTTCGAGCATGTGCGTCGCCTGCAGCCGCCGCGCCACCTCGGCAGCGGGCAGGTTGGCATCGCGAAACTTGAACGAGGCCGTGTGCGAGATCACCCGCAGGCCGTCGATGTGGGCCAGCAGGCCGATCATTTCCTCGCTCAGGCCATCGGCAAACGCCTGGCCGCGCGGGTCGTCGCCGACGGCGTGCATCGGCAGGACCGCCAGCACCGGCGCTGGCCTGGCCGGCGGTGCTCCGCCGGATGGCGATCGCCATAGCCACCAGGCCAGGGAAACCGCTGCGATCGCGAACACCAGGGCGGCGCAGACGAGGCGGCGGCGCGAGGCCGGTCGTGATGCCGGCTGCGGCAATCCGGGGGCATCGGGTTCCGGGGCGGGCCCGGCCGCATCGCCGGCCAGGGCCGCTTCGGGCGGGGCCTCGCTGTCGCCGGCGCGCCGGTTGTAGGCGGCGTTCGCGTCCGCCCCGATTTCCGGCGATGTGTCCGGCAGGTCGAAGCGATAGCCGTAGCCGTACACCGTGTGCAGGTAGCGCGAGCTCTGGGCGTCTTCGCCGAGGGCGTGCCGGACCAGGGTGACGACCCGGTTGAGCACGCCAGGCGTGACGTGGCGGTGGCCCCAGACCTGGTCGAGGATCTCGTCGCGCGAGAACACCTGGCCGGGTGATCCGGCCAGCAGTTCGAGGACGGCGAACGCCTTGGGTTCCAGCGCCTGCGATTGTCCGGCGCGCAGCAGGCGCCGTCCCGGAAGGTCCAGGACGATGTCGTCGAAGCGGAGCACGGGCGGTTCGGGTCGGGTCATCGCGGCACGTGGGAAAACACCCAATTACGGATACGCGGGCCAGCCGTGCACACGGCCTAAGCTTTTCCAAAGGATTGGCGCCAGGCCAAAGACAAGCCTGTGCTCGCCCTCAGGCCAGCCTCAAGACCTGAATGCCGCGCAGCGCGAGTCTGGTCGCGCCGGAACCTGCCGGCGACCCCGGGAGCCTCCCATGAATGCCCGCAATGCCCGTCTCACCCGTCCCGCGCTCCTCGCGCTGGCACTGCTCGTCCCGGCCGCTGCCGCAGCCCAGGTGGCCGATGACGCCACCGCGCCAACGATCACCATCGACTGCCAGCGTCCGCTGCTGCCCAGCCAGCAGGCGATCGCCCGCCTGACCGGCGTCGACAACCCGGGCCAGGCTTACGCCGTGCGGACGCGGCTGATGATCGACACGCAGCGCGCCTGCCAGCGCAGCCCCGGCATCGTCCAGCTGGTGCTGGCCAGGCCGCAGCAGTCGCAGCGGTTGGCCGGACGCTGAGACGACTCAGCCGGGCAGGCGGAAGAACGCGCGCGCCGTGGCGGTGCTGTTGGCCGCCGAGGTGGCGACGTCCTCGCCGCGGTCGCGGGCGAGCTCCTCGACGATGTGCGCCAGGTACATCGGCTCGTTGCGACGGTGCGGCGGCGCCGGCCGGATCGTGCGCGGCAGCAGGTAGGGCGCGTCGGTCTCGATCATCAGGCGGTTGGCCGGAATCGACTTCACCAGCTCGCGCAGGTGCTGGCCGCGGCGCTCGTCGCAGAGCCAGCCGGTGATGCCGATGTGCCAGTCGCGGTCGAGGTAGTCGAACAGCTCCTCGCGGGTGCCGGTGAAGCAATGCACCACCGCCGGGCCGATGCGACCGTCGAAGTTGTTCATCATCGCCATGAAGTCGGCGTGGGCATCGCGCTGGTGCAGGAACAGCGGCTTGCCGGTGTCGACGGCGATCTGCAGCTGCTGCTCGAAGGCGCGCCGTTGCGCCGGCCGCGGCGAGAAGTCGCGGAAGTAGTCGAGCCCGCATTCGCCGACGGCGACGACCTCGGCATGGGAATGCAGCTCACGCAGCTGCGCATCGCATTCGCTGGTGTACTCGCTGGCATGGTGCGGGTGCACGCCGGCCGTGGCGAACAGCTTGCCGGGATGCTGCTTCGCCAGCTTCAGCGCCAGCGGTGAATGCTCGCGGCTGGCGCCGGTGACCACCATCTGCGCCACCCCGGCTTCGCGGGCGCGGGCGAGCACGGCGTCGCGGTCGTGATCGAACGAGTCGTGGGTGAGGTTGGCGCCGATGTCGACCAGTTGCATGGCAGGAGAGCATTGCAGGGCGGGGCAGTCTAGCAACCGCGGCGGTGCAGGCCGATCCGCGCGCCTGTCGCGCGCCCGCGGTGCACTCCCGCCTTATCCTTGTGCGGTGAACGAGCAAGCCCGGCAAGCGCCCACCTTCCCCATCGACGAACTGCTGCCGCGGATCCGCGCCAGCCTGGCCGGGCACCCGCGCCTGGTCCTGGAGGCGCCCCCGGGCGCCGGCAAGACCACGCAGGTGCCGCCGGCGCTGCTCGATGCGCCGTGGCTGCGCGGCCAGAAGATCGTGATGCTGGAACCGCGCCGGGTTGCCGCGCGTGCCGCCGCCGGGTTCATGTCCCGCCAGCGTGGCGAGCCGGTCGGCGAAACCATCGGCTACCGCATCCGCTTTGAGAACAAGGTGTCGGCGCGGACCCGGATAGAAGTCGTCACCGAGGGCATCCTGACGCGGATGCTGCAGGACGATCCGATGCTGGAAGGCATCGGCGCACTGCTGTTCGACGAATTCCACGAGCGCCATCTCGCTGCCGACCTCGGCCTGGCGCTGGCTTTGGATGTGCAGTCGGGCCTTCGCGAGGACCTGCGCATCGTGGTGATGTCGGCCACGCTCGATGGCGAGCGCCTGGCCGGGTTCCTCGATGCGCCGCGATTGAGCAGTGCAGGGCGCAGCTATCCGGTGACCGTTGGCCATTTCACGAGCCGGCGCGACGAGGCGCTCGAGCACCAGTCGCGGCGCGCGGTCGAACACGCATTGGCCGAGCACCCGGGCGACGTGCTGGTGTTCCTGCCGGGGCAGCGCGAGATCGCCAGGGTGCAGGCGGCGCTCGAATCCAGCCTGGCGGTCGCGGGCGGCAACGCAGCCGACGTGCTGACCCTGCATGGCGAGCTGCCAGTGGAGCAGCAGTCGC
The DNA here is from genome assembly GCF_052113485.1 of Lysobacter sp. TAF61. NCBI lineage: Bacteria > Pseudomonadati > Pseudomonadota > Gammaproteobacteria > Lysobacterales > Lysobacteraceae > Lysobacter > Lysobacter sp. TAF61. Next base: position 537,308 of record NZ_JBFRDH010000002.1, read on the forward strand.
GCGTGTTGCAGCCCGATCCGGACGGACATCGTCGCGTCGTGCTCGCCACCAACGTTGCCGAGTCCAGCGTGACCCTGCCGGGCGTGCGCGTGGTGATCGACAGCGGCCTGGCGCGCGAGCCCCGCTATGACCCCAACAGCGGCTTCGCCCGGCTCGATGTGGTCAACATCGCCCAGGCCTCGGCCGACCAGCGCGCCGGTCGTGCCGGTCGCGTCGCCGAAGGCTGGGCCTACCGGCTCTGGCCGCAATCGCAGCGCCTGGAGCCGCAGCGTCGCGCCGAGATCGGCCAGGTGGAACTGGCCTCGCTCGCGCTCGAACTGGCCGCATGGGGCGATGCCAACCTGCGTTTCGTCGACCCACCGCCGGGCGGCGCGCTGGCCGCCGCACGCGAGCTGCTGCAGCGACTGGGGGCCCTCGATGGCGGCGCGATCACACCGCTCGGCCGGCGCATGCTGGCATTGGGCACGCATCCGCGTCTGGCGGCGATGCTGCTGGCGCCGACACAGGCCGCCGAACAGGCGCTGGCCTGCGATCTGGCGGCGCTGGTGGAGGCGCGCGACCCGTTGCGCTCGCGCAGCGACGCAGTGGCCGAGCGCTGGCAGGCGCTGGCCGCATTCCGCGCCGGTCGCGTTGGCGCCGACGCCTCGCGCTCGGCGCTGGCGGCGATCGACCAGGCCGCCAGGCAGTGGCGCCGGCGCCTGCGCGTGGATGCGAACCCTCCCGCGTCCGCGCCGCCGCACCTGCTGGGCGATCTGCTGCTGCACGCATTCCCGGACCGGATCGCGCGCCAGCATCCGGGCGACCCGTATCGCTATCAGCTCGCAAACGGCCGCAGCGCAAAAATCTTCGACGACAGCGCCCTCTACGGTGAACCGTGGATCGCCATCAGCGAACTGCGCGACGATCCACGCGATGCCCGCGTGATGCGCGCCGCACCGCTCGACGAACAGCGGCTGCGCCAGGATTTCCCGAAGCGATTCGTCAGCGAGGACCGCGTCGTCTGGGACAGCGCCCTGCGCGGCATCGCGGCCGTGCGCGAGCAGCGCTTCGACCGCATCGTCATCGACAGCCGCCCGCTGGCCAAGCCTGACCCATCGCGTTACGCAGACGCGCTGGTCGATGCCGTCCGCCAGCTCGGCCTGCAGGCGCTGCCGTGGACCTCCTCGCTGTCGCAATGGCGCGCCCGCGTGCGCTGCCTGCGCGCCTGGATGCCCGAGCTCGCGTTGCCCGACCTGTCCGATGATGCGCTGTTGTCCACGCTCGACGCGTGGCTCAAGCCGGTGCTCAGCGGCAAGACCCGTCTCGATGCATTGGCCGAGCAGGAACTCGGCGAAGCACTGCGCTCGCAGCTCGACTGGCCGCTGCGGCAGAAGGTCGATGCGCTCGCGCCGACCCGGATGACCGTGCCGTCGGGCATGGAGCGATCTATCGAATATGCCTTCGATGACGCCGGCGACCAGCCGGTGCCTCCGGTGCTGGCGGTGAAGCTGCAGGAGTTGTTCGGCCTGGCCGACACGCCGCGCATCGCCGAAGGGCGCGTGCCGCTGACGCTGCACCTGCTCTCACCCGGCGGCAAACCGCTGCAGATCACCCAGGACCTGCGCGGCTTCTGGGATCGGACCTACCCGGAAGTGAAGAAGGAAATGAAGGGCCGTTACCCCAGGCACCCATGGCCGGACGATCCGTGGACCGCGGCCGCGACGCACCGCGCCAAGCCGCGCGGAACCTGACCGGGTCTTCTCGAACACGCCCTCGCGCCCTCGCGCCATCGCACCCTCGCGCCCTCGCGCCCTCGCGCCTGCGCGGATCGCTACACTCCTGCCCATGAATTCACCGCTCGACGATGCCGGGTTCCTGCCGTTCAAGCTCGACCTGGTCGGGCGGCGCGTGCTGTGGTTGCAGTTCGATGCGGCACAGCGGCGCGAGGCGGCATTCCTCGACGACCGCGCACTGCCGGCAAATGCGCAGGGCGGCTGGATGCCGCTCGACGCCATGCCAGCGCGCGCCAGCGATGCGATCGCGCCGGCCGACGCCATCTTCCACATCGGCCATTGCGGCTCGACCCTGCTGAGCCGCCTGCTCGACAGCTGGCCACACGTGCAGGGCCTGCGTGAGCCGTTGCCTCTGCGCACCCTGGCCGAGGCCTGGCCCGAGGTGCAGCAACCGCAGTCGCGGCTGTCGTCCGCACAGGCGGCGCAGCTGTTGCGCGCGCTGTGGTCGCGCTGGTCGCAGCCGCTGCCGCCGCAGACGCGCAGCGTGGTCAAGGCCACCAGCAGCTGCAATGGATTGATCGTGCCGCTGCTGGAGCTGCAGCCACCGATGCGCGCGGTCCTGCTCGACATGCCGTTGCGGCCCTATCTTGCGACGCTGCTGAAATCGCCGGCCTCGGTGCTCGATGCCGCCGCCGCCGCCGGCGAGCGCCTGCGCGACCTGCATGCGCGCGGATACCTGGGGAAAGACGCTGACGGCGTCGCATTGCACGCGTTGACCCTGCCGCAGCAATGCGCGATGGGCTGGCTGGCCGAGCGCGTCCGCTTCGATGCGATCGCGCGCGGCGAGCACGGTGCACGCGTAGTGCGCCTGGATTTCGACGCACTGCTGGCGCAACCGGTCGAGCAACTGCACAGGGTCGTCGCCCACCTTGGCCTCGACCCCGCCGGGCTCGACGACGCCATGGCGTCGCCTGCATGGGGCCGCTATTCGAAGGCGCAGACACACGGCTACAGCCGCGACGACCGCGCCCACGACCTGGCACTGGCCCTGCAGCGGCACGCTGCGGAAATCGCCGAAGGAGAGGCGTGGGTGGAAGTCCTGCTGCAACGCCATCCCTCATTGCGGGCAGCCGCCACGGGCTAGCGCCGCAGCTGCCTGCGCCTCAGGTGTCGGCCCACATCCGGAACAGGTTGGTCCGCAGCGATTCCAGCAGCACCTGCAGGCGTTGGCGGTCAGCGCCGCTGGCGACCAGCGTGCGTGCTTCTTCCAGCTGCACCAGCAGTTCGCGCCGGCCGATGTCGGCCACCCAGCTCTGCAGCCAGGTGATCGCCGCCAGGCGCACGCCGCGGGTCACCGGCGTGACGCGGTGGATGGTGGTCGATGGATACAGGATGGCGCTGCCAGGCTCGAGCTTGTAGGTCAGCTCCTGCGCGCCCAGCTGGATGGTCAGCTCGCCGCCGTCGTACTCGGCCGGATCGTTGAGGAACACCGTGCACGACAGGTCGCTGCGCATCGGCGGCGTCGACGGGAACAGGGCTTCGTCGACGTGCCAGCCATAGTTCATGCCCGGCTCGTAGCGAACCACCGTGGTCCGCGCCATCGTCCGCGGCTGCGCGAACACGCGCAGCTCCGGAAAGCGCATGAGGGCATCGCGCGCGATCTGGGCAATGCGGGTATTGGCCGGGTCTTCCTGCGGCGCCTGCAGATTCTGCTTCACCGACGAATCGGGATTGGTGACGCGGCCGTCGCCGAAACGCACCTGCGGCAACAGCTCGCGCACCGCCTGCAGTTCGGCGGCGGAGAGCACGTTGGGCAACACTCGGATCATGGCGGGCCACGCAGGAGCGGATCAGGGCAACGGCCATGATCGGCATTCAGCCGCGAGCCGGCAACCGTGCACATCGCTCACGCCGCTTCAACGAAGCGGCGTGGACACTGCAGCCCTGCCCACGTTTCCCGGGATTGACCACGATGAGCAAGTTCACCGACCTGCCCGAACGCGCACTGGAGCTGGCTTCCGCCGTCGGCGACAACCTCCGCCACGCCGTGCCCAGCGTCACCCAGCACGCCGGAAAATGGCTCGAGACAGGGGCGAAACTCGGCGTGGTCAAGGGCGGCGTGCAGGTCGCGGGCAAGTTCGTGCGCCGCAATCCGGTGCTGGTGGCGGCCGCGGTGGCCGGTGCCGGCCTGCTCTGGTACGCGGCCAAGCGCCGTGCCCGCAACGCCGAGAACGGCAGCGGCGCGGCAATCGAAGGGACGGCACGCCGGGTCGAGGCACAACGCACCGCACGCCGCCCGGCGCCCCGGCGCACGCGCCAGGCTCCCGCCGAGTAGGCCCAGCGCCTAGTCGATGGCCAGCGCCTAGTCGATGGTGATCGGCCCGGCCTCGGGCAATTCGATGATGAACCGGGAACCGCCGTGCCGGCGCGGCTCGTACCAGAGCTGGCCGCCGGCGTTGGCGATGATGCGCTTGGCCAGCGACAGGCCCAGGCCGTTGGACAGGCCGGTCGGGTCGGCGCCTTCGTGCAGTCGCACGAACGGTTTGAACAGTTCGCGCTGGCGGTTTTCCGGGATGCCCGGGCCGCGATCGGCGACGATCAGCTGCCAGTAGCCCGGTGCGCCGCTGCGCGCGGTCAGCAGCAACTCGCAGTCGGGCGCGTATTTCATCGCATTGGTCACCAGGTTCTCGCTGACCTGGCGCAGCACGCGCGGGTGGATCGCGACCTGCGCCGGTCCAGCCGGCGGCCGCAGGTTGACGCGGATGCCGCGCGTCTCCAGCTGGATCTCGTAGCGCTGCAGCAACCACTCCAGCGTTTCGCCCACGTCGGCGCGTTCGGCCGGCATCTCCTGCCCGCGACGACCGGCCTGGCTTTCCAGGTAATGGCGGATGTAGCCCAGGGCGTCGTCGGCGCTCTCGTGGATCATCTGCAGGTAGCGCGGGACCCGTTCGGGCTTGCACACGCCGCTGCGCAGCAATTCGCCGGCGAACAGCACGCTGCTGAGCGGGTTCTTCAGGTCGTGGGCGACCAGGTTGACCAGTTCCTCGCGCTCGCGGGCGACGCGTTCGAGGCGGTCGCGGGTGAGCTTGAGGCCAACGTGGGCGTTGACCCGGGCCAGCAGTTCTTCCGGCAGGAAGGGCTTGGTGACGTAGTCGACCACGCCGGCGTCGAAGGCGCGCAGCAGCAGGTCGCGGTCGTGGGCGGCGGTGACGAACACCACGGGCACCTGCAGCGGGCCGAGTTCGTGCAGCGCGGAGAGGACGTCGAAGCCGTCCATGCCGGGCATCATCATGTCGAGCAGGATCAGGTCGGGCGGCGATTCGACGTAGCGCTGCAGCGCTTCCTCGCCGCTGCCGGCGGTGATGACCTCGTAGCCCTGGCGGACCAGGAGGGTTCCGACCACGCGCAGGTTCACATTCTGGTCGTCGACGACCAGAATGCGACCCGAGGTGCTCGGGCCCGAACTGCTTGTTGCTATGGCCATGCGTCCGTGTCCCCGTGGCGGCGACGTCCCCTCTCGCGCCGCGGCAGCATCGGGCCAGACGTTAGCAGAAACCTGCCGGATTGCGCGCATTTTCCACCCCATGGCCCGCAGAACCTTGCCGGGATCGGTCGACATCCGGTCATGGTCCGCAACACGGCGTTGCGGGATGCGTCTGCCCCAGAGACCACAACGCGTCGCATCATGTATCACCCTACTCCTGCCGCGCCCCCCTCATGAGCCAGTCCACCCGGCCGCCCGGCCGTTCGTCGCTGCAGGTGGCGCCCTTCCCTTCCGGCGGCATGGCCACCCGGCCTGGCAACTGGGAACGCCACCCGCGACGGTCTCCGGCCAGGATCCAGCAATGACCGCCGCCACTTCCCACGACCCCGCCGCGCGCCGGATCGGCTTCACCCTGGCCGCCGCCGGTGCGGTGCTGTTCTCGGCCAAGGCGATCCTGGCCAAGTTCCAGTACCGCTACGGCATCGACGCCCTCGATGTGCTGGCGCTGCGCATGCTGCTGTCGCTGCCGCTGTTCGTCGCCCTGGGCATCCACGAGTCGCGACGGTCCGCACGCGCGCCGATCAGCCGGCGCGACTTCGGCCTGATCCTGATCCTCGGCGTGCTCGGCTACTACCTGTCGAGCCTGTTCGACTTCTGGGGACTGGAATACGTGCCGGTGTCGCTGGAACGGCTGATCCTCTTCCTCAACCCGACCTTCGTGCTGCTGATCGGCATGTTCGCCTTCGGCCGCAAGGTGGCGCGCAAGGAATGGGTCGCGATGGCGGTGAGCTATGCCGGCGTGGCGCTGGTGTTCGTCGAAAACCTGCGCGTGCAGGGCGAGCACGTGCTGCTGGGCAGCGGCCTGGTGCTGCTGGCGGCGCTGAGCTACGCGCTGTACCTGGCGATGTCGGGCCAGCTGATCCAGCGCATCGGCTCGCTGCGACTGGTGGCGTATGCGATGTGCGTGTCGACTGCGGCCACGGTGCTGCACTACCTGTTGATGCGCGATCCGGCGCACCTGCTGCAGCTGCCTGCGCCGGTCTATTGGCTTGCGCTGGTCAACGCGATCTTCTGCACGTTCCTGCCGGTGACCTTCACGATGGGCGCAGTGGCGCGGCTGGGCGCGGGATCGGCCGCGCAGATGTCGGTGATCGGACCGGTGTCGCTGGTGTTCCTCGGCGCGTGGCTGCTGGGCGAACCGATCACGGCAGTGCAACTGGTGGGCACCGCGGTGGTGCTCGGTGGCGTGCTGCTGCTGACGCGACCAGGGGCGAATTCGGTGCCGGTGGCGAACTTCGCAGCCGATAGCGACCCCGATGAAGAGACGCGAGGCTGATGCCGCCGAAGCGGGCCGGTGCTCAGTCGCAGTGACGCCACTGGCCCGGCGCGAGCTCGCCGAGCCGGTACGGGCCGATCGCCACGCGCACCAGACGCAACGTCGGCAGCCCGACTGCGGCGGTCATGCGCCGCACCTGGCGGTTGCGCCCTTCGCCGATGGTGATTTCCAGCCACCCATCCGGCACGGTCTTGCGGAACCGCACCGGCGGATCGCGCGGCCATAGCGGAGGCGGGTCGATGCGCCGCGCCTGTGCCGGCAGCGTCGGGCCGTCATTGAGGGCGACACCGCGCGCGAGCGCGGCCACCTGGTCCTCGGCGGGATCGCCTTCGACCTGCACCCAGTAGGTCTTGGGTTGTTTGTGCCGCGGGTCGGTCAGGCGATGCGCGAGCGCGCCGTCGTCGGTGAGCAGCAGCAGGCCTTCGCTGTCGTGGTCGAGACGACCTGCGGCATAAACGCCAGGGGGCAGGCCGAAGCCGGCCAGCGTCGGACGCGGTGGCGTGCTGCGGTCGGTGAACTGGCACAGCACGCCATAGGGCTTGTTGAACGCGAGGATCACTTCGCCTTGCGGAAGCGCAGCGTCATCCGGTCGCTTTCGCCGATGGCCTTGTACTTGGCGTCGTCGGCGGCGTCATGGCGGTTCACCGGCGGCAGCGTCCACACACCATTCGGATGGTCGGTGGTGTCCTTGGCATTGGCGTTGACCTCGCTCTTGGCCTCGAGCACGAAGCCGGCGCCCTGGGCCAGCTGGATCACCAGCGCCTCGGTCAGGTAGCCCGACTCCTTCTGCCTGGCCAGGTCCGTGCCCGGCTTGGCGCGATGGTCGACCACGCCGAGCGTGCCGCCCGGCTTGAGGACGTCATGGAACGCCTTGAAATAGGCCTCGGCATTGTTGTCGCTGACCCAGTTGTGGGCATTGCGGAAGGTCAGCACGGTGTCGGCCGATCCGGCCGGGCCGAAGTTGGGCGCCTTCGGATCGAACCCGCGCACTTCCGGTGTGCCGTACACAGCCGCGTTGCCGGCGAACTTGCCGCGCAACGTCTTGTTGGCGTCGTAGCGGTACTTGGGCTGGCCCGGGATCGCGTCATCGGAGACCGCGGCGACGTAATGGCCGCCATCCTTCAGATACGGCGCGAGGATCTCGGAGTACCAGCCGGTGCCGGGGGTGATCTCGATCACCGTCTGCTGCGGGGCCACGCCGAAGAAGGCGAGCGTCTCGCGCGGATGGCGGTAAGGATCGCGCGCGACATTACGCGGATCGCGGACGCTGCCGGCGATGGCGGCGTCGAGGGCGGCGCTGTTGTCGGGCGCCGCGGTTGCCGGCGCGGCCGCTGCCTCGGCGGCGGTGTCGTGCACGGTGCTGGCGCAACCGGCGAACGCGACGGAAATCAGGCTGGACAGCAGGACGACGGGCAGCGTGCGTTTCATGCGGTGGGCTCCAGGCCAAGGCTCGGTACGGGGGCGCCAGCCTAACCCCTGGCGCTGCCGGCAGCCATCACCCGCCCTTGCGACGCCCGGCCGGTGCGGCCGGCCTGGCCGCGCGCCGCGGCGGCTTCATGGGCGGTGGCAGCACGCGCGGTGGCGGCAGCGCTTCGGCGGCTTCGTACACCTGCGCTTCCTCCAGCAGCCAGTCGCGGAACACGGCCAGCCCACCGTGTCCGCGCGAGCGCGGCGGGAACACCAGGTAATGCGCGAACTCGGCCTTGAAGCGCTCGTCGAACAACGGCACCAGGCGCCCGGCATCGATCAGCGGGCGTGCAAGCGTCATCCGCCCGAGCACGATGCCAAGCCCTTCGACTGCCGCGCGATGCAGGTTCTCCGAATCGTCGAGGATGGCAACGAATCGCTCCGGTGGCGTACCGCCGAACTGCGCGAACCATTCGCTCCAGCGACCGCCGGGCGCACCCAGCAGCGGGAAGCTGCCGAGCGTTTCCAGCGTCGGGTAACCCAGGCGCTCCAGCAGTGCCGGACTTGCGGTGGGCGTCACCCAGTCGTTGAACAGGTGCACCGCTTCCAGGCCGGGCCATTGACCCGGGCCGAAGCGGATGCCGGCGTCGATCGAGGTGTCGCGGGCGAAGTCGACCACGCCGACATTGGATTGCAGGCTGATCTCCAGTTGCGGGTTCGCGGCGAGAAAACGCGGCAGCCGCGGCACCAGCCAACTCGATGCGAACGACGGCATCAGCGTGATGGTCAGCGAGTCGTCGCGGCATGCGCGCGGTTGCAGCGCGCGCTCGATGGCATCCAGGTGCGGCGCGATGCGTTCGTATAGCGCCTGGCCGTCATCGGTGAGGCGCACACCGCGCGCGCCACGCACGAACAGGCGTCGGCCCAGGCGCTCCTCGATCGCGCGTATCTGGTGGCTGAGCGCACTGACGGTGAGGTGCATCGATTCGGCGGCGCGGGTGAGGTTGCCCATGCGCGCAGCCGCGGCAAAACCGATCAGGGACTGCAGGGGCGGACGACTCATCCGAGGGTCTCCATTGCCTGGGCCTGGAACTGTGAGACTTGAGGACTGCTCAAGTCTAGGTTGCAAAACCGTCGCTTTTTCTTCGAAACCAGCAGGCCTATCTTGCAACCTGTTCAAGGAAGTTGTCCACGCCAGGCAGGCGATCCCGTCCCAGGAGTCCGTCATGAACATCTTCACCAATCTGCTGTTCCTGCAGGGCCAACAGGCCGAGCCGCATCCGTTCGACGAGGACGATGACCGTTACTCGCACGGCTACGGCAACGCCGCCGCATCGCACAGGTTCTTTGCCCCGCTGGGCCACGCGCGCGCTGCCAGGAAGAGCGCCGACGCAACGCCCCTGCCCGACCTCGACGCGTGCTGCGCGCTGGCTGGTTGCGGCTGAGTATGAAGCGGCCGGACCGCAGCGCCATCGAATCGCGCGCCGTCCAGGACGGCGGGGCGCACACCTTCGAACTGGATGCAGCCGCGTCCGAGCGTGCCCTCGCCGCGGCGCCGCCGCTGGTCTATCCGCCGCTGCACCTGACCGCCGCTGCACCTGACCCGCTATTGAAGCTTCCGCCATGCCCGCAAACCGGCGGGCGTGGCGGCCGATGCGTGGCATCATCGGCATATGCAGGGCGTGCCCATCCAGTTCGAGCATCGCCAGGACGTGGCGCAGTTCCGCCGGCCGGCGCACCGGGGCGGCATCGAGCTGTACCGCGCGCATATCGTCCGCCACGCGTTCGAACCACACACCCATGAGGCCTTCGGCCTGGGGGCGATCGAATCGGGCGTCGAGCGCTTTCGCTATCACGGCAGCGAACACCTGGCGCCGCCGGGCTCGCTGGTGCTGATGAACCCCGACGCGCTGCACACCGGCCGTGCCGAAACCGAGGGCGGCTGGCGCTATCGCATGGCCTATATCGACCGAAGTGGTCGAGGCGGTTACCGGGGAACGTGGCTGGTGGTTCGCCGACGCGGTCGCCCACGACCCTGCCCGCGCGCGTCGGGTGACCGCTTTGCTGGACCGGCTCTGGCGCACGAACGAACCCTTGGCGTTCGACAGCCTGCTGTCGCAGTTGCTGGATGCGTTCGCGCTCCAGGCACGACGCCCGCCTGCGGCGAACCACGCGGCGCCCCGCTTCGCCTCCGTCATCGACTACCTGCGGGCGAACCTCGAACGCACCCTCACGCTGGAAGAACTGGCCGCCGTCGCGGGACTCAGCCCGTTCCACTTCCTGCGCAGCTTCCGCGCCGTCCACCACGCCACGCCGCAGCAGATGCTGATGGCCCTGCGCCTGTTCGAAGCCAAGCGACTGCTGGCCGGTGGCGAAGCGCCGGCGCGCGTGGCGGCCAGCGTCGGCCTGAGCGACCAGGCCCACCTCACGCGCGCGTTCGCCCGCCGCTATGGCGTCACACCAGCGCGTTACCGCCTGCAGGTGCGATCGGCCTAGCCGAATTCGCATCCTCATCCGCATCCGCATCCGCATCCGCATCGGCCCGCGCACGGGCGCGCCACCGCAATCTGGTTCAAGACAACTGCCGCCGCACCGCGCAAGCTCGCGGCATGTGGATCGGAACCCTCTACGCGCTCGCTGCCGGCCTGATGTGGGGCCTGGTATTCATCGGCCCCCTGCTGCTGCCCGAATACCCGGCGGCGCTGCAATCGGTCGGGCGCTACCTCGCCTTCGGCCTGATCGCGCTGCCGCTGGCGTGGATGGATCGCGCCGCGCTGTGTCGGCTCACGCGCAGCGACTGGATCGAAGCGCTGAAGCTGGCGGTCATCGGCAACCTCATCTATTACCTCTGCCTTGCCAGCGCGATCCAGCGTGCCGGGGCGCCGCTGCCGACGATGATCATCGGCACACTGCCGGTGGTGATCGCGATCAGCGCCAACCTGCGCGACCAGCGCCGCGATGGCCGCCTGCCCTGGCGCAAGCTCGCGCCATCGCTGTTGCTGATCGCCCTCGGTATCGGCTGCGTCAACCGGGTCGAGCTGCAGGCCCTGCGCGCCGATCCCGATGCCGACCTCGTGCGCTACGGGCAAGGCGCCGTGCTCGCGCTGGTCGCCGTCGCCTGCTGGACCTGGTACCCGTTGCGCAATGCCGACTGGCTGCGCGCGCACCCCGACCGCAACCCGCGCACCTGGGCCACCGCGCAGGGCGTGGCCACGCTGCCCCTGGCGGCGGCCGGGTACGCCCTGCTCTGGTTTGGGATGTCGTTCGCGGGCTCGGATTTTCCGATGCCGTTCGGCCCCCGTCCGTGGTTCTTCATCGGCCTGATGGCGGCGATCGGCCTGTTCGCGTCCTGGCTCGGCACGACCTGCTGGAACGAAGCCAGCCAGCGCCTGCCGACCGCGCTGGCGGGGCAGCTGATCGTGTTCGAGACCCTGGCCGCCCTGGCCTACGCGTTCGCGCTGCGTGGCCGGATGCCGGGACTGCTGACCCTGCTCGGCATCGCGCTGCTGATCGCCGGGGTGATGTGGGCGGTGCGGATCCGCCCGGAACCGGTGGCCGCGGCGAGCCACGCCACCTGAACGAGCGCGGCGGTTCCGCCGCGACCGCCAAGCCGTTACGATCCGGGCGTGGCGCGCGGTATGCCACGCCTGTGAAGCGCAACGGGGAAGCGCATGTCGCCAAGAGTTCTCATCGTCACCTTGTCGTTGGCCCTGGGCGCGGTCAGCGGCGCGTTCGGCTATTCGCTGATCGCCGCCAAGCGCGAGCCGGCGAAGCTGGCCGCCGCGCGTGCGGAGGGTCGCGCCGAAGGTCGCGCCGAAGCCGAGAAGGCGGTGACCGACGAACTGGCCGCGCTCAAGCCGGTCGTGTTCGGCAAGGCGGCCGACGCCGAATCGAAAGTGGGCGGCGTCCAGTTCGGCTACGAGTACGTCAAGCCCAAGAACCCCGCGCTGGAGGAGTACTACAAGCTCGCCCACGACGGTGACCTGCTGCACAAGATGCCGGAAGTGCACGCCATCGACGGCATGCTGATGCTGCCCAGGCAGATCAACTACCTCACCGCCGAGTGCGGCGAACCCAATGCGTTCTACACGCCGGAGCGCGGCGAAGTGGTCATGTGCTACGAGACCATGAAGGTGCTGCTCGAGCGCGGCCGCGAACTGGCCGCGCAGAACAAGCTTGGCGAGGGCTATGCGGAGCGCTACCTGGAAGCGAACGTGCGCTTCATCATCCTGCACGAGACCGGCCACGCCCTGATCAACATGCTGCAGATCCCGATCACCGGGCGCGAGGAAGATGCGGTCGACCAGCTCGCCACCACGCTGATGCTGCGCTTCGCCGGCCTGGACGAATCCACCGGCGTGGTGACCGAGAACCTGCGCATGGCATCGAACTGGTTCCTCGCGCGCAGCACCGGCGAATACAACCTGGATGCGTATGCCGACGAGCACGCACTGGGCGAGCAGCGCTACTTCAACCTGCAGTGTCTGCTGTATGGCAGTGACCCGGCGCGCTACCTGAGCATCGTCACCGACGGCGACCTGCCGGAGGCGCGCGCCAAGGGTTGCCCGGAAGAAGCACGACGCATCAGCCGTTCGTGGCTGCGCCTGTTGCTGCCGTATGTTGCGCCGAAGTTCGAGATGACCGAAGAGAAGGCGAACCGCCTGTTCCAGCAGCGCGAACAGGAACGCGATCGCAACGCGTCGTTGCCGTACGTGCGTTGAGGCGGGGCGGTAGCGGCTTCGCCGTTGCCCCGCTTCCGGCCCTTCGGGCCACCTTCTCCCACAAAGGGAGAAGGAAGCGCAGAACCCTCTCGCCTTACAGCGCCGCCACCGCCGCGTTGAACGTCGCGCTCGGCCGCATCGCCTTCGCCGTCAGTGCCAGCTCCGGGTGGTAGTAGCCGCCGATCTCCACCGGCTTGCCCTGCACCGCAGCGAGCTCCTCGACGATCTTCGTCTCGTTGCTCTCCAGCGCCGCGGCCAGCTTGGCGAAGCGGGCCTTCAGGCCGGCATCGGCATCCTGCGCCGCCAGTGCCTGCGCCCAGTACATCGCCAGGTAGAAGTGGCTGCCGCGGTTGTCGATGCCGCCGACCTTGCGCGAAGGTGACTTGTCGTTGTCGAGGAACTTGCCGTTGGCGGCATCGAGTGCGTCGGCCAGTACGCGCACGCGCGGATCGCCGTAGCGGTCGGCCATGTGTTCGATCGAGGCGGCCAGCGCCAGGAACTCGCCGAGCGAATCCCAGCGCAGGTAATCGTCTTCGACGAACTGCTGCACGTGCTTGGGCGCCGAACCGCCGGCGCCGGTCTCGAACAGGCCGCCGCCGGCCATCAGCGGCACGATCGACAGCATCTTGGCGCTGGTGCCCAGCTCCATGATCGGGAACAGGTCGGTCAGGTAGTCACGCAGCACGTTGCCAGTCACCGAAATGGTGTCCTCGCCCTTGCGGATGCGTTCGAGCGACAGCTTCATCGCATCGACCGGCGCCAGGATGCGGATGTCCAGGCCGCTGGTGTCGTGGTCCTTGAGGTAGCGCTCGACCTTGGCGATCACGTTGGCGTCGTGCGCGCGCTGCGGGTCCAGCCAGAACACCGCCGGGGTGTGGCTCAGGCGCGCGCGGTTGACGGCAAGCTTGACCCAGTCCTGGATCGGCGCGTCCTTGGTCTGGCACATGCGCCAGATGTCGCCGGCTTCCACCGCATGCTCCATCAGCACGTTGCCGGCCTCGTCGAGCACGCGCACGGTGCCGTCGGCCGGAATCTGGAAGGTCTTGTCGTGGGAACCGTATTCCTCGGCCTTCTGCGCCATCAGGCCGACGTTGGGCACGCTGCCCATCGTCGCCGGGTCGAATGCGCCGTTGGTCCTGCAGTCGTCGATCACCGCCTGGTAGATGCCGGCGTAGCAGCGGTCCGGGATCACCGCCTTGGTGTCCTGCAGCCTGCCGTCGGTGTTCCACATGCAGCCCGAGTCGCGGATCATCGCCGGCATCGAGGCGTCGACGATGACGTCGCTGGGCACGTGCAGGTTGGTGATGCCCTTGTCGGAGTTGACCATCGCCAGCGCCGGACGCCGGGTGTACTCGCTGGCAATCTCGATCTCGATCGCGGCGGCAACGTCGGCCGGCAGCGAGGGCAGGCGCGAGTACAGGTCGCCCAGGCCGTTGTTGGCGTCGAAGCCGGCCTGATCGAGTTCCTTGCCGTGCCTGGCCAGCGTGTCGCGGAAGAAGCGCTTGACCACGATGCCGAACATGATCGGGTCGGAGACCTTCATCATCGTCGCCTTCAGGTGCAGCGAGAACAGCACGCCCTGGGCCCTGGCATCCTCGATCTGCGCGTCGACGAAGCTCGACAGCGCACTGGCGCTCATCACCGAAGCGTCGATCAGCTCGCCGGCCTTGACCTTGATGTTGGTCTTGAGCATGTTGCGGCGGCCGTCCTTGCCGACCAGGTCGATCGAGACCGTGCCGGCCTGTTCGATCAGGCGCGACTGCTCGCTGCCGTAGAAGTCACCGCCGTCCATGTGCGCGACATGCGACTTCGATTCGCTGCTCCACTTGCCCATGCGGTGCGGATGCTTGCGTGCGTACTGCTTCACCGACGCCGGCGCGCGGCGGTCGGAGTTGCCTTCGCGCAGCACCGGGTTGACCGCGCTGCCCTTGACCTTGTCGTAGCGGGTCTTGATGTCGTTCTCGCGCTCGCCCTGCGGCTCTTCCGGATAGTCCGGCAGCGCATAGCCCTGCTGCTGCAGTTCGACGATGGCCGCCTTGAGCTGCGGCACCGAGGCGCTGATGTTGGGCAGCTTGATGATGTTGGCGTCCGGCGTGGTCGCCAGTTCGCCCAGCTCGGCCAGGTGGTCGCCGATCTTCTGGTCATCCTTCAGGAAGTCCGGGAAGTGCGACAGGATGCGGCCGGCCAGCGAGATGTCGCGCGTCTCCACGGCAATGCCCGCGGTGGCGGTGTACGCCGCGACGATCGGCAGCAGCGACTGCGTGGCCAGGAACGGCGCTTCGTCGGTCAGCGTGTAGATGATCTTGGGAGTGTTGGACATGTCGGCGTGACTCGCTTGCGGATGCAGTGTGGTCGGGAGGCCTGGGCAGGCCCGGCAATACCGGCGCTGCCGGTAGGTGCCGATGGCGACGCGCGCCCGCGGGCGCGCAACCGTCGCATTGTCGCGGTTTCAGCTGGGGCGGGCAAAGCGCCAGGCGCAACGCTGTGTGCGCTGGCGCCGTCCATACGCCGGAGTGTTGGCGCCGTGTGCGGGCCTCAGCTGGCGCCGCAGCACTTCTTGTACTTCTTGCCGCTGCCGCACGGGCACGGCTCGTTGCGGTCCGGCGTGGCTTCCTTGCGGATCGGCTCGCGCGGGGTCAGCGCATCGATGCGCTGGTGGTGCAGGTCGGCGAGCATGGCGGGCAGGCTGGCGATGACTTCCAGGCGCTCGCGATAGCTGACCGGGGTGCCCGGCTGCTCCGGGTCTTCGCCGACGATCTCGCCGCTGGCGAGGCGGTCGAAGCGCAGGAAGATCTCGTCGATCCACTCGTGTTCGTCCAGCCAGGTGTCCCAGGCGATCTCGCTCAGTTCGACGCCGCGGAAGAAACCGAAGGCCCAGTCGCGGCCGACATCGAGGTCGTCCTCCTGTTCCTCTTCCGGGTCCTCGGGCAGCCACAGCAGCGGGGCGAGGTGGTCGGGCAGGTCGTCTTCGCCGAAGCGCACGCGCTGGCTGACCATGTTCCAGTGGCCCTGCAGCAGGGCTTCGACCTGCTGGCGCTCTTCGTCGTCCTTCCAGCGCGGCTGCGTGCCCCAGACCGGTCCCTGCCACTGCTCGAACGCGATGGTTTCCGGGCCCACGGCGAGCGCCGACAGGTAGCCGTCGAGCGCTTCCAGGTTGAAGCCCTTGAAGGGCACCGCGCGCTGTTCCAGCAGTTCGGCCAGTTGTTCGATCTGGGTGTCGTCGAGATAGGCGGGGGCTTTCATCGGGGGACTCGGGGTCGCAGAAACGCGACATGGTAGTCGCATGCGTGTTTTCTCGCCGAGAATGCAGCCATTCCGCCCGATTCAGTGTTGTATCCAGATGACCAGCCTCTGCCCATGTGGCCTCGGCCGCCCCTACACCCGATGTTGTGGCCCGCTCCACGCAGGCGGGGTTGCCGAGACGGCCGAAGCGCTGATGCGGTCGCGTTACAGCGCGTTTGTCCTTGCGGACGTCTCCTACCTGCTGGCCACGTGGCATCGCGACACGCGGCCGCCGGCGCTGGATCTGGGCGAGGCAGGCGCCACGCGCTGGCTTGGGCTGGAGGTCAGGCGCCACGCGATGACCGGCGCCGACCGCGCCACCGTCGAGTTCGTCGCCCGCTACAAAGTGGGCGGAGCGCCGGCCGTGCGCCTGCGCGAGGTCAGCCGGTTCGCGCGCGAGGATGGCCGCTGGTTCTACCTCGACGGTGAGTTTGCGTAAGGTAAAAAAAAGGGCGCGGCAAAGGACCGCGCCCATGCTTGCCCACCATGAGGTGGGGGAGAGAGAGGGTTGCCTTACTTGACCTCGAACTCGGTGGTAGAGGCCGATGCGCCGTTGACGGTGACTTCGGCCTTGTACTTGCCGGCCGGCCACGGCTTGGCATTGGTGAACTCGAAGTTGGTGGTTTCCGCGCCAGTGGTGTTGAGCGCCTGCTTCATGTCGCCGGCGGTCTGGCCGTCCTGGTAGAGCAGCCGCGCGCCGATCTCGGCGTTGCTGGCGGTACCGTCGGTGGCCACCGAGACGATGATCTTGTCCTTCGAGGTGAAGGCCATCGTCGGCGCGGCGATCTTCTTGTCGGCGCCCGCGGCGGTGCCGAGGGTGACGCTGGTGACGCTCACGCCAGCCGGTACGGCTGCCGGCATCGGTTCGGCCGGCGGCATCGGCGCGGTCTCGGCCGGCGGCGGCGTCACCGCAACCGGTTCTTCCTTCTTCTTGCAGCCCACCACCGCCAGCGATGCCAGCAGGGCTACGGCCACGGCGTAGTTCACGCGGTTGCGGATCATCATGTGTCGATCTCCTTGGAATTCTGTGCGCGGAAAACTTCAGTCCAGCGGCGGGTCAGTCCAGCGGCGGGATCTTGAGGACCTGGCCGGGCTGGATCTTGTCGGGGTCGTCGAGCTGGTCGCGATTGGCTTCGAAGATCGCGTTCCACTTGTTCGCACTGCCGTAGAACTGCTTGGAGATGTGCGAAAGCGTGTCGCCCTTGGCGACGGTGTAGGACTGTTCGCCTACTTTCTCGGCGGTGGTGTCGACCGTGGCGCTCACGCCCGAGAAATCGGCCTTCTCGACCTTCTCGGCGGTGGTGTCGACGTTGGCGCTGACGCCGGAAAAATCGGCTTTCTTATCCGGTGTGGTCATGGGTGAACGGCTCCTGCCGGAATGGCGGGAGCACCATGACACGCACGTTGTTAAGGAAATATGGCGACCGGGTGAGCTTCGTCACAAGTCGTTATCAGTCGCGTCGCGGCGCGGCGCTATTGCCGTTCGTCGCGACCCGCGGTCGGTTGTTCATGCCCGGGCGTGGCGCGCCAGGGATTGATGTCCAGGCCGCCGCGACGGGTGTAGCGCGCTTCAACCGACAGCCGTTGCGGCGTTGCGCGCGCCATCAGGTCGCAGAAGATCCGCTCCACGCATTGCTCGTGGAACTCGGCGTGGTCGCGGAACGACACCAGGTAACGCAGCAGGCCGGCGCGATCGAGTTTCGGGCCGTGGTAGCTGATCACCACGCGCGCCCAGTCGGGCTGTCCGGTGACCGGGCAGTTCGACTTGAGCAGCGAACTGGTCAGCGTCTCGCTGACCACATGCGAGGCGTCGGCCGCGAGGTGGTCGGCATTGGGCGGGCCGTAATCGTCGACGCTGACATCCAGGCCGTCGATGCAGTCGATGACCGCATTGTCGGCGCTCTCGTCGATCGGCGGCAGGCCGAAGGCAACGTCGACCGCCGCGCCGGCCGCGCGCGACAGGTCGTCGACCATGCGCCCGCGCACCGCCTCGTCGCTGTCGAAACGCGTGGAGTTGAACGAGTTCAGGTACAGCTTCAGCGACTTCGATTCGACCAGGTTCGGCGCGGTCGCCGGCACCGTGATCGTGGCCGTGCCGACGTGCGGCTTTCCATGCGCATCCAGCCAGCTCAGCTCGTAGGCGTGCCAGCGGTCCAGGCCGATGAACGGCAGGGCGCGGTCATCGATGCCGATCTCGCCGCGGCCGAGCGCGCGCGCGATCGGGAACAGCAGGGAGGCGTCGTACTTGCGCGGGTAGTCGACGTGGCGGCCGAGCGGAAGGTCTTGGGGGGTCATGGCGGCGATTTTACCCGTGGCGGACCGCCCCAACCTGACCACCGGCCCGTGATGGCGCCGCAAGGATCGGATATCGGCCGCGCCGCCACCGGCCCAGACTGCGCCCATCGACCCGTGCGGCCCGACACCATGCTCACCCTCTACGACTACCTGCCCTCCCGCAACGCCTGGAAGGTCCGGCAACTGCTGCAGCACCTGCACCAGCCGTACCGGACCCGCATGGTCAGCATCTTCGAAGGCGAGGGCCGCCAGCCCGGCTACCTGGCGATCAGCCCCACCGGCACGGTGCCGGCGATCGAGCTCGACGATGGCCGCACGCTGGCCGAGTCCAACGCCATCCTGATGTACCTGGCCGAAGGCACCGATTACCTGCACGACGACGCCCACGGCCGAGCGAAAGCCTGGCAATGGCTGTCGTTCGAACAGGAGCGGATCGAAAGCCAGATCGGCGCACTGCGCCACTGGACCCTGACCGGCAAACTCGCGCGGCGACCCGAAGCGCTGGTGGCGGCCAAGCGCGCAGCCGCCACCAACGCCCTGGCGATCCTCGAACGCGAACTGTCGGCCCGCGACTTCATCGGCGGCGACCGCTACGGCATCGCCGACATCTCGCTGTTCGCCTACGTCAGCGTCGCCGCCGATGCCGGCTTCGACCTCCACGCACATCCCGCCATTTGCCGGTGGCTCGACCGGGTGCGGGCGCAGCCCGGACACCTGCCGGACGTTCACCCGTACGCGATGGACCCGCATTCGGTGAAGGAGCTGGGCTGAGCCGGGGTCTCATGTTTACCCGGGGCCGTTCCGCAGCCAAGTGGTCAGCCCTGCGGCTGGTGCAGGTAATCCAGCGTCACCTGCAGCAGCGCGCGCAGGCCCAGGTCGAGAGCCGACTCATCCAGCGCGAACTGCGGCGAATGATTGCTCGGCGCAGTCACCGGATCGATGCCCTTGGCCGTGGCGCCGACGAAGAAGAACATCGACGGCACCTCCTTGGCGAAGTATGAAAAGTCCTCCGCGCCCATCTGCAGCGACGGCTCGACCACGTTGTCGGCGCCGGCAACCGCCTGAAGGCTGGGCAGCATGCGCGCCGTCAGCGCCGGATCGTTGACCGTGACCGGATTGCCCTCGCTGTCGGGCACGTTGGCGATGGCCGTGGCCCCGTTGGCGATGCTGACGTGCTCGGCGACGTTCTTCAGATCACTGAAGATCTTCTGCCGCATGCCCTCGTCGAAGGTGCGGATGGTGCCGACCATTTCGACTTCATCGGGAATGATGTTGTAGCGGATGCCACCGTTGATGGCGCCGAAGGTGACCACCGCCGGCAGCTTGGCGATGTCGGTGCGGCGGCTGACGATGGTCTGCGCGGTGCCGATGACGTCGGCCGCGGCGACGATCGGATCGATGCCGCCCCACGGACGCGAACCGTGCGTCTGCCGGCCCTTGATCTTGATGGTGAACTTGTCCGAGGCCGCCATCAGCGGACCCTGGCGCACGCCGATCTGGCCGGCCTGCAGCGTCGAGAACACATGCAGGCCAAACATCGCATCGGGCTTGAAGGACTTGAACACACCTTCTTTCAGCATCAGCGAAGCACCGCCTTCCTCGCCATCGGGCGCGCCCTCCTCGGAGGGCTGGAACACCAGCATCACCGAACCGGGCAGGTCGGCCTTCATCTTCACCAGCGCATCGGCGATGCCGAGCAGGATGCCGGTGTGAGCATCGTGACCGCAGGCGTGCATCACGCCGACCGTCTGCCCGCGGAACGTCGCGGTGGCCTTGGACGCGAACGGCAGGTCGACCTGCTCGGTCACCGGCAGCGCGTCCATGTCGGCGCGCAGGGCGACGCGCGGACCGGGATTGCCGCCCTGGATGATGACGACCACGCCGTTGTGGGCGATGCCGGTCTGCGGCTTCAGGCCCAGTGCGCGCAGATGCTCGGCGACCTTGGCCGCGGTGCGGGTTTCGCGGTTGGACAGTTCCGGATGCTCATGGAAATCGCGGCGCCAGGCCACGACCTCCTGCTGCACCGCCTTCGCCGCCGCGGTGACTTCCGGTCGCTCGGCGCCGGAACCGTCCGCGGCGTGGGCGGGCGCAGCCAGCAGCGCGGCGATGAGGGCGGGCAGGACGTGCAGGGCGGGACGACGCATCAAGGGCTCCGGTGTGGTCGTTGCCGCGATCGGCGACCGCGGCAGGTGTGTGAAAGGATGTCGGGGTGAAGCGGTCAGCCGCCGCCGTGCAGGTAGTCCAGCGCCACCTGCAGCATGGCGCGGGTGCCGACATCGAGCGACTGCTCGTCGAGCATGAACTGCGGCGAGTGGTTGATCGGCGCGTGCGCCGGATCAATACCGGGCGACGTGGAACCCACGAAGAAGTACAGGCCGGGCACGGTGTTGGCGAACTGGGCGAAGTCCTCGGCCACGGTCACCATCGGCATCTCGACGACGTTGTCAGCGCCGACCGCGCGTTGCAGCGATGGCCGCACGCGCGTGGTGAGCGCCGGGTCGTTGATCGTTGCCGGCGCATTGGCCGCGACATCGAGCTTGGCCGTGGCGCCGCTGGCGTGGGCGAAATCCTCGGCGGTGCGGCGGAAGCGGGTGATCACGTCCTCGCGCACCTTGGTGTCGAACGTTCGCAACGTGCCAACCACGCGTGCCTCGTCGGGAATGATGTTGAAGCGTACGCCGGCATTGAACTGGCCGGCCGTCAGCACCACCGGCGTGGCGGCGATGTTGACCTGGCGCGCGATCAGGCTCTGCGTGCCGAGCAGGATCTGGGCGGCAACCGTGATCGGGTCGACGCCGTCCCACGGGCGTGAGCCGTGCGTCTGCTTGCCGTTGACGGTCAGGCTCCACTCGTCGGCCGCGGCGAGCATCGGGCCGCTGCGCACGCCGACCTGGCCGACCGGCAACCCGGCCCAGACATGCAGCCCGAATACCGCGTCGGGTTTGAAATCGCGGAACACACCTTCATCGAGCATCAGTTTCGCGCCGAAGGTCTCGCCCGGGTTCGGCGGACCTTCCTCGGCTGGCTGGAACACGAACATCACTTCGCCGGGCAGGTCCTGCTTGTGTGCAGCAAGCGCAGTGGCCACGCCAAGCAGGATCGCCACGTGCGCGTCGTGGCCGCAGGCATGCATCACTCCGACCGGCTGGCCGCGGTACTGCGAGGTCACCTTCGAGGCGAACGGCAGGCCGGTCTGTTCGATGACCGGCAACGCGTCCATGTCGGCGCGGATGGCGATGCGCGGACCGGGCCGGCCGCCCTTGAGCACGGCGACGACGCCGGTATGGGCGATGCCGGTGCGCGGCTGCAGACCGAGCTTGCGCAGCTGGTCGGCGATCACCTTGGCGGTGCGCACTTCCTGATTGCCCAGCTCGGGATGCTGGTGGAGGTCGCGGCGCCAGGCCACCACTTGCGGCTGCACGGCCTTGGCGGCGGCGACGACGTCGGTGGCGTCAGTGGCGGAAGCGCCGGCATGGGCCGCCGGGGCCAGCAATGCGGCGAGCACGGCCGGGAAGATGGCGAGGTGCAGGGCGTGGCGCATGGCGCGTTGCTTCGGCTGACGCATCGAGAAGGACTCCGCAGAACAGGCCCCGATGCTAGCTGCCAAGGCCCCCTTGTTGTAGCCCGGGCCAGGTACTGCCCGACAGAATCTCCGCCTGACGTTTCCGGCTGAGCCCGGCAAGCGCCTGCCTGTACGACCAGTCGACCAGTTCGATCAGGTAATCCTCGGGCACGCGCCGCACATCGACGATCGTGATCCAGCGGTAGCGGCCCATGTAACGCGCCGGCTTCATGCCCGGCACGTCGGTGAGTTCAACGAAGCGCTCGGGACTGACCTTGATGCTGAAACGCCAGCGCTCCGGCTCGCTGGTCTTGAAGTAGGCGAAGGTCTTGCCACCGACGCTGTAGACTAGGATGTTGCTCGGCGCGGCATGCAGCACCCGCGTGGCGCCGCGGAAGCGCGTGCAATGCGCCTGAAGCTGCAAAGTGTCCATGTTGTTGGGCGCGCTCTGGGGCGGGCTACCGGGCCGGGAGGACGATGCCGGGATTGTTGCACCGGCGTGGTCCCGAACCTGTCAGCACAGTTGCGACAGCCAGCCGTCCTCGCACCACGATTGCAGATAGCCCACCGCCACCGCGGGCACCTGGGCGGCGGGCAGGTCCGCCAGCAGCGCCTCGCACAGCCCGGCAAAGTCGCCGCCCTGCAGGAAGTGGCCCAGGGCCAGGTCCTGGCTGCCATCGAGCGAGCGGAAGCGGCCGACCCGGTCTTCGTCGCGCCACAGCGCCCAACGCGCCTCCGCCGGCACCGCCAGCGGCGGAGCCTGCGCGGCCTTGATCGCCTGCCAGGTTTCCACGGTGTTGAAGGCGGCCCGGTAGCGCTGGACGCTGGGATGGAACTGCAACCGAAGCCCGGGCCAGGCCGCCTGCGGAAGCGCCAGCAACTGGCCCCAGTCCAGGCGGCTGCGGTCGGCGGCGTCGAATCCATCGAGCAGGCAGCGCTCGAACCGCGCCAGCTCGGCCAGCTGCGGATGCGCGGAAAACGGTTCGGCAACCGCCAGGTAGTCGGGCAGGCCAGCGCCGAAATCGCGCAGTGAGCGCACGCGCGAGGGATGGCTGGCGATGTAGCCGGCGCACATGCGCTCCCACAACTCGTCGCCGAGATAGGTACCGAGCACCGGGTGGTCGTTGTCCAGCGCCTCGCGCAATCGCGCGCCGTAGGCGTGGCCGTAGATGCCAAGTCCCAGCGCGACGGGCATGCGGCCGCTGGCGAGCAGGCCGCCGACTTCGCCGCTCGCATCGCCGCCGCGCATCTGCGCCAGGAACCGGCGCTGCAATGCCAGCAGGCCGTCGCCGCGGCGGCGAGCGGCAATCATGCCGCCACCGCCGCGCCGGCACTGGCGCGCGCGAATGCCGCACGCGCGAGGTCGAGCTCGGCCAGCAGTTCGGGCAGCGGCGGGAAATGATCGTCGCGTTCGATCATCGTGCTGACAGAGCCGAACCGGCGGATCGCATTTTCGTACAGCGACCAGACCGCATCGGGCACCTCGTGGTCGTGGGTATCGACACAGTGCGTGCCGTAATCGCTGTGCCCGGCGAGGTGGATCTGCCAGACCCGGTCGACCGGAATGCCGGCAAGGTAGTCGTTCGGATCGAATCCGTGATTGCGGGCGCTGACCTGGATGTTGTTGACGTCCAGCAGGATCCGGCAACCGCTGCGGCGGGCGATCTGCGCGACGAACTCCCACTCGGGCATGTCCGAGTCGCGGAACTCGACGTAGCTGCTGAGGTTCTCGAGCAGCAGCTCGCGGCCAAGGTGGTCCTGCACCTGCTGCACCCGATCGACGACGTGGGCAATGGTGGCCTCGTTGTAGGGCAGGGGCAGCAGGTCGTGGCTGTTGAGGCCATCCACGCCGGTCCAGCACAGATGGTCGGAGACCCAGGCAGGTTCGATGCGCAGCATCAGTTCGCGCAGGCGATGCAGATAGGCGCGGTCAAGCGGGTCGGTGCTCCCGATCGACAGCGACACGCCGTGCATGGCGATCGGATATCGACCGCGGATCTGTTCGAGGTAGTGCTGCGGCTTGCCGCCATCGACCATGAAGTTCTCCGAGATGATCTCGAACCAGTCGACGGCGGGCGAACCGGACAGGATCTGCTCGAAGTACTCCGGCCGCAGGCCCAGCCCGAAGCCGAGCCAGGGACGGACCTCCGGCGCGAGTGCGCCGGAGGGGTAGAGACGGGTTGCATGCGGCTGCATGATCAGCCCGCGTTGCCGCCGACGTTGGAGCAGCTGGCCGCCGGCAGCGCGACGAAGCCCTTGCCCTTGCAGCTGCCGTGGCCCTTGCAGGCGTTGTCGGCGGTCTTGCAGTCGTTGTGGCCCTTGCAGGCGTTGACGCCGTAGCAGTGCACCTGGCTGGCGGCGGCGGCGCTGAACTTCACCTTGGGGTCGACGCGGCTACCGCCGATGTCGCTGCACGCCTTCTCCGATGCGGCGACGAATCCCTTGCCCTTGCAGCTGCCCTGGCCCTTGCAGGCGTTGTCGGCGGTCTTGCAGTCGTTGTGGCCCTTGCAGGCGTTGACGCCGGAACAGTGCACGAGCTCGACCTTGTCGGCCGACTTGGACTTGGCGACTGCGGCCGGCGCCGCGAACGCCAGGCCGGCGGCCACCAGGGCCAGGGCGACGCCGGAAACGGGGATCAGGGAAGCTTTCATTGGATGGTTCTCCAGAACAGTAGGAAGAGATCGGGGGAAGAGATCGAGCGCGGGGAATTCCGTCGCCAGGGAACAGTTCGCACGAGGCATCGCGTTGGTTACACGCGCCGCCGCGCAGTCGGGGATCCCAGCCAGGCGAACAGGCGCCCGGCGAGCACGGCGGCCAGCGCCGACAGCACCAGCACCGCACCGAAATGCCACAGCAGCGACATCAGCGCGGTCTCGCCGCGATGCACCATCGCCACGGTCGCCGAAGACAGGGCGGCCGCCGACAACGCCGTGAGTGCCGCCGTCGCCGTCGGGCGGACGACGCCGGCGTGGCGCACCATCAGCAACATGACCAGGCCCAGCGGCAGGCTGGTCAGGACGATCGCGCGCGCGCACTCGAAGCTGAAGCCTTCGTAGGCAAACGCGCCGGCGCCCAACCGCGCCACGTCGCCCGCACAGCCCAGGCCGATGCCACCGAGCCACAGCAGCGCCGGGAGCAGCGGCAACCACTGCCATCGCGCGCTGCGGCCGGGCACGCTCACCTGGAACACCGCGAAGGCGGCGAACAGTCCGGTGATCGCGCTCGCGCCCCACTCGATCGCCGCGGCGGGCGAGCGCAGGTGCCGCAGCGCCCCCGGATCGAGGCCGATGCCGGCCACGACCAGCGCCAGCACCGCGATGGCCGCCGCCATCCAGGCCAGTGTCCGCCGCAGCGGCGAGGCAATCGGCCGCACCGGTGTGGCCGCATCGGCGAGTCGTCGGATCAGAACGTTGGTGTCAGTCATGGAGGTGGCCTTTGTCGATGACGATGCGCCGAAGGGTCTTGAGCGCGCGATGGCAGGCGACCTTGAGCGCGCCCTCGCTCTGCCGGCTCTGGCTGGATGCTTCGCGCAGCGACAACTCGTCCAGCCGCAGCAGCCGGATCGCCTCGCGCTGGCGCTCGGGCAGCGCCCCCACCGCGTCGCGCATGCGGTCGGCGACGTGGACGCGGGCGAGCGATTCGTCGGGCCCGGCCACCTGCGTCGCTGCATCGAAGTCCGGGTCGCTGCCGCACTCGTGCTGCTGGCGATGGCTGCGGCGGCGGAGCAGGTCGATGCAACGCCGACTGGCGATGGTGGCCAGCCAGGGCTTGAACGGGCGACCGGGTTCGTAGGTATGGCGGATGCGGTGCACCACCAGCAGCACTTCCTGCAACGCATCCTCGGCGTCCTCGCCCGGGCCGACGTAGCGCCGTGCGATCGCACGCACGTAAGGCGTCACCGCCCGCAACAGTGCGTGATAGGCGCTGCGGTCGCCGCACTGGGCCTGCAGCATCCACTGCCCCCAAAGGACATCGTCGGCCTGCGCCGTGTCTGCGGACATCGCTGGATCCTCGGGGGAATGGGGCGACGGCTGCGGCAGCACACAGGGCGCGGGATGCCCTGACACGCGGCCGCGCCGTCACTCCACAAGAGGCAGCGAAGGGGCGAAAGGATTCGCGGCGGTGCTGCCCCCCCAAAAGAAAAAGGCCGACTCTTGCGAGCCGGCCTTTGCTGGAAACACTGCGCTTGCGGCTTACGCCACCTTGACGATCCGCAGCGGGTTGTCCCATTCCTTCAGCAGCTCGGCCTCGCGCGCCTTGGCCTTGTGCAGGTGGTCTTCCTTTACGTGGCCGTAGCCGCGGATGTGCTCCGGGATGCCGGCGATCTCCGCAGCCAGGCCCACGTTGCTGCGGTCGAGCTTGCCGAGCAGGCCTTCGATCGTCGCGAAGTAATCGACGATGAGCTGGCGCTCCATCTTGCGCTCCTCGGTCTTGCCGAAGATGTCAAAAGCACCGCCGCGCAGGAAGCGCAGCTTGGCCATCCACTTGAACGCGGTGAACACCCACGGGCCGAACTCCTGCTTGATCAGGCGGCCCTGCGCGTCCTTCTTTGCCAGCAGCGGCGGCGCGAGGTGGAACTTCAGCTTGTAGTCGCCGTCGAACTGCTGCTCGAGCTTCTTCTGGAAATCACCGCTCGTGTACAGGCGCGCGACCTCGTACTCGTCCTTGTAGGCCATCAGCTTGAAGGCGTAACGGGCGACGGCCTCGGTCAGGTCGGTGGTGCCGGCGACGTTGCGCTCGGCCGCATGCACGCGCGCGACGAAATCGCTGTAACGCTTGGCGTAGCCGGCGTCCTGGTACTCGGTCAGGAAGGCGACACGGCGCGACACGACCTCGTCGAGCGAACGCGACAGGCGCGCGTCGTCGAGCGGCAGGAACGCGACGTTGTCGCCGCCATGTGCGGGCACGTGGCGCAGCTCGTCTTCCTTGCGGGTCGTGCGCGGTGCGCTGGTGGCGCCCCACTCGTTGCCTTCCCAGGCGCCAGGCGACAGCATCGGCAGCTCGCCCGGAGTGGCTTCTGCAGCCGTCTGCGCGTTGCGCACCAGGCCTGCCGACTCGGCGACGGCCTTCGGATCGATCACGGCCAGGCGGCCCCAGGCGAACGCGGTCTTGTTCATCTCGATCGCGGCGCCGTTGAGCTCCACCGCACGCATGATCGAATCCAGCGACAGCGGCACCAGGCCCTGCTGCCAGGCGTAGCCGAGGATGAAGAGGTTGGATGCGATCGCATCGCCCATCAGCGCGGTGGCGAGCTGGGTGGCGTCGACCACGTGCGGGTCTTTGCCACCGAGCGCGACCTTGATCGCGGCGATGATGTCGGTCGCCGGGAACTGCATGTCCGGACGGGTGGTGAACGTGCCCGGCATCGCCTCGTAGCTGTTGATCACGACCGAGCTGCGCCCGGCACGCACCTTCGACAGCGCCCAGTAGTCGTTGACCACGACCATGTCGCAACCCAGCACCAGGTCGGCTTCACCGGCGGCGATGCGCACGGCGTGGATGTCGGCCGGCGTCCGGGCGATGCGGATATGGGTGGTGACCGCACCTCCCTTCTGCGCCAGGCCGGTCTGGTCGAGCACGGTCGCGCCCTTGCCTTCCAGATGCCCGGCCATGCCGAGCAGCGCGCCGATCGTCACAACGCCCGTGCCGCCGACGCCGGTGATCAGGATGTTCCAGGGCTGGTCGAGCGACGGCAGCTGCGGCATCGGCAGGTCACTCAGGCGATCCTTCGCGCCGCTGCTCTTCTTCTTGCGCAAGCCGCCGCCTTCCACCGTCACGAAGCTCGGGCAGAAGCCGTTGACGCAGGAGTAGTCCTTGTTGCAGTTCGATTGATCGATCTCGCGCTTGCGGCCGAACTCGGTTTCCTTCGGCAGCACCGACACGCAGAACGACTTCTTGCCGCAGTCGCCGCAGCCTTCGCAGACCAGCGAGTTGACCATCACGCGCTTCTGCGGATCGACCATCTTGCCGCGCTTGCGGCGACGGCGCTTCTCGGTGGCGCAGGTCTGGTCGTAGATCAGGACGCTGGTGCCCTTCACTTCGCGCAGGCGCTTCTGGACGGTGTCCAGTTCCTTGCGGTCGAAGAACTCGACGTCGGACGGGAAGATCTCGCGCTTGTTCCACTTGGCGATGTCGTCCGACACCAGCACGATGGTCTGCACTCCTTCCGAACGCACCTGGTGGGCGATCTGCGGCACCGACAGCGTGCCGTCGACCGGCTGGCCGCCGGTCATCGCGACCGCGTCGTTGTAGAGGATCTTGTAGGTGATGTTGACGCCGGTCGCGACCGACTGGCGGATCGCCAGCGAGCCCGAATGGAAGTACGTGCCGTCGCCGAGGTTCTGGAAGACGTGCTGCGTTTCGGTGAACGCCGCCTGCCCCGACCAGGTCACGCCTTCGCCGCCCATGTGGGTGAAGGTGTCGGTGCTGCGGTCCATCCAGGTCACCATGTAGTGGCAACCGATGCCGCCGAGCGCGCGCGAACCTTCCGGCACGACGGTGGAGGTGTTGTGCGGGCAACCCGAGCAGTAGTGCGGCACGCGCGGGAACTGCGCGCGCGGCAGGGCCAGCTCGGATTCCTTCTCGGCCATCCAGCGCAGCACGTTCTCGATGTGCTCGCTGTTGTGGAACTTCTGGATGCGACGGCCGATCACGCCGGCGATGGTGGCCGGGGTCAGCTCGCCGGTCGACGGCAGGATCCACTCGCCCTGCTCGTCGTACTTGCCGACGATCGACGGACGCTGGCCGCTCCAGTTGTACATGTACTCCTTCATCTGGCGCTCGATGAAGGCGCGCTTTTCCTCGACGACGACGATGTCTTCAAGTCCTTGCGCGAAGCGGGTGATGCCGACCGGTTCCAGCGGCCAGGTCATGCCGACCTTGTAGACGCGGATGCCGAGGTCGGCGCAGGCGTTCTCGTCCAGGCCCAGGTATTCCAGCGCCTGCAGCACGTCGAGGTAGGACTTGCCGGTGGTGACGATGCCCAGGCGCGCGCGCGGCGAATCGATGACCGTGCGGTCGATGCCGTTGGCGCGGGCGAAGGCCTGCGCGGCCTTGACCGCATAGCGGTGCAGGCGCATTTCCTGGTCCATCGGCGGATCGGGCCAGCGGATGTTGAGGCCGCCGACCGGCATCTCGAAATCATCCGGGGTCACGATCTGGATCGACAGCGGGTTGACGTCGATCGACGCCGACGACTCCACCGTCTCGGCGATCGTCTTGAAGCCGACCCAGCGACCGGTGTAGCGCGACATCGCCCAGCCGATGACGCCCATGTCGAGGATGTCCTGGACGCCGGCCGGGTTGAGGATCGGCATCATCGCGCTGACGAACTCGTCTTCCGAGCCGTGCGGCAGCGTCGACGAGCGGCAGGCATGGTCGTCGGCGGCCAGCGCGAGCACGCCACCGAACTTCGAGGTGCCAGCGGCATTGGCGTGCTTGAACACGTCACCGGTGCGGTCCACGCCCGGGCCCTTGCCGTACCACATGCCATACACGCCCTCGACCTTTGCGCCGGGGAACAGGTTGGTCTGCTGCGTGCCCCAGACCATGGTCGCGCCGAGGTCCTCGTTGAGGCCCGGGGTGAACTTCACGCCGGCCGCTTCGAGGTGCTTGCGGGCGCGCCACAGCTCCAGGTCGAAGCCGCCCAGCGGGCTGCCGCGGTAGCCGGAGATGAAACCGGCGGTGTTGAGCCCGGCGGCCTGGTCGCGCAGGCGCTGCATGAGCGGCAGGCGCACCAGCGCCTGCACGCCGCTCAGATAGATGCGGCCCTGTTCGCGGCTGTACTTGTGCTCGAGCGAGTAGTCGGTATCGAGCACCGAATTGGTAAGCGCGGTGTTCGCCGAGGACGGCGAGCTGAGTTCGGCAGTGCTGGTCATGCGTGGCTCCGGCGCGCCGGGGGGCGCGGGGGTGGCTGCGGACGCCCGTAACCATGCCTCGCGACGGGTGGTCGCGACGCAAAAGTCCGAGCAAAGACTCGGAATTGTAGCAGTCAGTCCACTCTGGGCCGGGTGCCGGGCATGGCGACGCCGCGCGGGCCGCGCCGCGCCCCATTCAGGCGGTGCCGAAAGCAGAGCAAGCGGCGGGCGTCAGGCCCGGCCGTTGATCCAGGTGCCCTGCACCTGCAGGTCGTGGTCCAGCATGACCAGGTCGGCGCGGAAGCCCGGCGCGATGCGCCCCAGTTCGCCGCCCAGACCGAGGAATTCGGCCGGGTAGGTCGAGGCCATGCGGCAGGCTTCTGGTAGCGGCAGGCCCAGTCGCTCGACCGTATTGCGGACCGCAGCGGCCATGTCCAGCGCCGAGCCGGCGAGGGTGCCGTCGGCCGTGGTGCACTGGCCGTCGCGACAGGTCATGGTCACCCCGTAGAGCGCGAAGTCCTCGCGCTCGCCGCCGACGGGCGGCATCGCGTCGGTGACCAGCATCATCTTGCCGATCGGGCGCGCGGCGATCGCCACGCGCAGGGCGGCGTCGTGGACGTGGTAGCCGTCGACGATCAGGCCGCACCAGACGTCCGGGTTTTCGAGCGCGGCACCGACCGCGCCGGGCTCGCGACTGTTCAACGGCGTCATCGCATTGAACAGGTGGGTAACGCCGCGGATGCCGGCCGCGAAGCCGTCGCGCAATTGTTCGTAGGTGGCCGCGGTGTGGCCGGCGCAGACGAGCACGCGGCGGGCGGCGAGCTCGCGCAGGGTGTCGGTGCTGAAGCGCTCCGGCGCCAGGGTCAGCATCGTGCGGCCCTTGCCGAGCGAGGCGACCAGGTCGAGTTCGTCCTTGCCCGGCGTGTGGAACTTGGCCGGGTCGTGCACGCCCTTGCGCGCGGCGTTGAGATACGGGCCTTCGAGGTGGATGCCGAGGATGCCCGGCACGCCCTGGTCGATCGCGTCGCCGGTGGCGGCAATCGCGCGCGCCATCACGGCGGTGTCGTCGCTGATCAGCGTCGGCATCAGGCCGGTGGTGCCGAACTTGCGGTGCGCAGCGGCAATCGTGCGCAGGCCGTCCACCGTCGGCTCGTCGTTGAACAGCACATCGCCGCCGCCGTTGACCTGGGTGTCGATGAAGCCCGGCACCAGGTAGCCGCCAGCGAGGTCGACGATCCTGGTGTCTTTCGGCGCGGCGCCGGGCAGCACGGCGACGATGTGGCCGTCTTCCACCAGCGCGCAGACATCGGATTCGAAGCCGTGGTCGGTGAGGATGTGGCCGTTGTGGAAGGCGGTCGTGGTGGTCATGGCATCAAACCGTCTCGGTGACCTTGTTCAGATGCGGCGGCACGTCGGGGTTGTGACCGCGCGCGACCGCCAGTGCATTGACCGCCTTGTAGAAGCTCTGCACCGCCAGCAGCGGCGTGCAGGCCGGATGCGGCGAAGCCGGCATCGGCAGGGCGTCGTCGCGGTGCTCGCCCGGACGCGCCAGCCAGACCGGGGCGCCGCGCTTGTGGAATTCCTCGACCACCGCGACCGTGCCGGCGCCGGTGTCGTCGTCCTGGGCAAACGCGAGCACCGGGAAGCCGGGGCCGACGATGGCCATCGGGCCGTGCTTGACCTCGGCCGAGGAGAACGCCTCGGCGTGCAGGCCGCAGGTTTCCTTGAACTTCAGTGCGGCTTCCTGCGCGGCGCCCAGGCCAAGGCCGCGGCCGACCACGAACAGGTTGTGCGCGTCCTTGAGGCCTTCGACCAGCGGCGTCCAGTCCTGCGCCCAGGCGGCGCGCAGTGCGGCGGGCAGTTCATCGGTGGCCTTGAGCAGGGCGGCGTCGCCGCTCCAGCGGGCGGTCAGCTGCAGCAATGCGGCGAGCGAACACAGGTAGCTCTTGGTCGCCGCGACGCTGGTCTCGGGGCCGGCGCGCAGCGGGATCACGGTGTCGGCGAGCTTCGCCAGCGGCGAGTCCTCGACGTTGACGAGGGCGACGACCAGCGCCCCGGCGGCCTTGGCGATCTCGGCATTGCGGACCAGGTCCGGGCTCTTGCCCGACTGCGAGATGGCGACGAACAGGGCGCCCTCCATGTGCGGCTGGACGGCATAGACCGAACCCACCGACGGCGAGGCTGAGGCCGTGACCAGGCCGAGCGTGGTCTCGAACAGATACTTGCCGTAGGTCGCCGCGTGGTCGGAGCTGCCGCGCGCGCAGGTGACGATGAAGCGCGGCCGGTCCTGCTTCAGGCGGGCGACAAGTGCATCGATGATGCCGGCATTTGCGGCGAACTGGCCGGCAACGACGTCGGCCGTCTGCTCGGCTTCGGCGTACATCCGGGTCGCGGTGGGGGCGATCATGCGGTGGTCCTGGAAAGACGGGTAGAAGGGGGTTGAGAGCGGCCCGCGCTCATTCGCTCTGCAGCTCGGCAACGAAATCGTAAGCATCGCCGCGGTAGAACGAACGCGTGTATTCGACGACGCGGCCGTCGTCGAGGAAGGTGCGGCGCTCGATGAAGAGGCCGGGACTGCCCTCGGCCAGATTCATCAGCCGGGCCTGCTCGGCGTCGAAGGCGATCGCGCGCAGGCGCTGCAGGGCCCGGGTCGGGCGCAGGCCGAGCTTGGTGAAGGCCTCGTACAAGGAGTTCTCGACCAGGCCCGGATCGGCCAGCACGGACTGAGGAACCACCGTGCGCTCCAGCGCCAGCACCATCTCGTCGGCGATGCGCAGGCGGTAATAGCGCACGACCTGGGCGCCGGGCGACAGGTTCAGCGCCATCGCCTCGTCGGGCGTGACCTCGCCGACGCTGCGCTCGAGGAAGCGCGACTTCGGGTCGAGGCCGCGCGCGCGCAGGTCGTCGGTGAAGCTGGTGAGCTTGGAGAAGGATTTGACGATGCGCTCGGCGACGAACGTGCCCGCGCCCTGGCGCTGCATCAGCAGGCCGTCGCCGACCAGGCCGGCAATGGCCTTGCGCACCGTCACCCGCGACAGGTCGAGCAACTTGCTCAGCTCGCGTTCGCTCGGCAGCGCCTGGCCGGCCGTCAGCTCGCCGTTCTCGATTGCGTGCTGGAGGGTCCGGCGCAGGTGCTGGTAGGCCGGCGCGCGTCGCGCATCGGCCTGGCGGCTGAACTCGTTGACTAGATACTCCTGCATACGGCAAAAGATACCAGTGAGATACCAATGACGGCAACCAGCCCGGGAATACGTATTCAGTACTCGACTAAAGTCGGGGGTTTGCGGGCCTGGTATTTGACTGGTATCGTCACTGGTATGGTTCTGGTCTTGTTCTTGGTAGCAGCCCCCAATCCCTCCGCGCGGAGCGTCCCGTGAGCCCCTCCATCGCGCCGATGGCGCCTTTCGATCTGATCATCTTCGGCGGCACGGGCGACCTGGCCCTGCGCAAGCTGCTGCCGGCCCTGTTCCACCGCTATGTCGACGGCCAGATCGTCAGCGGGACCCGGATCTTCGGTCTGGCCCGCGACACCCTGGGCGACGGCGACTACCGCGACCGCGTCCGCGAGGCGCTGCAGAAGGGCCTCGCCGACGACCCGCGGTCGCCGGCCGCGCTCGAACCGTTCCTGGAGATGCTCTCCTACCGCCGCATCGACCTCAGCGCCGACACCGGCTGGCCCGAGCTGGCCAGCGAGCTGCCGGACGAATCGCGGGTGCGCGTGTTCTACCTCGCGGTCGGTCCGGACCTGTTCGGCAGCGTCGGCGCGCGCCTGCAGGCGCACGGCCTGACCGGCGAGAACACCCGCGTCGTCGTGGAAAAGCCGATCGGCCACGACCGCGCCAGCGCGGTCGCCATCAACGACGCCCTCGGCGCGGTCTTCCACGAATCGCAGATCTACCGCATCGACCATTACCTCGGTAAGGAGACGGTGCAGAACCTGATCGCGCTGCGATTCGGCAATGCCCTGTTCGAACCGCTGTGGAAGGCCGAGCACATCGACCACGTGCAGATCACCGTGGCCGAGACCGTCGGCCTGGAGCGTCGCGCCAGCTACTACGACAAGTCCGGCGCGCTGCGCGACATGGTCCAGAACCATATGTTGCAGCTGCTGTGCCTGGTGGCGATGGAACCGCCGTCGTCGCTG
The DNA here is from genome assembly GCF_052113485.1 of Lysobacter sp. TAF61. Classification (NCBI taxonomy): domain Bacteria; kingdom Pseudomonadati; phylum Pseudomonadota; class Gammaproteobacteria; order Lysobacterales; family Lysobacteraceae; genus Lysobacter; species Lysobacter sp. TAF61. Next base: position 571,107 of record NZ_JBFRDH010000002.1, read on the forward strand.
GCGGCCGATGCCATCCGCGACGAGAAGCTCAAGGTGCTGCGCGCGCTGCGCCCGATCGAGAACGGTGCGACCGCGCAACAGACCGTGCGCGGCCAGTACCGCGCCGGCGCGGTCGAAGGCCGGCCGGTGCCGGGCTACCTGGAAGAACTCGGCCGCAACGATTCGCGCACCGAAACCTTCGTCGCGCTCAAGGCCGAAGTGCGCAACTGGCGCTGGGCCGGCGTGCCGTTCTACCTGCGCACCGGCAAGCGCCTGTCCGACCGCATGTCGGAGATCGTGGTCACCTTCCGCCAGGTGCCGCATTCGATCTTCGGCGAGCTGGCCGAACCGATCTATCCGAACCAGCTGGTCATCCGCCTGCAGCCCGACGAGGGCGTGAAGTTGTGGCTGATGAACAAGGTGCCCGGCCCCGGTGGCCTGCGCCTGCGTCGCGTGCCGATGGACCTGAGCTTCGCCGAGACCTTCGGCGGTCGCCAGCCGGAAGCCTACGAGCGCCTGCTGATGGACGTGGTGCGCGGCAATCCGATGCTGTTCATGCGTCGCGATGAAGTCGAAGCGGCGTGGGGCTGGATCGACCCGATCCGTGCCGCCTGGGAAGCCAGCGCCGAAGCGCCCAAACCCTATACCGCCGGCAGCTGGGGCCCCAGCGCCGCAGTGGCGCTGATCGAACGCGACGGCAGGACCTGGCATGAAGATGCTGTCTGACCCGCTGTCCAGCCCGCGGCAAGCGGGCATGCAGGCCGAACGAATCCATGCGGAGCGACTGACCGTGCTGACACCGGATCCACTGCCACTGCGCGAGCACCTCTTCGATGATCGCAACCAACTGGCGCTGGCGCTGGCCAAAGCGGTCGCCGCGGATCTGCGCGGCGCCATCGCCCGACGCGGCTACGCACGCCTGGCCGTGTCCGGCGGCACCACGCCGCGCGAATTCCTGAGCGAACTGTCGAAGCAGACGCTGGACTGGGCCCACGTCACCGTGGTCCCAGTCGATGATCGCTGGGTCGCGCCCGACCACCCGCGTTCGAACGAACGCCTGTTGCGCGAGACGCTGTTCCAGGGCGCGGCCGCGCAGGCCCAGCTGTTGCCGCTGCGGCGCCCGACCGCAACGCCGGAAAGCGCCTTGCTGCCGGTGCTGACCCAGGTCGCCAACGAGGCGTTGCCGCTCGACGTGGTGGTGCTGGGCATGGGCGAAGACGGCCACGTCGCATCGCTCTTCCCGGATCTGCAGCGTCGCGACATCGGCCTGCAACCCAGCGGCCGCGCGCCGGTGCTGGCCGTGCGCAGCGCTGCCGCACCGGAGCCGCGGATCACCCTTACGTTGAGCGCGATCTTCACCGCGCCGTCGTTGTACCTGCATATCGAAGGCGCGAAGAAGCGCAACGTGCTCGACGCTGCCGCACGCGACCCACGTTCCAAGCTGCCGATCCGTTCGGTGCTGTCGGGCGCGCCGGTGGTGCCGATGTTGTTCTGGAGCCCATGAAACCGGAAACCGCAATGAGCCTGCACCCTGTAGTCGCCGAAGTAACCCAACGCATCCGCGAGCGCAGTCGCGACCGTCGAGCCGCGTACCTGGCGCGCATCGACGCCGCTGCCGGGCGCGGGCCGCATCGCGCGACGCTGTCGTGCGGCAATCTCGCCCATGGCTTCGCCGCCTGCTCGCCCAGCGACAAGGCGGCCCTGCGCAGTGGCCAGGCGCCCAACCTGGGCATCGTCAACGCCTACAACGACATGCTCTCGGCGCACCAGCCGCTGGAGCGCTTCCCGTTCCTGCTCAAGCAGGCCGCGCGCAGCGTCGGCGCCACCGCGCAGGTCGCCGGCGGCGTGCCGGCGATGTGCGATGGCGTCACCCAGGGCCGCGCCGGCATGGAGCTGTCGCTGTTCTCGCGCGAAGTGATCGCACTGTCGACCGCGGTGTCGCTGTCGCACGACATGTTCGACGCCGCGCTGTACCTGGGCGTGTGCGACAAGATCGTGCCGGGCCTGCTGATCGGTGCGCTGAGTTTCGGCCACCTGCCGGCGATCTTCGTGCCGGCCGGTCCGATGACCTCGGGCCTGCCCAACGACGAGAAGTCGCGCGTGCGCCAGCGCTACGCGGTCGGCGAAGCCACCCGCGAGGAACTGCTCGAAGCCGAAGCGCAGAGCTACCACGGTGTCGGCACCTGCACCTTCTACGGCACCGCCAACTCCAACCAGATGCTGATGGAGCTGATGGGCCTGCACCTGCCGGGTGCGAGCTTCATCAACCCCGACAATCCGCTGCGCGACGCGCTGACCGCGCAGGCCGGCCGCCGCGCGGCGGAGATCACCGCGCTTGGCGACGACTACCGTCCGGTCGGGCGCATCATCGACGAGCGAGCGATCGTCAACGGTGTCGTCGGCCTGCATGCGACCGGTGGCTCGACCAACCACCTGCTGCACCTGATCGCGATCGCTGCGGCGGCCGGCATCGAACTGCGCCTGGAAGACTTCGACGCGCTGTCGTCGGTGGTGCCATTGCTGGCGCGCGTGTATCCCAACGGCAGCGCCGACGTGAACCATTTCCACGCTGCCGGCGGCCTCGCTTTCCTGATTGGCGAACTGCTCGATGCCGGCCTCGTGCACGGCGACGTCGAGACCATCGCCGGCCCCGGCCTGGCGCGCTATCGCGTCGAGGCGAGGCTGGCGCCGGAACAGCAGGTCGAATACGTGCCGGCGACCGGACGCAGCGGCGATCCCACGGTCCTGCGTCCGGTCGCCGACCCGTTCCGCGCCGACGGCGGCCTGCGGGTGCTGCATGGCCCGCTCGGCACGGCCGCGATCAAGGTGTCGGCAGTGCCGGAAGATCGCTGGGTCATCGAAGCGCCTTGCCGGGTGTTCTCCGAGCAGGGCGAGGTCAAGCACGCCTTCGAGCGTGGCGAACTCGATCGCGACGTCGTTGTAGTCGTGCGCTTCCAGGGCCCGCGCGCGAACGGCATGCCGGAGCTGCACCAGCTCACGCCGACGCTCGCGGTGCTGCAGAAGCGCGGCCACCGTGTCGCGCTGGTGACCGACGGTCGCATGTCCGGCGCGTCCGGCCAGGTGCCGGCAGCGATCCATGTCAGTCCGGAAGCGGCCTGCGGCGGCGACATCGCGCGCCTGCGCGACGGCGACGTGGTCCGGGTCGATGCGCGCGGCGGAAAGCTTGACGTGCTGGTGCCGGCGGACGAGTGGAGGCTGCGCGAACACGCCAGCGCCGATCTGTCGTCGAGCCATGTCGGCATGGGGCGCGAGCTGTTTGCGGTGTTCCGCAATGCAGCGGCGACGGCCGATCTGGGCGGCGGCATTTTCGGCGTCGCGTGAGTACATCCGAAGTCGTCGTCCCCGCGGGGGCGGGGACCCGGCGAATTCACCGCGCGAACTCACTGCGCGACTTCAAAGACACTGGGTTCCCGCCTTCGCGGGAATGACGATGACCTTGCATCTGGAGAGATGACTGATGGGCCTGCTTGAATCCGTACTGCACGTCGCCCCGGTGATGCCGGTGGTGGTGATCGAAGACGCGCGTCATGCCGTGTCGATGGCGCGCGCGCTGGTCGCCGGTGGCATTCCCGCCATCGAGATCACGCTGCGCACGCGCGCCGCGCTCGATGCAGTGCGTGCGATCGCCAATGAAGTCGAGGGCGCCATCGTCGGCGTGGGTACCGTGCGCAAGCCGCAGGACCTGGTCGACGCACAGCAGGCCGGTGCGCGCTTCGCCGTTTCGCCGGGCTCCACGCCGGACCTGATCGCCGCGGCCAAGGACTCGCCGCTTCCGTGGCTGCCGGGCGCGGCCACCGCCAGCGAAGCGATGACGTTGTCCGAGCACGGTTTCATCTTCCAGAAATTCTTCCCGGCCGAAGCCGCCGGCGGCGCGGCGGCATTGCGCTCGCTGCACGGCCCGCTGCCCGAGATCCGCTTCTGCGCAACCGGTGGCATCGGCGCGCACAACGCCCGCGACTACCTGGCCACCCCCAACGTCGCCTGCGTAGGCGGTTCGTGGATCACGCCCTCGCGCCTGGTCGCGGCCGAGGAATGGGGTGCGATCGAAGCGCTCGCACGCGCGGCGACGCTGCTGCGCGCGTAGTACGTGCTGTAGAACCGGCGGCTGCGTGGGACAAGGAAGCCAACTGGTTGCCATCGCAGAACGGAGAAGGGAGCCCTCGGGCTCCCTTCCTGCCTCCGGCAATGGCGAACGCAGTTACTTGAGTTCGATCACCACCGTCTTGACCGCGGTCTTGCCGGAGTTGGTGGTGTCGTGCGTGACCGGCCCGCTCCATACCGCTTCACCGGGCTTGCGGGTCATCGTCTTGGTGACGCCATCGGTGACCTGCGTGGCGGTGCCGCCCGTGACGAAATAGACGACGTTGTCGCCGTGCGAATGCACCCCGGTGCTTGCGCCCGGTGGCATGTTCAGTTCGAGCACCCGCACCTTCTCGTTGTCGAGCAGGACCTTCACGTTCTTGCCGGCGGTCTTGGCCATGTCCTGGGCAGACGCCGGTGCGAACGCCAGGCACGCGAAAGCGAGCAGGCACGCGGCCGGCACGATGGTTGGTTTCATGGTGGATTCTCCGTGGCTCACGGCGAGCGCGAAGATCCGATGTCAGGGCATGTCTGCAGGCATGGACGAAACCGGAGCGGGCACTCGCAGTTCGGAATCCCGACCTCATTCGCCCTTCCGCCCCGGGGCCGGGGAGCCGGGCGGACCTTCATGTGGCGCGGCACCGTCCGTCGGTGCCTGGCCGCTGGGGTCCTCCGCATCGGGGGAGTTGCAGATCCAGCCGGCCCAGACGTTAACGCCGGGCCGTCCCGGCGCAGGCCACCGGCCGGCCACTAGACCCCGATGCCGGATGCCTCGACCGTCTCGGCCTCGACATCGACGAAGCGCTGCACGGTCAGATCGTCCAGGCGCAGGCGCTGGACCACCGACGAGAACGCCATCACCGACAGCACCCGCTGCGGGTCGCGCGCCCACGGCGGGACGTAGCGCGGCGGCACGATCAGGCCGTTGTTGCGGTAGGGCTCCAGTACCACGGTGTCGGCCACGGTCACGCGGCCGCAGAACAGCAAGGGCAGCAGTTCGCCCCGGCCTTCCTGCAGCGCCTTGCAGATGAAGGCATAGATCCGCAGCACGCCTTCCAGGTAGGCGCCGTCCTTGGTGAAGCACACCAGGCCGCGGACGTTGCCGCCGCGGAAGATGCGCGCGGTGCTGCGGTAACTCTCCACCTCGGACTGTCCGGCATCCAGGAAGCCGCGGAACACTTCGATGAAATCGGCGCCCTTGAGCGCCTGTTCCACCATGACCACGCGCAGTGCGACGCGACGCAGGCGGGCGATGTCGATCGCGCCGGTGATGATCTCGGAGAACGTCGCCAGCCCCTCCTGCGCGCGGGTGGTGCGCGGCGCCCCGCAACCCAGCGAGGTCAGGTAGGGCTGGTGCTTGCCGTTGAGCGCGGTCAGTGTGTGGATGAACGCCTCGTGCTGGATCAGCTGCTCCAGGTCGCGCTCGGAGAACATCGCCGTCGCCCGCAGGGTCACCCGCTTGCTGCCGGCCGTGGCCTTGGAGGCCAGGTTCGGATCGAGCACAACCTCGACCTTGTCGTGATTGAAGAACGGGTCGATGCGCTCGCGCAGCCGCCGCGCGAACTCCGGCGCGTCGATGTCGACCGGCACGTCGGGCAGCAGGCGGTCGTTGATCAGCTCGTCAGTGACACGCAGCAGTTCGCGCGCCATGTCGGCATTGGTCGAGTCCTGGCTGGGATACAGATAGTCCGGCCGGCCGTACAACAGCGCCGAGCAACGGGTGTACTCCGGCGTGCCGATGGCGCCGAGCATCTGCGCGGCGACGCGGTAACTCCACGCGGATTTGTACAGCCACATGCCCAGGGGATGGCCGCGGTCGATGCGCGAGAGCAGGCCATCGAGCCCCTCGATCTGCGCGTCCATCGGGTGCGGCTGCGTCGGCGGGAGCGGCAGTTCCGGGCGGCCGACCTTCCAGCCCGCCAGGAATTGCTGCTCGAGCTCCATCGGCCAGTCGATGGCCTTGAGCACGCGGATGTCGCGGCCGAGCTTGACCAGGGTGCGGTCCTGTTCGAACAGCGGAACGAGCGCCGGATCCTTCAGGGCGTCGGGTGCGGGTGGGGCAATGGGCAGGGCGGCCGACATCGAAGCTCCCCTCGCGCGAGAAACGTGGGCCGCAGCAGACTGCGCGAAGGCGCGATAAAGGCAGGTGACGGTGCCGCCCGGTCAGGCCTTCGGGCGCGGCGGCGCGGTCGAGCCGCGAACCACCAGCTCGGGGCTGAAGCCCTCGTTGGGCAGCGGCCGCGTCGGCGCGTGCTCGCGGATCTCCTGCAGCAGGCGGTGGGCGGCGTGGCGGGCGATTTCCTGCGTGGCCTGCTTGGCCGTGGTCAGTGCCGGCCAGCTCTGCTTGGAGAACGGGCTGTCCTCGAAGCCGGCGATCGACAGGTCGTAGGGCACGTTCATGCCGCTGGACTTGGCGGCCGCCAGCACGCCGGCGGCGATCTCGTCGTTGCTGCCGAAGATCGCGGTCGGCCGGTCGGCCAGTGCGAACAGGCGGCGGGCACCGCGGAAGCCATCGTCGAACGAGTAATCGCCTTCGACCACCAGTTCCGGGTCGAGGGTGATGCCGTACTCGTGCAGCGCGTCCTCGTAACCCTTGTAACGCTCCCACGAGGACCCGTGCGACTTGCCGCCCCACAGGAAACCGATCCGGCTGTGGCCCAGCTGGATCAGGTGCTCGGTGATCTCGTAGGCGGCATCGCGGTCATCGACGTAGATGCAGGCGCTGCCGTCCTGCGGGTCGGCCGCGGCGGACACGATCCGCACCAGGCGGATGCCGTGCGCGACCAGCTCGGTCACCAGCTCGTTGCGCTCCGACATCGGCGGCGCCAGCACCAGCCCGGCCAGGCGCGAGTGCTGGACCAGGTCGATCAGCTCGCCAGCGAGATTGGGCGAGGACGAGTCGCACGGATGGATCTGCAGGCCGTAGCCGGTCTCGCGGCAGACCGACAGCACGCCGTTCTGCACCGCGATCACGTAGTAGGGGTTGGGATTGTCGTAGACCAGCCCGAGCGCGTAGTTCTGCGCACTGCGAAGGCTGCGCGCCGACGGATCGGGCTGGTAGCCCAGGTCGGCAATGGCCTGCTGCACGCGGGCGCGGGTGCTGGCCTGCACGCTGGGTTCGTCGTTGATGACGCGCGAGACGGTCTTGAGCGACACCTCGGCGCGCTCGGCGACGTCTTTGATCGTGGGTCTGCGCACCGAATCCTCGCGTGGTTCCGGCGGAGTTTCGCCGGTGGAACCGCCGCGTCCGGTGACGCGGCGTAAAGACGGCTAGCCTAACGACCGCCGCCGACGATGGGAATCGCGGCGCAGCTCAACCGTGCTGCGACGCCGTTGCGCCGCCGGTGACGGCCGGCGCATGGCCAACGCTGTGGCCGCGCCGCGCGAAGTACAGGATGTACAGGTAGCACGGCACCACCAGCAGCAGGAACACCAGCTGGAAGTCGTAGTGCTGCTTGAAGTGGACGAACAACTGCGGGATCACCGCGCCACCGGCGATGCCCATGATCAGCAGCGCCGAGCCCTTCTCGGTGAGACGGCCCAGGCCCTGGATCGCCAGCGGGAAGATCGCCGGCCACATCATCGCGTTGGCAAAGCCCAGCGCGGCGACGAAGCCCACCGAGACGTAGCCGGTGGTCAGGTACGCGCCCAGCGCCAGCAGCACGCCGAGCACCGCCGACAGGCTCAGGTAGCGTTCCTGAGAGATGAAGCGCGGGATCAGGATCAGGCCGACCACGTAGCCCAGCAGCATCGAGCCGAGGGTGAAGCCGGTGAAGAACTTGGTTTCGTCCAGCGGCAGGCCGAAGGCCTGGCCGTAGGTGCCGATGGCGTCACCGGCCATGACCTCGACGCCGACGTAGACGAAGATGCACAGCGCGCCCAGCCACACGTGCGGGAACTGGAACAGGCTCTTCTTCTCGCCCGCGTCGCCTTCGGAGTTCACCTCTTCGGCGCGCACTTCCGGCAGCGGCGAGAACAGGATCGCCACCGCCAGCAGCGCGAGGAGGCCCGCCATGACCATATAAGGCGTGTGGATGCGCGCGGCGAACTCTTTGAGCACCGTTTCCTTGGTCGCCGCATCGGCGCCGGCAACCGCGCTGGCGACATCGCCCATGCCGTGCATGACCAGCGTGCCGATAACGAACGGCGCAGCCCATCCTGCGAGTTTGTTGCAGATGCCCATCACCGCGATGCGCTGCGCCGCGCCCTCGATCGGGCCGAGGATGCTGATGTACGGATTGACCGCGGTCTGCAGCACGGCCAGGCCGGCGCCGATGATGAAGATGCCGCCGACCGCGCCGCCGTAGACGCGCGCCGTCGTGTACTGGCCGAACACGGCCGCGCCGATCGCCATCAGGAACAGGCCCAGCGCCATTCCCTTCTTCATGCCGGTCTTCTTGAGGATCATCGAAGACGGCAGCGCCAGGCAGAAGTAGGAGATGTAGAACGCGCTCGGAATCAGGAACGCGAGCGTCTCGCTGACATCGAAGGCGAGCCTGGCGAACGAGATCAGCGGGCCGTTGAGCCAGGTGACAAAGCCGAAGATGAAGAACAGGGCGCCGATGATCGCGATCGAGCCGTAGTGGCTGCGCGACCCGGTGGCAGTGGTGGTGGACATGCTCAAGGTTCCCCTCCCAAGGAATGCGGTCAATGTCGCACGATGACTCGTACGACATCCGTCGGCCAACGTTGTCACAAGTCGAGCCAGTGCGCCAGACACCCTTTCCTACAAGGGTATTGGGGTTTCCCTGCCCGCAGGACGTGCTGCAGTGCAGCAAGAAATGGACCGTTCCTGCCGCCCATTCTGGGCGCTTATGACGATTTCGTAACTTTTGGTTGACAACGTTGTCAGACGCGAGCCAATCTCGGCCCGTGCCGGTGGGGAACCGGCGCCAGCGGAGGGAACATGCAGTGGGATTCGAAGGAAACGCCAAGCCAATCCTGCCCTCACGTGAGCGCGCTGCCCATGCGCGCCGTCCGCGGGTGAGCGCCGTGGCTGCCGTCGCACATCCCGATGCACGTTTCATTGCCGCCGACGTCGGCGGCACCCACACCCGCGTCGGCCTGGTCCGCGCCGGTGGCGTCGGCGAATCCCAGGTCGTGGTCCTGGCGCATCGCACCTATGTATGCGCCGACTACCCGAGCCTGGCCGCGATCCTGGCCGACTTCATTGACGGCCACATTGCCTGCGCCGGCATCGACCGCGTCGCCATCGCCAGCGCCGGCGTGGTCCTCGACGATGCCGTCATCAATTCCAACCTGCCCTGGCGCATCTCGCTGTCGCAGCTGCGCAGCGAACTTCGCCTGAGCGAACTCCAGTACATCAACGACTTCCAGGCCGCCGCGCACGCCGCGCAGTGCATGGACCCGGGCGACTCGCTGCTGCTCACCCCGGGCGTCAGCGAGGCTGCGGCCGGTCCGGTCCTGGTGGTCGGTCCCGGCACCGGCCTGGGTGCGGCGATCCGCATCCCGCACCGCGACGGCACCGTCGTGCTGCCGACCGAAGCCGGCCATACCGCGTTCGCCGCGGGCAACGCGCGCGAAGCGGCGATGCTCGACTGGGCGCGCCAACGCGGCGGCCAGGCGCACGTGCCGACCGAACGTTTCGTCTCCGGTCCCGGCCTGGTGCACCTGTATGACGCGATCTGCGCCATCGACGGCATCGAACCGGGGCTGCGCGCTCCGGCCGCGATCACCGAGGCCGCGCGCCTGGGCGACGTGACCGCGCGCGAAGCAGTCATGACTTTCTGTGCACTGCTGGGCAGCGTGATCGGCGACCTGATCACCCTCAGCAGCGCCAAGGCGGTGTTCATCGCCGGCGGCATCCTGCCGCGGCTGAAGGACTTCCTGCCGCAGAGCCAGTTCCATGCACGCCTGCTCGACAAGGGCGTGATGCATGCCGCGCTCGAGCGCGTGCCGGTGCGGCTGATCGAAAACGAGCGCCTGGGCGTGATCGGCGCGGCCAGCTGGTACCTCGAGCACGCAATCGAGCACGAATCAGGCCAGGCGGGCGAGTGAACGCACGCATGAACCAGGCACGACACAGCACAGCACAACGGCACCGGGCCGCGGCGAAAGCCGGGCACGGACCAGAAAACTGATTCCGCAACGCCGACGCAAGAAACGGTATCGCGGAGTCGCACACAGCCCGTGGGAGGGAGAGCAATGAAACTTCGCAAGTCAATGCTATCGATCAGTATCGTCGCCGCGCTCGGCTTTGCCGGCAACGCGATGGCGCAGGACGCCGCTGCAGGTCAGGCTCCGGCTTCCAGCCAGCAAGCCACCGACCTCGACGCCGTCGTCGTCACCGGTATCCGCGGCGCCCAGGAAAAGTCCCTGGACACCAAGCGCGATGCCAAGACCCACATCGAAGTGGTCACCGCTGAAGACGTCGGCAAGCTGCCGGCACACAACGTTGCCGACACCCTGCAGCGCCTGCCGGGCGTGAGCATCAGCTCGTCGAGCGCCAACGAAGGCGGCTTCGACGAAAGCGACCGCGTCAGCCTGCGCGGCACCAGCCCCAGCCTGACCCAGACCCTGGTCAACGGCCACACCATCGGCAGCGCCGACTGGTTCATCCTCAGCCAGGTCGAGACCGTGGGCCGCAGCGTCAGCTACAGCCTGCTGCCATCGGAAATCGTCAGCCAGGCGATCGTCAACAAGACCTCCGAAGCCAAGCTGGTCGAAGGCGGCAGCGCCGGTTCGGTCAACGTGATCACCCGCAAGCCGCTCGACTTCGCCAACCAGATCTCGGCCGAAGGCTCGATCGGTGCGGTCTACTCCGACCTGCCGGGCAGCACCAAGCCGCAAGTCAGCGGCCTGTTCAACTACAAGAACGACGCCAACACGTTCGGTTTCATGGCGCAGCTGTTCTACCAGGAACGCGAGCTGCGTCGCGACGGCCAGGAAATCGTCGGCGGCTTCTCGACTATCGCTCCGGATTCGGCGGCAGCCATCTCCAACCCTGATCTGGCCGGCGTGATGTACCCGAACCTGCCCGGCTCGGTCTATTTCACCCAGACCCGTGAGCGCAAGGGTGGATTGGTCGAGTTCCAGGCCAAGCCCAGTGACGACATCACCCTGGGCCTGAGCGCGTTCGTGTCCGACATGGACGCCAAGAACTACAACCGCAACTACATGCTGTGGACCGGCAACTTCGTGCCCAACCAGGCGCCGAACCCGGGCTACGTCGTGCAGAACGGCACGCTGGTCCACGCCGACTACACCGGCCAGACCGACGCCAATGGCATGCCGGTCGGCTACGGCATCTACGACATGATCTCGCGCCCGGAATCGGCCGCGAAGACCGGTTACGTCACCTTTGACGCTGCCTGGGACATCAGCGAGGACTTCTCGCTCAAGACCCAGGTCGGCACCACCAAGGGCAAGGGCGAAACCCCGACCCAGAACATCGCGGAAGTGGTGACCGGCAGCAACGGCGGCGGCTGGACCGTCAACGGCGGCAGCAACCCGGTCGACTGGTACCTCAACGATCCGTCGGGCCCGACCACCAACGGCTTCGGCACCTGGGGCATCCAGTACTACGACGTGCAGGACAAGGAAGACTGGTTCTCGGCCGATGCCTCCTGGTTCGTCCACGGCGGCGCGCTGTCGTCGGTCGACTTCGGCGTGCGCTACGCCGAACACACCCGTGAGGTCAACAGCCCGTACGGCTCCGATCCGGGCAACATCGCCGGCGCGCTGGCCAATGGTGATGTCGGTTACTACCCGGGCGACTTCGGCAACGATCTCGGCGGCAACTTCCCGAGCAACATCTGGTACTTCACCCAGGGTGCGCTCGAGCAGGCCGTCAAGAACAACTCCACCGTCCGCAACGACGGCGCTCGCCACAACTACGGCAGCGAGTTCAACATCAACGAAGAGAACACGGCCGTCTACGCGCAGGCCAACTTCGAAGGTGACAACTGGAGCGGCAACGCCGGTCTGCGCTACGTCGACATCCGCCAGGACATCCAGTACTTCCGCGCCCTGGCCGGCACGGCGATCACTCCGGACGTGAGCAGCCTGTTCGGCGACTTCGCCCGCGTGCGCGACATCAACACGCACGACAAGGTCCTGCCGAGCGCGAACTTCAAGTACACCTTCAACGAAGACTGGGTGCTGCGCCTGGCCGCTTCGCAGACGATGACCCTGCCGGACTACTCCGCGCTGGCCGGTGCGGTCTCGCTGTCGAACCTGACCCACACGGGCACGGCCGGCAACTCGGACCTGGAACCGATCATCTCGACCAACTTCGACGCTTCGCTGGAGTGGTACTTCGCTGATCGCGCCCTGCTGGCGGCCAGCGTGTTCTCGATGGACCTGGACAACTACGTCAAGTACGGCACGGTCACCCGTCCGTTCGTGAACGACCAGACCGGCAACATCGAAGACTACGAAGTCACCATCCCGATCAACAGCGACGGCAAGGTCAAGGGCGTGGAGCTGACCTACGAACAGCCGATCGGCGAGTTCTTCGGCATCTCCGCCAACTACACCTACGCCGATGGCGAGGCCGATGGCGGCGACCCGCTGGTGGGCACCTCGAAGAACAACTACAACCTGTCGGCGTACTTCGAGAACGACGTCTTCAACGCCCGCCTGGCCTACACCTACCGTTCGTCGTTCTACCACGGCATGCTGCGCGCCAATCAGTACTTCCAGGATGACCTGGGCACGCTGGCGGCGTCGGTCGGCTACAAGGCGACGGACTGGTTCTCGGTCACGCTCGATGCGATGAACCTCAACAACCCGACCCTGAAGTACTACGTCGCCGACGGCCACCCGCAGGCGTTCTACAACAACGGTCGCCAGTACTATCTGAACTTCCGCTTCAAGTATTGATGCAGGTTCCCGCAAGGGAACCGTTCCAAGCAGCGGGCCCGGTCATTCCGGGCCCGCTTGCTTTGCGACAGTCACCGGCGGCGTCCATCCGTCCGCGCCGCCCGCAGATGAGAAGAGGGATCGATGAAACTGCACACCGTTCTGACCGCAGTAGCCGGCGTGACGATGGCCATCGGGCTGTCGGCATGCAACCGCCAGGCCGCGCCTGACGCCAGCGTCACCCCTGCCGGCAGTGCGCCCCCCCTGACTGCGGCCGCCGCCACGCCGGTCATCCCGCGCCCGGCCAAGGTCGAACCGGGCCAGGGCCGCTTCGTCCTCGATCCCGATGCCCGCATCGCGGTGGTTGGCGGCGACGCCGAGGCCGGCCGCATCGCCAACGATTTCGCCGCCCGCCTGTTGAAGTCGCGTGGCTTCGCTCCTGCCGTCGGCACCGACGCCGCGGCAAAGATCACCTTCACCGTCGACCCCAGGGCCGCACTGCCGGGCGACGAGGCCTATGTCCTCGACATCACCGCGCAGGGCGTGAAGCTGACGGCGCGCGCCCCGGCCGGCCTGTTCTATGGCGCGGTCACGCTGTGGCAGCTGGCCACCGCCGACGGCAGCCAGGGCACCACCGCCATTGCCGCGCAGCGCATCGAGGATGCCCCGCGCTTCGCCTGGCGCGGCCTGATGCTCGACGTCGCCCGCCACTTCCGCAGCACCGACGAGGTCAAGGCGCTGCTCGACCAGATGGCGCTGCACAAGCTCAACACCTTCCACTGGCATCTCACCGACGACCAGGGCTGGCGCATCGAGATCAAGCAATACCCGAAGCTGACCCAAGTCGGCGGCTGCCGCATCCCGGCCGGCGCCGCCGGTCGCGACGCCAAGGGTGAGCCCAGGCCCTATTGCGGCTTCTACACCCAGGACCAGATCCGCGACGTGGTGAAGTACGCCGCCGACCGCTACATCACCATCGTTCCGGAGGTCGACCTCCCGGGACACGCGCAGGCCGCAATCGCCGCCTACCCGCAGCTGGGCTCGACCGGCAAGGCGCCGCCGGTGTCGCCGGACTGGGGCGTGCACACCTGGCTGTTCAACGTCGACGACGGCACTTTCACCTTCCTGGAGAACGTCCTGGGTGAAGTGATGACGCTGTTCCCCGGCAAGTACATCCACCTGGGCGGCGACGAAGCGGCCAAGGACCAGTGGCAGCAGTCCGCGGCCGTGCAGGCCAAGCTGAAAGAACTCGGCCTCAAGGACGAGATGCAGCTGCAGAGCTGGTTCATGGGACGGCTGGGTCGCTACATCGAAACGCACGATCGCCGCCTGATCGGCTGGGACGAGATCCTCGAAGGCGGGCCGCCGGCCGATGCCACGGTGATGTCGTGGCGCGGCACCGACGGCGCGATCGAAGCCGCGCGCGCCGGCCATGACGTGGTGCTGGCGCCGTCGCCGGATCTGTATCTCGACCATGTCCAGAGCGATGCCGCCGACGAGACGCCTGGCCGCCTGGACGTGTTCACGCTCAAGGACTACTACAACTACAACGTGATTCCGGCGCAGCTCGACCCCGAGCAGGCCCGCCACGTGCTCGGCGCGCAGGCCAACCTGTGGACCGAACACCAGCGCACCAACCAGCGCATGCAGCACGCCATGTTCCCGCGCGCGGCAGCGCTGGCCGAGAACGTCTGGACGCCGACCGCGCGCCACGACTGGGACGATTTCCTGCAGCGCATGGCGCCGGACATGGCCCGCTACCGCGCGGCAGGTTTCGACGCCGCCGACAGCGCCTTTGCCGTCCGCTTCGCCGCCGCGCCGGCCGGCGAGGGCAAGGACAAGGGAAAGGGCACGCTGACGCTCTCCAACCAGAGTGGTTTCGGCCAGATCCGCTACACCACCGACGGCAGCGAGCCGACGGCGAATTCGCCGGCCTACGGCGAACCGCTGAGCCTCGCACTGCCCGCGACCATCAGCGCCAACGCATTTGCCGACGGTCTCGCTCTCGCTGCGCCGCGCACGTTCGCCCTGGACCTGCGCAGCCTGCGCGCGCGCGACAGCAACGCGCTGGAATCGTGCAAGAAGGGCCTGACGCTGCGCATGGAGGACGACGCACCCGCCGCGGGCGAGGGCAGCGAGCGCGCCCTGCTGACGGCCGACGTGTTCGACCCGTGCTGGACCTACAAGGCCGCCAGCCTCGATGGCATCACCCGCCTGGAGGTCCGTGTCGGCCAGCTGCCTCACAACTTCCAGCTGTGGAAGGACGCCAGCCAGGTGGTGACGCGTCCGGCCAGGGTCCCCGGCGGAGCGCTCGAGGTGCGGCTGGACGGTTGCGAAGGCGCGCCCGCGGCAACCCTGCCGCTGGCGCCCGCGCGCAAGTCCGATGGCCTGACCACGTTGCAGGCGACGCTGCCGGCGACCGCTGGCAAGCACGACCTGTGCTTCACCTTCGCCTCGGGCGAATACAACCCGATGTGGGTTCTCGACGAGGTCGTGCTGCTGCCCTGACGCGGTGGCCGCAAGCGCCGCCCCGGCCGTGACGGCTTGCCGTCGCGACCGGCCGGGGTCGGGCCCGCCCACCGTGAGGCCGTTCCGCGGGTCGTTCCGCCTTTGCTCCCCTGGCATGCCGGGGGGGCGAAAAAATCGTGCGGATCGTTCCTGCGGATCGTGACGCAGCGCGCCAATTGCGGGTTACGATTGGCTCGTTACAGGGGACCCCACCATGCTTGCTCGAAGCCTACTCATGACGGCCTTGTTGGCCGCCACCGGCGCCGCGTCGGCGCAATCGTTGCCCAAGCCCGCGGAGTTCTACTTCGCCGCCGATGCCAACACCGTCAAGCCGGTGGTGGTGGTACGCGAGACCGGCGAAGTGGCGATGGAAAAACTCGCCCGCGCCGCCGAACGCAATCCGCACGCCAAGGCCGAGGTCGCACAGCTTGCGCACCTGGCGATGGAGGCCGGCCGCGCCGACCTCGGGCGCCAGCTGTATGCACGCGCGCTCGGCCAGATCGACCGCACCGACGGCATGTGGCGCTCGGTCGTATGGAACTACGGCTGGGATCTCTACCGCGCGGGCGACAGCGACGGCGCCTTCGCCCAGTGGCGCACGCTGCTGGAAGCGCGCAGTGTGACGGCGAGCTGGATTCCGCCGACGTTCGCGATGACGCTGTGGTCGCTGGGCCGCAAGGACGAAGCCGTGCAGTGGTACGCCGCGGCGGTGCGCACCGAGCCGCAGCTGTGGAACACCGCCAGCCAGTTCGCCCGCCTGTTGCCGGACTGGCGCGACGACGAGCGCTCGACGCTGACCGAAGTGCAGGCAGCCTGGGCGGCCAATCCGCCAGCCTGGCCCTGATGAGTTGAACTGCGTCCGTTCGCCCGCGTATTCATGACCGGGCGAACCGACACGGTACCGGCAACCGCATCCCGCGCTAGGATGCGGCTTTCCCGCGCGGATCACCGGCAATGCGTCTGCTGTTCACCGCTGTCCTCCTGAGCCTTCCCCTTTCCGCCATGTGCGCCGATCGCATCACCGGCAAGCCCTTCGCCACCCGCAGCGAGGTCTATGCGCCGCATGCGATCGCGGCCACTTCGCATCCGCTGGCCACGCAGATCGCGCTGGACGTGATGAAGGGCGGCGGCAGCGCCGTCGACGCGGCGATTGCCGCCAATGCCGCGCTCGGCCTGATGGAGCCCACTGGCAGCGGCGTCGGTGGCGACCTGTTCGCGATCGTCTGGGATCCCAAGACGAAGAAGCTCTACGGCTACAACGGCTCGGGCCGTTCGCCCAAGTCGCTGACGCTGGCCGAATTCCAGCGCCGTGGCCTGACCGACATTCCGCCACACGGCCCGCTGCCGGTGACGGTGCCGGGCGCGGTCGATGCCTGGTTCGCGCTGCACGGCCGCTTCGGTCGCAAGCCCATGGCCGACGATCTCGCTCCGGCGATCCGCTACGCACGCGAAGGCCATCCGGTGCACGAAGTGATCGCCTACTACTGGGATCGCAGTGTGCCGACGCTGTCGAAGTGGCCGGGCTTCAGCGAGCAGTTCACCGTCGACGGAAAGCGCGGGCCCACCACGGGCGAGATGTGGCGCAATCCGAACCTGGCCAATACCCTGGAGAAGATCGCCCAGGGCGGTCGCGATGCGTTCTACAAGGGCGACATCGCCCACACCATCGACGCCTACTTCAAGGCCAACGGCGGTTTCCTCAGCTACGAGGACATGGCCTCGCACCAGGGTGAGTGGGTCGATCCGGTCAGCACCAACTACCGTGGCTACGACGTCTGGGAACTGCCGCCGAACGGCCAGGGCATCGCCGCGCTGCAGATCCTCAACCTGCTCGAGCCGTACGACATGAAGTCCTACGGCTTCGGCAGCCCCGAGCACGTGCACCTGTTCGCCGAGGCCAAGAAGCTCGCCTTCGCCGACCGCGCGCGCTGGTACGCCGACCCGGACTTCGCAAAGTCGCCGGTGAAGCAGCTGATCTCCAAGGACTACGCCGCGCAGCGCCGCAAGCTGATCTCGATGGACAAGGCGCTCAAGGAAGTGCAGCCGGCCACGCCGAAGGAACTCGACGAAGGCGACACCATCTACATGACCGTGGCCGACGCCGACGGCATGATGGTCTCGCTGATCCAGTCCAACTACCGCGGCATGGGCAGCGGCATGGCGCCGCCGGGGCTGGGCTTCATCTTCCAGGATCGCGGCGAGCAGTTCGTGCTGAAGGAAGGCCACCCCAATTCGTTCCAGCCGGGCAAGCGTCCGTTCCACACCATCATCCCGGCGTTCGTGACCAAGGGCGGCAAGCCATGGTTGAGCTTCGGTGTGATGGGCGGCGCGATGCAGCCGCAGGGCCACGTGCAGATCCTGCTCAACCTGATCGACTTCGGCATGAACCTGCAGGAAGCCGGCGACGCGCCGCGCATCCAGCACGACGGCAGCACCGAGCCGGCCGGGCAGGCGACGGTGATGAGCGACGGCGGCGAGCTCGACCTGGAAACCGGCTACTCCTACGAGACCGTGCGCGCGCTGATGCGCAAGGGCCACTCGGTGCGCTTCGCCGACGGCCCGTATGGCGGCTACCAGGCGATCATGGTCAATCCCAACGGCGGCTACGTCGGCGCCAGTGAATCGCGCAAGGACGGCCAGGCGGCAGGTTACTGAGATGAGCAGCGTTGAGGTGCCGGCGCTGCTGCGTCGCGCCTGGGCCGCGTTGCAGCAGGGCCAGCCCGTGCCAGCGCGTGCCGACTGCGAGGCGGCATTGCAGCTTGCACCGGAGTCGTTCGACGCCTGGCGCCTGTACGCCATCGTGCTGCAGGCGCAGGGCGATGGCGGCGGTGGCCGCGGCGCGCTCGAACGCGCCTGGGCGCTGCGGCCCGGCGATGCCGGCACCGCACTCGACCTGGGCACGCTGCTGCTGCAGGCCGGCGATGGCGCGGCCGCGCTGCCAATGCTGGCGACGGCGATGCGCGCGCTGCCGCAGGAGCCCCGGGCCGCGTTCCGCTATGGCACCGCGGCCTACGTGGGCGGCGATTTTCGCGCCGCGGCGAGCGGTTTCGAAGCGGCGGCGCGGCTGGATCCGCAATGGACCCAGGCCTGGAACAACCTCGCCGCCGCGCACGGCCGCCTGCAGGACTACCCCGCGGCGATTGCGGCCGCACGCAATGCATTGCGCCTGGAGCCCGGCGCCGCCAGCGCGCACCAGGCCCTGGCGGCGCTGCTGTCGAACCTGTTCGACCGCACCGCCCTGGAAGAAGGCCTGCGCTGTGCACAACGTGCATTGCAGCTGCAGCCCGGTTTCGCCGAAGCCCACCGCAACGCCGCAATCGTGCTGCGCAAGCTGGGCGAACCGGCGCGCGCCGAAGCGCACGCCCGGCAGGCATTGCAACTGGCGCCGCGCGACGTCGACACGGTCGACACCCTCGGCGAGCAGTTGCTGCTCAATGG
Source organism: Lysobacter sp. TAF61 (assembly GCF_052113485.1). NCBI lineage: Bacteria > Pseudomonadati > Pseudomonadota > Gammaproteobacteria > Lysobacterales > Lysobacteraceae > Lysobacter > Lysobacter sp. TAF61. The sequence continues at coordinate 589,956 of NZ_JBFRDH010000002.1, forward strand.
CGACACCACCGCGGCAGTGGCCACCTACGCCCAGGCCCTCGCCGCCGGCGTGAGCTCGCCAGTGCTGCAACGCCAGCACGGCATCGCCCTGCTACAGGACGGACAGCCCGAGAGCGCCAGCCAGGCATTGTTGAAGGTGCTGCAGGAGCAACCCGACGATCAGCGTGCGATCGCCCACCTCGGCGTTGCCATGGCCGCGCAGGGCCGGGCCGAAGCGGCCGGGCAGTGGCTGGGCCTGCATCGGCACGTGCACGCGATCGAGCTGCTGCCGCCCGAGGCCTATATCGATCACACCGCATTCCATGCCGCGCTCGCCGCCGACATCCGCCGCCACAGCCAGCAACGCTGGGAGCCGGCCGGACTGGCGGCGCGCAATGCCTACCTCAGCGGCGACCTGCTGGCCGACCGCACCACCGCGATCACCGGCTTCGAGCAGCGGCTGCGTTCGGCGATCGATGCCTTCCTGCAGCGCTGCCGCGCGCAGGCCGCCACGGCCGGCGCCGACGCCGATGTCTTCCTGCGCAACGTGCCGAACCAGTACCGGCTGCACGTCTGGGCGACCCAGGCCGCCGAGCGCGGCTATATCGATACCCACATCCACGAAGACTCGTGGCTCTCGGGCGCCTACTACGTCGAGCTGCCACCGGCGATCCGCGCCGACGACGCCGGCCATGCCGGCTGGATCGAGTTCGGCCGCCCGTTCGCCAGCCTGCCGCAGTGGCCGGAGGCCGAGCTGCGCCAGGTCTGCCCGCGAGCGGGCACGCTGCTGCTGTTCCCGTCCTACATGTTCCATCGGACCCTGCCTTACACCGGCAGCGGTGAACGCATCAGCATTTCCTTCGACCTCGCCGCGGTCTGAGTCCAGCAGCGCGCTCCTGGCAGCGCTCAGTCCGCCGGTACCGTCCGCCCGTTGGCCCACTCGCGCAGCGCCTGCACCTGCTCGGCCATCAACACCGACAACGGCCGCGTCTGCTTGAGTTCGCCGCGCAGGGTGAAGTCGTTCAGCGGCGCCTTGGCCGCGTGCGCGGCGTACAGGGCGGCGACGATCGCCTGCTCGATCTCGGCACCGGAGAAGCCGTCACTGGCTGCAACCAGCGATGCCATGTCGAAACTGGAAGGGTCCAGCGCGCGCCGGCGCAGGTGCAGGGCGAACAGCTGTTCGCGCGCGCTGGCGTCGGGCAGGTCGATGAAGAAGATCTCGTCGAAGCGGCCCTTGCGCAGCAGTTCCGGCGGCAGCGCATCGATCTGGTTGGCCGTTGCGACCAGGAACACGCGCGACTTGCGCTCGGCCATCCAGGTCAGCAGGTAGCCCAGCACGCGTCGCGACACGCCACCGTCGCTGTCGCCGCCATCACCGGCCAGGCCCTTCTCGATCTCGTCGATCCACAGCACGCACGGCTCGAGCTGCTCGGCCGACGACAGCGCCGCGCGCAGGTTCTTCTCGGTCTCGCCATGGAACTTGTCGTAAAGCGTGCCGAAGTCCAGGCGCACCAGCGGCACGCCGAAACCGGCCGCGACCGCCTTGGCCAGCATCGACTTGCCGCAACCCTGCACGCCCAGCAGCAGCACGCCCTTGGGCGGGTCCAGGCCGGGCGGGGCATCGCCGCTGGTGAACACACCGCGGCGCTGCTCGATCCAGCGCTTGAAGCGACGCGCACCGGCGACATCGTCCATGCGCGCGCTGTCGTACTCGTAATGGAGGTGGCCGCTGCGGTTGAGCAGCTCGAACTTGAGTTTTGCCAGCTGCGGCAGGTCGGCCGGGCCGAGTGCGCCGTCGTCGTGGATCAGGTGCCGGGTGATGCGGCGCGCATCGATCGGATCGAGCCCGCGCAGGTTGCGCACGATCTGCTGCACCGTCCCGGCATCGACCTCGACCCGGCGCCCGCCGTGTTCGCGTGCGTAGGACTCCGCTTCTTCGCGCACCAGCTTGAGCAGCGCGTTGGCATCGGGCAGGCGCGGGGTGAAGCGCACGGCCAGCGCATCGAGTTCCGGCGGCAACTCGACCTTGTGGCCGACCAGCACCAGCACGTGTGGCTGGCAGTCGCGGCGCTGGATGATGTCGCGCAGCAGGCGCTGGGTGCTGGCGTAACCGAGGTAGGGATGGATGTCGAGCAGCACGTAGATGCCGCGCTGGGTGGCATCGCGGATCGCATGCAAGGTCGTGGACGCATCGGGCGCGACCTCCGGCGGATCCTCCTTGTCCAGGTCGATCCGGCGCAGTCCCTCGGTGATCGACCAGCGGTGCAGGGCACGCCACACCTGCATCAGCGCCTGGCGGAACAGTTCGACCACGCGCGCCTCGTCGCGGGTCTCGATGACGATCAGGGGGGTGTTGGCGCGGATCAGCGCGGTCAGGTCCTGCAGCTCGCTCATTACGTGTGGCTTTCCGGGCATCCGTGTCTGTGGTTGATGATAGCCGTTGCCCAGTCATCCCCCCGCTGGCAGCAGGCTGTCTCGCAACGGCCCGGCTGATCACCCTCGGTCCGCCCGGCTGAGCCGCCCGTCGCTGCGATGGTCGCGCCCCGGGCCCCGGTGTACGCTGCGGCTTCCATCCAGAGGGAGTTCGCATGAAGACCGTGCTGGTGGCCAGTTCCAAGGGGGGCGTCGGCAAGACCACGATCGCCACCCATCTCGCCGCGCAATCGGCCATCGAAGGTCTGCGCACCGCGCTGGTCGATGCCGACCCGCAGGAGTCCTCCACCCGCTGGGCGCAACGGCGCGCGCTGCTCGAAAGCGCCGTGCTGCCGCTCGACGGCACCCGCCGCAAGGCCTGGCGCAAGCAGTTGCCCGACGACACCCAGCGGCTGGTGATCGACGCACCTGCCGGCGCGATGGCCGACGATCTCGACAGCTTCCTCGACCAGGCCGACGCGATCCTGGTCCCGGTGCAGCCGTCGGCGCTGGACATCGACGCGACCGTGCCGTTCCTCGATTCGCTGGCCAGGCACCCGCGCGTGCGCAAGGGCCAGCTGCGCGTCGGCCTGGTCGGCAACAAGATCAAGCCGTGGACCAATGCCTCGCAGCAGGCGCTGGAACTGCTCGGCGCCTGGCCGTACCCGGTGGTGGCGCAGTTGCGCGACAGCCAGGCCTATGTGGTCCTGACCGGACTGGGCAAAAGCCTTTTCGACTACCACTCCGCCCAGGTGCGCGACCACCAGGACGACTGGCAGCCCCTGTTGAAGTGGTTGAAGAAAGCGTGAGGGCGTTGTCGCTCTGTGCGACATCAATCAGCGCGGCGTCACGCCGGTCGAGGATAATGCCCGCACGATCTCCCTCCGATTCCCCGGTCCAGACGCGAAAAAGGTAGTGACGCGAATGCGTGAATTGATCCTGCTGCGCCATGCCCACGCCGAACCTGCCGGTAACGGCCAGGCCGACCTGGACCGTCCCCTGTCGGCCGAAGGGCTGGCCGAGGCCGAAGCCGCCGGCCGCTGGCTGGCGACCAACAAGCTGGTGCCCGACTGCGTCCTGTGCTCGCCCTCGCGGCGAACCCGCGAAACCCTCGAAGCGGTACTGGGCGCCATCGGCTACGTCGACCAGCGCATCGAGCCGTCGATCTACGAGGCGACCCCGGGCACGCTGATCGCCCTGGCCGACTCCCACGGCGAGTCCGAGCGGCTGATGGTGGTGGGGCACAACCCGGGCCTGGAACGCCTGGCCGCATTGCTCCACAGCGGCCAGTCCGGCGACTACCGCGGCATGCCGCCCGGTGGCATTGCCGTGCTGAGCGTTCCGGCCGACACCAGCCTGGAACCGGGGGTAGCCCAGCTCAGCGCCTTCTGGTGGCCGTGACGTCGAGTTCGCGATGCGCCCTGGTGGCGCTGTTGTCGTGCGTGCTGACGGGTTGGCCGGCGCTGGCCTACCAGGCATCGCCGTCGGCGGCGCCCGTCGCCGCGGGCGTTTCGACCACGCAGGCCTTCGACGGCCGCTTCACCCGTTTCGGCTTCGAACTGCGCACGCGCTGGGGGCAGAAGGTCGTCGGCATGTTCCCGCAGTACGACGGCGAAGTGACGAAGCTGGCCGACGGCCGCTACGTCGTGCGCATCGTCCTGCGCACCGGGGCCGTCACCGTTGCCGGCTCCGAGCGCTACACCGCGATGGCGCGTGGCGACAGTTTCTTCGACTCGGCCCACTACCCCAGCGTGCAGTTCGAGTCCGATCCGCACCCCGAATTGCTGATCCGCGCCGGCGGCCGCCTGCGTGGGCGGCTGACCATGCACGGTGTCAGCCGCATCGAGTCGTTCTACCTGTCGCCGGCCACCTGTGACCTGCCCGGCAAGGACTGCGATGTGGTCGCCAGCGGCAGCATCAACCGCTCCGACTACGGCCTGGACGGCTGGCAACTGGCGCTGACCGACCGCGTTCGCTTCAACATGCGCGTGCGCCTGGTCGAGGAACGGTGATGTCCAGGTTCGTGCGGTTGGCAGCGGTGGTATTCGCGCTGGCAGTGTCCGGCTGCGCTTCGCTGTCCAACGCCCAGCGCGACCGCGCCAGCGCGATCGCGGCCGCGGCGCGACCGACCCGGGTCGACTGCACCCGCGAGGACGCCTGCGCGCAATCCTCGCCACTGCGCCAGCTGGCGTCGCGCGCATTCGCCGAATCCACCCCGCAGGCTCCGCGCCATTACGCGCTGATCATCGACGTCGGCCCGGATGCCCTGCTGGCGCGCATCAACCTGATCCGCAGCGCCACCACCGCCATCGACCTGCAGACCTATATCTTCGACGAAGACGATGCCGGCCGGCTGGTGATGGACGAACTGCTTGCCGCCGCGCGCCGCGGCGTGCGCGTGCGCGTGCTGATCGACCAGTTGTCCGCGCTCAAGCATGTCGACACGCTGGCCGCGCTGGCGGCCGCGCACGTCAACTTCGAGCTGCGCCTGTACAGCCCGGTGCTCGGCCGCGCCCAGACCAGCTACCCGCAGTACGCGCTGGCCGCGGCGTGCTGCTGGAACAAGCTCAACCAGCGCATGCACACCAAGCTGCTGCTGGTCGACGGCGCGGTCGGCATCACCGGCGGGCGCAACTACCAGGACGACTATTACGACTGGGACGACGAGTACAACTTCCGCGACCGGGATCTGCTCGTGGCCGGACCGGTCGCGCACGTGATGGGCGAGGACTTCTCGCTGTTCTGGAATGATCGCCGCAGCGTGCCGGTCGAACGCCTCAACGACGTTGGCGATCGCCTGCTCCGCGGCGGCGTGCCGGCGCTGCCGCACATCCAGTACGAACGGCCGCAGCGCGCGCAGGCGATGCAGCGCGATGCCGCCGATGCCAGCCTGGTCGAACAACGGCTGGCGCAGCGCGCCTTGCCGGTCGGCGACGTGCGTTACATCTCCGACACCCCGGAAAAGCACCGCAGCAACGGCGCCGCCCAGCAGGCGGTGGCATCGGGCTCGCTGCGTGAGCTGATCGAGTCGGCGCGCACGGAAGTGCTGCTGCAGACCCCTTACCTGGTGCTGTCGGATTCCGCGCAGGAAATGTTCCGCCAGCTGCACAAGCGTCCGCCGGGCGAGCGCCCGCGGGTGATCGTGTCGACCAACAGCCTGGCCGCGACCGACGCCTTCATCGCCTACGCGCTGTCGTACAAGTACAAGCGGCGCTACCTGCGCGAGTTCGGCTTCAACATCTTCGAGTACAAGCCGTTCCCGCGCGATGCGCCGATCGATGTCGCCACCACCGGCGCCACATTGCCGGCCTTCGACAACGCCGGCAGCGGGATCGACGACGACGATCCGGACATCGATCCATCCGCCCTCGAGCCCGAGCGCGCGCTGACGGGCGAGGGCATCGAGCCGGAAACGACGCAGCGCGGCTCGGCCACGCCACAGGAAACCCATCGCGAGCTGCGCGAGCGTTACGACCGCCGCAGCGCCGTCGAGCGCGAGCAGTACCGGCGCGCGCTGTCGCGCGAGTACACCGCGCTGCGCTATGGCTCGCGCAAGGCCAACCAGCCGGTGCCGCTCGAGCGTGCCGGCGTGCGCATCGGCATGCATGCCAAGTCGATGGTCATCGACGAGAAGATCGGCGTGGTCGGTACGCACAACTTCGATCCGCGCGGCGATCACTACAACACCGAAAGCGCGGTGGTGATCGAGGATGCGGCATTCGCCCAGGCGCTGGCGCAGAGCATCCGCCGCGACATGGAGCCGGGCAACTCGTGGGTGATCGCGCGTCGCGACAAGCCGCCGGTGTTCTCGGGCCTGGACTACTCGCTGGGCAAGATGTTCGAGGCGATGCCGATCTTCGACCTGTGGCCGATGCGCTACGCCACCAGTTACGAATTCGCCCCCGGCCCGCATTGCCCGCAACCGATGCTGCCGAGCGATCCGGGCTTCCGCGCCTGCTACGAGCCGGTCGGTGACTTCCCGGAAGTGGCGCTGGGCCTGAAAGGCATCACCACGCGGATCTTCACCGCGTTCGGCGCCGGGCTCGCACCGATCCTCTGAGGCCGGTTTCGCCGCCTCCATGCCCGCTTCTCGCGCCGGTTTCGCGCACTGGCCGCTTCGCCCCCCAGGCGTGGCGCCCCGTTCAGTGTGCTGACCGTGACGCTCGTCACTGTCCCCGTTGGCCCGGATCGGGCCCCTCCAGCCCGGCAGCCGCGCCCCGGGCCCGGACCCCTGCCATCAGTCATGGCAACGGTTCGCTCCAAATAGCTATCTATATCAGCAAGTTCCGAATGTGGTCCCGCTTCACCAGGTAGGTCTTAGGTGGGGTGACTTCTGGCCCATGGCGGAATAGATCTGGTGTTGTAGTCTACCAACACACCAAGTCACTCCCCCGCTGACACAGGACACCGCCATGAACGCCATCCGCCTCTCCAGCCTGTTTGCCAAGTCGGTAGCCCCGGCCCGCCTGACCGCCAACCTGCTTACCGCCGCCCCGGCCCGCCAGCATCGCGAACGCGATTTCGGCATCGGCTACGGCAACAGCAGCGGCTACGCCAGCAACCGCCGCTACACCTCCGAATGGGGCCCGACGCGCTTCCGTTGCGCCTGACCGCACCTCGCCACACCGCACCACCTCTTCGCCAGGATCACGCCATGAACGCCTTCACCCGCACCCCGACCGTCCCCGCCACTGCCACGCGCTCGAACGTTGTTCCGATGCCGCAGCGCCATGTTCACCGCGAGCGCGACTTTGGCGTCGGCTACGGCAACAGCAGCGGCTACGCCAGCAACCGTCGCTATGCCCAGGACTGGATGCAGCCGCGCTTCCGTTGCGCGTGATTGGCCCGGACGTGATCGCAACGAATGAAAAAAACGGATGACGCACCCCATCGCGCTGTAGCACCACCGGCAACACCGCAACACACAACGGTACTTCCCGCTTCCCCCTGGCCCGGGGCCGGCACGTCGGACTCTCTCCGTGGCGACGTGCCGTCCACCGGGCCCATTTTTTCCTCCGCGGGCGCACGCCTCGCGACTGTCGCCTGAGCTACCGCAACGGCTGGCTGCCACTGCCCCCGCTGGGCTAATGTGGCGCAATGAGCGACGACACTTCCCCCGCACCGCAGCGCTCGCCTTTCCGCGGCGTTCCCGACCTGGCCGAACTCAACGCGCTGTCCAAGGGCACCGCGATGGAACCGCTGGGCATCGTCTTCACCCAGATCGGCAACGACTTCGTGCGCGGCACGATGCCGGTCGACCAGCGCACCCGCCAGCCGTACGGACTGCTGCACGGCGGCGCCTCGGTCCTGCTCGCCGAAACGCTGGGCAGCAGTGCCGGCAACCTGTGCGTCGGCGACGACGAAGTCTGCGTCGGCATCGAGATCAACGCCAACCACCTGCGCGCCGCCCGCGATGGCATCGTCACCGGCACCGCGCGCCCGATCCACATCGGCGCCCGCACCCAGGTCTGGGACATCCGCATCGAAGACGAACGCGGCCGCCTGGTCTGCATCTCACGCCTGACCCTGGCCGTGGTCGCCCGCACCTAGCTGCAGCGCCCACTCCCCCCGCCAGCACACCCCGCTAGACCAAGGGTTGATTGACGCAGCAGGCACGAGGGCCGCAGTCTTGCCCCGCCAGCGAAAGCGCCTGGTGTGGGGATCACGGAGACGGCCCTTGGACACTGCAGCAACCGCGGCGTGCCCGCGCACGAAGCGAATCTGGCTCTGCCTGCTGGCCGCGGGACTGGCGACAGGCGCCGGCGCCGTCATTGCCGCCGACGACAGCGCCATCCATCCCGAGCGCTGGCCGAAGGTGGCGCGCGCGTTGCCAGTGGACCGCGCGATGGAGCGCCGCATCGACAAACTGCTGGCGTCGATGACGCTGGAAGAAAAAGTCGGCCAGATCGTCCAGGGCGACATCGCCAGCCTCACGCCTGACGACGTCCGCAAGTACCGCCTCGGGTCCGTGCTCGCCGGTGGCAACTCCGATCCGGGAGGCAAGTACAACGCCGCCCCCGCAGAGTGGCTCGCGCTGTCCGATGCCTTCTACGAAGCCTCGATGGACACCAGCGGCGGCGGCAAGGCCATTCCCATCCTGTTCGGCATCGACGCCGTGCACGGACAGAGCAACGTCGTCGGCGCCACCGTGTTTCCGCACAATATCGCCCTTGGCGCTGCCCGCGACCCCGAGCTGATCCGCCAGATCGGCCGCATCACCGCCATCGAGACCCGCGTCACCGGCATGGAGTGGGCGTTCGCACCCACCGTGGCCGTGCCGCAGGACGACCGATGGGGGCGCTCGTACGAAGGCTATTCCGAACAGCCGCAAGTCGTCGCCGCGTACTCTGCCGCGATGGTCGAAGGCCTGCAGGGCAAGCCCGGCACGCCGGGCTTCCTCGACGGCCAGCATGTGATCTCCTCGGTCAAGCACTACCTCGGCGACGGCGGCACCGCCGACGGCAAGGACCAGGGCGACAACCAGTCCAGCGAGGATGTGCTGCGCGACGTCCACGGCGCCGGCTATCCCACCGCGATAGCGATCGGCGCGCAGGCGGTGATGACTTCCTTCAGCAGCTGGCACGGCACCAAGCTCGCCGCCGACAAACCCCTGATCACCGACGTCCTCAAAGGGCGGATGAACTTCGACGGTTTCGTCGTCACCGACTGGAACGCCCACGGCCAGGTCCCGGGCTGCAGCAACGACCGCTGCCCCGAAGTGATCGCCGCCGGCATCGACATGGTGATGGCGCCCGATACCTGGAAAGGCATCTACGAAAGCACGCTGGCGGCGGCCCAGTCCGGCGAGCTGCCGCGCGCGCGCCTGGACGATGCCGTGCGCCGCGTGTTGCGGGTGAAGTACCGCCTCGGCCTGTTCGACGCCGGCAAGCCGTCGCAGCGGCCGCTCGGCGGCAAGTTCGAACTGCTTGGCGCGCCCGGACACCGGGCGGTCGCGCGCCAGGCCGTGCGCGAATCGCTGGTGCTGCTGAAGAACGACCACCGCGTGCTGCCGCTCGATCCCAAACGCGACCTGCTCGTGGCCGGCGACGGCGCCAACGACATGGGCAAGCAGAGCGGCGGCTGGACACTCAACTGGCAGGGCGTGGGCAGCACGCGAGCGGACTTCCCCAACGGCGAGACGATCTGGGAAGGCATCGACAAAGCCGTGCGCAGCGCCGGTGGCCACGCCGAACTGGCCATCGACGGCCGCTACACGCGCAAGCCCGGCGCCGCGATCGTCGTCTTCGGCGAGGATCCGTATGCCGAATTCCAGGGCGACATTCCAACGCTCTGGTACAAGCCGGGCGACGATCGCGACCTGCAACTGATCCAGCGCCTGAAGGCCGAAGGCATCCCGGTCGTGGCGGTGTTCCTCAGCGGCCGGCCGTTGTGGATGAACCGCGAGATCAACGCCGCCGACGCGTTCGTCGCCGCCTGGCTGCCCGGCAGCGAAGGCGGCGGCATCGCCGACGTGCTGCTGCGCGGCGCCGACGGCAAGCTCGCCCACGACTTCAAGGGCAAGCTCGGCTTCTCGTGGCCGCGCCGCGCCGACCAGTACGCCAACAACGTTGGCCAGCCGGACTATTCACCGCAGTTCGCCTTCGGCTTCGGCCTGACCTATGGCGATGACGGCACCCTGGCGGCATTGCCGGAAGAGCCGGGCGTTTCCGCGGCGATGGGGCGGCCGGGCGTGTACTACGCCCGCGGCGTGCTGACGCCTGGCATCGTGATGCGGCTGCAGGGCGCCAAGGGCGCGGCGGTCGACGTCGCCGCCTTGCCGGCCGCGTCGCCCGACGGCAGCGTGCGCGTGCGCGCAATCGACCACCTGGCCCAGGAAGATGCCCGCCGCGTCGAATGGACCGGTAGCGGCGAGGCCACCGTGTCGCTGCATTCCGACGCCGCCAAGGACCTCACCCGCGAAACCAACGGCGATGTGATGCTGGTGCTGACGGTACGCGCCGATGCGCCGGGCGATGTGTCCGTCGGCGTGGGTTGCGGCCCGGGCTGCGGCGCGCAGCTGCCGCTGGCCGAGTCGCTGGCCAGCCTCGAACCCGCGCGCTGGACCACGCTCGGCATCCCGCTGAAGTGCTTCGCCGCGGCCGGCGCGGACACCTCGAAGCTCGACACCCTGATCAGCCTGCGGGCGAAGGGCAAGGCGCAGCTGTCGCTGTCGAAGGTGGCATTGGGCGCGCAGGGCGACGCCGAGAAGGTGATGGCGTGCGCGCTGAAATGATCGCGCTGGAATGTTCGCGTTGAAATGACCTGACGCGATTGCCGCAGGGGCGGGGTTGCTGGCGACCCCGTCCCGCGATGCGGTCGACCGGCCGTGGCGGCCATTCACCCCCGCAACATCCATCGACGTATGGCGAAACAGTTCTGGCCGCAGCGACATCGCTTCGGTATCGTGCCATCAATGAATGCGCCGTCCCCCCATGCCGGCGCGACGGCGCCGACCGCGGCGCCCGCCGCGCGCGCCCTCCGTTATCTCATCCGCGTGCCGCTGCTGGTGTGGCACATCCTCGTCGACCTGCCGCTGGTGCTGCTGCTTGGCACACCGCTGACAGCAGGCGTGCGCGTCGGCAACGAGAACCTGGCCCATCGCGCGATCCGCGCCTGGTCTGCCGGCCTGATGTGGATCTTCGGCTTCCGCCTGCGCCGCTACGGCGAACCTCTGCCCGGCGCGGCGATGTTCGTCGCCAACCATGTCAGCTGGATCGACATCGAGACCCTGCACAGCCAGCGCATGATGGGCTTCGTCGCCAAGCGCGAGATCGAGGGCTGGCCGGTGGTGGGCTGGCTGGCTTCGCGCGGCGAGACCATCTTCCATTCGCGCGGCAGCACCGAATCGCTCGGCGGCGTCCTGCACGAGATGCTGGCGCGACTGCGCGGCGGCCGTTCGGTTGGCGTGTTCCCAGAGGGCGGCACTCGCGGCGGTCGTGAGATCGGCCCGTTCCATGCCCGCATCTTCCTGGCCGCGGTCGAAGCCGGAGTCCCCGTGCAGCCGGTCGCGCTGCGCTACGGCGAGGGCGGCCAGGCCCAGCAGGTAGTCGCGTTCCAGCCCGGCGAGAGCTTCCTGGGCAACTTCGTGCGCCTGCTCGGCGAGCCGACGCGGCTGGCCGAAGTGCATTTCCTCGAACCGATCGCGCCTGGCCAGGCCGACGGACGCCGCCGTCTTGCCGATCTGGCCCGATCGCGCATTGTCGAGGCCATGACGAGTTGAAGAGTACGTTGGGTTTAGTGGGCGCACTCGAATTCGTACCGCTATGGTCCCAGGCATGCTGACCGCCGCCGATTACCAACCACCCCGCTGGTTGCGCAACGCGCACGTACAGTCCGCGCTCGGTTCCAGTGTGCTGCGTCGCCGCCATGGCGAACGCAGCCTGGCCGAGTTGGGCGCAGTGAGCAGCGAACACCTGATCGACGCCGGCGACGCCCGCCTGCACGGCCTGCACAGCGTCATGCCCGATCGCGAGTCGCGCGGCCTGGTGCTGCTGCTGCACGGCTGGGAGGGCAGCGTCGATTCCAGCTACATGCGCCTGACCGCGGTGCAGCTGCTGAAGGCCGGATTCGAAGTGTTCCGCCTCAACTTCCGCGACCACGGCAACACCCATCACCTCAACGAAGGGCTGTTCCATTCCAACCGCATCGACGAAGTCGTGCGCGCGGCGGTGGAAGTGGCGCGCCGTTTCCCGGGCCGGCCGATGGCCGTGGCCGGCTATTCGCTCGGCGGCAACTTCGCCCTGCGCCTGGCGCTGCGCGCGCCGGACGCCGGCCTGGCGCTGACCCACGTGGCGGCGGTATGCCCGGTGCTCGATCCGGCCCGCACGATGGAGCAGATGGAGCAGGGCCTGCCGTTGTACCTGTGGTACTTCGAGCGCAAATGGCGCGGCTCGCTGGCGCGCAAGCGCGAGCTGTTCCCGCAGGTGCATGCCTTCGACGATGAGGTCCTGGGCTTGCGCATGCGACCGCTGACGCAGTGGATGGTCGAGCGCCACACCGACTTCGGCACCCTCGAGCGCTATTTCGACGGGTATTCGATCGCCGGCGACCGCCTGACCGCGCTGCAGGTCCCGGCCAGCATCCTCATGGCGCAGGACGACCCGGTGATTCCGGTGGCGGGATTCCACGCCCTGACCCTGCCGCGCAGCGCGGCGCTGGAAATCGCACCCTGGGGCGGCCATTGCGGCTTCCTCGAAGGCGCCACCCTCGACGGCTTTGCCGAACGCTGGATCGCCCAGCGCATGCTCGACGCGGCCGACAGCGCCTGAAGGACCGGGCCTGGCCGGCCCCCGGCCCCCGAAATCGCGCCGCCGCGCCCCGGCGCGGCTCAAGTCCCCGCCGCAACTGCCGATAAACCCCTGTTGGCAGGCCGGGCATGGCGCCTGCTGCCGCTACAATCGCGCTTTCGCCTGAATCATCGAGCAGTCCATGTACGAACCGATCATTGACGCACTGCGCCGCGGCGTGGCCAGCGAAGCGCTCAGCGCCGCGCGCGACGCCATCGCCGCGCAACCGCAGGACGCCACCGCGCACCGCCTGCTCGCCGCTGCACTGCGCCTGGACGGCGACCGCGAAGGCGCGCTTGCCGCCATTGGCCAGGCCATCGAGCTGGCGCCTGACGACGCCAACCTGCACCTGGAGCGCGCCGGCCTGCTGCTGACCGAACGCCAGCTCGACGAAGCCCAGGCTGCGCTGGCCCGCGCCACCGGACTGGATCCGAACCAGTTCCCGGCCTACATCATCCAGGCCCACCTGGCGATCGGCCGCGCCGACCTGAACGAGGCCGAGCGCCTGATCCGCACCGCAGCGCGCATCGCCCCCGAGCACCCGCACGTGGCCGCGGTCGAAGGCACCCTGGCGCTGCGCCGCGGCGAACCCGACCGCGCCCTGGCGATCCTCAGCGGCGCCGCCGAGCGCGCCCCGGGCGACGCCCAGCTGCGCCATGCGCTCGCCTTCGCCTACCTCGGCAAGGGCCATTACGCTTTCGCCGAGCAGGCCTTCCGCAGCCTGCTCGAGGGCGATCCGGGTTCGCGCCCGCTGCGCCTGATGGTCGCCAACCTGATGCGCCTGCAATCGCGTCCGGGCGAGGCTGCCGACGAACTGGCGCCGCTGCTCGACGGCGAGACCGGCACGCCGGGCATGCATCGCCTGGTCGGTGAGCTGGAACTGGATGCCGGCCGCAACGAACGCGCGCTGCCGCGCCTGCGCCAGGCCTTCCTCGCCCAGCCGCTGGACCGCCGCGGCATCCTGCCGCTGATCGAAGCCTGGCGCCGCCTGGAGCTGCTCGATGAAGCCCGCACCACGATCGACTCGGTCCTGCTCGAGCACCCGCAGGCGCCCGACCTGTGGCGCGCGCGCCTGCTGTTCGAGGAATTCGCCAGCGACGCGGCACGCGAAGTGATCGCGCGCTGGCGCGAGGCGATGCCCGACTTCGTGCCGGCGCTGGAAGCACAGACCACCCTGCACGACCAGGCCGGCGAGCCGGAACTGGCCTACGCCACCGCGCAGCGCATCACCGAACTGCAGCCGGGCCACACCATGGCCGAGCTGCGCATCATCGACCAGCTGCTGCGCAGCGACCCCGACGCCGCGGTCCTGCGCGTGGAAGGCCTGCTTGCACAGGCGCCGGACCCGAACGTGAAGCGCAGCCTGCGCCAGCTGCTGGGCCGTTGCTTCGACGCCGCCGGCCAGCCCGATGCCGCCGCCGCGACCTGGGCCGAGCTGCACGCCGAGGTTGTCGGCGAGCGCCTGCCGCTGCCGCAGCCGAGCGCGCCGATCACGCAGTGGCCGGAACTGGCGCCGCTGCCGGATCCGGCCCCGGGCGTGCTGCTGCTGTGGGGCGCGCCGGGCTCGCTGGTCGAATACATCGCCGCGACCATCAAGCACTCCGCCGCGCCTTTGCTGGTGGACCGCTTCGGCGCGCAGCCGCCGACCGATCCGCTGCAGCGCTACGACACCGTGTCGGGCCTGCTCAACGGCTCGCTCGATCCGGCCTACCTGGTCAGCCTGTGGCGCGCCGGTCTGCCCGCGCGCGGCATCCACGATGGCAATGCCTTCGACTGGCTGCTGTGGTGGGACAACGCGCTGCTGCTGGGCCTGCGCCCGCAGCTGCCCGAGGCGGTGCTGATGGTGGCCGTGCGCGACCCGCGCGACATGCTGCTGGACTGGCTCGCCTTCGGTGGCCCGGTGCCGCTGGCGTTGGCCTCGCCGCTGGAAGGCGCGCGCTGGATGGCCAGGACGATGGAGCAGATCGCCGAGCTCAGCGAGCATGACCTGTTCCCGCATCGCCTGATCCGCATGGACGACGCCAACCCCGCCGGCATCGCCCAGGCGATCGCCGATGCGCTGGGTGCGAATGTGGCCGTCGCTCCGCAGCAGATGCTCGGCCCGCCCCACTTCCCCGCCGGTCACTGGCGCGACTTCCGCGACGCCCTGGCCGAGGAGTTCGCGGTGCTGACGCCGGTTGCGCAGCGCCTGGGCTATCGGGCGGAATGAACTGAAGCAAGGAGGACGATCCATGCACATCCGCAGCGACAGCTTCGAACACCGCCAGCGCCTGCCGGCCGAATTCGCCGCCGGCCAGGCCACGGCCGACGGTTTTGGTTTTGCGCCCAACCGCAATCCGCACCTGGCCTGGGGCGATGCCCCGGCGGGGACGAAGTCGTTCGTGCTGTTGTGCATCGATCCGGACGTGCCGACGGTGGCGGAGATGGTCGGCAAGCCCGGCGTGCTGATCCCGTCCGGGCAACCGCGGTGCGACTTCGTGCACTGGGCGATGGTCGACATTGGCGCCGGCGTCAGCCAGATCGTCGCCGGCAGCTGCAGCGACGGTGTCGTGCCGCACGGCAAGACCCGTCCGTCCGGACCGGCCGGCGCGCGCCAGGGCCTGAACGACTACACCGGCTGGTTCGCCGACGACGCCTCCATGGCGGGCGACTGGTACGGCTTCGACGGGCCGTTCCCGCCGCCGAACGATCTGCGCCTGCACCGTTACTTCTTCCGTCTGTTCGCCCTCGACATCGATCACCTGACCGTGCCGGACCGCTTCACCGCCGCGCAGGTGTTCGAGGCCATGCACGGCCACGTCCTGGACGAAGTCTCGATCTACGCAACGTATTCGCTCAATCCACAGGTCAAGGACTGATCGACCTGCCCGCCTGCGCGGGCAGACATCGCACCAGGGGGGGTTGCGATGCAGTACCAGGCAAAACTGGAATCGCTCGTCGAGGCCGTGCAGCAGCTGTCGCTGGCGCGCGACCTCGACAGCGTCGCCGCGATCGTGCGCGGCACCGCCCGCACCCTGGCCGGCTCTGACGGCGCGTCGCTGGTCCTGCGCGACGCCGGGCAGTGCTACTACTTCGACGAAGATGCGATCTCGCCGCTGTGGAAAGGCCAGCGCTTCCCGCTGAACCAGTGCATCAGCGGCTGGTGCATGCTCAACCGCACCGCGGTGGCGATCGAGGACATCTACGCCGATGATCGCATCCCGCACGCAGCGTACCGGCCAACGTTCGTCCGCAGCCTGCTGATGACGCCGATCCGCACGCTCGAGCCGATCGGCGCGATCGGCAGCTACTGGGCGGAGCACCACACGCCCAGCGCCGACGAGACCCACCTGCTGCAGACGCTGGCCAACGCAACATCGGTGGCGCTGGAGAACATCCAGATGCACGCCGATCTCGAACAGCGCGTGCTCGACCGCACCGAGGAGCTGGCGCGCACCAACCAGCTGCTGCGCGAGGAGATGGCCGAGCGTGAACGCGCCGAGCACGAAGTGCGCCTGCTGTCGCTGACCGACGAGCTGACCGGTCTGCACAATCGCCGCGGTTTCCAGCTGCTGGCGACGCAGGAACTGGAAGTGGTGCGGCGCCTGCAGCAGCCGTGTCGCCTGATCTTCATCGACCTCGACGGCCTCAAGCCGGTCAATGATCGCCACGGCCACGCCGCCGGCGACATCATGATCCGCCAGGCCGCCGAACTGCTGCGCGTGGTGTTCAGCGAAGCCGACGTGCTGGCACGCTGGGGTGGCGACGAGTTCGCCGTGCTCGCGCTCGACGCCATCGACGCGGCCAGCGTGCGCCGGCGGGTCGAGGTCGGCGCGGCACAGCTGGCGGCGATGCACGCCAACCAGCCCTATACGTTGTCGCTGAGCGTCGGCGTGATCGACCCGGCCGACACACCGGGTGCCAGCCTCGCCGAACTGCTGGTGCAGGCCGACGCGGCCATGTACGCGATCAAGGCCGGCAAGGCATCCCGCGTGCCGGCCTGATCTGCGCGCCAGTTACTTCTTGCTGGTCGCCACGTTCTCCGACTCGACCACCATGTCGAGCACGTAGGCGATCGATGAACCATCTGCCGGCGGGTTCTTGATCGTGTAGCGCTTCACGCGCACCACGTTGCGCACGCCATCGGTGTGCTCGTAGCCCTCGATGTCCTCGTACAGCGGCTGCCACTGGCCGGGCGTGCCGGTCTTGAGGCCATGATCGTCGTAGTGCAGCTCGCGTACCTGCAGGCACTGCTTGTTCGGGATCAGCGGATGGCTGCACGGCTTGGCCTGCGCGGCCACTTCCAGGAACGCCGTCTCGCCCGGGCCGCCGTAACGGGTTTCGGCCGTGGCCTCGCCGCGGAACGTCAGCACCTCGCCATCGGCGGAGGTCAGCGTCAGCTGCGACTGGCCGTCATTGCGCAGCGCGACCGTCTGCGCCGCTTCCAGGCGCTTGCCGATGGCCTGGTCCAGCGCCATCAGTTTCGGGTCGGTGCAGGCCATCAGCGTCGCGGCCATGCGTGCCACCTGCAGGCGGTCGCCGGTGAGCGTGTAGCCGCCGCCCATGCGGTTGCAGGCATTGCTCACGCTGACGCGGCCGTCGCGGAAGTCGAGTTGCAGCGGCTTGTCGGCGCGGGCGAACAGCGCCTCGATGGCCTGTCCCTTGGCGTCGACGGCTTTCTCGAGCCGCCAGTGCTGGCTGCCCAGCAGCGTCGCATCGATCGCGCTGACAGGCTCGGCCGGTGCCGCCACGACCGACGTCGGCGCAGCAGGTGGCGTCGCTGCTTCCGGCGGAGCCGGCGCCTTGGCGCAGGCGACGAGGGCCAGGGGAAGGGCGAGCATCACGAATCGTTTCATTGCGGTCTCCATTGCGGGTGCCAATGGGAACGCAACACGGCCTAAAACGGGGTGAAGGCGCACCGGCGCAAACCGGTGCCGGTTCAGCTTCCCGACGGCACCAGCAGGAGCAGCGTCGCGCCAAGCACGAGGCGATAGACCGCGAACGCGGTGAAGCGATGGCTCTGGATGTAGTGCAGCAGCCACTTCACCGCCACGAACGCGGTGATCGCCGAGGCGACGAATGCCACCGCCAGCGCGGTCCAGTCCTCATGCGCGGCTTCGCCATTGCCCAGCACGTGCAGCAACTCGTAACCGGTCGCCGCGAACATGGTCGGGATGCCCACCAGGAAGGCGAACTCGGTGGCCGCCGCACGCGAGGTGGTGCCGGCCAGCAGCGCGACGAAGATCGTCGCCGCCGAACGCGAGGTGCCCGGGAACACGCCGGCGACGACCTGGGCGATGCCGACCAGGATCGCCACCGTCCAGGTGATCGCGGCGCGCTCGCCGAGCTTCTCGGCGCGTTTGGCGGCGAAGTACTCGGCCGCCATCATCCACACGCCGCCGAGGATCAGCGCCCAGGCGATCGGAGTCACGTGGTCGGGCAGTTCGAAGCCCAGCTTCTTGACCACCAGGCCGAGCACTGCGGTCACGCCGAATGCCACGGCAAGCTTGAAGGCGTAGTCGCGGGCCTGTGCCGGCGTCAGCGCCGTGCCGGCCGGGCTGTGCCCGGCGCCGGCGCCGCGGCCGATGAAGCCCATCGCCAGGTCCCACAGCCGCTGCCGGTAGATCAGCACCACCGCGAGGATCGCGCCGGCCTGGATCGAGATGTTGAACAGATCGCTGCGGTGCCCGAGCCAGCGTTCGGCGATGAGCAGATGGCCGGTGCTGGAGATCGGCAGGAATTCGGTGATGCCTTCGATGATGCCGAGCAGCAGCGCGGCGAACAGGTCAGTCATGCAATGGGCCGTCAGGAAAACTGGGGTGGGAAAGGACGCGCGACGCGGCAGCATACCGGATGGGGCTCATGCACCCGGTTGAGGCAAGTCGCACTCGAAACCGCACCATGTTGGTGCGGTGGTACTGGCTGGACCCTGTCGAGTTCTTGAAAATCAACGACTTGCAGATCATGAAACATTGGCACGTTCATTGCTTTGATATAGACAAGTGCGGCCGACGCGGCCGAGTTTTTCCCAAGTAGCCATCCCCTGTCCCGGAGTACCCATGTCGCTCGAACACGTAGAAAAGCTGATCAAGGACCACAAGGTCGAATTCGTTGACCTGCGCTTCGTCGACATGCGCGGCGTGCAGCATCACGTCACCTTCCCCAAGTCGATCGTCGAGCCGGGCCTGTTCGAGGACGGCAAGATGTTCGACGGTTCCTCGATCAGCGGCTGGAAGGGCATCAACGAGTCCGACATGGTCCTGCTGCCGGACGCCAGCACCGCGTTCCTGGATCCGTTCACCGCCGATCCGACCCTGGTCCTGACCTGCGACATCCTCGACCCGGCGACCATGCAGGCCTACTCGCGCGATCCGCGCGGCGTCGCCAAGCGCGCCGAGGCCTTCCTCAAGTCCAGCGGCATCGCCGACCAGGCCTTCTTCGGCCCGGAGCCGGAATTCTTCATCTTCGACTCGGTCCGCTTCGCCAATGAAATGGGCCACACCTTCTTCCACATCGACTCGGAAGAAGCGCACTGGAACTCCGGCCGCGAATACGACGGTGGCAACACCGGCTACCGTCCCATGGTGAAGGGCGGCTACTTCCCGGTGGCACCGCTCGACTCGCTGCACGACCTGCGCGCCGAGATGTGCAAGACGCTGGAACTGGTCGGCATGGAAGTGGAAGTGCACCACCACGAAGTGGCCAACGCCGGCCAGTGCGAGATCGGCACCAAGTTCAACTCGCTGGTGAAGAAGGCCGACGAGCTGATGACGATGAAGTACGTCATCAAGAACGTCGCCCACCGCAACGGCAAGACCGCGACCTTCATGCCCAAGCCGATCGTTGGCGACAACGGCAGCGGCATGCACGTGCACCAGTCGCTGGCCAAGGGCGGCGTCAACCTGTTCACCGGCGACGGCTACGGCGGCCTGTCGCAGATGGCGCTGTGGTACATCGGCGGCATCTTCAAGCACGCCCGCGCGCTGAACGCCTTCACCAACTCGGGCACCAACAGCTACAAGCGCCTGGTGCCGGGCTACGAGGCCCCGGTGATGCTGGCCTACTCGGCCCGTAATCGTTCCGCCAGCTGCCGCATTCCGTTCGTGGCCAACCCGAAGGCACGCCGCATCGAGATCCGTTTCCCGGATCCGATCCAGTCGGGCTACCTGACCTTCGCCGCGCTGATGATGGCCGGCCTGGACGGCATCAAGAACCAGATCGACCCGGGCGCTCCGAGCGACAAGGACCTGTACGACCTGCCGCCGGAAGAAGAGAAGAACATCCCGACCGTGTGCCACAGCCTCGACCAGGCGCTGGAAGCACTCGACAAGGATCGCGACTTCCTCAAGGCCGGCGGCGTGTTCACCGACGACTTCATCGACGGCTACATCGCGCTGAAGATGCAGGAAGTGACCAAGTTCCGCGCGGCCACGCACCCGCTCGAATACCAGATGTACTACACCGTCTGACGCCCGACTCCCTCCCCCGCGAATGCAGGGGAGGGTTGGGGAGGGGCGCTCTTCGAGCCCCCTTCCAGCCAGCCACCGCTTCAACCAATCCATGAGGTAACCCAGATCGACGGGCTGCGCCCGCCGCAAGGCGAAGTGCGTCCCGGTGATGGCGCGGGAAACGACACCAACGTCCGCGTTGCAAGAGCACGAAGCAATGACCGGGGAGGGGCCACCGCTTATGAGGAGCCTGCGTCATGTCGTCTCGAACCACTGCAAGCAAGACCTGCGCTGCAACCATCGTCTCCATCGCGCTCGTCGGCATGGGAATGGCAAGCGCACACGCCGGCACGTCCGGCTCACTGGCATTGACCAGTGACTATCTCTTCCGCGGCATCTCGCAGAACAACCAGGAACCGGCCCTGCAGGGTGGCATCGAGTATGCCGCCGACAGTGGCTTCTACGTCGGCAGCTGGGGCAGCAATGTCAGCTGGCTATCCGACACGAACGTCTTCCCTGATTCGATCTCCAACAGCGTAGAGCTCGACTTCTACGGCGGCTATCGCGGCAAGATCGGCGAGTCCGTCGGCTTCGACGTCGGTGCGCTCTATTACTGGTATCCCGGCGACTACCCCTCGGGCTTCAACAGCCCCGACACCGGCGAGCTCTATTTCGGCATCAGCGCCGGAATCTTCGCCGCCAAGTACTCCTATGCCCTCACCGATCTGTTCGGCTACGCCGATTCGGATGGCAGCGGCTATCTCGACGCCGCGGTGAACTGGGAGTTCGTCCCGACGTGGACGCTCAACGCCCACGCCGGCAAGCAGTGGATCGAGAACAACGAGGACTTCGAATACGTCGACTGGAAGCTCGGCGTCACCAAGTCTTTCGACGGCGGCTTCGCCATTGCCCTTGCCTATCTCGACACCGATGCCGAAGAGGCGCTGTACACCAACCGCTACGGCAATTTCCTCGGCGAGGACACGGTGGTGCTGACCCTGACCAAGACCTTCTGAGGCGGGCGCATCCGAGATGAACCATCACAGACGAGCCATCCAGACCCACGGAGCTGCGAGATGAAACTGATCACCGCGATCATCCGGCCGTTCAAGCTCGACGAGGTGCGCGAAGCGCTCACCGAAGTCGGCGTGTCCGGCATCACCGTCACCGAAGTAAAGGGTTTCGGGCGACAAAAAGGTCACACCGAGCTCTATCGCGGCGCCGAGTACGTCGTCGACTTCCTGCCCAAGCTCAAGGTCGAATGCGCGGTTGCCGAATCGATCCTCGATGCGGCCCTTGAAGCCCTGCAGAACGCCGCGCGCACCGGAAAGGTAGGTGACGGGAAGATCTTTGTTCAAGCCCTCGAGCACACGGTGCGCATCCGCACCGGCGAGCTCGATGACGATGCGTTGTGAGGTGGCGGCCATGAACCCGACGCTCACGCAGGAACCAGCGGCGCCGTCATCCCCGCGCAGGCGGGCCCCCGACGACTCTGCTTCGCCCATCACCGCCATCGAGAGGAATGTCGACGTGACAAGTTCAACGACACTGGGGTCCCGCCTTCGCGGGAATGACGGGAGTGGAGGGCCCGCGTCTTCTTCCACCGAACGCAGCCGGATGGTCGACGCCTTCCGCCATCCGCGTCTGCTTGCTGCGTTCGCCGCAATGGCGATGCCCGGCATCGCGTTCGCCCAGGATGCCGCCGCGGCTGCCGCGCCGGTCGCCAACAAGGGCGACGTCGGCTGGTTGCTGGTCTGCTCGGCACTGGTGATCTTCATGACCCTGCCCGGGCTCGCGCTGTTCTACGGCGGCCTGGTACGCAGCAAGAACGTCCTGTCGGTGCTGATGCAGTGCCTGCTGGTGTTCTCGCTGGTGGCGGTGCTGTGGGCGCTGTACGGCTACTCGCTGGCTTTCACCAGCGGCAATGCCTTCATCGGCGGCTGGGACCGGCTGTTTGCCAAGGGCCTGGATGCCACGGCAATGGGCGCGACGTTCACCAAGGGGGTCTATATCCCCGAGCTGGTGTTCTTCGTGTTCCAGGGCGCGTTCGCCTGCATCACCTGCGCACTGATCGTCGGCGCGTTTGCCGAACGCATCAAGTTCGCCGGGGTGATGCTGTTCACCGTGCTGTGGTTCACCTTCGCCTACACGCCGATGGCGCACATGGTCTGGTTTTTCCCGGGGCCGGATGCGTTCACCAGCAATGATGCCGTCCCGGGCGTGCTCGCCCAGTCCGGCTTCCTGTTCGCCAAGGGCGCGCTCGACTTCGCCGGTGGCACGGTGGTGCACATCAACGCGGCCGTTGCCGGACTGGTGGGTGCCTATGTCGTTGGCAAGCGCGTGGGTTACGGGCGCGAGGCGATCAAGCCGCACAACCTGACCCAGACCATGGTCGGCGCGTCGATCCTGTGGGTGGGCTGGTTCGGCTTCAACGCCGGTTCCGCGCTCGAAGCGAACGCGGTTGCGGCGCAGGCCTTCGTCAACACCTTCCTTGCCACCGCCGCTGCGGTGCTGGGCTGGACGGTGCTGGAGTGGGTCAGCAAGGGCAAGCCCTCGATGCTTGGTGCGGCGTCGGGTGCGGTGGCGGGCCTGGTGGCAATCACGCCGGCGGCCGGCTTCGTCGGCATCTGCGGCGCGATGATCATCGGCGCGCTCGCCGGTGCGGTGTGCCTGTGGGGCGTGACCGGGCTCAAGCGCCTGCTCGGCGCCGACGACGCGCTCGACGTGTTCGGCGTGCACGGCATCGGCGGCATCCTCGGTGCGCTGCTCACCGGCGTGTTCGCATCACCGGCGCTGGGTGGTTCGGGCATCTGGGATTACGTCACCGAGACCGCGTTGCCGGAGTACTCGATCGCCTCGCAGGTCTGGATCCAGCTGCAGGGCGTGCTGGTGACGGTGGTGCTTTCGGGCGTGGTCGCCCTGGCGAGCTTCCTGATCGTGAAGTACACGGTCGGCCTGCGCGTCAGCGAAGAGTCCGAACGCGAAGGCCTCGACATCACCTCGCACGGTGAGTCGGCGTACGAGAACTGATGCAGACGACGCCCCTCTCCCGCAATGGAGAGGGGCAACATCAAAGTCCGGAGCACAAGCGCTCCCACCGACAAGGTCCGGAGCACCGGCCCTCCCCTTCAAGGGGAGGGTTGGGAGGGGATGGGTGCCCGAGCTACGACAAGAAGTCGACTGCCAAGCCGCCCGCCACTCACCCCCGCCGCCGCCGCGCAATCTCGCTGACCGCCGCAATCCCCAGCGTCAGCCCCAGCATCGACAGGAACTGGATCCGCGTGTCGCTGCCCGACAGCAGCAACAGGAAGATGAGCCCCAGGATCGCCAGCGCGATCACCGTCAGGTACGGGAATCCACGCATCCGGAACGGCAACGGCGTCCCCGCGCGATCGGCGCGACGGCGCAGGATGAGTTGCGACAGCAATGAGATCGTCCACACCAGCAGGCAGGTCGAGCCGACCACGTTGAGCAGCACCGGCAGCACCTTGCCCGGGTAGCGCAGTTCCATGCCGGTGGCGATGAAGCCGAACACCACGCACGACAGCACGGCGGCGACCGGCACGTGGCGGGCATTGACCCGCGCCAGCCAGCGCGGCGCCTCGGCGCGTTCGGCCAGCGAATGGATCATGCGCGAGGCGCCGTAGAGGTTGGCGTTGAGCGCAGACAGCAGGGCGATCACCGCGATCAGCGTGATGGCGGTTGCCGCGCCGGGAATCCGCGCTGCCTCCAGCACCGCCGCGAACGGCGACGACAACGCCGCGCTCGTCCACGGCACCACCGCGATGATCACGCTCAGCGAACCGATGTAGAACACCAGGATGCGCCAGGCGACAGTGCGGATCGCGCGGGCGATGCTGCGCTCCGGGTCCTGCGTCTCGGCGGCGGCGACGGCAACGATCTCGGTGCCGCCGAAGGCGAACACCACCACCAGCAGCGCCGCGCCGATGCCGGCCAGGCCCTTGGGAGCAAAGCCGCCGTGGTCGACGAAGTTCGACAGGCCCGGCGATGCCACGTCCGGCAGCAGCCCCAGCAGCAGCGCGATGCCGATCAGGATGAAGGCGACGATCGCCACCACCTTGAGGATCGCGAACCAGAACTCGAACTCGCCGAAGTTCTTCACGCCCATCAGGTTGATGGCGGTGAAGAACAGCATGAAGGTCAGTGACGCCAGCGGCACCGACAGCGATGGCCACACCGTAGAGAGCAGTCCGGCGGCGCCGACCGACTCGGCGGCGATCACGATCACCAGCTGCGCCCACCACAACCAGCCCACGGTCGCGCCGGCGGTGGCGCCCATGGCATCGGCCGCATACACCGAGAACGCGCCGCTGGCCGGCTTGGCCGCGGCCATTTCGCCCAGGGCATTCATGACGATGATGACCAGCGCGCCGGCGGCCAGGTACGACACCAGCACTGCCGGTCCCGCCGCCTGCACGCCGACACCCGATCCCAGGAACAGGCCGGCGCCGATCGCGCTGCCCAGTCCCATCATGATCAGCTGACGGGGTTTGAGCGCGTGGCTGAGTCGGGTCGGCGCGGTTGCAGGAGCGGCGGGTGCGGGCATCAACGGGTCCGGGCAGCGGTCGGGCCGCCACAATAGCGTGTCCGGCTGCCGCCGCATTGGCGGACTCTGCTCGCCGCGGGAACCGTCGCTGGCGCCGTCGCGACGCGGCGCGGCCTCTCACGGCCCTTTCACCGGCCCGCACCGATGGTTTGCCGACACCGTCGACAGGACACGGACATGAGCCAACCCGGCACCCTTTCCGCAGCATCGTTCACTGCCCTCGTGCTGCTCGCTGGCTGTGCAAGCCAGTCGCCCAAGGCGACCAACGAAGCGCCGGCTGCCGCGGCTACCGCCCCCGTACCCGCCCCCGTACCCGTACCCGAAATCCGCCCCGGCATCCCCGCCGGCTACCTGCACAAGGAGCAGTACCTCAACAGTCTTGCGCTGGTGCCCAAGCCGCCGGCGGCCGGTTCGGCCGCGTTCGCCCACGACCAGGCCGTGCGCGAGGAAGCCATCACCCTGCGTGGCACGCCGCGCTGGCAGCAGGCGGTCAGCGATGCCGACCTGCATTTCCCCCACGCCGCCGGCACGTTCGAGTGCGCGCTTGGCATCCCGGTGTCGCAACAGGCGACGCCGCGCCTGTACATGCTGCTCCAGCGCAGCATGGTCGACGCTGGCCTTTCGACCTACGGCGCCAAGAACGAATACAACCGGACGCGTCCGTTCGTGCTCGCAAAGGAAGCCAGCTGCACGCCGGACGACGAAGCCGCGCTGCGCAAGGATGGCTCGTATCCCTCGGGTCACACGACGATCGGCTGGGCATGGGCGCTGATCCTCACCGAGCTGGCCCCCGATCGCGCCGACGCCGTGATCGCGCGCGGGCGCACGTTCGGCGAAAGCCGCCTGGTCTGCAACGTGCACTGGCAGAGCGACATCCTCGAAGGTCGCTTCATGGGAGCGGCGACCGTTGCCAGGCTGCACGCCGATCCGACGTTCGAGGCCGACATGGCGGCAGCGAAGGCCGAGATTGCCGCCGCGCGGAGCCAGGGGCTGACCCCGGGCCGAGACTGCGCGGCCGAATCGACCGCGCTGCAGCGCAAGCTCGAGCGCGTGCTGTAGGCCCCGCACATGTCCCCCAACCCGCCGCTCCAGGTGCTGGTGGTGGAAGACAGCCCCGAGTACGCCCTGATCGTGCGGCAATGGCTCGAGGAGGGCGACCTGGCGCAGGTGACACTTGCCGGGGACGCCGCGCAGGGCAGGGCGGCGCTGCCCGCCCGCGACTGGGACCTGGTCATCACCGATGTGGAGATGCCCGGCGCCAGCGGGCTGGAGCTGATCCAGGAGGTCAAGGCGGCGCACAAATGGACCTGCGTGCTGGTGATGACCGGCGTGGTCAGCGCCGAGTACGCGCGCACCGCCGTGCAGAACCATGCCGACGGCATGCTGTTCAAGCCCTTCGCCAAGGAAGTGTTCCTGGAGCAGGTGCACAAGCTGGCCCAGCTCACGCGCCGGCGCCGCAAGCAGGAGCGCCGCTCGGTGCTGGCCGTGGGCGCGCATCCCGACGATGTCGAGATTGGTTGCGGCGGCACCTTGTCGATGCACGTGGCCAGGCAGGACGAGGTGACGATCCTTACCCTGAGTCACGGTTCACAGGGCGGCGACGCGAGGATCCGCGCGCGCGAGGCGCACGCTGCAGCCGAGCTGCTGCAGGCGCGCCTGATCCTGGCCGAACTCAACGACACGATGGTGCCCGAGGGCGGCGCCAGCATCGAGCTGATCGAACAGGCGATCGCCGACATCCAGCCGACCCACATCTACACGCATTCCCAGTACGACACCCACCAGGACCACCGCAATACCTACCGCGCGAGCATGGTCGCCGCGCGCTCGGTCGGCAACGTCTTCTGCTACCAGACGCCGTCCGCCACGGTCGAATTCCGTCCCGGGCAGTTCATCGACATCAGCGACCATTTGCAGCGCAAGCTCCAGGCCATCGAGGCCTATTCCAGCCAGACGGCGCTGCGTGCCTACCTTGCGCCGGACCTGATCGTGGCAACTGCGCGCTATTGGGGGCGATTCGCCGGTTATGTCATGGCCGAACCGCTGGAAGTGGTCCGGCAGCGGGGGCCGTGAACTCGCCGGAGAGGTTCGCGCCAGTCAGGACGGATCGTCGTCAGGACGCATCTTCGTCAGCGGATCGTCGTCGCCCGCTCGGTCGGCAGCGTGCGCGGCCTCGTGCACGAGCGACTCAATGCGGTCGACCAACGCCAGCGAGCGCGCCTCGCGTTCGGCGGTCTGCGGCGCGTGCCACATCGAAAACACCTGCCCGCACTGGTCCTGCAGGTCGCCGCTGGCCAGCAGGGCCAACGTCGGCGTCAGGCGATGCAGGTGGCGTCGCACGTCGGTTTCGTCGTTGGCCAGCACGCGTTGCCTGAGTTGCTGCAGCAGCGGTGGCGCGGATGCCGCGAAAGCCTCGACCACCAGCGGCACCAGCGCGGCATCACCCAGCAGGCGCGCCGCCGACGCCAGATCAAGATCGCCATCAGCGTCCACCGATCACCTCGCCCGGCGGCGGTAGCGTCACGGTAATGATCTCGCCGTTGCGCACCGGCTTGGAGACCTCGGCCTGGCGGAACTTGAGCATGGCCTCGCGTGACCCGGAAAAGCCATCGCGAAGACCGAGCGTGAAGGCGCGAAGGAACTGGCCGTGGCCGAACGTCACCACGCGTCCGGACTGTTGCCACAGCCGCTCGTGGAAGGCGCGCAAGCGCGCGACGAACTGCGCGAACGACTCCGCGCCTTCGCCATCGACGTGCCCGGGGTCGGCGCGTTGCCAGTACTCGGCGATCATCGGCTTGCGTTCGGCGAAGCTGGTGCGGTTCGCCCGCGCCGGCGCCAGATAGGAGAACTCCTGGATCGGCCACGTCTCCACGACCGTCCCCGGATAGGCCTCGATCAGCGGCAGCGCCGTATCCAGGGTGCGGCGGTATGGCGACACCACGATCAGGTCCGGCGCGTTCGGGATTGACGTGGCCACCTTGCGTGCCTGGTGCTCGCCCAGTTCGGTCAGGCGGATGTCGGCGTGATTGTCCGTGACCTGGCCGGCATTGGCCGTGGTTTGCGCATGTCGGATGAGCTGGACGCTCAGCGGCGGCACAGCGCTTGCCATTCCGACGGGTCCAGATACTTCTCCGTCCAATAGCGGACCATGAACACTTCCGTGAATGGCATCGGCCCGGCCGGCAGCGGCCTGCCCTGCAGATCGTCCATCAGCAGGCGCGGGATGTCGACGCCCGCGGCGCCGGTCAACGGCAGGCTGCCGGGAAACCTCGGGTTGATCTCCAGCAACTTGTAATGGCCATCGACGGCCTGCTTGAACTGGACATTGGCGACGTAGCGGATGCCGACGGTGCGCGCGATGTTTGCCGCGGCCTCCATCAGCTCGGGCATGTGCAGCGTGCGCGCGGTGATGGCGATGCCCGAGTCGGTGCGGATCCTTTCCCGCGGCACGGCCGCCACCAGCTCGCCGTGCTGGCTCACATAGACATCGACCGAGAACTCCGGGCCAGGCAACAGCTCCTGCACCAGATACGTATCGTCCAGCGGCAGGTCGGCCAGGTCCTGCGCGCTCTCGATCAGGGCAATGCCACGCGAGCCCGAGCCTGCACGCGGTTTGGCGAAACACGGAAAGCGGGTGATGGTGGGCAACGTCTCTGCCGAAAGCTGCACGCAGGACGGAACGAAGGGGTTCCCGGACAGGTGCGACAGCAGCGCCCATTTGTCGCGGCAGCGGTGCAGGACCTGCGCGGGCGACAGCGGCACGCGCGTGCCGATCGCGGCAAACGCAGCCGTGGCCTCGGCCACCGGGGCGAGTTCGGCATCGACGGTGGAGATCAGCACCTCCACCGAGTGCGCACGGCACAGCTCGAGCAGGGCGGGAACCAGTTCAGGCGATTCGCCCCGCGGAATCAGGAACCGCTGCTGCGCGGGCACCAGGTACAGACCCGGTGAATCGGGGTCCATGTCGGCGAGCAGCAGTTCATGCTCGGCGGCCAGCGATTTCCAGACGCTGACCGCTGCAGGTCCGCCCGCACCGGTGACCAACACGCGCATGGCATTTCTATCCGGGAGCTGGTGCGGGGAAACGCTATCCGCTTCGTTGTGATGGTTGCCTTCACAGCCGAGATGTTCGCAGGCAGCACCGAGGCGTTGTGGTAAACAGGCGCCACGGTCATCGCCGGACGCGTGCCCGCAGGCGATCCGGAGGCTACGCGCATGCAGGAATCCTGGGTATGGATGTGTGTGGTCGCCGTCTTCCTCGGCACGGCGCCGCAGCTGGCGGCGTTCATCCAGTTCCTGCTGGTGGGCGTGCACGGCGTGCGCAACCACTACGCGCGCTGCGCACCCGTGAGGCGACGTGTCGCCGTGCTGATCCCGGCCTGGAACGAAGGCCTGGTGATCGACAACACCATCGAGCACATGATGTCGCTGGACTACCCGCGTGATGCGTTGCGTGTCTACGTCATCGACGACGCCAGCACCGACCAGACCCCGCAGGTGGCCCGCGAGGCGGCCCTGCGCTATCCCGGCACGGTCTTCCACCTGCGTCGGGAGAAGGGCGGGCAGGGCAAGGCGCACACGCTCAACTACGGCCTGGCGCACGTGCTCGACGACGACTGGATGGAGGCGGTGCTGATCACCGACGCCGACGTGGTCTTCTCCCGCGACGCGTTGACGAAGATGGTGCGCCACCTGGCCGATCCCGAGGTGGGTGCGGTCACGGCGTACATCAAGGAAGGCAGCGCGCCGGGCGGGTTCGTTTCGCGCTCGATCGCTTTCGAGTACATCACCGCCCAGGCGGCCTCGCGCCGTGCGCAGAACGTGATGGGCGTGATGGCCTGCGTCGCCGGCGGCGCGCAACTGCACTCACGCGAGAACCTCATCGCTATCGGTGGCGCAATCGACACCTCGACACTGGCCGAGGACACCTACACCACGTTTCTGACCGAACTGCGCGGAAGGCGCGCGCTGTTCGACGGCAACGCGATCGTATGGGCCGAAGAGCCCGATGCGCTGTCGAGCCTGTGGAAGCAGCGCCTGCGCTGGGCGCGCGGCAACCTGCAACTGACCTGGGCCTTCCGCCATGCCTGGTTCCGCCCGTTCTCGCACCGCGGCATCGGCGGCTGGATGTTCGGGCTGATCTGGTTCGCCACCGTGCTCACACCGATCCTGATGCTGCTGGCCATGGCTGCATGCCTGACCCTGTTGCTGTTGCACCACGGCTGGGCATGGCGCGCGTTCCACCTGCTGTGGCTGATCAACGCATTCGTCTAT
This sequence comes from Lysobacter sp. TAF61, assembly GCF_052113485.1. Taxonomy (NCBI): domain Bacteria; kingdom Pseudomonadati; phylum Pseudomonadota; class Gammaproteobacteria; order Lysobacterales; family Lysobacteraceae; genus Lysobacter; species Lysobacter sp. TAF61. Next base: position 619,901 of record NZ_JBFRDH010000002.1, read on the forward strand.
CTGTTCGTGCTGCTGTTCTCGTGCCTCATCGATCCGTTCACCGCCAGGCGCGCCTGGCTGGAAGGGATCCTGTTTCCCGGTCTTGTGTCGCTCGGCCTGATGGCGTTGTCGATCTTCCCGGATCGGCCGTACTACCTGATCAATTCGTTCCCGACGCTGCACCAGGCCTGGGACTGGCGCGCCGCTGTCGTGGTGCTCCTGTATGCCTGGGTCGGCGGTTGCATGGTCGCCGGCTGGGGCCTGTACCGGCTCGAGCGCGCCGGTGCACCGCCCTGGCTGGTGCGTCCGCTGCTGGCGGTGGTGGGTTATGGCCCGGTGCTGTGCGCGGTTTCGTTCGCCGCCTATGTCGCCGAGTTGCGCGGCGCCGAGCGCAGCTGGGACAAGACCGTGAAGATCGGCCGGGTGAGGCAACTGGAATGAGCGCCCCCGACTCCACCGCAGCCGCTGCCCGCTTCCGCGCCGACCTGCAGGCCGACATCCGGCGCGAGCGGCAGCTGCTGTACGCGGAGATCGTCATCCTCGTCCTGCTGGCGGGGCTGGTCCTGCTGCGCTATTGGATCGGACAATGAAGGCCGCGATCGTGCCGCCGCCGCTGCTCGCCGCACTGCTCGCCGCACTGGGCGCTGCACCGCTCGCCGCTGCCGCGCAGTGCGATCTGGACCGTGCACAGCGCCTGATGGCGCAGCAGCCGCCACCGACGGCGCAGATCGACGCGCTGCTGCTCCAGTGCCGCGACGTCGCCGCCGCCGACTACCGCGTCGACCTGCTGACCGGTGTGCGTGCGCGCGACGAGGGGCGCCTGGGCGATGCCGCCGCCGCCCTGTCCCGCGCCCACCAGCAGGCGCCGGGTGAGCCGGCGCCAACGCTGGAGTTGGCCGTCACCTACGAATTCCAGCAACGTCCCGACAAGGCACGCACCCTCTACGAGCAGGTACTGCGGGCCGATCCGTTGTCGCGCGCGGCACGACTGGGACTCGCCCGGGTCGCGCGCCAGCAGTTCCGCCCCGACGAGGCCGAAGCGATCTATCGGCAATTGCTGGCCACCAGCCCCGACGACCGCGAGGCGCAAACGGGGCTGGCGATGGTGGCGTTGCAACAGCGCCGTTACGACCTGGCCCGCGAGCGCCTGCAACCGCTGCAGGCGGCCTGGCCCGACGATCCGGAGGTGCAGGCCGGGCTGGCCCAGCTTGCGCAGGGCTGGCGCTATCGACTCGACCTGATGGCCGGTCGCGACGATCTGTTCACGGGAGACTCCAACCGCCTGCTCGCCGACCTGGAGATCGCAATGAACGCGCGCGACGTCTTCCGCGCGACGTACGTCAACAACGATCGCGAACTGGTTTCGCTCGACCCCAGGGACCGCGCCGTGTTGCCGCTCAATTCCGGTCGCCTCAGCTGGCTCCGGCGGGTTCCGGGCCAGTACTTCTGGGAAGTCGCCTACGAGTACCGGCAACACGACAGCGTGGAGGACGAACAACGCGTCGAGCTCAACGTCGGCCACGAACTCGGCGGCCGCGTGCAGGGCTTTGCCGGCGTGCGCCAGCAATTCGGCGCCACGCCCGCGCACGACAGGCTCTGGCACCTGGGCCTGAGCGTGCCGACGTCGACCTGGACCTACGCCACGCTGGTCGCGTATCACGGCGATCCGACCTTCGGAACGAACACGACGGCCTACATCGCGGACCTCACCTACGAGCGCGAACGCCTGCAGTTGACCGCCGGCGTCGGCTACGGCACGGACCCGGACAACTTCATCTCGCACGTACGTGGCGTGTGGCCATTGCCGCATCGCCAGGCCATCACCTTCGGCATCGAACACCGCACGCTGGGAAACGAAACCGAGCTGATCGCGGGTTGGCGGCTGGAGTGGCAATAGCATGACGACCGGGGCGCCTCCCCTGCGCGAGTCACGCCTGCGCCGCTGGACGAGCCGGATCGATCCGGCCGTGCTGATGCTGCTCATCGGCCCGCTGATGATCTGCTTCGCCTGGATCGTCACCCTCGGACAGATCACCAAGGACCGCAACCGCGCGCTGGCCGAGGGCTACCGCGAGGCCAATGGACTCAGCCGCTCCTTCGCCGAACAGACCCAGCACCGCCTCGACGATCTCGACCGGATGGTGCGCGTGGTCCGGCAGGCCTATGTCGCCGACGATGCCGACCTCGACATCATCGAGCTGCTCAGAAGCGCCGGGTATGTCAGGCCGCATCGGGTCCAGCTGGGCGTGGTCGATGCCGCCAACCGGACCATGGTGGGCGAAGTTCCGGTGGACAAGTCATGGCTGTCGAAGGTGTTGCCTTCGGGCATGCCGGTGGTCGACCGGCCACGGGTGTCGACGCCGCTGCCGGCGCATGCGGGGCATCCGGACACGCTGGTGTTCACCCGGCCGGTGAGGCTGCCGGATGGTTCGTTCTCCGGCGCCGCCATTGCCAGCATCCGCCCGGACCAGATCCTCAGCAACCTGCGCAAACTCAACGTCGGTCCGATGTCACGTCAGTTCGGGACGGTCGAGCTCGGTCCCCGGGACATCGCCGCCATCCTCGGCCTGGACGGACGCGTGCGCGCGGTGCTGGTCGGCGGCGCACCCATCCCGATGTCGCGGTGGCCCAAGGGTCCGGTCATCTACCGCCTCAAGGACGGCACCATCCAGCAGGTCTCGCAACCGGAAGTCGATGCCGTCCCGCGGCTGTGGTCGGGCGGTTACCTCGGCGACTACCAGCTGATCATCGTGGTCGGCATCTCCCGCCACGACGCGTTGCGCGAGTTCCATCGGCATCGGCGGATCTACCTGATCGGCAGTTCGGCGTTCACGCTGGGCGTGGGCATGCTCACCCTTCTCGCGGCCGTGCTCGCCAGGCGCGAGCGGCGGACACTGCAGCGCCTGGCCAGGAGCGAACGGCAAGCCAACCAGCTCAAGTCCGAATTCCTTGCCAAGATCTCGCACGACCTGCGCACGCCGCTCAACGGCATCCTCGGCTTCTCGGAGCTGGTCAAGACCACTTCCGGCGAAGCCGAACAGCGCCAGTACGGTCAATACATCCACGACAGCGCCGGCTATCTGCTCGACCTGGTCAACATGATCCTGGACCTGACCAAGCTGCGGCACGGCAAGCTGCATCTGCAGTTGCGTGAAGTCGATCTGCGCCAGACCGCGATGAGCGTGTCCAGGACGCACGCGATCGTCGCCGAAGGCAAGGGACTCGAGTATCGCCTCAACGTCGCCGCCGACTTCCCCGAGGTGGTGACCTGCGACGGCGTGCGCATCCGCGAAGTCATGAACAACCTGCTGCACAACGCCGTCAAGTTCACCCGCACCGGCCACATCGGCATGGACCTGTACATCGAGGGCGAACAGGTCACGGTTCGCGTCTCCGATACCGGCATCGGTATGAGCGATACAGTCAAGAGCCATCTGTTCGAACCCTTCAGCGAAGGCCGCGACGAAGAGGCCATGGCCCAGGCCGGCGCCGGGCTGGGCCTGGCGTTCTCCCGGGAACTGATCGCCCTGCACGGCGGCGGGATCGAGGTGGTGTCGAAGCAATCGCAAGGCACGACGGTCACGTTCTGGATCCCGCTACGCGGGCCGCACGCAGGCGATCCGGGCGCGCAGGTGCAGGCCGCAACCACAGAGGGCGCAAGCCATGCCGCACGTTCTGATAGTCGATGACGACCTGGTCAACCGGAAACTCGCCCGCGCCATCCTCGAGCGCGCTGGCTGGTCGACGGTCGAATGCGAGAGCGGGACATCCGCCCTTGAATGCTTCCAGCAACAACCCTTCGACGCCGTGCTGCTCGACATCGGCATGCCGGGCATGGACGGCCGTGCGGTCTGCCGTGCGTTGCGACAACAACAGCGCGGGTCGCTGCGGATCGTCGCCTACACCGCCTCGGTGCTGCCAGAGGAGATGGAGGGGCTGCTCGAGAGCGGCTTCGATGAAGTCCTGCAGAAGCCGGTCAGCATCGGCGCGGTGGAAGCGGCGTTCAAAGGAATGTGAGCGTATGCCTGCGCGCCTTGCATGCCCCTGCGTTGGACCTACAATCCGCAGCGGGGCCATGCCGGGTCCATCTGGGGAAGCGCATGCAACTGGTCAGGCTCGGGGATGGTCCTGCTGCGGTCAGGGTTACAGGTCAGCGGATTCGCAAGTGCTTTCCAGCGCTGCTGGTGGCCGCCTGCCTGTCCATCGCGGCCTGCGCTGACCAGGCGGACAAGGCGGACCAGGCCTTCAGGGAAAACTTCCGCAAGACCACACTCGACAGTTGCCTGAGCAAGACGCAGCTGAAACGCGGACTGACCGCGGCCCGGCGCGAGGTCTATTGCCGCTGTTCGGCAGCAGGTATCGCAAGTACGAGCACCATCGAAGAACTCAAGGCGCTCAACACCCTCCCCGCGCCACCCGCGGCGGAGAAGAAGGTGTTCGACACCATGTCGAAGTGCGCCAGGTTGGCGGGGGCGCACTAGGCGTCGCCGCCACCGCGCCGGCAACGTCGGCGATACGGAGCTGCAGGCACGAAGGGTGACTTTCGGGCCTTCTTCGCTCCCCGGGGTCGGTAGAACCATGGCGGCCATGAACGACGCCGGCAGACCCTCGTGCTATCCGGTTGTTCCGGCGCGGGCACTGGAAGGTGCCCCGCCGGGATCGCGCCTGCCATGGCTCGATGTGCTCACCTCGCCCGTGCCGTCGGGGCGCTTTGATTCGCCCGTCGACCATCGCCATGTCCTGTGTCTGCATGTCGGCGGTCCGGTGCCGGTCTCTTACCGGGCCGAGCGCGCCGAGCGCCGCGGAACCCGCCTGCATGGCCAGTTCTGCGTGGTGCCCGCCGGTTCCAGCACGCGCTGGACCCTGTCCGCGCCCGCCACATCGCTGCTGCTGCGGCTGGCGCCGGAGATGATGCGGCAGGCAGCCGATGCAATGCGCCTGGGTGTGGACGCGTCCGATCCCGCGCCTGCGATCCATGTCCGCGATCCCCAGATCGAACGGATCGGTTGGATGATGCGCAGCGAGGCCCTCGACGGCTATCCATCCGGTCGCCTCTTCGCCGACAGCCTGGCGTGCGCACTGGCGGCGCGCGTGCTGGCAGCCGGTTCGCGCAGGTCGTCCGCGGATGCGCATCTGCCACGACTGCCTGGTCAGGCCAGTGCGTTGCCGGCGTGGCGGTTGCAGCGCGTGGTCGATTACATCGAAGCGCACCTGGACGAAGACCTGTCGCTGGCCGACCTCGCCGCGGTTGCCAGCTACAGCGTTTCGCACTTCAAGCCGCTGTTCAAGAATGCGGTGGGCATGCCCGCGCATCGCTTCGTCATGCACCGTCGCGTGGAGCGCGCGCGTCTGCTGCTGACCCAGGGCGACCTGGACATCACCGGCATCGCACTGGCAACCGGCTTCGCCCATCCCAGCCACATGGCACGATGCATGCGGCGCATGCTCGGCGTCAGCCCATCGCAGCTCGCGGCAACGCGCGCCACGATCCGCGGTTGATCACTGACGCATCACGCTCCGCTCATGAAACTAAATCGGTTGCCGTCGCGCGAGTGACGGTTCACCACATTTGATTTCATAGATGCCTGAGCAGGAGGCTGTCGTGCGTCCAGTATCTACCGGGTTGTACCTTTCACTCGCAATCACCGTGGCCCTTGCAGGCTGCCAACGCAGCGGGACCGCCGCGGACACTGGTGCCGCTCCCGAGCAACAGGCCCAGACCAAAGACCAGCAGGCGATCTCCGACCAGGACATCAGCGACGCGTACCTGTACCTGCTTGCCCGACTGCTCGTCCTGCGCCAGGAGCAGCTGGACTTCAGCAAGGAAGGCTTCAAATGGAACGAGATCGCCCATCGCGAAGTCGGTGGCGTGGCCTGGGCCAACCCGAACCTGGATGTCGCCTACAGCGAGGCCTGGGTCGCAGTCGACGAGAGCAGCTGCACCGTCTTCAACGTGCCGCAGATAAAAGGCCGTTACTACACGGTGCAGTTCCTCAATGGCTGGGGCGAAACCGTCGCCAACATCAACGAGCGCAACTACGCCGACCACCCCAGCGGCGATTTCTGGATGTGCCTGAAGGGCGCGACGGTACAGGTCCCGGCCGACGCCGTGCGCATCGACTTGCCCGGCAGGACCTCACGCGTCCTGGCACGCGTCGAACTGGGCGCCGATGCCAGGCAGTCGATCGCGCTGCAGCACAAGATCACCGTCAAGCCCAGCGGCACGCCGAAGATCGAGCCGGTACCGGCGACGCCGGTGTTCACCAATGACAGGTTCCCCGGCGCCGAGGCATTCGATTCGGCTGCGCTCGCCCTCGACAGCGAACCCGACATCAACCCGGGCATGGACGCGCTGCAGGCCAAGGTGCGCGCCGTCGCCGAAGCGGTGAAGACCCCGGCCGAACGCGAGCGCGTCGAGAAAGTCATCCGCGAGCAGACGCTGCCGGCCTTCCAGAAGTCCTTCAGCACCGCCGGCTCCAACAAGAACGGATGGAACCGGCCGGCGACGATCGGCAAGTACGGCGATGACTTCAAGACGCGCACGTTGATCGACCTGGCCGGCATCTGGGCCAACAGCACCGATGAAGTGGTCTACTTCAAGACCGACAGCGACGGCACCGGCACCAAGCTCGATGGCGGCAACAGCTACACCATCACCTTCGCCAAGGACGGGCTGCCCGAAAGCCACGTGAAGTACTTCTGGTCGGTGATCGCGGTGGACTCGAAAGAGTTCCATGCCATCCCCAATCCGAAGAACCGCTTCCTGATCAACAAGCAGTCCAGGCTGCAGTACGGCAAGGACGGCTCGCTGACGCTGTACTTCGCGCCGGAGAAACCCAAGGACGCACCCGACGGCAACTGGCTGCCCACGCCGAAGGGGCAGAACTACAACCTGACCTTCCGTACCTACGGCCCGGATCAGGCGATCCTGACCGGTGCCTGGTATCCGGCGCCGCTGGTCAAGGCAACGGGAGCAAACCCATGACCGCCCGCGTCTCCCCTGCTTCCGTGCTGGCTTGCGCCATCGCGACGATCGTGGCCGTGAGCGCATGCCAGCGCACCGAGCCAACCGCCGTGAGCAATCCGGCCCCTGCCGCGACCACGGGCACTGCCGCGCCGCAGGCGCCTGCAGCAGCGACACCGGCGCCGGCGCCGGTGCCGGGCCCGGTGGCAGGCACGCGCATCACCGAGGAATACGCACGGATGGTCGCGCGCCAGGCCTACTTCTGGGCGTGGCCGATGATCAACGTCTACAACCGCCGCCTGGCCTTCAAGGACCTGCCCGAACCGGGCCTGATGGGTGGCGTGGTGCCGGTGGCCCCGCTCAATCGCCTGAGCATGCTCAGCGATTACATCGAGCCGCAGGAACGGATGGTGGCGTGCCCCAACCAGGACGTCGTCTACGGCGCTGCCAGCCTTGGCCTGGACGTGGAGCCGGTGGTGATCCAGGTGCCTGACTTTGGCGACCGCTTCTGGGTCTACCAGGTCGTCGACCTGCGCACCGACAGCTTCGCCGAACTGGGCAAGATGTACGGCACCAAGCCGGGCTTCTACCTGCTTGCCGGCCCGGACTGGAAGGGCGATGTGCCCAAGGGCATCACCGGAGTGTTCCGCTCGAGCACCAACACCGGTTTCGTGATTCCCCGCGTGTTCCAGGATGCGACCGCGGAAGACAAGCAGGCGGTGCAGCCGCTGATCAACCAGATCGACATGTACCCGCTGTCGATGTTCGACGGCAAGACCAAGCAGCGCGACTGGTCGAAGCAGACCCGGTTCCCGGCGCAGGATTCGGCCGGCGGCGCCGAGACGGCATGGGTGGCGCCGGAGAAGTTCGTCGACGAGCTGCCGCTGGTGCTCAAGGACGCCAGGCCGCTGGCCGGTGAGGAAGCGCGCTACGCCGAAGTGCTGGCGGTGATCGCCGCCGCGCAGAAGGATCCCAAGCTCAAGGCGGCCATGATCGACGAGGCCAGGAAGGCCGAGCAGGACCTGGTCAGCCCGCTGCTGCAGTTCCGCAACTACGGCCTGCCACTGGCGCACAACTGGACCACGCAGAGCAACGGTGCGCAGTTCGGCACCGACTACTTCACCCGCACTGCGGTGGCCAAGTCGAACATCTTCGTCAACAAGCCAAACGAGACCAAGTATTTCTACCAGGACCTCGACGAAGCCGGCGCGCGTCTCAACGGTGGCACGCGCTACACGGTGACGTTCGCCAAGGACCAGCTGCCGCCGGTGAAGGGATTCTGGTCGCTGACGCTCTACAACCAGCACCACTTCTTCGCGCCCAACGAGATCAAGCGCTACTCGGTGGGTACCAAGAACAAGGATCTGAAGACCGGTCCGGATGGCTCGCTGACGATCTACGTCCAGGCCGACGAGCCGAGCGATCCGGCACAGCGCGCGAACTGGTTGCCGGCGCCGAAGGGCGAGGACTTCTCGCTCTACATCCGCACCTACTGGCCACAGGACGCCATCACGTCCGGGCAGTGGACGCCTCCGGCGGTGACGGCGGGTCGTTGACCCGGCCGCGACCGGGCACGGGCTCTTGCACTAACATGGTGCAATGTCCGTGCCCGCCCCGACCGATTTCGACCGGCCCGACCTCGACGGCCTGACCACGCCGCTGGCGTGGAGCGACGAGGAAGGCGCGATCGTCGGCTGCAATGCCGCGTTCTCGCGCTGGCTCGGGGTCAGTGCGAGGCGGCTGGTGGCCTGGCCGCTGGCCGGGCTCGACGGCGGCGACGGCCACTTCGCCCATGCCATGCGCCGTCTCGATGCGGCCGCCGATGCGCCGCTGCGACTGCGCCGCAGCCGCCTGCGCTTCGCCGACGGTGACGAGTGCTTCGCCGATGTCTGGCTGAGCCGCCGTGAAGAAGGCGGCTGGCTGCTCGAAGCGCATCCGGTCGACGAATTTCCCGGCGACGACCCGGCGCTGCTGCTGCCGTCGGCCCTGTCGGCCTCGCTCAAGGGCCTGGCGCACGAACTGCGCAATCCCCTGGCCGGCCTAAAGGGCGCCGCGCAGCTGCTGGCGCGGCGCATCGACGCCGACACCGCCGGCAGCGGTGGCGACGCCGGCGAACTGGTGGCCCTGGTCGGCAGTGAAGTCGAACGCCTGACCGCGCTGGTGGACCAGCTGCTCACACCCGCACCGCCGCGCCCGCATGCGCCGCTGAACATCCACGCCGTGCTCGAACGCGTGCTGCGCCTGGCCGAGAGCGACGCCGGCTGGGCCGTGCGCCTGGTCCGCGACTACGACCCCAGCCTGCCCGAATTCGGCGGGGACGCCGATCGCCTGGTGCAGGCGGTATGGAACCTGGTGCGCAACGCCATCGAAGCCGGCGCCGCCAATATCACGCTGCGCACGCGCGCCGAGCACGCAGTTCGCATCGGCGATGCCGTGCACCCCATCGCCATGCGCCTGGAAATCGTCGATGACGGCCGCGGCGTTCCCGACGAGCTGGCGGAACAGCTGTTCCTGCCGCTGGTCTCGGGCCGTGCAGAAGGCAGCGGCCTGGGCCTTGCCCTGGCCCAGCAGGTCGCGCGCGAGCACCGCGGCTCGCTGGCGTACCGTTCGCGACCCGGCCACACCGTGTTCACCCTGCTGTTGCCGCTGCAGATCGAGGAAGAGGAAGGCACGTGAAAAGGATCTGGGTGGTCGACGACGATCGTGGCGTGCGCTTCGTGCTCGCCACGGCACTGCGCGAGGGCGGTTACAGCGTCGACGGATTCGAGAATACGGCCGATGCCCTGGCCGCGCTGGCCGACCGCGGCGCGCCCGACCTTCTCTTCACCGACGTGCGCATGCCGGGCGATGACGGCCTGGTCCTGCTCGAACGCCTGAAGGCGCAGGTGCCGCAACTGCCGGTGATCGTGATGAGCGCCTACACCGACGTCGCCAGCACCGCCGGCGCCTTCCGCGGCGGCGCCCACGAATTCCTCTCCAAACCTTTCGACCTCGACGAAGCCGTCGCACTGGCGGCGCGCACGCTGGCGGCGGTTGGCGAGGGCGCAGCGCCAGCGCCGTCCGAATTGCCCAAGGACGATGCCCTGATCGGCGATACCCCGGCGATGCGGACCTTGTTCCGCGCGATCGGGCGCCTGGCGCAGGCGCCGTTGTCGGTGCTGATCACCGGCGAGACGGGTACCGGCAAGGAACTGGTCGCTCGCGCGCTGCACCGCGAATCGCCGCGCGCCGGGCAGCCGTTTGTTGCGTTGAACACCGCGGCGATACCGTCGGAGCTGCTGGAAAGCGAACTGTTCGGCCACGAGGCCGGCGCCTTCACCGGCGCCCAGCGCCGTCACACCGGCCGTTTCGAACAGGCCCACCGCGGCACGCTGTTCCTCGACGAGATCGGTGACATGCCGCTGCCGTTGCAGACGCGGTTGCTGCGCGTGCTGGCCGAAGGCGAGTTCTTCCGCGTCGGCGGACGCGAACTGATCCGCGTCGACGTGCGCGTGATCGCCGCCACCCACCAGGACCTCGAAGCGCTGGTCGCCGACGGTCGCTTCCGCGCCGACCTGCTGCACCGGCTCGATGTCGTGCGGCTGCACCTGCCACCGCTGCGCGAGCGGCGCGAGGACATCGCGCGCCTGGCCGAACGCTTCCTCGCCTCGGCGGCAGTGCGATTCGATGCGCCACCCAAGCGCCTGGCCAAACCGGCGCTGGAACGCATGCTCGCCTACGACTGGCCCGGCAACGTGCGTCAGCTGGAAAACCTGTGCTGGCGACTGGCCGCACTCGCTCCGGGCGAAACCATCGCGCGCGCCGACCTGGACGAAGCGCTTGCCGCCACGCCGGGCAAGGACAGCGCCGCTGGCGACGACCATGATTGGGACGCGCGGCTGGCGGCATGGGCGCGGGCGCAGTTGGCGCTCGGCAGTGACGACATCCACGCGCAGGCGCGCGAGCGCTTCGAACGGGCGCTGTTCGAGGCGGCCCTGGAGCACACCGGCGGCCGCCGCACCGAGGCGGCGGCGCGGCTGGGCCTGGGTCGCAACACGCTGACACGCAAGCTTGGCCCCGGCCGGCGTCGATCCTGAGCCGTCGCTGCAACGGCTCGCCGCCGCCCGCAGCGGAAGATGTCGTGATGCCCGCGGCGCAGGCGCGCCGAGGTTTGCGAGGCCGGCGTGAACACCGGCCGGTTGCCATTTCACCGCTGGATGACCGCCGCGCAGCTAGGCTGCGATGCGATCCGGCTCGGATCAAACGACGCGGCCCGGTGCGCCGGACCCGTCACCCCACGGAGAAGTCGATGAACAAGACGCTGAACACTTTGCTCGCCGCCACCGCAGTGGTGGTCGTGGCTGCCTGCAGCTCCACGCCAAAGACCAAGGAAGCCACGCCGACCGCGGTGTCGACCGCCAAGGCCGCAACCGTCAATCTCGCCGCGGCATCGGCCAGCCTGGTCAGCGGCAAGTTGAGCGTGGTGCCGATGGGCGATGGCGTGCACATCACCGGCGAAATCGGCGGCTTTGCTCCCAACAGCACCCACGCCATCCACATCCACGAGAAGGGCGACTGCAGCGCAGCCGACGCCAGCAGCGCCGGCGGCCACTTCAATCCGACGGGTTCGCCGCACGGAAAGGTGGACAGCAGCGCGCACCACGGCGGCGACATGAACAACATCGTCGCCGATGCCGACGGCGTGGCGAAGGTCGATGTGCACGCCAGTGGCGTCACCCTCGGCGGCGGTGCCGGCAACGACGTCGCCGGCAAGGCGGTGATCGTCCACGCCAGTCCCGACGACTACAAGACCCAGCCCACGGGCAATGCCGGCGGCCGCGTGGCCTGCGGCGTCATCACCGTCACCCAGTAACCGCACCGTGCCCGATCGCCCGATGCATGCCCCGCTGCGCATACGCGCGGCCAGCGCGCACGACCGCGACCTGCTCGCGCAGTGGGCGGCGGCAATGGCGTTGGAGACCGAGCACAAGCACCTGGACCCGGCCACGGTGCTGGCCGGCGTCGAGGCGGCGATTGCCGATCCGGCCAAGGCCCGCTACTTCGTGGCGGTTCGCGAAGCGACCGTCGCCGGCCGCGAAACCATTGCCAGCGCCGCCGGCACGCTGATGCTCACGCGCGAGTGGAGCGACTGGCGCAACGGCGACTGGTGGTGGATCCAGAGCGTCTACGTCACGCCTGCGCATCGGCGGCAGGGGGTGTTCGCTGCCTTGTACCGGCACGTCGAACAACTGGCGCGGGCAACGCCCGGCGTGATCGGCCTGCGCCTGTATGTCGAACGCGACAACGCCGACGCGCAGCGGACCTACCAGGCCCTGGGAATGGTCGACGCCGGCTACGCGATCTACGAAAGCCAGTTCTGAGGCTTCAGCCGGGGCTGCTTCAGTCCAGCGCCTCGCGCGCCTGCTCATCACCGCAGTGCACGAAATTCACCGGCACCCCATGCGCGCCGAGCACCGCCGCGATCTGGCGCTGCCTGGCCTGGAAATGCTGGTGCAGGCGTTCGAGTCTGTCGCGGCACTCCTGCGTCGCGCAGGGGGCGTCGGTGGCGTAGCGCGCCTTCCATGCGCGCGGTTCGAACAGGGCAATGCGCGCCTCGCCGTTGGCGTAGTGCACGAGCGGCTCAGGCGGCGCGTCCAGCCAGTGCTCGCCCTCGGGCTGCAGCAGCGCGGTCTCCAGCAGCGGCCATAGCGGGCCCAGGCCGGCGTGGTCGTACTGCATCGCCATCATCGCGGTGAGGTCGTGCACGGTGAGGTAGCGTGCGTGCTCGACCTGCAGGCCGAACGCTTCCTGCGCCGCCAGTGCGGTGGCCGCACCGGCCATGCCGCGCTCGAGCAGTTCACGCTCGAAGGCATCGCCGACGCGCGTGGCGATCGCGGCATCGCCACCGAGCACGAACGGCACCAGCCGCAGCGGCCCGCCGACGAAGTCCGGCGATGGCGTCAGCGCGCCGGGCAGCTGCGCGTCGTGCGCGCCGAAGGCGATGATCCGGCCGCCACCATCGGCTGCCGTGCGCGGTGCGCGTGCGGCCAGCTGGTCGAGTTCGAGGTGCAGCGGCCAGCCCGGCCGCAACAATTCGACCGGGTCGTAGTGGGCGCCCACCATCACCAGCTCCAGCGCTGCCGCTTCCGGGGCGAAGCCGGCCAGGTCGTGCGCGATCAGCCCGGCCAGGGCCCCGACCTCGGCCTGTGCCAGGGCCTGGCGGAACACCGGGGCGTCGCCACGCAGCTCCAGCGCCAGCGCGCCGAGCACGTGCAGCGTGGTGGAAGGGGCAGTCGGGGCAGGTTCGGCAAGACTCATGGATACGGTGGCGTTTGGTCGCACGCGAAGGCGGCGCTACACTGCGGCCATTATGCCCGTGCCGCCGTTAACGGCCGGGTGATCCCCCCATCCGCATGAGGTGTTGCGATGCAGCCTGCCCGTCCCGTTGCCGTGCTCGGTGGCGTCCGTATCCCGTTCTGCCGCCAGAACACGGCCTATGCGGACGTCGGCAACCTGGGCATGTCGGTACGGACGCTGGGCGCCCTGGTCGAGAAATACGGCCTGCATGGCCAGCAACTGGGCGAAGTGGCGATGGGCGCGGTCATCAAGCACTCCAGCGACTGGAACCTTGGTCGCGAAGCGGCGCTGTCGTCGGGACTGTCGCCGCTGACCCCGGGCATCACCCTGCAGCGCGCCTGCGGCACCTCGCTCGACTCGATCGTCCACATCGGCAACAAGATCGCCGCCGGCCAGATCGAGGTCGGCATCGGTGGTGGATCGGACACCACCTCCGACGTGCCGATCGTCTACGGCCAGAAGCTGCGTCGCCGCCTGCTCGAAGCCGCCCGCGCCAAGACTCCGCGCGACAAGCTGGCCGCGTTCAAGGGATTCCATCTGCGCGAGCTCAAGCCCGAGTTTCCGGGCGTGGCCGAGCCGCGCACCGGCAAGTCGATGGGCGACCACTGCGAGGACATGGCCAAGCAGTGGAACATCTCGCGCGACTCGCAGGACGAGTGGGCGCTGTCGTCGCACCAGAAGCTCGCCGCCGCCTACGAGCGCGGCTTCTTCGACGACCTGGTGGTGAGCTTCCGTGGCGTCTCGCGCGACAACATCCTGCGTCCCGACAGCACGCTGGAAAAGCTGGCCTCGCTGAAGCCGGCCTTCGACAAGACCTCCGGTCGCGGCACGTTGACCGCCGCCAACTCGACCCCGCTCACCGATGGCGCGTCGGCCTGCCTGCTCGCCTCGGAAGAATGGGCGCGCACGCGCGGGCACGAAGTGCTGTGCTACCTGCGCGACGCCCACGTGGCCGCGGTCGACTTCGTCCACGGCGAGGGGCTGCTGATGGCGCCGACGGTGGCCGTGCCGGAGATGCTCAAGCGCAATGGCCTGACCCTGCAGGACTTCGACTTCTACGAGATCCACGAAGCCTTCGCAGCACAGGTGCTGTGCACGCTGCGCGCCTGGGAGAGCGAGGAGTACTGCAAGAACCGCCTCGGCCTGGAGGCACCGATGGGCCGCATCGATGTGGCGAAGATCAATCCCAATGGCTCTTCGCTGGCGGCCGGACATCCGTTCGCAGCAACCGGTGCGCGCATCGTCGCCACGGCGGCGAAGGAACTCAAGCAGCGCGGCGGCGGACGTTGCCTGGTGTCGATCTGCACCGCCGGCGGCATGGGCGTGGTCGCCATCCTGGAGCGCTGACGCAAGCGCCGACGCGGACGGAGCGGGGGCAGGCGCAAGCCTGCTCAGCCGCGCAGACGCGGCACGCCGTGCTCGTTGCGCTCCTCGACCACGGCCTGGTCGAAGATCTTCTGGCGCAGGTCGCGCCCCGGCAATTCCTGTGTCGCCGCGCCACGCGCGGCATTGAGCGCATTGGCGTAACACAACCGCGCGAGCTTCTCGTCGCCGGCCTGGCTGAAGCCGTGCCCGAGTTCTTCCCAGGCCTCGCTGTTGGCGCCCTGCGCCAGTGCCCGATGCAGGTACGTCTCCGCTTGTGGCCATTGGCCCTGCGCGCGCGCCAGGCGCGCCAGCGTCACCAGCAACGCCGGGCTGGCCGGGTGTGCCTGCAGCCAGCGCTCGGCATTGCCACGACGGGCGTCGAGGCGCCCGATCGGGAGTTGTCCGTAAAGTCCCGCCAGCGACTCGTCCCAACGTGCATCCAGCGCCTGCTCGATGCTTCGGGCCGCCGCTTCGTCCCAGCGCAGCGCCGCGGCGCGCTCTGCATACGCGGCCACTGCGGCCGGATCGTTGCGCAGCGGTTTGGGCAGCGCTTCCCAGCGGTCGGCCAGGACATTGGCGTCGCCGGCCTCACGCAGTGAGGCCGCACCCCATTGCGCTTCCAGCGCTGCCAGGCGATCGCCGGGCCACGCCTGCTGCTGGCGCAAAGCCCCGAGCAGACCATAGGCCTCACCACTGCGGCGAAGCGCGACCAGCGCCTGCGCGCGCAGCGCCAGTCCACGCGGCGGCAGCGGCGCCGCAGCCACGCTGTCGAGCGCGGCCAGCGCATCAGCCGGACGGTCGCGTTGCAGGGCCAGTTCGGCAGTCACCAGCGCGCGTTCGATTGCATGGCCGTCAGCGAGAGCAGCCAGGTGCCGCTGCGCTGCCGCGTCGTCGCCGCGCGCGGCCGCCGCGCGCGCCGCGCCGGCATGGGCAAGCGCGCGAACGTCCGCCTGCGCCGACGCCTGCGTGAGCAGTTTCTCGGCGCGGCTCCACTGACCCTGTTCCAGCGCACTCAGGCCATCGATCAGCTGCGCCCGCGCCTGGCGCTTGCGGTGCCGGCGCATCGCCGCGAACGGCAGGCTCAGCAGCTTCCACACCAGCCACAGGCCGGCGGCGAGCAGCAACAGCATCGCCACGCCCTTGGGCACGTTGGTGATGTAGTCGTTGCCGCCGTAGCGCACGAGCACGTAGCCCGGATCCTGCAGCAGCACCTGCGCCACCAGTGCGCCGGCGAGCGCCAGCACGATCCAGAACAGCAGGTTGCGGAAGATGTTCATGGGCGCCTGCTCCGTTGCGTCCTTCAGTCCGCCGCGCGCAGTTGGCGCAGCTGCTGCAGTGTGCTGCCGAGCGTCGGAAGCGTCAGTGAAAGCGGGCGCTGCGCCAGCTCGCGCATGCGCGTGCGCTGCTGCTGCAGCGATGGCGACTCCGGCCACAGCCGTGCCTGCCAGGCTTCAGCACGTTGCAGCGCGGCGCGGAAGCCGGCCTCGTCGCGGCGTTCGGCCGCGGCACGGGCCAGCGAAATCTCCAGTTGCAGGCCGGCCGTCGCCGCGATGCGGTCCGACGGCTGCACCGCCACCGTGCGATCGCTCGGACGCACGTCGATCAGGCTCGCAAACGCGCGCCGCCACCACGGCGCCAGGGGTTCGTCATGCGCGACGGTCGCGCTTGGCGCGGCCAATGCCGTCTGCGCCAGCGCGTCGAGTTCGGCCATCGCCTTCACGCGTGGCTCGACGCCCAGTGCATCAAGACCGGCGCGCTCCTGCTGCAACGTCTGCCGCAGGCTCAGGTAGGCAGGGTCGTCGACGCCGTCGAGCACATGCCCGGCAAGCGCATAGGCACGGCGCGCGCCGTCGAGGTCGCCGGCAATCAGCAGGCGCTGCTGGCCGAGGCTCAGCAACAGTTCGGTCTCGTCCAGGCGCAACGCCTGCGCGCCATGGCGATCGGGATCGGCCAGCTTGGAAACGGTGTCCTCCAGCAGCGCCGCGCGCTGTCCGACGCCGAGCAGTTCGTCGCGCAGCACGCGGTTGGTGGCGTCGGCCTGTTGCAGGCGTTGAACCTGCGCGCGCTGGTCGCGGCGGATCGAGTCTATGCGGCCGTCCAGGGCGTCCAGCCGTTGTCCGGCATCGCTGGCCTGTGCACGGTCGCGTTCGAGCTTCGCCTGCCACTGCATCCAGCCGTAGCCGGCCGCGGCCGCGACGATCAGCACCACCACCAGCCACAGCCAACCGCGCGAACGGCGTGGCGTTGCGGAAGCGACAGGCGCGGGGGCGGGGGTTGATTCCGGCGTGGAGGACACGGCTGCTGGCTGAAGCGGGAGGACGGCCGCCATGCTACCGGATGACGATGTGCGTCACGCCCCGTCGTTCAGGCGGCTGATCACCATTGCCGCCGCCGCCACAAGATCGTTCGGGCGCGCGCTGCGGGCAGTCGTCACATCAGTGAAGCCAAGCAGCCGCGCCAGCTCCGCCAGCCGCTCGCTGGCGGCAACGACGGAAGACTGCAGCAGCCGCTCGCGAGCCGCTGCAGGCAAGGCGTCGAGGATCGCCTCGAGCGCCTCGCCACTCGACAGTGCGATCACCGTGGGCGCCGTCAGCGAGACCAGCTGCGCAACCGCACGCGGCGGCGGTGCGACCGTGTCGCGTTGATACACATCGGCCCGCAGCACCTGCGCGCCGCGCGCCTGCAGTGCCGGCACCAGCACGCCGCGGCCCCCCGGAGCGCTGACGAAGCCCAGATCGGACCCGGCCAGCTGCTGCAGCCCGGGCAGGGCCAGCAGGCCTTCGCTGTCCATCCGCGATGGCGCCGAGACGTCGTCCACACCGGCGCGCCGCAGCGCCGCCGCGGTGCCCGCGCCAACGGCGAACCATTGCTGGCCCGGCTGCGTCCGCAGCGGCTGCAACGCGCGCGCCGCCCGCACCGCGGCCGGGCTGGTCACCACCACGCGCGCGGCATCCAGGGCGACGCGCAGCGACTGGCGCGTGCCATCGTCGTCGCGCAGCCGAAGGCGCCAAGGCGACAGCGCCACCATGCCGCCTCCCGCGCGGGCGGCGGCACGGCGCAACGCGTCGTGCTCGCCGCGCGGACGCAGCGAGATCACGTACCATCCGGGCGGCGCAGGGGCTGGCATGCCATCAGCATAGCCGCCTCGCCCGCATCCCCCACCGCTCGCACGCACGCCGCATGAATCAGCCATCGCCCGTTCCCGAACAGGACTACGACCACGCTTCCGCCCTGGAGCGCCTGCATCACCACTACCAGTCGATGCCGCCGGTCGCGGCGATGGACGTGCGCATTGCCTCCTACGACGGCCAGCGCCTGTGCCTGCACGCGCCGTTGTCGCGCCATGTCAACGACAAGGGCTGCGCGTTCGGTGGCAGCCTGGCCTCGATGATGACGCTGGCCTCGTGGGGCGTGGTGTCCCTGCACATCGAGGCGGCCGGGCTCGAGGCCGAGGTGTTCGTCGCCGACAGCCAGATCCGCTACCTCGCACCGTTGTTCGCCGACCTGGACGTGCATGCCGAACTGGCCGCCGATTCCAATTGGCCCGGCTTCATCGCCACCCTGCGCGAGCGTGGCCGTGCCCGTATCGGACTGGTCGCGCGGGCGATGCTGCCCGACGGCGGGGTCGCCACCGAGTTCGTCGCCCGCTATGTCGCGATCCTGAAGCAACCCCTTCGGGCGTGAACCGCAGCGCGGACCAGCGCCGCGGTTTGCCCTTAGGATGTCGCCGAGCCCTGGGGGAACACCGATGCGCCGCCTGACCCGATTGATGAGCCTGGCCCTGCTGCTGGGCATGCTGGCGGTCGCCGGCAGCGCCATGGCCAGCCGCAAGACCGACACCCTGGACCGCAACCAGTACGCCTGGGCCGGTGCGATCCGCTGGGGCGATTTCGACGCGGCGCTGACCCTCGTCGACCCGAAATACCTGGCCGAGCATCCCGTCAGCGAACTGGAGCTGGCCCGCTTCGAGCAGGTCCAGATCACCGCCTACCGCGACCACGGCAGCAGCGTGGACTGGAAGGCCGGGGTCGCCGTCCGCGAAATCGAGATCGCGGTGGTCAACCGTCACACCCAGGCCGAGCGCACCGTGCGTTTCCGCGAGCAATGGCGCTGGGACGAGGAAGCCAAGACCTGGTGGGTGGTCGGCGGCCTGCCCGACCTCTGGGAAGGCCAGTAGCCGCCTCGCCGGCGTGACCGGGGGGCTGCCCGCCAAGGCATGCCTGGACGCCTGGAACCTGCGGATTTTGCGCAGCCGGCGGCCGTGGGAGACAATCCCGGCCCCGTTTCATCTGCAGTGATGCCGTGACCTTCCAAGAACTGCTGGCCTTCGCCGAGCGCCACACCACCCTCTCGCTGGCGCTGGCCGGCCTGACGATCGCCATCATCTACACCGAGGTCGCGCGGCTGTTCCGCGGCTACAAGGCATTGCGCCCGGCCGAACTGACCGGCCTGATCAACCGCGAGAACGCGCTGGTCATCGACCTGTCGGCCAGCAACGACTTCGAGAAGGGCCACATCGCCGGCAGCAAGTCGGTGCAGCCCAGCCAGTTCGATCCCGAGAACAAGCTCCTGGCCAATGCCAGGGACCTGCCGGTCGTGGTGGTCTGCCGTACCGGCCAGGGTTCGGGCGACGCCGCCAAGCGCCTGAAGAAGGCCGGATTCACCAAGGTCTTCTGGCTCGACGGCGGCATCGCCGCATGGCAGCAGGCCGATCTTCCGCTGGTGAAGGGCCGCGCCTGAGGCGACACGCCGGGTTGCGGTGCCGATCGCGGTGCCATTTGCGGCGGCGGTCTTGATCGCCGTCGCCACGCCCCAACACCCACTCGTGGGGATCGCGATCGAGGCTTGCCGCAACGGCTTGGCCTCGCGCAATCTGAACAGCCGGCCGCGCCAAGGGCGCGTGCCATAATCGATTTCTTTCCGTATTAATTGTCTGGAGTTACGAGATGTCCGAAGAAAACGTCAACGGCGGCGCCGCGTCTGCTGAAGCCAACGGCCCGGCATTCACCGTCGAGAAGATCTACGCCAAGGACGTCTCCTTCGAGGTCCCGGGCGCACCGGCCGTGTTCAACGAGCAGGCCCAGCCGCAGCTGCAGATGAACCTCAACCAGAGCGTGCAGCGCCTCAACGACAGCGCCTTTGAAGTCGTGCTCGGCATCACCCTGACCTGCAACGCCGGCGACAAGACCCTTTACGTCGCCGAAGTGAAGCAGGCTGGCGTATTCGGCCTGGCCGGTTTCGACCCCCAGACGCTCGACGGCATGCTCGGCACCCATTGCCCGAACGTGCTTTACCCGTATGCGCGCCAGCTGATCAGCGAGCTGATCCAGACCGGTGGTTTCCCGCCGTTCTACCTGCAGCCGATCAACTTCGAAGCGCTGTACGCCGAAGGCCTGCGCCAGCGTGCCGCCCAGCAGAATGGCGAGGCCGGCCTGGCCGACGCCGAGACCGCCGGCAACGCCTGATCGCGGCCGCGGCATGGAAGCGAAACCACTGCCCAGCGTCGCGGTCCTGGGAGCGGGTTCCTGGGGCACCGCCCTGGCAGCCCTGATCGCACGGCACGGTCATCCGACCGTGCTGTGGGGCCGTGATGCCGAAGGCATCGCGGCCATTGACGGCCGCCACGAGAACCCACGCTACCTGCCGGGCATCGCCCTGCCGGAATCGCTGCGCGCGACCACCGACCTGGCCGACTCCCTGCAGGGCGCCGACCTGGTGCTGGTGGTCGTGCCTTCGCACGCCTTCGCGCAGACCCTGCGCAACCTCGCCCCGTACCGACCGGCCCATGCCGGCGTGGCCTGGGCGACCAAGGGCTTCGAACCCGGCAGCGGTCGCTTCCTGCATGAAGTCGCCGAAGAAGTGCTTGGCGCCGACGTGCCGCTGGCCGTTGTCACCGGCCCGTCCTTCGCCAAGGAAGTCGCCCAGGGCCTGCCAACCGCGCTGACCGTGCACGGCAGCCACGCCGACTTCTCCCAGGAGGTCGCCGATGCACTGCACGGCCCGGCCTTCCGCGCCTACACCGGCAACGACATGCTCGGCGCCGAACTCGGCGGCGCGATGAAGAACGTGCTTGCGGTCGCGACCGGTGTCGCCGACGGCATGCAGCTCGGGCTCAATGCACGCGCTGGCCTGATCACGCGCGGGCTCAACGAGATGTTGCGCCTGAACCACGCCATCGGCGGCAAGGCCGAGACCCTGATGGGCCTGGCCGGACTCGGCGACCTGGTGCTGACCTGCACCGGCGACCTGTCGCGCAACCGTCGCCTGGGCCTGGCCTTGGGCCGCGGCCAGTCGATCGAGGACGCCGTACGCGAGATCGGGCAGGTGGTGGAGTCGGTGCAGACCGCCGATGAAGTGATGCGCCAGGCCGAACGACACGGCGTCGAGCTGCCGATCTCCAGCGCCGTGCAGGCGGTTCTGCATGGCGAGATCACGCCCGCCGTAGGACTGCGCCTGCTGCTCTCGCGCGAGCAGAAACCGGAATATCCGCGCGATCTGTTCGGCTGACAGCGGTCAAAAAAAACCCGGCGCAAGCCGGGTTTTTTCCTGGTGTACCTGGCGCCGGCTTCAGAAGCTCGCGCGCACGCCCACGGTGACCTGCGAGAACTCGTCGCCAAACTCGGCTTCGCCGACCACGCCCCAGACCGGCGTCATGCGGTACTGCAGCCCCAGCGTCGCACTGAAGGCGCCATCGTAGACATCGCCATCGGTGTAGTTGCCCTTGCCCCAGATCTCGACGTCGTTGGCGATCCAATGGCGCACGCCGACCGCGACGCGGAAGTCGTCGCCGTCCTGGCCGCCTTCACCGTCGTCCTTCACGTCGATGTTGGTGCTGAGGTAGCTCAGATCGGCGACCAGGTCGGTGCGCTGGTTCAGGCTCTGGTGATAGCCGAAGCCGAGGATGCCCTGGTCCATGTCGATGCCGGCGCTGCCGAGGTCGCCGATGATCGGCGCCGACACGCCCACGTCGTCGTCGCCCTTGCGGTAACTGCCGAACACATGGAACTGCGACTCGCCCAGCGCGACCGAGCCGCCGACGAAGAATCCGCCTGCCTTGACGTCGTCGATGTGGATGCCATCCACCTGCGGCAGTTCCTGGTTGAGCTGGGCGTAGCCGCCTTCCAGGTAGGTATAGCTGTGGCTGCCGGCACGGGCGGCAAACGGAGCCGCTGCCAGCGCGAGCGCCAGCACGAGTTGCTTGTTCATGATGTCCCCAAGAGTGGATGCCCGCGGGTTGCGCGGCATGAACGCATTATCGCGGAACGCCGCGCGCCCATGGCAACCCGGCGCGGGCCGGTGTCGGCAACTGCAACGCCGGTCCCAGTTGCGCCTGGAGGGCTTCCACTGCCGCGGCGCTCAACTGGCCGTGGGCCAAAAAAAAGCCCGGCCGAGGCCGGGCTTTCAGTTCGCGAGGTGGGGGAGAGAGAGCCATCGCGATGAAACACATTCGTCCCTCTCTCGCAGAACGCGGGAGAGGGACGGTAACGCTTAGAAGCTCATGCGCGGACCGACGAAGTACGAGGTGTTGCCGTCGACGAACTTGACTTCGCCGTTGACGCCCCAGGTCTGGTTGAACTTCACCTGGGCGCCGAGGCGGCCGTAGAACTCACCATCGGCATGTTCGTAGTCTTCGTAGCCGGCCAGAGCGTAGCCTTCGAAGTTCGGCGTGAACGCGCCGCGCACGCCGGCCTCGACGTTCCAGCCGTCTGCATCGGTGCCACCGAAGTTCACGGCGCCGACGTTGAAGCTGTCGGTCTCGGCCTTCTGGTAGCCAACGCGGGTCAGCAGGTCGAGCTGCGAGTTCAGCTCATGGTTGTAGCCCACGCCGACATTCCACTGGTCGACATCGATGCCATTGACGCGGCCCAGGCCGGTATCGAAGTCGTCGGTCTTCTGGCCGCTGTAGCCACCGTACAGGTGGAAGTTCGGCGCGATCGCAGCCGAACCGTTGATGGCCCAGCCATCGGAATCGAGCGAATTGTCGCCATTGGTGGCGGCATAGCCCGCCTCGACGTAGGTGTACGACACGCCGTCAGCGGCGGAAGCAGCAAACGGGGCGGCGGCAAGCAGGGTCAGGGCAGCAATCAGGGAACGCTTCATAAGGTCTCAGCCTGTTTTTTGGTTTGGATCCGATGCCGGACTCTCGAAAACAGAGTCATTCGGGGGAAACGTTGACCGGCACCGGTGGCGTGAGTATCCATACGTAACCGAAATTTAACCTGAATACTGAACCGACCCGTGCAGGAACCAATCAGGTGAAGGCGTGGTCGGGGGCCCGGCGGAGGCCATGCGGGCTCAGGCCCGGCCATCGGCGACATGGCCTGCGACGTCGTCGTCGGGCGTGTCCAACAGGCGGTCAAGCCGGTCGAGGCAGCGCAGCAGCAGATCGCGCTGGCGCGTGAGCGGGAGCGCTCCGATTCCGTCGCGGTTCGCCGGCGGCATGTCGCGCAACAATGCCAGCGCGCCGTTCATACGATGCAACAGCCGGGTCTGCCGAAGCGTGTCGCCGGCCGCGAGGGCCGCATCGAACTCGCGCATGTCCTCGCGGCAGGTCGACAGCAGTTCCTTCAACAAGCTCTGCGCATCGTCGGCGCTGCCGAGCGTCTCGGTCAGCAATGCCATCGGGTCGGCAAGCATCGGCGGCGCGACATCCCAGGGCCCGACGCCCGGGCCGGGATCGAGGTGACGCGCCAGCATCGAATCGAGCTCGTGCAACGTCATCGGTTTGGACAGGAAGCCATCCATGCCCGCATCGTTGCAGCGCTGCACGTCCTCGGGCAGCGCACTGGCCGACAAGGCGATGATCGGCAGGCGCCTTGTTGCGCCCGGCTCACTGGCGCGGATGTGCCGCGTGAGGGCGTAGCCGTCCATCCGTGGCATGTCGCAATCGGTGATCAGCAGGTCGAACGCATCGTCGGCGAGCATGGCCAACGCCTGTTCGCCATCGGTGGCCAGGGAATGGTCGAAGCCCAGGTGCCCCAGTTGCCGGGAGATCACCGCGCGGTTGACCGGATGGTCCTCGGCCACCAGGATGCGCGCCCACCGGTGCTGCCGTGAACGCGGCCCGCTGCGTTCGCTAGCGGCTTCGATCGGCGCGGGCTGCTCGAACACTGCATGGCAGGCATCGCGAAGCGATCGCCAGAGCAGCGGGTTGCCGTGCAGCACGCCATGGGCCTGCGCCGCGATCGCATCGCCCGCGTGTGAGTTGGAGTCATCCAGCAGCAGGCAGCGCCCGTGCTTTGGACGCTGGCCGCTCTCGACCAGCCTGCGGTCGACCAGGAACAGATCGGTGCGATCGCAATCGAGCGTGTCCCAGTCCGCAGGCTCCACCTCGGCCACGCTGAACCCCATCGAAGAAAGCGCATTGGCCAGCTCGCGCGCAAACATCGCATCCCGCGTGCACAGCACGGCCGTCTTGCCGGCGAAGCCAGGCAGCGGCTGCAATGTCGCCGCAACAGGCAGCATCAGCTCGAATGTTGCGCGCGTGCCTTCGTCGGGCGTGCTCTGCAGCTGTACGGTGCCGCCCATCAGGGTGGCCAGGCGCTGGCAGATGATCAGCCCCAGCCCTGACCCACCGAAGCGCCGCGTCGTGGAGGATTCGGCCTGGGTGAACGGACGGAACAGGCGCAGGAACTGTTCGCCGGAAATACCGATGCCCGTGTCGACGACGGTGATCGACAGGCGTTGTCCATCTTCACTCTCCCCGACCAGGTCTATCTGCACCTCGACATGGCCATGGTGGGTGAACTTGATCGCGTTGCTGAGCAGGTTGGTGATGATCTGGCGGATCCGCACCGCGTCACCCGTGAACTGCGCGGCCAGACGCCAATCGATCACGCAGTACAGGCGCAGCCCCTTCTCCCGTGCCCGCGCGGAGAACAGGCCAATGACGCCGTCGGCCAGCGCGCGCAGGTCGAACGGCGCGCTCTCCAGCTCAAGCCGGCCGGAATCGATCCGCGAGAAGTCGAGGATGTCGTCCAGGATCTGCAGCAGCGTCCGCGCCGAGTCCTGCACCATCGACAGCATGTTCGCCTGTTCGCGGTCGGTATGCGTCTGCGCGAGCAGTTCGACCAGGCCCAGCACGCCGGCCATCGGCGTGCGGATCTCGTGGCTCATCATCGCCAGGAACGCCGCCTTGGTCGCGACCGCGGCCTTGGCCTCGGCATTGGCGCGCGCCAGCGCCTGGGCCTGCTCGTGGCTGTCGGTGACGTCGATCCAGTAGCCGCTCCAGTCCACCGATCCGTCGTTGCCACGCCGTGGTGGTCCGCCTGCGGTACGGATCCAGCGCAGCCCATGCACCGAGTGCATGCGCACGTCGAACTGCTGCATCGGCTCCATCGCTTCCGCAGCCGCGGCAACGTTGCTGGCCAGCAGCTGGCGATCGTCGACGTACACGTGCGAGAACGCCAGCGTCTCGTCCGCCACCATCTGTTCCGGAGTCAGCCCGATCGTTCCCAGCGTGTCACCGCCGGCATAGGTGAACCGGCGCTTGCCGTCGGCCGATACCCGCAGTTCGAACACGGCCGAGGGCAGGGTGCGGGCAATCTCCGCCAGCCGCAGTTCCGAGGCCCGCGCACGCGCTTCGGCGACGCGGATCTCGGTGATGTCCACCGCGGTCCCGAGCAGGCCGGCATGCTCGCCGTTGCCAAGTTCGAAGATATGGATCCACAACAACTCGTAACGCTCGCCGCCGGGGCTGTCGGGCGATTCGGTGCGCACCTCCCTGGTGAGGTGTTCGCCGGTGTCGAACACCGACATCTCGAAGGCGTGGATCGCATCGATCTCGACCGGCAGGTGCCGAGTCTCCAGCAGCGTGCGGCCGATCAGCTGGCGCGAATCGACCCCGTAGCGCTTCGAGTAGGCGAGGTTCACGGCAAGGTATCGCCCCTGTGTGTCCTTCACGAACACCGGATAGGGGATGTTGTTGAGCAGCCGCTCCTGGAACTGCAGCTGATCGGCGAGTTTGCGTTCGGCAGCGGTGCGGGCGCGCACCTGCCGGCGCATGCCCAGGTGCGCGACGCTCATGACCGCGACGATCGCGCCGCCGGCGAGCAGGATGCCCAGCACCCAGCCCCAGGGCACGCCAAACCGGTACTCGTTGCTCAGCCAGCGCGCGCGGATCGTACGCTTCTCGTCATCGCCGATGCCGGCCAGGACACGATCCACCATCGGCAACAGCGCGGCGTGGTTGCGGCGGACGCCAAAGGCGAGCTCGTGGTCCAGCCCGGTCGGGCCGACCATCTGCAGACGCGCCGCATAACGGTCGCGAATCAGGGCGTCGATCGCCGGAAACGTGCCGATGAAAGCATCGGCTTTGCCATCCGCGACCAGGGCCAGGCCGGCTTCATTGCTGCCCACCGGCACCAGCGTGCTCTGGTCCAGGACGATGCTCAGCCGCGCCAGCAATCCGGCCTCTTCGCGCGCTGCGACGCGTCGCCCGCGCAGGTCTTCGGGCCCGGCGATCACCGGCCCGTGCACGCGCGCGACGATCACTTCGGGAAAACGCTCGTAGGCGCGACTGAACATCAGGTCGTCGCCACGGAAGTCGCCCATCATCGCCGCAGCGACCATGTCGACTTCGCCGGCCTGCACCATCTGCTGCAGTTCGTTCAGGTCCCTCGCCGGCACCAGTTGCAGGCGAAGCCCAAGCACCTTGCGCACGGCGGCAAGATAGTCGGCCGCCATCCCGTCGAACTCGCCATTGGCATTGACGAACGAGTACGGCGGTCGATTGGTTTCGTAGCCGAGCCGCAGCACCGGCAGATTGTCGAGAACGCGCCGGTCATTGGCGGTCATTCCGGCGACGGGGGACATCGCCTGCGGCAGCATGTCCACGCCCCACCGCTGCTGCAGGCGCAGCAGCTCGGCGGGCCTGACCTCGGCCTCGGCCTTGCGCAGCACGCGCGTGAGCATTGCATCGCGAAGCGGGATCGCCAGCCCGATCTGCACCGCCGGAACATTCAGCGCACCCAGCAGGACGAGATCATCGGCTGGCCGCTGGTGCAACAGCGTCTGCGTGCGGTACTCGGTATGGCCGATGTAGGCATCGGCTTCGCCGTCGGCGACCATGCGCAATGCTTCGCGGCCGTCCTC
The DNA here is from genome assembly GCF_052113485.1 of Lysobacter sp. TAF61. Classification (NCBI taxonomy): domain Bacteria; kingdom Pseudomonadati; phylum Pseudomonadota; class Gammaproteobacteria; order Lysobacterales; family Lysobacteraceae; genus Lysobacter; species Lysobacter sp. TAF61. The sequence continues at coordinate 646,638 of NZ_JBFRDH010000002.1, forward strand.
GGCGTACAGGATGAGGGCGCGCGGGAACCGCTTTACCGCCCACGTCGCCGTCTCCAGATAGCGGCGCTCCACCACGATCCGTGCGCGATCCAGGTCGGCCTCGTCGCGGATGCGCACGTCGCCGCGGCGCGCGACGAGCATCAGGTAGCCCTTGAGGTAGGGCCGGAGGAACTGGAAGTGACTGCGCCGCGTCGCGGTATTGGGCTGTCCGAGCAACAGGTCGTAACGCGGCATCTCCCAAGCCGCCGGCCACGACACCGGTTCCCAGTCCGTGAACGGATCGAACGAGAGGCGCAGCCCGACTTTCGATGCCAGCAGCCGCGCATAGTCGGGCCCGAGCCCCTCCGGATGCCCCGCCACCCAGGTCTCGGCCGGCAGGTGGTCGCCGGCGAACACGCCCACGCGCACGACCGGATGGCTTCGCCTCCACGCCAGCTCGTCCGCGCTGAGCGACGCCATGCCCGTGTCCTGAGCCAGCGCAGGAGCGAGCACGCCAAAGAACGCCACCAGCGTGGCGAACAGGAGGACCGCCGGACTATGTCCGGGTCGATGTCGGAATGGCATAACCGATCGCACTGAGAGGACCCCTGAACGGCCCACGCTAGTGAGTGCCTTCCTGCAAATCCATCAGAATCGTCTCAATTTACTGCGCGCATCCGAGTTGCGTACGTGCACTGCCAGAGCGATGATTCAACGTTGATTCGGCTGCACCGACGCCATGACGCTACGAATAATCCTGGCCGACGACCACCCCATAGTCCGCAGCGGTGTCCGCGTCCTGCTGGAGCGCAACAACATGCAGGTCGTGGCCGAAGCCGGCAGCACCGGCGAGCTGGTCAGGGCCCTCGACGAGCACCCCTGCGATGTACTTCTGACGGACTTCAGCATGCCGGGCGGCCAGCTGCCCGATGGCCTGGCCATGCTCGAGCACCTGCGAAGCCGGTGGCCGCAGGTGCCGATCATCGTGCTGACGATGATGAACAACCCCGGCGTGCTCAGTTCCATCCTCGGCACCGGCGTGCGCGGGCTGCTGAACAAGTCCGACGCACTGTCGGAGCTGCCGCTGGCGATCCAGGCGGTCTCGCATGGCCGCGAGTACGTCAGCGCTGCAGGCGGTCATCAGCTCGATCAGATGGAAGGGCATGATTCGACCCGGTTGCCTCTGTCGCCGCGCGAAGCCGAAGTGCTCGGTCTGTTCGTCTCGGGGCTGACCGTGTCGCAGATCGCCGAGCGGCTCGACCGCAGCATCAAGACCGTAAGCCGGCAAAAAATGGACGGCATGTCCAAGCTGGGGCTCAAGACCGATCTCGAAGTCTATGCCTACGCGCGTGAGCACGGCCTGCTGGCCTGACTGCCCCGCGTAAGCGCCCATCGCGGGCACTCCAAGACGATTCTCATACCGCGCATGCAGCCGGGTTCCTAGCCTGTAACAGCTCTGCAGCAGGCGGGTCACTGACATGTCCAAGCCCGGTAGGCGGCATGTCCCACCGCAGAGCCCACCCATCAACTGCCACACAGGGAAGGTCGCATGATGGACCACAAGCTCTCCTGCGCAATTGCGCTGATCGGACTGGCGATGACGTCGAGGGCCGCAAACGCCTCCGATGGCACGATCACCTTCACCGGAATGATCACCAGCCAGACCTGCTCGATCAACGGCACCGCGGCCGATGGCGCGCGGAACATCTCGGTGTCGCTGCCACGGGCAACGCAGACAAGTCTGACCGCACTGAACTCGACCGCGGGCGACACCGCATTCGCCATCTCGCTTACCGGCTGCACGCCCGAAGAGGGCAGGGTGCACACGCGCTTTGAACCCGGGGCCACCGTGCACGCGGCGTCCGGCGAGCTGATCACGTCCGGCGCCGGCGCCAGCAGCAGCCTGCGCATCCAGCTCCTCAACGGCAACGGCACGGTCATCAACGTGGGGGCGCCGGACGCAACCCAGGGTTCGGTTGCCCAGAGCATTCCCGTCGGCGGCGCCGTCACGCTGAACTACATCGCCCGTTACAAGCGCGCGGCCACCACGCCAGTGCTCGGCGCCGGAGCCATCGCAGCGACCGTGACCTACTCCCTGATCTACAACTGAGCGCGCGCATGAACAACAAGCTGACCATCCTCGGGGCCCTTCCCGCGCTCGCACTTGTTTCCTTGGCGGCCGTTGCGTCCGACGGCGCCGTCAACATCACCGGGGAAATGACGGCACAGACGTGCTCGATCAACGGCACGGCCGCCGACGGCGCCCGTAACATCGCGGTGCCGCTGGCGACCATTTCCCGATCGAACCTGTCGACGATTGGTTCGGTATCCGGCGATACGCCGTTCCAGATCGCATTGAGCGGTTGTTCCCAGGGCACCGGTTCGGTCCGTACGCGTTTCGAACCCGGCACGAGCGTCGATCTGGCCACGGGCGAGCTGATCACCAGCGGCCCGGGGAGTTCGGCGGGCCTGCGCATTCAACTGCTCAACAGTGACGGCACGCCGATCAATGTCGGCTCGTCCATTGCCTCGCAGAACTCGGCGCTGGCGACCATCCCGGCCAGCGGTGCGGTCACGCTCAACTACGTTGCCCGCTACCATCGCCTGAGCAGCACGGCGCTGGCAGTGGGAGCGGTGACCTCGAGCGTCACCTACTCGCTCATCTACAACTGAGCCGGGCCGTGTCGCACAGTGCGATGCCGCAGGCCTCCTCCATGAACAGCCAACGCCATCTCGGCAAGGTCCTGTGCGCCTCCGGGATGCTTGCAGTGTGCGCGTTCGTGACGGAAGCACGAGCATCCGTGGTCATCGCGGGCACGCGCGTGATCTACCCGGCACACGAGGCGGAGGTCACCGTCAAGCTCAGCAACGACGGCAGGACGCCGGCGCTCACGCAGGTGTGGCTGGACGAGGGTGACCCGAACGCGACGCCCGCCACGATCGAGGTTCCGTTCACCGTGACACCGCCGATTGCCCGCATCGACCCCGGCAAGGCTCAGACGATCCGCATCATCCACACCGGCGAACCACTGCCGCAGGACAAGGAATCGGTGTTCTGGCTGAACATGCTCGAGGTGCCTCCGAAACCAGGTCCCGGTGCAGCGGCCGGGTCCAACACCTTGCAGATGGCCTTTCGCACCAGGATCAAGCTGTTCTACCGTCCCGACACGCTCAGGGCCGGCGACGCAGGCGCGGCGCCGTCGAAACTGCGGTGGCGCCTGGCAGCGGAAGGCGATCGCAGCGCACTGCAGGCATTCAACCCGACGCCTTTCCACGTCTCGCTGTCGCTGGTCGAAGTCACGGGTGGCGGCAAGACAGCGCGCTTCGGCGACGGTGGCATGGTCGGCCCGGGCGAGACCAGGGCGTTCCCCTTGCAAGGCGACGTGCCGGAATCTGCTGGAGCCAAGCTGCTTTATCACGCCATCAACGACTACGGGGGCGTCATCGAGGGTGAGGCAGCGCTTGACCAGGCAAGCCCGCTCGTAGCTCCCACGCTGCTCCCCGTGCGCTGACAGACAACGCGGTGAGCGCGACCGAACTGCCATCCGTACCGGCGTCGCGTCGCGGGCGGGGACTGGCTATCCGGAGATCCATCATGTGCGCGGCCAGACCGCCAATGCCGTGCCTGCGTATGCGTCCCCTCAGTGTTGCCGTCACGGCGCTGTTGGCCAGCGGCGGGGCGTCCGCCTGGACCGGCGGTCCAGCTGCCGATGACTCCGGCTCGCTGGTGGAATTCAACGACGCGTTCCTGCAGTTCGGCAGCGACGGTAGCGCGGTGGACATAAGCCGCTTTGCCAGGGCCAATGTTGCGTTGCCGGGTACGTACCTGGCCGATCTGTACGTCAATCAGGCCCCGCGCGGCCAGGTTGAAGTCGTGATGCAGGTCATGACGCCGGGCCACGACGCGGAGCCCTGCATCGGCGAGGACCTGTTGGGACGTCTTGGCATCGACATGACCCGGTTGTCGCCCGAGGCCATGACCCGTTTGCGGGAGGCCGATGCGGGCGCGTGCATCACGTTGCCGGAACTGATTGCGGATTCCACCGCGGTATTCGACAACGGTGAGCAGCGCTTGGATATCGGCGTTCCCCAGGCCGCCCTGCTGCGGCAGGCACGAGGCTACGTCGACCCGAGCCTGTGGGACGACGGCATCCGTGCGTTTCGCCTGCAGTACAACGCCAACGCCTACCGCTCCGGATCCGGCCGCGACACCGCGACGCAGGCTTACGCAGGTATCAATGCCGGGGCAAACGCCGGGCCGTGGCGCCTGCGTCATATCGGCAACTTCAACCACCACCAGCACACCGGCGTTCGCTATCAGGGCATCCAGACCTACCTGCAGCGCGCGGTCGTTCCCCTGAAGAGTCAGTTGACCATCGGCGAGTCCTTTACCGATGGCACGGTGTTCGACAGCGTCGGCTTTCGCGGCATCCAGCTCGCCAGCGACGAGCGCATGCATCCCGAATCCCAGCGCGGCTACGCTCCGACGGTGCACGGCATTGCCAGCAGCAATGCTCGCGTGCAGATCCGTCAGGGCGGGAACATCCTGTATGAAGCCAACGTCGCCGCCGGCGCGTTCGAGATCGACGACCTGTACCCGAGTGGCTATGGCGGCGACCTTGAAGTGGTGGTCACCGAGGCCGACGGCAGCGTCAGCATTTCCAGGGTGCCCTATGCCGCGGCGGTCAACGCCCTGCGGCCAGGGGTGAGTCGCTTCAGCCTGACCGCCGGCGAGTATCGCCATCCTTCCGTCGATGCCACTCCGGCGTTGCTGCAGGCCACCTACCAGCGCGGGCTGGGCAACCGGCTCACGGCCTATGGCGGCATCACGGCGTCGGACGAGTACGCGGCTGCAGTCGTCGGTGCGGCGTTCAATACGGCGATAGGCGCGATCGGCCTGGACATCACGCGGTCCCGGGCCGGCCTGCCGGCACAACCAGACCGCGGTGGCCAGAGCCTGCGACTGAGCTACAGCAAAGTGATCGCTCCGACCCGCACCAATCTGACGCTGGCGGCGTACCGCTACTCCAGTGACGACTATCTCGACCTCGAAGATGCGGTGGCGATCAACCATCGCCGTCCGGACGACCTGCTGGCAGAACCCGATCGCGAACGTGGCCGCTTGCAGCTGTCGGTCAACCAGGACCTGCCCGGCGGCGGGGGCTCGTTCTACCTGACGGGTTCACGCCAGGACTACTGGAACCGCGCCGAAACCCATACGCAGTTCCAGATGGGTTACAACAACGCCTACGGCCGCATCACCTTTGGTTTCTCCGCTTCGCGCCAGTTCGACCTCGGGCGCGCTGCCTGGGACAACCGCGTGGTCTTCACCATTGGCGCCGCCCTGGGTAGACACCCACGCGCGCCTTATGCGCAGACCACCGTGCAGCGCGATTCGCTGGGCGCAACAAGCCTCCAGCAATCGCTGACGGGCACGCTCGGCCGCGACAGTGCCTTCAGTTACGCAGTCAATGCCAGCCGCCACCGCGATGGCAGTGCGCGGGCAACCGGCAGCCTTGGCGCGAACGCCTCCTACTCGCTGCCGTCCGCTATCGTTTCCGCCAGCGCCAGCAGGTCCAACCGCTACAACCAGGCCGGGGCCGGCATCTCCGGTGGCATCGTGGCCTACTCCGGCGGCGTAGTCCTGACCCCGACCATGGGCGATACCCTGGCCATCATCCGGGCCAAGGGCGCCAGGGGCGCCACCGTTCCCAATGGCAGCGGCCTGCGCATTGATCGCTGGGGACACGCGGTGGTGTCGAACCTGTCGCCGTTCACGCGCAGCGCCATCGAAGTGGATCCCCGAGGCTTGCCGCTGCATGTGCAGCTCAACTCCAGCCAGGAGCAGACGGTGCCCACGGCCGGGGCCATCACCCTGGTCAAGTTCGACACCACCAGCGCCGGTCGCGCCGCGATCCTGCACGCCAGGCGTGCAGATGGAGCCGCTCTGCCATTTGGCGCCGATGTCATCGATGACTCCGGCAGGAGCGTCGGAACTGTCGCGCAGGCCGGGCGCATCGTGGCCGGCAATCTGGTGTCCGACGACGGGACGCTCCACGTGCGCTGGGGTGAAGCAGCGGATGAGGCCTGTGCGCTCGACTACGTCCTGCCAGCGGCGCGTCGTGCGAAGGCCACCCATGCAGTGGTGAACGTGTTGTGCGAATGACGGCGCGCCGCCGCAGAACCGCTACGGCTATTGCCCGCCGCTGAATCCCTGCTGGCGCCACGCCTCGAACACCACCACCGCGACCGCGTTTGACAGGTTGAGGCTGCGGTTGTCCGGCCGCATCGGCAAGCGCAGGCGCTGCTGTGCCGGCACGTGCTCGAGCACCTCCGTCGGCAGCCCACGCGTCTCCGGGCCGAACAGGAACGCATCGCCCGGGCCATACGCGGGACCATCGAAGCGCACCGTGCCGCGCGTGCTCAGCGCGAACAGGCGTGGCGGCACGCCATTGGCTTGCGCGATCGCCGCCAATGCCGAATCGAGATCGTCGTGAACCTGCAGCGTGGCGTACTCGTGGTAGTCGAGGCCGGCGCGCTTGAGCTGGCGGTCCTCCAGGTCGAACCCCAGTGGCCGGATCAGGTGCAGCCGCGCGCCGGTATTGGCGCACAGGCGGATGACGTTGCCGGTGTTGGGGGGGATTTCGGGCTGGAAGAGGATGACGTCGAACATGGCTTCAAGTGTGGAGCGCAGACAGTGGTGGTAAGGATGCCGTCGTCACCACGGCAAGGGTTTGCCCTGCCAGTCGATGAAACGGCCGCTGTCGGCCAGCTTCGCCGCATCGATCACGGCCAGCAGCCCGCGCGCGGAATCGGCTGCCGTCACCTGCGCGCCACTGCCGCCCATGTCGGTCTGCACCCAGCCAGGATGCAGCGCGATCACGGTGATCCCGCGCTCGCGCAATGCCTGGGCGAGCAGCACCGTGGCCATGTTCTGCGCCGCCTTCGAGATCGCGTAGGTCGGCGTGTGGAAGCCGTCCACGGAGGCGATCGAGCCGAGCATCGAGGACAGGTTGGCGACCTTGGCGCCTTCGACCAGGTGCGGGGCCAGTGCCTGGGTCAGCAGGAATGGTCCACCGGCGTTGGTGCGCAGGCTGTCGTCCAGTTGCGCGGCCGCGACATGGCCGAAGCGTTCGCCCGAATGCAGTACGCCGGCATTGTTGATCAGCAGGTCGATGCCGTCGGTGACCAGCGGCAACTCGCGGGCGAGTTCGGCGTGCGACTTCGGGTCGGTCAGGTCCAGCGGCAGCACGTGCAGACGCCCGGGGTTCTGGCCTGCGAGCTGGTTGAGCGCGTGGGCGCGGCCGGGATGGCGGCTGGTTGCGATCACGCGGTCGCCGCGGGCGAGCAGCTGGCGCACGAACTCCAGGCCGAGGCCACGGTTGGCGCCGGTGACCAGGCTGCGGCGGGCAAGCGGGGAGTCACTCATCGCGGTCGACCCTGGGCGGCGAAGGCGCCAGTGTATGGCCCCGGCCGATGCTGTGCCGCGTTGGTCCGGAGGCACGGCGACTACGGGTCCTTGGGACTTTTGGCCTAGTGCCTGCATCCGCCGGTGGCCTAGGATGAGGGTTCCACTCGGACAAGGGAGTCCGGGTTTCCCCAATCAGGAGTGTCTCCATGTACGCATCCCTCCGACCGCGCGCCGCGGTCCTCGCCGTCGCCCTGGCTACGGTCATCGGCGGAACCGCCTTCGCGTCCTCCGCCGTCGAGGCCGCGCCGAAAGCGACCGTGGACATTCCGTACGAGGAGTTCACCCTTCCCAATGGTTTGCGCGTGGTGGTGCACACCGACCGCAAGGCGCCGATCGTGGCGGTCAACATCTGGTACCACGTTGGCAGCAAGGACGAGCCGGCCGGACGCACCGGGTTTGCGCACCTGTTCGAACACCTGATGTTCAACGGCTCGGAAAACCATCGCGGCGAGTTCTTCGAACCGTTCGAGCTGGTCGGCACCACCGACCAGAACGGCACCACCAATTCCGACCGCACCAACTATTTCCAGAACGTGCCGACCACCGCGCTCGACATGGCGCTGTGGATGGAGTCCGACCGCATGGGCCATCTGCTCGGCGCGATCGACCAGGCCACGCTCGATGAACAGCGCGGCGTCGTCCAGAACGAAAAGCGCGAGGGCGAGAACCAGCCCTATGGCCAGGTCTGGGACGAGCTGGGCAAGGCGATGTATCCCAAAACGCATCCCTACCACCACAGCACCATCGGCTCGATGGCCGACCTCAACTCGGCCTCGCTGGACGACGTGAAGGGCTGGTTCCGCACCTGGTACGGCCCCAACAACGCGGTGCTGGTGCTGGCCGGCGACATCGACGTGCCCACCGCGAAGGCCAAGGTCACCGAGTACTTCGGCAACATCCCGGCCACGCCGACCATGGCCCAGCCCAAGATCGACGTCGCCCCGCTGGAAAAGTCCACCCGCACGACCATGACCGACAAGGTGCCGCAGGCACGCATCTACCGCGTCTGGAACGTCGCCGAGGCCGGCACCACCGACATCGACCAGCTGCAGCTGCTGGCGCAGGTGCTCGGCGGCAGCAAGTCCTCGCGCCTGGACCGCCGCCTGCTGCACGCGGACAAGCTGGTCGACAGCGTTTCCGCCTCGGCCTATGCCTCGCAGCTGAGCTCCAACTTCCTCGTCACCGCCGACGTGAAGCAGGGCGTCGACCCGGCCAAGGTCGAGGCGGTGATCGACGAGGAGATCAAGCGCCTGCTCAAGGACGGCCCGAGCAGGACCGAGGTCGAACAGGCCCGCACCGTGTTCAAGGCCGGCTTCGTCCGCGGCATCGAACGCATCGGCGGCTTCGGCGGCAAGGCCGACGCGCTGGCCGAATGCACCGTCTACACCGGCAATCCCGGTTGCTTCCGTGACAGCCTGAAGGTCATCGACACCGCCACGCCGAAGGACCTCAAGGCGATCGGCAGCAAGTGGCTCGACAACGGCAGCCACACGTTGCTGGTGGTGCCGGGTGAGCGCACCGCGATCGCGGAGGATCCATCGGTGACGCCGGCGCCGCTGACCCTGCCGCCGGTGGACCCGAAGTTCACCACCACGCCCAGCCCGGTCGACCGCAGCAAGGGCGTGCCGGTGACCAGCCAGTTCCCCGACCTGAAGTTCCCCTCGCTGCAGCGCGCGACGCTGAAGAACGGCACCCGCCTGATCCTCGCCGAGCGCCATGACATCCCGGTGGTGCAGATGAGCTATGAGTTCCTGGGCGGCTTCAGCGCCGACCAGGGCCGCAAGCTCGGCACCTCCAGCTTCACCATGGGCATGCTCGACGAAGGCGCGGGCACGCTGGATGCACTGGCCTTCGGCGACCGTGCCGAATCGCTGGGCGCCAACATCGGCGCAGGCGCATCGCTCGACGGCGGCAAGGTCTTCCTGTCGGCGTTGAAGCAGAACCTGGTGCCGTCCATCGACCTGTTCTCGCAGATGCTGCGGGCGCCGCGCTTCGACCAGAAGGAGATCGACCGGGTCAAGGCGACCTGGGTGGCGGGCATCAAGCAGGAGAAGGCGCGCCCGAACGGCGCCGCACTGCGCGTGCTGCCGCCGCTGCTTTACGGCGAAGGCCATGCCTATGCGATGCCGTTCAGCGGCAGCGGCACCGAGGAGTCGATCTCCTCGCTCACGCGCGAAGACCTGGTCGCGTTCCACCAGGCCTGGGTGCGGCCGCAGGATGCGACCCTCATTGTCGTCGGCGACACCACGCTCAAGGAGATCGTGCCGCTGCTCGACAAGCACCTGGGCGACTGGAAGGGCACCGGCGAGGCGCCGCCCAAGCCGACCATCGGCGAGGTGGCCCGGCCGAAGTCGCCGCGCGTGTTCCTGATCGACCAGCCTGGCGCCGTGCAGGCGAACATCTTTGCCGGTGAAGTGGTGCCGTCGACCAAGGACCCCAGCTCGGTCCGCTTCGACATCGCCAACTCGGTGCTGGGCGGCGAATTCTCCTCGCGCCTGAACATGAACCTGCGCGAGAACAAGCACTGGGCCTACGGCGCCTACAGCTTCTCGGCCAACTCGCTTGGCCAGCGCCCGTGGATGGCGTTCGCGCCGGTGCAGATCGACAAGACCGCCGACTCGCTCAAGGAACTGCAGCGCGAGATCAGCGCCTACGCCAGCGGCCAGAAGCCGCCGACCGCGGAAGAGGTGGCCAAGATCCAGGCGACCGAGATTCGCGGCCTGCCCGGTTCGTTCGAAACCGCCTCGGCGGTGCTGGGCGCGATCAGCGCGATCGTCCGCTACGACCGTCCTGACGACTACGTGTTCAAGCGCAAGGCCGAGATCGAGGCGCTCACGCCGGAACAGGTCAAGGCTGCCGCCGCCACGATCGATCCGGACGCACTGACCTGGGTGGTCGTGGGCGACATCAAGCAGATCGAGCAGCCGGTGCGCGCGCTGAAGCTGGGCGACGTGCAGGTCCTCGACTCCGACGGCAAGAACGCATCCGGGAAGTAACCGGCACCGGCGACCTCTCTCCCCTTGCCGGGAGAGGGGTTGGTGCAGGTGGCCTTTCGCACCCCCAAATGCGGTCATGTTGCCGAACCGCGACCGCCGCCTCAGTCGTTGTTCAATTCACCTCGTTCACAACGGCTGCCAGTACGACGACAATCGCGTCCATTCGATGGCCTGGTTTGTTCGCGTAGTCCTCGGGCACATCGATTCAATCAATATTCGGAGCAGGCAATGCGTCAGTCGATGTGGGGAATGGTTCTGGCGGTCGGTTCGCTGTTCGCGATCGGCGGCTGCACCTGGGTGCCGATGGCGCCGGGCGCATCGGCGATTCGCGTGATCGACGGCAGCAGTGCGCCGGCCGGATGCGAGAAGCGTGGCGAGGTCGAGGTCTCGGTCAAGGCCGGCGTCGGCTTCTACGAACGCAACCCGCTGCGCGTCCGCGAGGAGCTGGAAACGGCTGCACGCAACGAGGCCCCGGGCCTGCAAGCGGATACCGTTCAGCCGATGGGCGAACCCCTGAACGGCTCGCAGCGCTACGCAGCCTGGCGTTGTGGCGCCGGGAAGGCCGCCTCGGCAGCTCCCGGAGCCGGCAGCAGCGCCCAGACCTATCCGATCGGCCGCTGAGGCGGGCACACCGGCCGGTCCGACCGTCCGTCGCCGGGGGCGGCTACCACACGCCACCGCATGGTGGGGTGCCCCATAAAGCGTTAACATGGTGTGTTCATCCGTCTCCGGTCCGATCCCCATGTTGTTCCAGCACGTAGCAATTGCCGGCCTCGCTCACATCGATGCACCACGCCGGCTGACCTCGGACGAGATCAACGCGCGCCTCAAGCCCACGCTCGATCGCCTCGGCATCAAGTACAACGTGCTCGAGGAAGTCGCCGGTGTGCGCGAGCGCCGTCTCTGGGACGGTGAAGTGCGCGCATCCGATGCCGCCACCCTTGCCGGCGTGAAGGCGCTGGCTGATGCCGGCATCGACGCCGATCGCGTCGGCCTGCTCGTCAGCACCTCGGTCAGCCGCGACTACCTTGAGCCGTCGACGGCTTCGATCGTGTCCGGCAACCTGCGCCTGCCCGACACCTGCCAGAACTTCGACGTGGCCAACGCCTGCCTGGCGTTCCTCAATGGCATGGACATCGCCAGTCGCATGATCGAGCGCGGCGAAATTGATTACGCCCTGGTCGTCAACGGCGAGACCGCCGACCTGGCCTACGAGAAGACGCTCGAGCGCCTCAGCCGCGACGACGTCACCGAAGAGCAGTTCCGCGACGAGATGGCCACGCTCACCCTGGGCAGCGGTGCCGCCGCCATGGTGCTGGCCCGTACCGAGCTGGTCCCGGGCGCGCCGCGCTACCGCGGCAGCGTGACCCGCTCGGCCACCGAATGGAACCAGCTGTGCCGCGGCGACATGGCGCATGACCGCATGGTCGCCGACGGCCGCATGTTGATGATCGAAGGCCTGAAGCTGGCCAAGACGACGTTCGTCGCCGCGCGCGCCGCGATGGGCTGGGTGGTCGAGGAGCTCGACGAGTTCGTCATCCACCAGGTCAGCAAGGCCCACACGCAGGCGTTCCTGAAGGCGTTCGGCATCGATCCGAAGAAGGTCATGACGATCTTCGGCGAGCACGGCAACATCGGCCCGGCTTCGGTGCCGATCGTGCTGAGCAAGCTGCGCGCTGCCGGCCGCCTGAAGAAGGGCACGCGCGTGGCGCTGCTCGGGATTGGTTCTGGCCTGAACTGCTCGATGGCGGAAGTGGTCTGGTAAGACGCTCCGCAACCGCGTGACGCAATGCAGGACACCCGGCCCAGGCCGGGTGTTCGCGTTTCTGCGCCGTGTCGAGCGCATGCAAGCCCGGCCGATGGCGTTCAACGATCGGCTCCATTTGGTCATGACCCGGTGCGGCGGCTGCGGCTAGGGTGGTTGCATGCATTTGCCACGGAGGCTTCTCATGCGTACCGCACTGCGCCTGTGCGCGCTGATCGGATCGATGCAGTGCGTTGCGGCCGTCGCCCAGCCGCCGGTTGCGCACCATTCCGCGCGGTTCGTACCGCCATTGATCGTGGCCCATCGCGGCGGAGCGGCCGACTACCCGGAGAACACCCTGGTTGCGGTCCGGGGATCGCTCGCCAACGGCGCCGATGCGATCTGGCTCAGCGTCCAGTTGAGCGGCGACGGGGTGCCGGTGCTCTACCGGCCGCAGGACTTGTCGGCGCTTACCAACTCCCGCGGTCCGGTCAACGCCTGGACGTGGCGGGAGCTGCAGCGGGTCAACGCGGGTTGGAACTTCCGGGTCGAGGGCGCCGATGGCGCGATCCGGTATCCGTACCGGAGCCGGTCCGTGCCGGTGCCCACGCTGGAGAGTGCTCTGGCGCGGATTCCGCGTTCGGTGCCGGTGGTGCTCGACATGAAATCGCTGCCGCCCGAGCCACTGGTTGCCGCTGTCGCCCACGTCCTGCAGCGACGCAACGAATGGTCACGCGTGCTGCTCTATTCCACCGACGCGTCGTTCGATCCGCTGTGGGCGCGCTACCCCCGCGCGCAGCGTTTCGAGACACGCGATGACACCCGCGGGCGGCTGGTGACGCAGTTGCTGTCAGGTCGATGCGAGCCGCCCAAGGTCGCACGCTGGTCGGCGTTCGAACTGCGCCGTCGCCTCGAGGTCACCGAGAAGTTCACGCTGGGCGAGGGCCACTCACAGGTCGATGCCGAGCTGTGGACCGACGCCACGATGGCCTGCTTCCGCCAGGGTCACGGCAGCGCGCGCTTGCTGTGGATCGGAATCAACACGCGATCCGACTTCCAGCACGCGCAGACGCTGGGAGCCGATGCGGTGCTGGTGGACTCGCCAGCGCAGGCCCGCGACTGGATCTTCCTGCACAAGCCACGCGAAGGTGTGCCCGGTCGCTGATTCAGGCCGGCGCGCCCGGAATCGGCAGGCATTCCATGATCTCGACCGCCTCGCCAGGAAAAATCGTGAAGTGCGGGTGGTTCACGAACAGCTTCGCCGCGGCTTCGTGCGATTCGGCCCGCACCACGGTGTAGGCGGCCAGTTCATTGCGCGTGTCGCTGATGCCCTCCGGGCCGACACGCTTGGTGCGTCCAAGCGGCGCGCCCATGTCGACGATCGAATCGCGGTTCGCATCGACCCATTTTCCCCACGCTTCCATGCCCGCGCGATCGCGCGCCTTGCGCGCGGCGTCATCGGTGAGCTTGCGCTCGGCTTTCTCGCTGGCTTCGGCCGAGCCGGTGTAGACGGCCATGTACGTCTTCATGCGGAACTCCGTTCTTGCGTGGATGGGCCATCGTCCCATGCAACCCTTGCCGCTCGCGTTAGCGGGCGGTTACGCCGGTGCAACGCATCAGATCCGCACAATCGCGAGCGTGCGTCCTGTCTACATAGCCGAGGCATCGAGCACGATGCGATAACGCGCATTGCCGGCCCGCAGGTGGTCGAGGGCCTCGTTGACCTTGCTCATCGGGAACATCTCGACCTGCGGCCGGATGTCGTGGCGGGCGGCGAAGTCGAGCAGGGTGGCGATGTCGGTCGGCGAACCGGTCGGCGAACCGGAGATCTCGCGCTGCTTCATGATCAGGCTGAAAGCCGCCACCGGGATCGGTTCCAGCACGGCGCCGACGACGTGCATGCGCCCCTTCGGCGCAAGCGTGCCGACCATCGCGTCCCAGTCCATCGGCACGTTGACGGTGACCAGCAGCAGGTCGAGGCTGCCGGCGATGGCGCCGATCGCCGCCGAGTCGCGACTGGCCACGACGTGATGCGCACCGAACCGGCGCGCCTCATCGGCCTTCGCCGCGGTCGAGGTGAACGCGGTGACGTCGCAGCCCCACGCCGCGGCGAACTTGATCGCCATGTGGCCCAGGCCACCGATGCCGACCACGCCGACGCGCATGGTCGGCTTGATGTCGTAGGCCAGGAACGGCTTGAACACGGTGATGCCGCCGCACAGCAACGGGCCGGCACTGGCGATGTCGAGACCTTCGGGCACCGGAATCGCCCACGCCCAGTGCGCGCGCACCTTCTGCGCAAAACCGCCGTGGTGACCGCCGATGGTGGCCGTACTCGATGCGCACAGGTTCTGGTCGCCCGACAGGCACTGCCGGCAATGCATGCAGGTCTGCGCGGTCCAGCCGACGCCGACGCGCTGGCCGACCTCCAGCCCCTTGGCGTTGGCTCCAAGCGCGGAGACCCGGCCGATGGCCTCGTGGCCAGGGACCAGCGGAAATTGCGTCATGCCCCATTCGTTGTCGAGCATCGACAGGTCGGAGTGGCAGATGCCGCAGTACTCGACATCCACTTCGACTTCTTCGGGGCCGAGCGGTCCCAGGTCCAGGTCCTGCAGGGCCAATGCCTTGCCGGGGCCTTGCGCGGCCCACGCCTTGATCGTCGCCATCACGTTCTCCGCATCTGCCGCAGCAAAGGCGGATCACGCTACGCCTCGCAGCGCATCGGGAGGATGAAAATCGCCGTCGGCATGAATTCTGCCGGCGCAAATGCGATACGAATTCCGCCGAAGCGCCTACAGCGTGGTGATGACCTCGCCGCTGGCCTGACGCAACAGCTCCGCGACCTGTGTGCGCTGTGCGTGCGACAGGGCATGCACGACCACCGCATAGCGGCCTTCCTTCAGCGCATCCTTGACCTTGAGGATGTACAGGTCGTGGTCGGGACGCAGGGTGACCAGGCCGCCGAACATCAGGCCCGCCACCGCACCGAAGAAGATCACCGCGCCGGCGGCATAGGCCGCGGAATTGACGATGAAAGGCACCTTCAGCGCCCACAGCACGCCGAACAGCGCGGCGCCGAGGCCCGCGCCGAGCAGACCCAGCCAGAAGTGCGCACGCAACATGGTCGAGAAAATGCCCTGGCTTTCAGGTTCGAGCTTCTTGCCCGCGCGCTGGTCGTGCGGCGCCACCACCCGGACCTGGCTGTCCTTGAGGTGAAGGGTGCGACGGATGCTGTCGGCCGCCTGCAGTGCCGCGGCCTGGCTGTCGAGGACCGCGGCAACCTTGCTGTTGGAAACCTCGCCCGTGATCACGTGGTCGCTCATGACACGCTCCTGTCGGCTGTCGCCGGTTCGCTGTCACCGGTTCGCAGTCATCGGCTCGATCCTCATGCGCATGCAGTTGCGTACCCGTGAATTTGCGGTGATCGCGTCGCCCTTGGCTCATCAATGTGATGCCGGCGTCTGCAGGACGCGCACGGGCGGTCACGGGGAAGCAGGCAATCGGTGGCCAAATCGCGCACGACTCCCCCGGGCACGGGATAATGGCCGCTTGTTCCGGCTCGCGGCCCTGTGCGAGCGCCATCGAGCCCCCATGACGATCGAACTTCCGCTTCCCGACTACCCCTTCGCCCCGCAGCGCCTCCAGGTCCGCCCGGACGTCTGGATGAGCTACCTCGACGAAGGTCCGGAGGAAGGCGAGGTCGTGGTGATGCTGCACGGCAACCCGTCGTGGAGCTACTACTGGCGCCGGCTCGTGCTCGGCCTGCGCGACCGCTACCGCTGCATCGTCCCCGACCACATTGGCATGGGCCTGTCGGACAAGCCCGATGACGCGGCTGACGCAAAGCCCGGCTATCGCTACACCCTGCAGTCGCGCATCGACGACGTCGAGACGCTGCTGCAGCAGCTGGGCGTGAGCGGCCCGGTGACGCTGGCGGTGCACGACTGGGGCGGCGGCATCGGCTTTGGCTGGGGCCTGAAGCATTCGGCGCAGATCCGCCGGCTGGTCGTGCTCAATACCGGCGCGTTCCCGCTTCCGACGGCCAAGCCGCTGCCGAAGTCGCTGCGCCTGGGCCGCGATTCGTCCGTGGGGACGGGCCTGATCCGCGGCCTCAATGCCTTCGCCGCCGTCACCGCGCGCGTCGGTGTCGAACAGCCGATGCCGGACGACGTGCGCCGCGCCTACCTGGCGCCGTACGACACCTGGGCCAACCGCATCGCCACCTCGCGCTTCGTCCAGGACATTCCGCTCGGTGAAGGCGACGCTGCCTGGCCGCTGGTGCAGGCCATGGGCCGCAAGCTGCCCGAATACGCCGACCGCCCGGCCTTCATTGGCTGGGGCCTGCGCGACTTCGTCTTCGACAAGCACTTCCTCAAGGGCTTCACCGACGCGCTGCCGCAGGCGCAGGTGCATGCATTCGAGGATGCCGGGCACTACGTGCTGGAGGACAAGGGCGACGTGCTGGTGCCGGAGATCCGCAAGTTCCTGGGCACCCACCCGCTTTGAGTCCCGCAGTTCACAGGGCCGGCAACGGGTTCTTTGCCGCCTCGCCGACCCCGGCCCAGTCGTCCTGGGTCAGCTCGGGCAGGCCATGCGCCAGGCGCGCCTTGTCGCACTGCGCGCTGGCGGCGCCGAACTCCCACGATGCCGGCACCGCCGCGCACACCGACGGGCGCCGGTCGTGGATGGTGCAGCGGCTGTAACGGCCAATGTCTGCATCCAGCGCAACGCAACTCGGCCGGGCCTGCGAGGTGCCGCGCATGACCCGCTCGTGCGAGCGCAGCGATTCGGTCAGTTCCAGCGGGACGCGCCCGCCGAGGTCCGGGTCGGCCTCGGACCAGTGGAAACTCACGCGGAAGAAGGCGCAGCAGGCGCCGCAGGTCAGGCAGGGGTGTTGCATGGGCGGACAGCGTCCGGAAACAGCAGTTCGGGGCCGCGATTCTGAGGCTTTGCCGGCGCGACGCAAGCGCCGCCCGCACAGGTCAAAATGAACAGATGAACACCCCCTGCAACATCGCCTCCTCGCTGCCATCGCTGGCCGCCCGGTTCCCTGAGCGGATCGCCATGCGCTGCCCCGGCAGCCGCGGGCCGGACGGCCTGGCGCGGTTCGACCTGACCCTGACCTACCGCGAACTGGACCAGCGCAGCGACGCCATTGCCGCCGGGCTGGCCCGCCGTGGCATCGGCCGCGGTACCCGGACGGTGGTGATGGTGCGGCCGTCGCCGGAGTTCTTCCTGCTGATGTTCGCCCTGTTCAAGGCCGGCGCGGTGCCGGTCCTGGTCGATCCGGGCATCGACCGGCGCGCGCTGCGCCAGTGCCTGGACGAAGCGCAGCCGGAGGCCTTCATCGGCATCCCGTTGGCGCAGGTCGCCCGGGTGGTGCTGGGCTGGGCGCGCTCGGCGCGGGTGCGGATCACGACGGGGCGCAGGGCGTGGCTGGCCGATGCGACCCTTGCACGGATCGAGCAGGAGGGGGCCTGCGCAGGTTCGCAGCTGGCGGCAACCGAACCCGACGAAGTCGCCGCGATCCTCTTCACCAGCGGTTCGACCGGCGTCCCCAAGGGCGTGGTCTATCGCCATCGCCATTTCGTCGCCCAGGTGGCGATGCTGCGCGACGCGTTCGGCATCCAGGCCGGTGGCGTGGACCTGCCGACGTTCCCGCCGTTCGCCTTGTTCGATCCGGCCCTGGGGCTGACCTCGGTGATCCCGGACATGGACCCGACCAAGCCGGCCCTGGCCGATCCGCGCAAGCTGCACGACGCGATCGCGCGGTTCGGCGTCGACCAGCTGTTTGGTTCGCCGGCGCTGATGGCGGTGCTGGCCGGACACGGCGCACCGCTGCCGACGGTCAAGCGCGTGACGTCCGCCGGCGCGCCGGTTCCGGCCGACGTGGTGGCGAAGATGCGCGAGCTGTTGCCGGAGGACGCCCAGTTCTGGACGCCCTACGGCGCCACCGAATGCCTGCCGGTGGCGGTGATCGAAGGCCGCGAACTGCAGGCCACGCGTGAGGCGACCGAGGCCGGTGCCGGCACCTGCGTCGGCCGCGCGGTTGCGCCCAATGAGGTGCGCATCATCGCCATCAGCGACGAGGTCATCGCGCAGTGGTCGCCGCAGCTCGAAGTCGACGCGGGCGTTGTCGGTGAGATCTCCGTCGCCGGCCCGACCGTCACCGACCTGTACTTCAACCGCGAGGCGCAGACGCGCCTGGCGAAGATCCGCGAACCGCTGGCCGACGGCAGCGAGCGCATCGTGCATCGCATGGGCGATGTCGGTTACCTCGATGCGCAGGGCCGGCTCTGGTTCTGCGGGCGCAAATCGCATCGCGTCGAAACCGCGCAGGGGCCGCTCTACACCGAGCAGGTCGAACCGGTGTTCAACACCCACCCCGACGTTCGACGCACGGCGCTGGTGGGCGTAGGCCCGCCCGGCGCGCAACGACCGGTGCTGTGCGTGGAGCTGATGAGCGGCGTGGCCGCGGGGCAATGGTCGCGGATCGAAGCCGAGCTGCGCACACTGGGCGCCACCGGCACGCATACGGCCGCAATAGCCGGGTTCGCCCTGCATCCGAAGTTCCCGGTGGACATCCGCCACAACGCAAAAATCGGTCGCGAGAAGCTGGCGCTATGGGCGGCCAGCAGGGTTTCCATCGGGACGTGAGAACGGCGTTGGAAACTCCATCAATCAGGCGCAGTACGATGTCGGCCGGACCCGCATTGCGCTGGCCCGGTAAAGACCAAGGCGACGAATGAAGATTCTGGTAACCGGCGGTGGTGGCTTCCTGGGGCGGGCGCTGTGCCGCGGGCTGCGCGCGCGCGGCTATGAAGTGGTGAGCTTCAACCGTGGCCGCTACGACGCGCTCGACCCGATCGGCGTGACCCAGGTCCAGGGCGATCTCGCCCAGCGCGATGCCATCGTCGCCGCTGCGCGTGGCTGCGATGCGGTGTTCCACAACGCCGCCAAGGCCGGCGCCTGGGGCAGCTACCAGAGCTACCACGAGGCCAACGTGGTCGGCACCGACAACGTGCTCGCCGCCTGCCGCGCCCATGGCATCGGCCGCCTGGTCTACACGTCCACGCCGAGCGTGACCCACCGCGCCACCCATCCGGTCGAAGGCGGCACCGCCCAGAACGTGCCCTACGGCGATCATCTCAAGGCGCCGTACGCGGCGACCAAGCAGATTGCCGAACGCGCCGTGATCGCCGCCAACGACACGTCTCTGGCGACCATCGCCCTGCGTCCGCGGCTGATCTGGGGTGTTGGCGACAACCAGCTGCTGCCGCGCCTGGTGGAGCGCGCCAAGGCCGGCCGCCTGCGCTTCGTCGGTGATGGCGAGAACCGTATCGACACGACCTACGTCGACAATGCGGCGCAGGCGCACCTGGATGCGTTCGATCACCTCGCGCCGGGTTCGGCCTGCGCAGGACGCCCCTACTTCATCAGTAACGGCGAACCCCGGACGGTGCGCGAGATCGTCAACGGCCTGCTCGAGGCAGCCGGCGCGCCGGTGGTGACCAAGACCATTCCGTTCCGCGCGGCCTACATCGCCGGCGTGCTCTGCGAGGGTCTGTGGCATGCGTTGCCGCTGCGGGGCGAACCGCCGATGACGCGCTTCCTCGCCGAGCAGCTGAGCACCACGCACTGGTACGACATGGGACCGGCCAAGCGCGACTTCGGTTACGTGCCGCGCGTGAGCATTCACGAGGGGCTCACCCGGCTGAAGGCCGCATGGACGGAACACGCGGCCGTCACTCACTGAAAACGAATGCCTATGCAGGATCGGCATACACCCATCAGGCGCGAGACGCCGGAGGTTTCCGATGCTGCACTACGCAGTGGTGTTCTTCGTAATCGCGATCATTGCCGCTGTGCTGGGCTTTTCCGGCATTGCCGGCACGGCCAGCAACATCGCCTGGATCCTCTTTGTCGTGTTCCTGATCCTGGCCGTCGTATCGATGCTGCGCGGCAGACGCGTCTGACCTTCCGCACCAGTCCCGAGACTGCAACCCGCGCCGGACGGCCGCCCGCAGGGGTCGTCCGGCGCTGGCATTAGCGGGGGCAGGGCTACAATGAAGGGATGACCGACCCAGCCCCGCCCTCGCCCCTGGCCGCGCTCAAGCCCATCGCCGGGCGCGCCCTGGAAGCCGCGCTCAATCGCGCGCTGGCACTCGACCCCGATACCCGCGACGGACTGCGCACCCTTGACGGGCGCCGCGTTGCCCTGCGTGTGGCCTCGCCGCCGCTGGCGCTGCAGGTGCGCGTGGCCGGCGAGCGGCTCGAAGTCGGGCCGATCGAAGACGAGGGCGAGCCGGACCTGTCGGTGCGCAGCACCCTGGGTGGGCTCCTCTCGCAGCTGCCGTTCCTGCGCAACGACGACGCACCCCCCGTAGGCAAGCTGCGCATTGAAGGCGACGCCGACCTGGCGCGCCGACTGCAGCGGCTGGCCGAGCGCTTCGATCCCGACTGGCAGCAGCCGTTCGTCCGTGTCTTCGGCGAGATCCTGGGAGTGCAGATCGCCAACTCGATGGCCGCGGGCCTGCGCCATGCCCGCGGCGCCGCCGGCGCCTTCGCCGGCAATGCCGCCGAGTACGTCACCGAGGAGTCGCGCGACGTGATCCCGCGCGAGGAACTCAACGCCTTCCACGACGACGTCGATACCCTGCGCGACGATGTCGAACGCCTGGCCGCGCGCGTGGGTCGCCTGCGCGTGCGCGCCGGGGGCGACGCATGAAGCCGGTGTTCCGTGCATGGCGCATCGGCCGGGTGCTGTTGCGGTATCGCCTCGACGATCTTCTCGACGACACGCCGGTCGAGCCGTGGCTCAAGGTCGCGCGTCCGTTCGTCCCGCGCGCCTCGCGCGAGATCGCCGCGATGTCGCGCGGTGCGCGCTTGCGCCTGGCGCTGCAGGAGCTGGGCCCGATCTTCGTCAAGTTCGGGCAGATCCTGTCCACGCGCCGCGACCTGGTGCCGCCAGACGTTGCCGAGGAACTGGCGCTGCTGCAGGACCGCGTCGCACCGTTCGACGGCGAGGCGGCCCGCCTGATCGTCGAGCGCGCGCTCGAGCGCCCGGTCAGCGAAGCGTTCGCGCAGTTCGACACCTGCCCGCTGGCCTCGGCCTCGATCGCCCAGGTGCACGCGGCGACGCTGCCGCCGGATGCCAACGGCGTGTCGCGCGAGGTCGTGGTCAAGGTGCTGCGGCCGAACATCGAAAAGCAGATCACTGGCGACATCGCCCTGCTCAAGGTCGTGGCCGGTATCGTCGATCGCACCCACCCGAGCGCCGACAAGATCCGCCCGCGTGCGATTGTCGAAGAGATCGAGAACACCCTCGCCGCCGAGCTCGACCTGCAGCGCGAGGGCGCCAACGCCAGCGTGCTGCGCCGATTCTGGGCCGACAGCGATGACCTGTACGTGCCCGAGGTGATCTGGTCGCACACCGCCGAGCGCGCATTGACGCTGGAGCGCGTGCGCGGCATCCCGTCCGACGACATCGCCGCGCTCGATGCCGCCGGCATCGACCGTCACGCACTCGCCGCCAAGGGCGTGCGCGTGTTCTACACGCAGGTGTTCCGCGACAACTTCTTCCACGCCGACGCCCACGCCGGCAACATCTGGGTCGACAGCGACCCGGCGCGGCGCAACAACCCGCGTTTCATCGCGCTCGACTTCGGCATCATGGGCCAGCTCTCCGACGAGGATCAGTACTACCTCGCCGAGAACTTCATGGCGATCTTCAACCGCGACTACCGCCGCATCGCCGAGCTGCACGTGCGCGCCGGCTGGATGCCGTCGCACATCCGCATCGATGAACTCGAAGCGGCCGCGCGCGCGGTCTGCGAGCCGTACTTCACCCGCCCGCTCAGCGAGATCTCGCTGGCCGAAGTGCTGCTCAAGCTGTTCCGCACCGCGCAGCGCTACGAGCTGACCCTGCAGCCGCAGCTGATCCTGCTGCAGAAGACGCTGCTCAACATCGAAGGGGTCGGTCGCCTGCTCGATCCAAAGCTCGACATCTGGGCGGTCGCACGGCCGGTGCTGTCGAAGATCCTGATCGAGCGCTACAGCCCGCAGCGCCTGGCCAGCGAGTTCCGCAAGCGCCTGCCGGAGCTGGTGACGCACGCACCGGAGATGCCGCGCCTGCTGCACGCCTGGCTGACCCAGCAGGTGGAAGGCAAGTCCGAACTGCACCTGCATTCGCACGACCTGGCCGAACTCAACCGTTCGATCCGCTCGGCCCAGCGCCGCACCGTCGCCGCCGTGCTCGGTATCGGCCTGCTGATCTGCGCCACGGTGCTGTACGGCCTGGAAGCCGGCGGCCCGCGCATGTGGTCGATCCCGGCAGCGGCATGGATTGCCGGCCTCGGTGGCGTGTGGGCCCTGCTGGCCGCGTGGCCCCGCCGGAACTAGTCCAATGAGCGCCCCATCGCTTCCCGACTGCCTGCCGCCATCGCAGGAGCTGGAAGCCCTCGACATCCTGTACGTCGACGAGCAGCTGGCCGTGGTCAACAAGCCAGCCGGCCTGATGGTCCACGACAGCGCGCTGGCGCGCGGCGAGACCGACTTCGCCGCCGATCGCCTGCGCGAGCAGTTCGGCAAACCCATCTTCCTGGTCCATCGCCTCGACCGCGCCACCAGCGGCTGCCTGCTGCTGGCGTTCGATCGTGACTCCGCTTCGGCGCTGGGCAAGGTGCTCATGTCGCGCGAGGTCGAGAAGGATTACTGGGCAATCTGCCGCGGCTGGCCCGAGGAGTGCTTCATCGTCGACTACCCGCTCGACGGCGGCCCGGGCAAGCCGCTGAAGAAACCCGCCGTCACCCGCTTCACCCGCCTGGCGACGACCGAGCTGGAGCTGCCGTCGGCGAACTTCCCGACCTCGCGCTATGCAGTGCTTCGCGCGGAGCCCGAGACCGGCCGCTTCCGCCAGATCCGCCGTCATCTCAAGCACCTCTCGCACCACATGATCGGCGACACCAGTCACGGCGACGGCCGCCACAACCGCCAGTTCCGCATGCTCGGCATCCATCGCATGCTGCTGCACGCGCGTCGCCTGGCGTTCGTGCATCCGCTCGATGGGCGGCGCATCGAAGTGGTCGCGCCGGTCGATGCGGAGTTCGCCAAGGCACTGGCGCTGTTCGGCGATTCGCAGCCGGATTGGTAAAGTTGCGCCATGCTCGAGATCAGCGACAACCTGGCCATCCCTGACGACGAACTGGTCGAGCGTTTCGTGCGCTCGTCCGGGCCGGGTGGCCAGAACGTCAACAAGGTCGCCACCGCGGTCGAACTGCGCTTCGACCTGGCCGGCTCGCCGTCGCTGCCCGAACCGGTGCGGATGCGCTTGCTGGCCAAGCGCGACCGCCGCATCACCGACGAAGGCGTGCTGGTGATCAGCGCCCAGCGCTTTCGCACCCAGGACCGCAACCGCGAGGATGCACGCGAACGCCTTGCCGCCTTCATCAGCACCGGGCTGGTCGCGCCGACGCCACGCGTGGCCACCCGGCCAACCCGCGCATCCAAGGAACGCCGCCTCAGCGGCAAGCGCGAACGCGGTACGATCAAGCGCGGTCGTGTCGTCCGCGATTGGGACTGACGCAACCGCGACCGACGACCGCACAGCACGATGAAAGCGCACCAGCCACGAGGGGCCAATGGCCGAGACTGACGACCAACGGGTGTTGACGCTGCCGCCGAGCGCGCCGCGGGTCAAACCCAATGCCTTCACCCGTTGGCTCGGCCGCGCCATCCTCCACGCCGGTGGTTGGCGCATGGTCGGTGCGTTCCCCGACATCCCGCGCCTGGTCCTGATCGGCGCGCCGCATTCGTCCAACTGGGACGGCATCTGGGGCTTCGCCGCGAAGATGGCGATGGGCCTGGACCTGAAGGTGCTGGGCAAGGACTCGTTGTTCAAGCTGCCGGTGATGGCCGCGCTGATGCGTCGCCTGGGCGTGATCCCCGTGGACCGCAAGGCCGCCCATGGCGTGGTCGAGCAGGCGGCGCGGATGATCCGCGAAGCCGACAGGCTCTGGTACGCGCTGGCGCCGGAAGGCACGCGCAAAGTGGTGGAGCGCTGGAAGCCCGGCTTCTGGCGCATCGCCAAGTCCGCCGCCGTGCCGGTGGTGCCGGCGTACTTCCACTACGGCCAGAAAGTGATCGGCATCGGGCCGCCGTTCCACCTGGGTGAGGACTTCGACACCGACCTCCACCGCATCCGCAGCTGGTACCGCGGCGTCTCGAAGGGCAAGAACCACGATGCCTGACGCTGTCTCCCTCCCTTCCGTGAAGCGGAGGAGAGGGCCGGGGAGGGGTCAGCTTTTTACCTATCTCTCCGACTGCCCGGTCGAGTAATAGTCCCCGCGCTCAAACAGCGCCGGCTTTATTAATTCTGTAAATGCCCGGGCCTGTGGTGATAAATATTTGCCCTTGCGGACCACCACGCCATAGGTCCGGGACGGGAAATACTCCGCCAGCGACCGTGCCGACAGCCGCTCGCGGTCGGCCTCGGTCAGGCAGATCGCGGTGACGATGCTGATCCCCAGGCCCATGGCCACGTACTGCTTGATCACCTCCCAGCCGCCGACCTCGAGCGCGACGGTGTAGGGCACCCGGTTCTGCTGGAACACCAGGTCGATCAGGCGGTAGGTGGTCAACCGCTGCGGCGGCAGGATCAGGCCATAGGGCGACAGGTCCTGCAGGTGCAGGTCTTCCTTGTGGGCCAGCGGGTGGTCGCGCGGCGTGATCAGCATCGGCTCGAAGCGGTAGACCGGCTCATAGCTAAGGTCGGCCGGGACGTCGAGCATCGAGCCCACCGCCAGATCCACTCCGTCCGAGCGCAGCAGGTCGAGACCACCGGCGCCGGTGACGTTGTGCAGCGTCAGCCGCACCTCCGGATGAGTGGCACGGAAGGCTTCGACGATCCGCGGCAACAGATACAGGATCGTCGAACTGCCGGCGGCGACATTGAGCTCGCCCGCATCCAGGCCGCGGATCTTCTCCAGGAACACCGAATCCAGGGCGTCCAGGCCCTCCACCAGCGGTCGCGCCAGCTCGTAGAGCTCCTGGCCCTCGCGGGTGAGGGTGACCCGGCGCCCGCTGCGCTCCAGCAGCCGAACCCCCAGCTCCCGCTCCAGCGCCTGCAATTGCAGGGTCACTGCCGGCTGGCTCAGGTACAGCGCCTCAGCCGCGCGTGAGACCGAGCCGAGGCGAGCGGTCTGGCAGAACGCACGCAGGGGCTTGAGGCGGTCTCCCTTGTAGGCGAACCGCGGGCTGCTGGGCGGCTGGGTGGCCATTGGTTTCAACGCGTATTAAGGAATCTAATGATTAGCATTGAAAAATCTTGATTGTCAAATAACACACGCCGCCGCATGGTGACCTTCCAAGGTGACCAAGGAGTTACAGGCATGTCGGCAGTGATGGCCAAGCGGCAAGACGGCGAGACGAAGGGGGGAAACGAGGGCGCTATTGAGGTCCTGGCCCAGACCGAGGGCCAGGACCGTGTGTTGACCCCCGCTGCACTCCGGTTCCTCGCCGGACTTCATCGCCGCTTCGAGTCGGCGCGCCAGGCCCGACTGACCGCCCGCGCCGAACACCAGGCCTTCTTCGACGCGGGCGGCCTGCCCGACTTCCGCGCCGACACGGCCGGCATCCGCAACGGCAACTGGAAGGTCGCACCGTTGCCGCAGGCCCTGCTCGACCGCCGCGTGGAGATCACCGGACCGGTCGATCCGAAGATGGTCATCAACGCGCTCAACTCCGGCGCGACGGTCTACATGGCCGACTTCGAGGACAGCACCTCGCCGACCTGGGACAACCTCATCGCCGGCCAGCGCGCGCTGATCGACGCGGTCGCCGGCACCCTGGAGTTCACCGCTGCCGGTGCCGATGGCACGCCCGGCAAGCACTACACCCTGCGTCCCTTCGAGGAGCAGGCAGTGCTCATGGTCCGCCCGCGCGGCTGGCACCTGGACGAGAAGCACGTCCGCATCGACGGCGCGCCGATGTCGGCCAGTCTGTTCGACCTGGGTCTGTTTGCTTTCCACAACTCGGACGTGCTCGCCGCGAAGGATCGCGGACCCTATTTCTACCTGCCCAAGTTGCAGTCGATGGAAGAGGCGCAGCTGTGGAACGACGTGCTCGATCACGTCGAGCACGAGCTGCGCCTTACCCCCGGCCAGCTCCGGGTCACCGTGCTGATCGAGACACTGCCTGCAGTGTTCGAGATGGACGAGATCCTGCACGCGCTGCGCACGCGCATCGCCGGCCTCAACTGCGGCCGCTGGGATTACGTGTT
This sequence comes from Lysobacter sp. TAF61, assembly GCF_052113485.1. Lineage (NCBI taxonomy): Bacteria > Pseudomonadati > Pseudomonadota > Gammaproteobacteria > Lysobacterales > Lysobacteraceae > Lysobacter > Lysobacter sp. TAF61. The sequence continues at coordinate 673,106 of NZ_JBFRDH010000002.1, forward strand.
CTCGTTCATCAAGACCTTCCGCCGCCACCGCGACAAGGTCCTGCCCGAACGCGCCCAGGTCACCATGACCCAGCCGTTCCTCAAGGCCTACTCGGAACTGCTGATCCAGACCTGCCACAAGCGCGGCGCCCACGCGATGGGCGGCATGGCCGCGCAGATCCCGATCAGCGGCGACGAAGCCGCGAACGAAGTCGCCATGGCCAAGGTCCGCGCCGACAAGCTGCGTGAAGTCACCGCCGGCCACGACGGCACCTGGGTCGCGCACCCGGCGCTGATACCGCTGGCACGCGAGATCTTTGACGAACGCATGCCCACGCCGAACCAGCGGCACGTGCTGCGCGAAGACGTGTGGGTCACGCGCGACGACCTGATCAAGCCCTCGCTTGGCACGATCAGCCGTGCCGGCTTCGAAGGCAACGTCGAAGTCTGCGTGCGCTACCTCGCTGCCTGGCTCGACGGCAACGGCTGCGTGCCCATCCACTGGCTGATGGAGGACGCGGCGACCGCCGAGATCGCCCGCACCCAGCTGTGGCAGTGGCTGCATCACGCCGAACAGCCGGTCGGCCGAGTGCCTCCCGGGGACGGCCTGCACCTCGACGACGGCACGCAGGTCGATTTCGCCCTGCTCGAACGCGCCTTCATCAACCTGCCCGGCCGCCTCGGCGACCGCGCGCGCATGCCCGGCGCGAGCCGCATCAACGAAGCGATCGGCGTGCTTGATCGCCTGACCCACGCGGAGGTGCTGGAGGACTTTCTGACCCTGCCGGCTTACGCGCGCCTGGACTGACACGTCAACCCATCCCCACCCAACCCTCCCTTGAAGGGGAGGGCTTCAAGAAACGAGCAGAGGGCACCGCCATGACCACCGCACTGCAGACCGCTGAACAACTCCGTCACGACTGGGCCAACAACGCGCGCTGGGCCGGCATCGACCGCCCGTACTGCGCCCAGGATGTCGTGCGCCTTCGCGGCACCGTGCCGGTCGAGCACACCATCGCCAGGCTCGGCGCCAACAAGCTGTGGGCCTCGCTGCACAGCGAGCCCTTCGTCAACGCACTCGGCGCGCTGACCGGCAACCAGGCGATGCAGCAGGTCAAGGCCGGCCTCAAGGCGATCTACCTGTCGGGCTGGCAGGTTGCGGCCGATGCCAACATCGCCGGCGAGATGTACCCCGACCAGTCGCTGTACCCGGCCAACTCGGTGCCGCAGGTCGTGCGCCGCATCAACAACACCCTGCTGCGCGCCGACCAGATCCAGTGCGCCGAGGGCAGCGGCGACATCGACTTCCTGCAGCCGATCGTGGCCGATGCCGAAGCCGGCTTCGGCGGCGTGCTAAATGCCTTCGAGCTGATGAAGGGCATGATCGAGGCCGGCGCCTCCGGCGTGCACTTCGAGGACCAGCTCGCCAGCGTCAAGAAGTGCGGCCACATGGGCGGCAAGGTGCTGGTGCCGACGCGCGAGGCGGTCGAGAAGCTGGTCGCCGCGCGCCTGGCCGCGGACGTCATGGGCGTGCCGACGCTGATCGTCGCCCGCACCGACGCCGAAGCCGCCGACCTCATCACGTCCGACATCGACCCGAACGACGAACCCTTCATCACCGGCGAGCGCACCGTCGAAGGCTTCTTCAAGACCCGCAACGGACTGGATCAGGCGATCAGCCGCGGCCTGGCGTACGCGCCGTACGCCGACCTGGTCTGGTGCGAGACCGGCAAGCCGGACCTGGAGTTCGCGCGCAAGTTCGCCGAAGCGATCCATGCAAAGTTCCCGGGCAAGCTGCTGGCCTACAACTGCTCGCCGAGCTTCAACTGGAAGAAGAACCTCGACGACGCCACCATCGCGAAGTTCCAGAAGGAAATCGCGACCTACGGCTACAAGTTCCAGTTCATCACCCTGGCCGGATTCCACAGCCTCAACTACGGCATGTTCAACCTCGCCCATGGCTATGCGCGCCGCCAGATGAGCGCGTTCGTCGAGCTGCAGGAAGCCGAGTTCGCCGCGGCCGACAAGGGCTTCACCGCGGTCAAGCACCAGCGCGAAGTCGGTACCGGCTACTTCGATGCGGTGACCCAGACCATCCAGGGCGGCAAGTCCTCGACGACGGCGCTGAAGGGGTCGACCGAGGAAGAGCAGTTCCACGAAAAGCGCGCCGCGGCAGCCTGAGAAAAAGTCTCGGTTGTCGCTCCCTCTCCGGTGAGAAATGCCGGGGAGGGCTGGTTTTCAGGCCTTTCCCGAGCATCCCGGGCCCAGTCAGCGCGCCATGTCGCCCGGTGGCACGGCACCGGGCGCTCGACCTCCCGGCGGCCTTTTCAGCGTTGTATTTCGCGTTCAGGTGCTATTCTCCAGCCTCACCACGGACCGGGATCGTGGGATGAATCGCGACAGCGCGGCGTTGATGCAACCCCGCGAACCAATCATCGCAGGCAGTCCCAGCACGGCGTCGGCGGATGTGGCGACGGCGGTGCTTACCGATTCGGAATACGAACTGTTCGCCGAGATCGGCCGTCCGCGACGCGTCGAGGAAGGGCAGTTGCTGTTCCGTCGCGGCGAACTGGGCACCACCATGTTCGTGATCGCGCGCGGTGTCATCGATCTGGACTTCGGCGAGGACCTCGTCGGCAAGCGCCTGGGTCCGTGCGAATTCTTTGGCGAACTGGGCCTGCTGATCGGCGACCACGTCCGCAGCGCCGATGCCGTCGCCGCCAGCGATGGCCTGCTGATCGAATTGCGCCATGAGGAATTCCAGCGCCTGGTCGATCGCGACCCGGGCCTGGTCTCGTACTTCCTGCGCCGCGCCATCCTGCGCGTGGTGCTCAACGAACAAAGCCTGATCCGCCGCCTGCGCCGCCGCAACGAGGAACTCGAGTCCGCACTCGACAGCCTCTACGCCGCCACCCACCAGCTCAACCAGACCGAAGAGCTGGTCCGCACCGACGAGCTGACCAGCCTCTACAACCGCCGCGGCCTGACCCTGCACCTGCAGGAGTACCGCAAGCTCGGCATGCCGCGGGCGATGGGCCTGCTGCTGATCGACTGCGACCGCTTCAAGCAGGTCAACGACGACCACGGCCACCTGATCGGCGACCGCGTGCTGCAGGGCGTGGCCAACATCCTGCGCTCGGTCGCCGGCCCCGACGACCTCGCCTGCCGCCTTGGCGGCGACGAGTTCTGCCTGCTGGTGGTCGCCGACAACCGCGAAGAGGTGATGCGTTTCGCCGATTTCATCGTCTCCACTGCCCAGGGCCTCATGCAGATGGTGCATGGCGCCCCGTTGATGTGCCCGCTCAGCGTCGGCGCCTGCCTGGTCGACCCGGAAAAAGACTGGAACGACTGGTATGCACGTGCCGATGCCGGCCTTTACCGCGCCAAGCGCATGGGCGGCAATCGCGTGCAGTGGCAGGACCACGATGCGGAACTGACCTCGGCCTGAGGCCGGAGAGGGAAGCACCAGCGATGAATGAGATGACCCATCGCCCGTCGATCGATGCGCCGCAACTGCGCACGTTGCTGTTGACCGACCTGTGCGAATCGACCAGCCTGGTCGAGCGCATCGGCGACGTCGAGGCGGCGACGCTGTTCCGCGACCACGACCGGCTCGTGCTGGATCTCCAGCAGCGCTGGCGCGGCCGCCTGATCGACCGCTCCGACGGCCTGCTGCTGATGTTCGAGCGGCCGATCGACGGCCTCGGCTTTGCCCTCGACTACGTCCGCAGCCTCGAAGTGATGAGCGCCGCGCGCGGCATGGACCTCAAGGCGCGCGCTGGCCTGCACGTCGGCGAAGTGCTGACCTGGCGCAACACCGACGAGGCCGTCCTTGCCGGCGCCAAGCCGCTGGAAGTCGAAGGCCTGGCCAAGCCGATGGCCGCGCGCCTGATGTCGATGGCCCGCCCCGGCCAGATCCTGCTGTCGTCGGTCGCCGAGCCGCTGGCGCACCGCGCCGCACGCGAGCTGGGCGAGCGCGGCCAGCAACTGCTGTGGAAATCGCACGGCCGCTGGCGCTTCAAGGGCGTGCCCGAAAGCCAGCAGGTCTACGAAGTCGGCGAGCCCGGCATCGCCCCGCTGCGAACGCCGCCCCACACGCCCAAGGCCTGGCGCGACATCCCGCTGTGGCGTCGTCCTGCGTCGCTGGCAGCCGAAGCGGCGGTGATCGCGCTGTTCGGCGTCGGCATCTGGTTCATGACCCGGCCAGCCCCGGCGATCGCCTTCAACCAGCGCGACTGGGTGGTGGTGGCGGACCTGCGCAACCTGACCGGGCAGAGCGTGCTCGACGATTCGCTGGAGCAGGCGTTCCGGATAAGCCTGGAGCAGTCGCGGTATGTGAATGTGCTGAGCGATCTGAAGGCGCGAGACACGCTGGCGCGGATGCAGCTTAAGGCGGACACCGGGCTGGATCGCGCAATAGCTTCGGAGATTGCGCTGCGTGATGGCGCGCGGGCGGTGATTCTTCCCACCATCGCCGAAGTCGGTGGACGAGTACGCGTCAGCGCGGAAGTAATCGATCCCAACACCCAGACGACCATCTATACAGAGATCTCTGACGGACGTGGGCTCGACTCGACATTGCAGTCGATCGACAGCGTGACCGCTTCGCTGCGTGGCAAGTTGGGGGAGGCCGTCAAATCGATCGAGAAGGATTCGGCGCCTCTGCCACAGGTGAGTACCGGCAATCTTGACGCGTTACGTGCCTATTCCCTTGGCCAAAAGGCGTACGGGAACAGGGATTTCACACAAGCACAGCAGTTCTACGATCGGGCGGTCACGTTGGATCCGCAGTTTGCCTTGGCATGGCTGGGACTCGTCCGTGTGCATTACTCGCGGGTCCAGGGTCCCGCAGCGCTCGCTCCTTTGCGCAAGGCGCAGGCGCAGCGTGAGCATCTGGCACCGCGTGAGGCGATGTACCTGGACGCCTGGTCCGCCCGTTTCGATGCGCCGGCCGAGGCGACCGGAAAGTGGCTTGAGCTGGCGCGGATGTATCCGGACTACGGCCCCGCCCAAAGCAATGCCGCGATGTGGCTGTCGATCGACAACCGATTCAAGGAGTCTTTGGTGTTCGCCCAGTCGGCGGTGACTCCGCAGAACCCGGATGCGGCCATCGATTACGATTCGATCGGGCGCGCTCAACTTGCCCTTGAGCAGTACCAGGCAGCAGCGCAGGCCTTCGATCAGGCGGCGATTCACGGATTCGGCAGCAGCTTGCGCAGACGCATGGCAGTCGAGGCGGCCCAGCGAAAATTCACCGAAGCCGAGAAGTTCGAGGCCAAGCTGCCTGAGGGCGACCAGCATGCCTATCTGGAGCGAATCTCCATGGCAGTGGATCAGGCGCAATTGGCAGACGCCAGAAGCCTGGCGCGCACGGCGCTGAAGCTCACCAAGGGTTCCGGGTTCGATGGACGATCGTTCCTGATGCCATTGGCTATTGCCCAATGGTTGTCGGGCAATCGGGAGGAAGCGCTGAAAAATGCCCGCGTTGCTGCAGAGATGGCGAAGAAGGCTCTTGCCGACGTCCACGACGCGGATGCAGAAGATGACGCCTCGCTCGCGCTGGCTGCGTCCCTGCTGTCGCAGCGTCTGGGCGATGGTGCGGTAGCGGATTCGGTCCTCGCTGCGCTTGCATCGCGCAAGGATCTGATCGGCTTGCCAAGCGTCTCTGAACTCTCAACAGTCGTGCGTGCCGAGAGGGAGCGAATTGCCGGCCGGCCCGAGGCGGCGATCAAGCTGCTCACTCCGCTGCTCACAGGCAACGAACGCTTTCAAACGCGCGTTGCACTGCGCTCGGCGTACCAGGATGCAGGCCATCGTGAGCAGGCGCTCGAGCAAGCGCAGTGGCTGCAAAAGCGCCGCGGCATGGCTTATATGGACAAGGCGTGCGGCTATTGCCTGCAGGCGTTGAATGTGTCCGACAGCAATGCCGCGGCCAAGGGAGCTGCCCTGCAGTAGCCTCCGGGTGAGCCGAAGGCGTCGCCGCAGGAGCTTCGACCGGCGGGACCGGTCGAAGTCGATTCAACTTACTTGCGGACGAAACGCTCGGGGTTCAGGGTGGCGTCGAGCTTGGGCGTCTCCTGGGAAAGGCCCTTGGTCAGCATCGCCTTGATCTCCTGGCGCGCCCCCATGATCACTTCCTTCGATGCAAGCTCCTGGACCTTGCAGTCACGGAACGCTTCGGGTTGCGTGATCGGAAGCAGCCCGCAAGCAGTCATCTGGCCAGCGTCTGGCGACTCGTAACCGATGGATTGCAGCGCTGCGATGTGGTCGTTCTGAAAGCGCTGACGGAACAGGTCGTCGGTGCTCAGAAGGTCCAGGAGCCGGTCTGCGATCTTTGGATCCAGCGGTGCGGTCAGTGCCTTGTTCATCCCCGTTTCCCCTCGAAGGCCCGTGGCAGGCCGTGATGGCGCAATCTAACCGGCTGTGCCGTCCGTCACAACCGGGATGGTCGCCGTGGGCGGGATCCAGAAAGGGGCACCGCGACAGACGGATGCCCCTGCGCATGAATGGCCAATCGGGCTCTAACGTCTGCCGCCCCCATCCACCCTGATTTACTTCCGGACGAGACCTGTAATGCCAGTACCAAGTTGCGGCGTATTCTGGCTAAAGCCCAGCAGCGGCATCGACCGGATTCTTTCCGGGCATCTTCGATCTGCGCCTTGGACGCCAAGCTGATTCCGAAGAAGCACATCGGTCATTCTCCACCTGCTGGAGGGGCAAAGCCAATGCTTGCCAAGGCGTCCTGTGGGCTATGTTGAAACTGAAGCCGAAACGCATCATCGGTGCTCAAAAGCGCCAGCAACCGATCCGCGACGACAGGATCGAAAGGGGCAGTGCGGGGTTTTGCTACGACCGGGCGGACAGAACTGCTCACATGAACAGCTAGCTGCATGACGATCCCTCGTTAGGTGGCAGTAACCGGCACCCGAGCGGGTGCCGAGGAGGCACGCGCTTCCGCCCCGGGCCGATAGCAAGCAAAGTAGTCGCTTCGACATTTGGGGGCTGGGGATGCGTATCCGTCGTTGTGCCGTGCTGTTCCTCGAGCCTCGAGAGCAGACCGAATTCGACCTGACCGTGCTGCTCGGCGGCGGTGACGGCCTGCGTCGCGATCGCCGCTGGCTGGCGCTTGCACCGCACCTGGGCACGGAGGTCGAAGTGGACGCTTCCGAGCGCGAATTGCTGGGCGACCTGAGCCCCGGCCAGTGGATCGACGCCGCCAGCATCGACAACCGCACCGCCGTGGAGCGATTGCTTACCGAAGGCCTGCTGGTCAGCGACGACCCTGCCCATGCCGTCATGCGCGCGCGCGACGAAGCCCTGCGCGGCACCTACTGGCATCCGCTCGCGGCCACGCTGCATGCCTTCACCCGCTGGAGCGGCGTGAACACCGTGCAGAACTCCAAGGACAGCGGCACCGAGACGGCCGTGCAGATGCGCCAGGTCCTCGGCGCCCCACCGGTCGAGGCTGCTCGTCGTGCCGATGCCTCGACCCTGAAGCCGCTGCCCCGCATCGCCCCGACCGCCTTCGACGACCTGCTCGCACGTCGCGCCACCTGCCGCAATTTCGACCCCAGCCGCAAGGTGCCCTACGAGCTGTTCGCGCAGCTGCTGCAGCGGGTGTTCGCCGCCCAGGCGGAGGTGCGAGTCAGCGACGACCTGGTGTTCCTCAAGAAGAACGTGCCCTCCGGCGGCGGCCTGCACCCGATGGAGTGCTACCTGATCGTCCAGCATGTCGAGGGCGTCGAGCCGGGGCTGTACCACTACCAGGCGCACGAGCATGCGCTGGAGCCGCTGGCCGGGCCGGACAAGCCGTTGCGCGAGTTCGTCATGGACATGGTCGCCCAGCAGCACTGGTTCGCCGACGCCCACGTGGTGGTACTGCTGGCGCCGCGCTTCGACCGCACCTTCTGGAAGTACCGCCACCACGCCAAGGGCTACCGCGTGGTCGCCCTGGAGGGAGGGCACCTGTCGCAGACCTTGTACCTGTCGGCCACCGAGGCCGGGCTGGGCGCGTTCATCACCGGCGCGATCAACGAGGTCGAGCTGGAGCAGGCGTTCGGCCTGGACCCCATCCACCAGGGGGCCCTGGCCATCTGCGGCTTCGGCTGGCGCGGGCAGGTCATGGAAACGGCCGAACTGGACCCGGCCGGGGCGGTCTGGGTGGCCGCCGCCGCCCCTGAGAATTGACCTCATCGACAACACCCGCCGGCCCGGCTAGCTTATCCATGGGGCCCAAGGGGGGCCTGGTACCAATAGGGGATCACCAATGCGTTTCGTTTTGTTTGCCGCGCTCGCGCTGGCATCGTTCACCGCGGCTGCGGACGGCAACGCAGCGCCGAAGTCGCTCGATATCGTTGCCATCACGACGCAACAGAAGCAGATCCAGCAGGACATCATTGCCCAGCGCGGTCCCTACAAGGACCTGCCGGACACCACCCGCGTAGAACTGCTGTCGCGCCAGGCAACCATGATGCGGATGCTCGATGGCAAGGCATCGGAAAGCGAGCTGAGCCAGGACCAGCGGGCGGAAGTGTTCAACACCCTGGAGTGGATGGAAGTGGCCATCAACCGGGAGAGCGACGACGAGCGCTTGATCTGCCGTCGCGAGAAGCCGCTGGGCAGCACCCGCACCGAGCGGATCTGCCGTACGGCGGCCCAGGAACGCGAGGCCAAGGACCGCGCCCGCGAAGACTTCGAGAACCTGAACAACTTCAAGCGCTGAAGCTTGCTGGGCCCCGGCCACAGGCCCGGGGCCCACGCCTGCGGGCGGTTGTTGGCTCCGGGGAGGTGGCGTAATGTCAAGCCCTTCCCCCGGCGGTCGGATACCCCCATGAAATTTGCAGGTCTGCTCCTCGCCCTGGCGCTGTCGGCGCCGGTTGCCCATGCCTCCGTCGACAGCCGCGTGCTGATGCTCGACGACATCCGCGCCCAGCAGCAACAGATCCGCTACGGCGTCGAGAACAAGGACGGGCCGTATCGCGATCTGTCGGCGACCGAGCGCGACGAGTTGTTGAGCAAGCAGGCCAAACTGCTGCACCTGATCGAAGGCAAGCGCTCCACGAGCGATCTCAACGAAGAGCAGAAGACCGAAGTCTTCAACACGCTCGAGTGGATCGAAGGCGCAGTCAACAAGGCCGAGAACGAGCGCATGGTGTGCGAGCGCCGTGCGGTGCTGGGCAGCACGCGCAAGGAGCGCGTGTGCAAGACCGCGGCGGAATGGAACCAGGAGCGCGACGCCGCCCGCAACCAGATGGACCGTGGCGGCAAGGTCAACTGATGCGTTGATCTGCCCGCTGTAGCAGACAGTCACCGGAGGGGCGGCGATGAAACGATGGCTATGGCTGGCGGTGCTGACCGCCGCGATGACGGCGGCGGGCGCGCAGGAACCAGCTGCGCAACCGCCGGCTGCGCAGCAGTCCGCTTCGCACGAGGATGGCCTGCAGACGATCCTCACGCAGCAGCAGCAACTGCAGCGCGACCTCGACGCAGGCAAGACCAATGGCATGACCGCGCGCCAGGTCAACCTGATCCACAAGTCGCAGCGGGAAGTGTTCGCCGTGACGCAAGGCAAGACGCGGCTGGATCAGTTGTCGATGGACGAGAAGGTGCAGCTCGAAAACGCGCTCGAGCGCATCAATGCCGAAGTGAAGGGCACGCGCGCCGGCCAGGACAACAAGCAGGTGTGCTGGCGCGAGAAGCAGACCGGGACCACGGTCAACGTCACCCGCTGCGGCACAGAAGCCGAGATGCGCGAAGCCCGCGAGGGCGCGCGCGACTTCCTCGAGCGTCCGAAGGTCTGCGGCGACCGCTGCGGCTGAGTCAATCAACCAGGTTTGCAGGGGCCAGATCGCTGGCGCCTGTCACGTGCCTTGTGCGTCCAGTGCGCGCGCCGCGCGTCGCAGTCCGATCGCCTCGGTCAGGTGTGCCGTAGCGATGGGCGTATCGCCGGCCAGGTCGGCGATGGTCCTCGCCACCCGCAGGATCCGGTGCATCGACCGCGCCGACAGCTGCAGTGCGTCGACGGCGCGCTCAAGCAGCGCGTGATCGTCGGGCGCCACGCGGCAAACGCGCGTGGTCTCTGCCTGGCCCAGCTGCGAATTGGGCTTGCTGCTGCGGTGCAGCTGCCGATCGCGGGCCGCGACCACGCGGGCACGCACCGTCGCGGAGTCTTCGCCGGCCGGCGCGTCCTGCCGCAATTGCGCCGGTGGCAAGCGTGCGACTTCGACATGCAGGTCGATGCGGTCGAGCAGCGGCCCGGAGATGCGGCCGCGGTAGCGCTGGATTGATTCGGCGCTGCAGTGGCAGCGGCCGGATGCGTCACCGGCCCAGCCACACGGGCACGGATTCATCGCCGCCACCAGCTGGAACCGGGCCGGGAACTCGGCACTGCGCGCCGCCCGCGACACCGTCACCACGCCCGACTCGAGCGGCTCGCGCAGCACTTCCAGCGCGCGGCGTTCCCACTCGGGCAGTTCGTCGAGGAACAGGACGCCGTGGTGGGCCATCGACACTTCGCCCGGTCGCGGTTGCGCGCCGCCGCCGATCAGCGAGATTGCGCTGGCGGTGTGGTGGGGCGAGCGGAACGGACGCTCGCGCCAGCGCGCCGGGTCGAGGCCGCGGCCACTGATCGAGGCGATCGCGGCCGCTTCCAGCGCCTCGGCTTCCGACGCCTCCGGCAGCAGCCCGGGCAGGCGCGAGGCGAGCAGCGTCTTGCCGCAGCCCGGCGGGCCAATCAGCAGCATGTGGTGGCCGCCGGCCGCGGCGATCTCCAGCGCGCGCCGCGCCAGCACCTGGCCGCGCACGTCGGCCAGGTCCGGCTGCACGGCACGCACGCCAGGCACGGCCTCGGCCAGCGGCAACGTCTTGCGGCCGGTGAGCTGGGCGCAGACCTCCAGCAGCGTGCGCGCGGTGCGCACCTCGACCTGGCTGGCAAGCGCGGCCTCGGCGCCGTTGCCGGCGGGGACGATCAGGCGCCGTCCGACCTGTGCGGTCGCCAGTGCCGCCGGAAGCACGCCGTCGATTGCCCGCAGCTCGCCGGTCAGGCCGAGCTCGCCGACGAACTCGTAGTCATTGAGGGCTTCCAGCGGGATCTGCCCGCTGGCGGCAAGGATGCCCAGGGCGATGGCAAGGTCGAACCGGCCGCCTTCCTTGGGCAGGTCCGCCGGGGCGAGATTGACGGTGATGCGCCGGGCCGGGAATTCAAACTGGGCACACTGGATCGCCGCCCGCACCCGGTCCTTGGCCTCGCGCACCGCCGCTTCGGGCAGGCCGACGATCGACATCGAGGGCAGGCCACCGGCCAGATAGACCTCGACCCGCACCGCCGGCGCGCAAACGCCCGATCGCGCACGGCTGTGCACGAGTGCCAGGTTCATCGGAAAGGGGGGGCTGTGTGGGAGGCGGGTCAGTGGCGCGGCGACTCGCTGCCACCCAGCTGGGCTTCGAGCTCGGCAACGGTGCGCTGCAGCTCGTCGAGCTTCTCGCGGGTGCGCAGCAGGACCGCGCGCTGCACCTCGAACTCCTCGCGCGTGACCAGGTCGAGCTTGGCCAGGCCGGACTGGAGCACCGACTTGAAGTTCTGCTGGAGCTCCTCGCGGCTTTCACGCAGGCCCGGCGGGACCAGGGTACTGAGGCGGCGGGCGAGGTCGTCGATATGGTTGAGGTCGATCATGGGCGATGTGTCCTCCAGCAGTTATCGCAGCTTGGGGCGAGGGCTGTGAGGACGCCGTAGGCGCCTGCTGCAACCTGCTGTAAGGAAATTCCGAGCGGGGCGCGCCACTGTAGCGCATGGCTACTCGCGCGGGCGCGGTCTTCGCTATCCTGCCGCGTAGCACGGGTCCGGTCCGGACCGGGAGAGATTCGATGAAGATGGTCATGGCGGTGATCAAGCCGTTCAAGCTCGATGACGTGCGCGAGGCGCTGGCCGAGGCCGGGGTGGCCGGCATCACCGCCACCGAGGTCAAGGGCTTCGGCCGGCAGAAGGGCCACACCGAGCTCTACCGCGGCGCTGAATACGTCGTCGACTTCCTGCCCAAGATCAAGCTGGAGGTCGCCATCACCGACGACCAGGTCGAAGCGGTGGTGGAGGCGATCATGAAGGCCGCCGGCACCGGCAAGATCGGCGACGGCAAGATCTTCGTCTGGGACCTGGAACGCGCCGTGCGCATCCGCACCGGCGAGATGGACGGCGACGCGCTGTAACGCCACGATCGAACGACGAGCACGCCTGTCCGCAGGCCCGTCGCGCCACGGAATGGCGCAACACCACCACACCCATCACCAATGAGCCGACTCTCCGGGCTGGACCTGCTGCGCGCCATCGCCGTCATCTGGGTGATGCTGTTCCATTCCTTCCTGGTCGGCGGCCTCGGTCCCGATTTCGCCTGGCTCTCGCGCTACGGCTGGATGGGCGTGGACATCTTCTTCGTCCTCAGCGGTTTCCTGATTGGCCGCCAGGTGCTGGCGCCTCTGGCGCGCGGCGAGGGGTTGTCGTTTGCGGGTTTCTATTCACGCCGGGCCTGGCGCATCCTGCCGGCGTTCGCGGTGGTGCTGGCGATCTACGTGGCCTTCCCGGGCCTGCACGAAGCAGACGGCATGGCGCCGTGGTGGCAGTTCGCCAGCTTCACGATGAACCTGCTGGTCCACTACGACACGCAGGCGGCGTTCTCGCACGCGTGGTCGCTGTGCGTGGAGGAGCACTTCTACCTGGTCTTCCCGGCGCTGGCGTGGTGCCTGACGAGGCGGCCGTCGGCGACGAAGTTCATCACGGTCTGCGTGCTGGTGTTGCTGGCCGGCATCGCCCTGCGCAGCGGCGTGTGGTTGCACGACAACGCCCTGGATCCACCGCGCAACTGGTACATCGAAGACATCTATTACCCGACCTGGAACCGGCTGGACGGCCTGCTGGCGGGCGTGGTGCTGGCGACGATCGCGGTGTACCGCCCGGCACTGTGGGCGCGCATGGGCGAACGTGGCAATGCCTTCGCGCTGCTGGGCCTGGCGATGATGGCACTGGCGCTATGGCTGTTCCGCCAGCGCGGCGGCTTGGCCGGCAATTCGATTGGATGGCCGGTGCTGTCGGCGGCGATCGCCTGCCTGGTCGTCGCCGCGGCGAGCACGCGCAGCTGGATCGGCCGCTGGCGCGTGCCGGGCGCCGCGTGGATCGCGGCGGTGTCCTACAGCCTGTACCTGAGCCACAAGCTGGTATTTCGTGCGGTGGAAGTCCATTTCGACCCGTGGCTCCACGGGCGCGGCCTGCTGGCCTTCGCCGTCTACGCGGTGGCGACGCTCGCCGTGGGCGCGGCGCTGCACTACGCGGTCGAGCGGCCGTTCCTGCAGCTTCGCGCGCTGCGGCACGCCTCCCGCCGCAGCACCGGTGAAGGGCGCGATACGCTCACCGCAGCGGGCTGAAGCAAGCGCGTCTGGAAACCAGAAGCCCCGCAATCGCGGGGCTCCTGGTGAAACTTCTGGTGAAACACCTGGTGAAGCCGTGGCGCGGGGGTTACTCGCCCAGCGCGGCCGCGACGAACGGCGGCAGCTTCGCCGCGCCCTGGTGGGTGTCGGCGGTGTAGTAGAGGGTCTGGAACGTTTTCGCGCGCGCGTCGGCCTCGCGGAAATCGAAACCCTTGCCCTTGCGCGCCAGCGTGCAGCTCCACCAGCCGGTCGGGTAGCACGGCTGCGGGAACGGCAGGGTCTGGAAGCTGGTGAAGCCGGCCTTGCCCATCTCCGCGCGCATTTCCTTGATCAGTTCCAGCAGCATCAGCGGCGACTCGGACTGCTGCACGAGGATGCCGTCGTCCTTGAGGGCGCGGAAGCAGCTCTCGAAGAAGGCCTTGTTGAACAGGCCCTCGGCCGGGCCGACCGGATCGGTCGAATCGACGATGACCACGTCGAGGCTGTTGGGCTCGGCGTTCTTCATGTAGGCGATGCCGTCGTCGAACATCAGCGTCGCGCGCCGGTCGCCGTTGGCGTCGCACAGTTCCGGGAACCACTTCTCGGCCATGCGCGTGACCTGCTCGTCGATATCGCACTGCACCGCGCTCTCCACGCCCGGGTGCTTGAGCACCTCGCGCAGCGTGCCGCAGTCGCCACCGCCGATGATCACCACCTTCTTCGGCGCGGCATGGGTGAACAGCGCCGGGTGCGACATCATCTCGTGATAGAAGAAGTTGTCTTTCGTGGTCAGCATCATCGCGCCGTCGATGAGCATCAGGTTGCCCCAGTCGGTGCTCTCGAAGATCTCGATCTTCTGGAACGGCGACTGCACCTCGTCCAGCTTGCGGGTGATGCGATAGCCGATCGCCGAACCGGTCGGTTCGAAGTTCTCGTAATGCCAGGAGGTGTCGTTGCTCATGCCGGTTCGTCCCAGGGGAGATGGCCTGTCCGGGGATGTCCGTCGACGTGCGCGCGAGCGGACCGGAGGCAGGCGGGGAAAGGGGGCGGCATTGTACCGGACCGGCCGTGACAACCCTGGCCGTCCCCATGCGCCGACGCCGGACCGGCTCCCTGGGCGCCGCGGGAAGCGCTCGCGGAGGTGTCCCGACGCTGTCGACGGCCTGCGGGGCGGTGGGCTGTAGAATGCGCGTCCCCCACCTCCGCCGGACCCTCGCCGATGTCCCACTGGTCGCTTGATCAGGCCCGCAAGACCTACTCGATCCCGCACTGGTCGGAGGGTTACTTCGACGTGAACGCGGCCGGGCAGGTCGTGGTCCGTCCGCGCGGTGCGCAGGGCCCGGACGTGTCGCTGCCGGAAGTGGTTGATCGCGCCCGCGGCAATGGCGCCAAGCTGCCGTTGCTGGTGCGCTTCCCCGACATCCTCGGCGACCGCCTGGGCAAGCTGCAGTCAGCCTTCGCCCAGGCCCAGGCCGAGTGGGATTACGCCGGCGGCTACACCGCGGTCTACCCGATCAAGGTCAACCAGCACCAGGGCGTGGCCGGCACGCTGGCCTCGCACCACGGTGACGGCTTTGGCCTGGAGGCCGGTAGCAAGCCCGAGCTCATGGCCGTACTGGCGCTGAGCCGCCCCGGTGGCCTGATCGTCTGCAACGGCTACAAGGATCGCGAGTACATCCGCCTGGCGCTGATCGGCCGCAAGCTCGGCATGCAGACCTTCATCGTCATCGAGAAGCCGTCCGAGCTGGCCATCGTGATGGAAGAAGCCGCCGCGCTGGGCGTGAAGCCCGGCCTGGGCGTGCGCATGCGCCTGGCCAGCCTGGGCGCGGGCAAGTGGCAGAACAGCGGCGGCGACAAGGCCAAGTTCGGCCTCTCGCCGCGCCAGGTGCTGGACCTGTGGAAAAAGCTGCGCGACACCGGCATGACCGACTGCCTGCAGCTGCTGCATTTCCACATGGGCTCGCAGATCTCCAACGTCCGCGACATCGCCAACGGCATGCGCGAGGCGACGCGCTACTTCGTCGAGCTGTCGCGCCTGGGCGCGGGCATCGCCTACATGGACGTCGGTGGCGGCCTGGGCATCGACTACGAAGGCACGCGCTCGCGCGGCTACTGCTCGATCAACTACGGCGTGCACCAGTACGCCAGCAACATCGTCCAGCCGCTGGCCGAGGCCTGCGCCGAGCACGGCCTGGTGCCGCCGCGCATCGTCACCGAGTGCGGCCGCGCGATGACCGCGCACCACGCGGTGCTGGTGGCCAACGTGTCGGAGGTCGAGGAAGCGCCGGAAGGCCGCATCCCCGACGAGCACGACGACGAACCGGCGGTGATCCGTCATCTGCGCGAGGTCTATGCCGAGCTCGACCAGCGCCCGGCCGTGGAGCTGTTCCACGAGGCCCAGCATCACCACAGCGAGGGCCTGTCGCTGTACGCGCTCGGCCAGATCGACCTGGTGCACCGCGCGCGCATCGACGACCTGTTCTATGCCATCGCCCACGCCGTGCGCAAACGCCTGAGCTTCGACGAGAAGAGCCATCGCGAGCTGCTCGACGAGCTCAACGATCGCCTGGTCGACAAGTACTTCGTCAACTTCAGCGTGTTCGAATCGATTCCGGATGTGTGGGCCATCGACCAGGTGTTCCCGATCGTGCCGATCGAGCGCCTGGACGAGGCGCCGACGCGCCGCGGCATCCTCGCCGACATGACCTGCGACTCCGACGGCACGGTCAAGACCTACGTCGAGAACGAAGGACTGGACACCTCGATGCCGCTGCACGCACCGCGTGCCGGCGAGAGCTACCGCCTCGCCTTCTTCCTGGTCGGCGCCTACCAGGAGATCCTCGGCGACATCCACAACCTGTTCGGCGACACCGATGCGATCGAAGTCCGCGTCGACGACAAGTCTGCCGAAGGCTACCAGCTGACCCAGCAGCGCCGCGGCGACACCACCGACGTCATGCTCGACTACGTCGGCTACAGGCTGTCGGACCTGCGCGCCGCCTACAAGGCCAAGGTGGCCGCAGCGGGCCTGCCGGCCGAGGAGGCCGCACGGATGGACGCGGCCCTGGAAACCGGCCTGACCGGCTACACCTATCTGGATGACACGCCGCTGGCCTGAGCGCCAGGGCGCTGCATCAGCGTCAACACAACACGACTCCGCGCCCCGGCGCGGACTACAGCGGTCCCCGCCCGGCGGTGGATCGCGTTTTCAGTCAGGAAGGTGGCAGCGACCGCTGCCCCGCCTGCCACCAAGCGGAATGAATACGATGAAAGTTGGACTGATTGGCCTGGGTGCGATGGGCGCGCCGATGGCGCGTTACATACACAACAAGGGCCTGCTCACCGCGGTCGGAAACCGCACCCAGGCCAAGGCCGACGCGATGGCGGCCGAGCTGTCGGTGCGCGCGGCGCGCTCGGCGGCGAACTTCGCCGACTGCGACGTGGTGGTGCTGTGCGTCTCGCTCGACGCCGACGTGCTCGAGAACGTGGCCGCGCTGGCCGAAGTGCTCAAGCCCGGCGCCGTCGTGATCGACCATTCCACGGTGGCGGTCGACACCGCGCGCCGCTGTGCGGCGATGCTCGGCGCACACAACATCGCCTTCATCGATGCGCCGGTGTCCGGCGGTGTCGAGGGCGCGCGCAACGGCAAGCTGTCGGTGATGGCGGGCGGCGATTCGGAAGTGCTCGACCAGGTCCGTCCGGTGATCGACAGCTACGCCGCGCGCGTCAGCCACATGGGCGCCACCGGCGCCGGCCAGGCGACCAAGGCGGTCAACCAGGTCCTCGTCGCCGGCATCAACGAGGCCGTCAGCGAAGGCCTGGCGCTGGGCGAGAAGCTCGGCCTGAACCCGGACAGGCTGCTGCCGACGCTGATGGCCGGCGCCGCCAACAACTGGTTCCTGGAAAAGCGCGGCGCGACGATGATGCGCGACGAGTTCGCACCGGGCTTCAAGTGCGCGCACATGCTCAAGGACCTGCGCATCGTGCAGGCCATCGCACGCGATTGCGGCCTGCGCCTGGCCACCGTCGAGCAGGCCCTGGCCGATTACGCCGAACTGATCGAACACGGCCAGGGCGAAGCCGACACTTCGGCCCTGATCACCCTCAAGCGCGGCGGCTGATCCGCGCCAGGGCCGCAGGCCCAAAACGGGTGCCAAGACGGGCGCCAAGACGGGCGCCCAGCACCGCGACGGCGAGCGAGAGCAGCATCGCCATCGCGTTGAACTTGAGCACCAGCAGCAGCGGCATCGACGGCTTGGCCGACAGCACCGTGACGCTCGTCAACCAGACCACTGCCATCAGCAGGGCGGCGATCCGGGCGAAGCGCGCGCCGGCAATCGCGCCGCCGGCGGCCATCGCCACCAGCACGCCCAGCAGGTCGAGCAGGGGCAGGTCGCCCAGCGGCGTGCGGATGGCCTGGTTCAAGTGCGCATCGAACACGATCGTGACCAGGGCAAACAGCACCAGCAGGCCCGTTGCCGCGATGCAGCCCCAAAGAATGCGTTTGTCCATGCCGTCCCCCTGCAGATCGGGGCAGTCTAGCCGGCAATGTGAGCCGGCGCGGTGACCGCGGTCGCGATGCGGACGCGGTCCACCGGCTCGTACTGGCCGGTTACTTGACCTTGATCGCCAGTGCCGGCAACCCGCCGCTGGCGAGCTTGCGCTTGGCGTCGGCCAGGTCGCTGGCAGTGCCGTACGGCCCCATGCGGACGCGGTAGACGGTCGAGCCCTTGATGGCGGCCGACTCAACCCGCGCGCTGAGGCCGAGCAGGGCGATCTTCGCCTTCATTTCCTCGGCCTGACCGGACGCCTGGAACGCGCCTGCCTGGAGCAGGTAGCGCGTGCCGTCATCGGCCACGGCTGCAGCCGGCGTGCTGGCCGTAGCGGTCGTGGTCGTGGCGACCGGCGCCTGCTCGCTGGCCGTGGTGGTGGCCGCCGTCGAAGCCGCGGCGGTCTCCACCGGCTTGGGCAGCGTTGCCACGGTGGCGCTGGACGCCTTGTCCGCTGCCGTCTCGGCATCGTCGGCCTTCTTGCCCTTCTGCGCCGCCGCATTGCGCTTGGCCTCGGCCTGCTCGCTGGCGGCCAGTTCGGCGTCCGACATCGGCACTTCCTTGCCCGGCAGCAGGGTGTAGAAGTCGTAATCGGTGTCCTTCTTGGCCTCGCCATTGCCACGCTTGGGCTTGGACGCAGGCTCGCTGCTGTCGCCATCAGCGGCGATCGCATCGTCTTCGCCGCTCGACACCGTCGCCGGCCGGGCATCCGGGTTCGGCTGCGGACGGAAGAAGCCGTCGCCGCCGGACTTGAGGTATTTCGGCGCCACCAGGATCACCACGACCGCCAGCAGGATGCCCAGGACCATCCATGCCCAGCCCGGCAGGCCGCCGCCATTTCCCTGGTTGCGCTTTGCCTGTGTCTTGCCGCGTCGTGCTGCCACTTACATCACCTCGGGGGCGCTGACGCCCAGTAGTTCGAGACCGTTGGCCAGGACCTGGCGCGTCGCCATCGCCAGCACCAGCCGTGCATCGCGGGTGTTGGCGTCGTCGACCAGGAACTGGTGGTCGTTGTAGTACGTCTGGAAGGTCTGTGCCAGCTCCAGCAGGTAGACGGCGATCTGGTGCGGCTCGAGGTCGCGGCCGGCGGTCTCGACCACGTCGGCGTAGCGCAGCAGCGTCGACACCAGTTCGCGTGCCGGTGCATCGTCGAGGTCGAGCGGCTGCGCCAGGCCGTTGGCCTGGTCGTAACCCAGGCCGCGCTCCTTGAGCTGGCGCACCAGGCCGCACATGCGCGCATGCGAGACCTGCACGTAGTAGACCGGGTTGTCGAGCGACTGGCTGCGGGCGAAATCGATGTCGAAGGTCAGCTGCGAATCGGGCTTGCGCGCAATCAGGAACCAGCGCGTGGCATCGCGGCCGACTTCGTCGATCAGGTCGCGCAGGGTCACGTAGCTGCCGGCACGCTTGGACAGTTTCACTTCCTCGCCGCCGCGCATCACCGTGACCATCTGGTGCAGCACGTATTCCGGCCAGCCCTGCGGAATGCCGCAGTCCAGCGCCTGCAGGCCCGCACGGACACGGGCGAGGCTGCCGTGGTGGTCGGCGCCAAGTTCGGTGATCGCGCGCTCGTAGCCGCGCTGCCACTTCGACAGGTGGTAGGCCACGTCGGGCAGGAAGTAGGTGTAGGTGCCGTCGGACTTGCGCATGACGCGGTCCTTGTCGTCACCGAAGTCGGTGCTGCGCAGCCACAGCGCGCCGCCTTCCTCGTAGGTGTGGCCATGCTTGACCAGCTCGCGCACGGTCTCCTCGACCTTGCCGTCGGAGTAGAGCGACGACTCGAGGAAGTAGACATCGAAGCCGACGCCGTACGCGGCCAGGTCCAGGTTCTGTTCGCGGCGCAGGTAGGCGACGGCGAAGCGGCGGATTGCGTCGAGGTCGTCCGGGTTCTTCTCGCCGGTGACGACGTGGCCGTCGACTTCGACGCTGGCGCCGTCGAGGTAGGCCTGGGCGACGTCCCGGATGTAGTCGCCGCGGTAGCCGTCTTCCGGCCAGCCGGCGTCGTCCGGGCCCTTGCCCTGCGCGCGCGCCTGCACCGAGATGGCGAGGTTGTTGATCTGCGCGCCGGCGTCGTTGTAGTAGAACTCGCGCGCCACGTCCCAGCCGTTGGCATCGAGCACGCGTGCGACGCAGTCGCCGATCACCGCCGCGCGGCCGTGGCCGACGTGCAGCGGGCCGGTCGGGTTGGCCGAGACGAATTCGACGCCGGCGCGATGGCCTTTGCCGGTTGAATTTCGGCCGTAATTCACGCCCTGCTCGAACACCTGCCCGATGCGCGCGCGCCAGGCGCTCTCGGCGACATGGAAGTTGATGAAGCCGGGGCCGGCGATCTCGACCTTGCCCACTTCGGCGCTGGCCGGCAGTGCCTCGACGAGCGCCTGCGCGATCGCGCGCGGGTTGGACTTGGCCGGCTTGGCCAGCAGCATCGCCGCGTTGGTCGAGAAGTCTCCCTGCGCATGGCTCTTGGGACGCTCGATCACGAACTCGGGCGTGGCCAGGTCGGCCGGCAGGGTGCCGGCGGCGCGGAGGGCGTCGATGGCCTGCGCCACCAGGGCGCGGAGAGTGGCTTTCACGGGGAGTCTGCGGGTGTTGCGGGACCCGGGATTGTACGCGACGGGGCGCGACGGTTCCGGGCCGGCCGGCCTTCACACCCAACCGCGTGCTGCCATCGACACCGGCGGCCCGTCGGCGATGACGAAATGGTCCAGCAAGCGCAGGTCGACCAGCGACAGGGCCTGCTTCAGCCGGGCGGTGAGCGCGCGGTCGGCTGCACTGGGCTCGGGATTGCCGCTGGGGTGGTTGTGGCCGACGATCAGCGCGGCGGCGTTGTGCGCCAGGGCGCGGCGGACCACTTCGCGCGGATGGACCTCGGCGCCGTCGAGCGTGCCGCGGAACATCTCCTCGAACGCCAGCGCGCGATGGCGGGTGTCGAGGAAGAGGACCGCGAACACCTCGCGCGGTTGCCCGCGCAGGCGCTGGGCGAAATAGCGGCCGGCCGACATCGGGTCGTCGATGGCGATGCCGCGTTCGAGATCGGCCTCCAGGTGACGGCGGCCCAGCTCCAGCGCCGCCGCCAGCAGGCAGGCGCGGGCCGGACCCAGCCCTGGCAGCCGCGCCAGCTCTATCGGCGCTCGCTCCAGCAGCGCACGCAACGGGCCATGCGCCTGCAGCAGCTCGCGCGCGGTGGCGATGGCGTCGCGGCCGCGCAGGCCGGAGCCGATGAAGATGGCAAGCAGTTCGGCATCGGAAAGCACGCCGGCACCGTGGGCGAGCAAGCGTTCGCGCGGGCGCTCGGCGTTGGGCCAGTCGCGGATGTGCATGGGGCGAGCGTCCTTGCCGTGCCGGGATGCAGGGAGGGTGGCCGGCCGCCATGGGGCGAGGGGTAGCGTGCAGGCCGGTCGCTTGCGCTTCCAGACTGGACGCTGCTTCAGTGCGGCCGACCACCCGCCCTCATTTGGCCCCGTGCCACCGATCTGCGCCGCCGGGCCAGCGCGCCCCTTCGGGTAAGCTAACCATCGAATTGTCGGTAGGTGGTTTCACAGATGACCGGACCCAGTGCCCTGCAAGGACACAAGATCCTGCTCTGCGTGTGCGGCGGCATCGCCGCCTACAAGGCCGCCGAGCTGGTGCGGCGCCTGCGCGATGCCGGCGCTGAAGTGACCGTGGCGATGACCGGGAACGCCCAGCACTTCGTCGCCGCCACCACCTTCCAGGCAGTGTCGGGCCGGCCGGTGCGCACCTCGCTCTGGGATGCCGCGGCCGAGGCGGCGATGGGCCACATCGAGCTGGCGCGCTGGGCCGATCGCATCGTCATCGCCCCGGCCACCGCCAACACCCTGGCCAAGCTCGCCCACGGTTTCGCCGACGACCTGGTCAGCACGCTGTGCCTGGCGACCACCGCCCCGGTCACCGTCGCGCCTGCGATGAACCACCGCATGTGGCTGCATCCGGCCACGCAGGCCAACATCGCCACGTTGCGCGCGCGCGGTGTAGACATCGTCGGTCCCAACGACGGCCCGCTGGCGGAAGGCGAATCCGGCCCGGGACGCATGGCCGAGCCGGCCGAGATCGTCGCGGCACTGGCCAAGGCCGGGGCATGAGGTCGGCATGAGCACGCACGCGTCGCTGGCTGGCCTGCGCATCGTCGTCAGCGCCGGGCCCACCTACGAGGACATCGATCCGGTCCGGTTCATCGGCAACCGCAGCAGCGGCAAGATGGGCTTCGCGATCGCGCAGGCGGCGGCCCGTCGCGGCGCGCAGGTCGTGCTGGTCGCCGGTCCGGTATCGCTGCCGACGCCCGAAGGCGTGCAGCGCCACGACGTGCGCTCGGCGGCGCAGATGCATGCCGCGGTGTTCGCGCAGTTGCCGGCCGATGTCTACATCGGCGCGGCTGCGGTCGCCGACTTCGCGCCCGCACAGGCCGCTGAAAGCAAAATCAAGAAGAAGACCGGCGACGACGGCCTCACCCTGACCCTGGTGCGCACCCGCGACATCCTGGCCGACATCGCCGCGCACGCGCAGCGGCCGCGGCTGGTGGTCGGCTTTGCCGCCGAGACCGACCATGTCGAGGCCTATGCGCGCGGCAAGCTCGAGAACAAGCGGCTCGACCTGATTGCGGCCAACCGCGTTGGCGTCGCCGGCAGCGGCTTCGAAAGCGACGACAACACCCTGAGCGTGTATGCCGCCGATGGCGCCGCGCAGGTGCTGGGCCCGGCGCCGAAGACCGAACTGGCCGATGCCCTGCTGGACCTGGTGGCGCAGCGGCTGCCGCGCGCCTAGCGCCGCGGCCGGCGCCAGGCATCGATACCGGTGCCGCGGCTTACCGGTAGCGCGAAGTCATGGCATGGTATTTGCGTCGATCAACTCGACATCCCGCAACGGCGTCCGCAGAACCCTCGAATGCACCATATCCTCCAGCTCCGGATCCTCGACCCGCGCTTCGGCTCGGAGTGGCCGCTACCGGCGTACGCCACCACGGCCAGTGCCGGCCTCGACCTGCGCGCAGCGCTCGCCGAACCCCTGGTCCTGCAACCGGGGGACGCTGCACTGGTGCCGTCGGGCATGGCCATCCACCTGGGCGATCCGACCATGTGCGCGGTGATCCTGCCGCGCTCGGGCCTGGGACATAAGCACGGGATCGTGCTGGGCAACGGCACGGGACTGATCGACGCCGATTACCAGGGGCCATTGTTGATCAGCGTCTGGAACCGCGGCCGCGAGGCTTTTACGATGCAGGCTGGGGATCGCATCGCCCAGCTCGTCATCCTGCCGATCGTGCGGGCGACGCTGCAGGTGGTGGAAGAATTCGAAACCAGTGCGCGCGGAGCCGGTGGCTTCGGTCATACCGGCGTGCGCTGACCGCGTGCGCTGACAAGGGGAAATGGAATGATGGGTGTAGAGAAGGAACAGCTGTCGGCATCTGCCGCGCAGCTCAAGTCGGTGTTGCCGCTGGTTGTCGTGGCATGCGCCCTGCTCGCCGCGTGGTTCGGCTGGAGCGGCTGGCAGCTGCACAAGGACGGCGAGCGCCGGCAGGCGATCGCGCTGGTGCGCGATGACGCCGTCCAGGCCGCCCAGCGCGGGCTGATCAACGAACAGAAGCAACTGGCCAAGCGTCTGGCGGCGCCGGAGCTGCAGTCAGCCCTCGCTGCCGGCGATCTGGCGGCTGCCTCGAAGCTGCTCGGCGCCGGTTGGGCGGGCGCTGCGGACGTGGTCATCCTCCCGATCGACCTGAGCGCCGAGTACGCCGCGCTGCCCAAGGGCGGCTATGGCCGCCTGGGCGTGATCGAAGCGGCGATCGCCTCGGATCAGCCGACCGCCGGTCTGGTTCGCCATGGCGGCGGATCGCACCTGGCCCTGGCCGCGCCTGCGCGGGCCGACGGGCAGACCGTCGGCGTCGCCTATGCGCGCCTGCCGCTGAAGAAGATCAGCGCCAGCCTGGACCAGGCCGACGTGTCCGACGACAGCTACCTTGCCCTGCGTCAGGGCGGCTTCAGCGCCGTGGAGCGCGGCGACACCACGCTCGCCGGCGGCGCCGAAGCCCTCGCGTCGAAGGTGCCGGGTACCGACCTGCGCGTGGCCGCGGCCGTGCCCGACGTGGCCGGCGGCCCGTTCGGACTGGATGCGATGCTCTGCTTCGTGGTCGCCGTCGTGTTCGTGCTGCTGGCGCTGCTGGCGTGGCGCGCACCGCACTTCAAGATGGCCCGCGGCAACGCCGAGGCGGCAGATGAAGGTGCGGTTCAGACGCTGGCGGAGAGCATGGAGCAACTGCCCCAGCCCGTGAAACCGCCGCCCGTGCCGCCGACCAAGCCCGTTGCCACCGCCCTGCCCGTCGCGATCGACCGCGGCATCTTCCGCGCCTACGACATCCGCGGCGTGGTCGGCCAGTCGCTCGATGCCGGCGTGGCCGAGCTGATCGGCCATGCCATCGGCTCACTGATGCACGAGCAGGGCCTCACCGAAATCGTGGTTGGCCGCGACGGCCGCCTGTCCGGCCCGACCCTGGTCGAAGGCCTGATCGCCGGTCTGCGCAAGGCCGGCCGCAACGTCATCGACATCGGCATGGCGCCGACGCCGGTCGTGTATTTCGGCGCCTTCCACCTGCGCGCGGGTTCGTGCGTGTCGGTCACCGGCAGCCATAACCCGCCCGACTACAACGGCTTCAAGATCGTGGTCGGCGGCGAGACCCTGTCGGGCAACGCCATCACCGACCTTTACGCGCGCATCGCCGAGGACCGCCTGCACCTGGGCGACCTGGGCAACCTGAGCGAACGCGACATCTCCGAGGACTACGTCCAGCGCATCGCCTCCGACGTGCAGATCGACCGCCCGCTACGGGTCGTGGTCGATGCCGGCAACGGTGTCGCCGGCGAGATCGGGCCGCGCGTGCTCAGCGCCATCGGCGCCGAGGTCACGCCGCTGTATTGCGACATCGACGGCACGTTCCCGAACCACCATCCGGATCCGAGCGAACCGCACAACCTGATCGACCTGACCAAGATGGTGCAGCGCCTGGACGCCGACCTGGGCATCGCCTTCGACGGCGACGGCGACCGCCTGGGCGTGGTCACGCGCGATGGCGAGAACATCTTCCCCGATCGCCTGCTGATGCTGTTCGCCGCCGACGTGCTCGAGCGCAACCCCGGCGCGGTGATCCTGTACGACGTGAAGTGCACCGGCCGCCTGCCGGGCCAGATCCTGCGCCACGGCGGCAGCCCGCTGATGTGGAAGACCGGGCATTCGCTGATCAAGGCGAAGATGCGCGAGACCGATGCCGAACTGGCCGGCGAGATGAGCGGCCATTTCTTCTTCAAGGAGCGCTGGTACGGCTTCGACGACGGCATCTACGCCGCCGCGCGCCTGCTCGAGATCCTGGCCGCGCAGCCGCGCAGCCCGAGCGAGACCTTGAACGCGCTGCCCAACGGTGTGTCGACGCCGGAGATCAAGGTCGACGCCCCGGATGGCGACCCGCATACCTTCGTCGACCGTTTCCGCGACGAAGCCCGCTTCGAAGGCGCGCGCCTGTCGACCATCGACGGCCTGCGCGTGGACTACGCCGATGGCTGGGGCCTGGTGCGTGCGTCCAACACCACGCCGGTGCTGGTGATGCGCTTCGATGCCGACAGCGCCGAAGCGCTGGCGCGCATCAAGGCCGACTTCCGCAGCCAGTTGCTGGCGCTCAAGCCGGACCTGGTGCTGCCGTTCTGATGGGTTTGGATGGCGTACGGGAACGTGCTTGGGCGCGTTCCCGATCGCGCTGCGAAACCGGCTCGGCCTAGTTCTTCTTCATCGCGTGGTAGCGCTCGAGTGCGGCCGCCAGATCCTCGTCGATCAGGTCGCGCTCGGCCAGCTGCGCGGCCAGCATCGTCCGCTGGCGCAGCAGCAGCTCGTGCTGGGTCTGGATGTTGTCGCTGGCCTTCTTCGGCACCGGCTTGCCCGACAGCTCGTTCTCGCCGGCCCGGCTCAGCAGGCTGATGAGGCTCTGCCGGCGGCCTTCGACGCCCAGCCTGGACGCCTTGATCGTCTCGTCCATGACCCCGATGCGCTCGCCGAACGCGCGACGCAGGTCGTCTTCGGTGGCGTAGGACTCGGCCATCGCGCGGTCGCGACGGGCCGCGACCTCGGCCGCCGCCTTGGCGTCCTGCTCGGCCTTGGCCTGCACGGCCGCGGCGGCGCGCTCTTCGTCGGTCAGGGCGCGCGCCAGCTGGCCGGTGGCCCGGCCGTTCTTGGCGTTGAACTCGGTGCGCGCGCTGTCGACGGCGTGCGCCGGCAGCGCGTCGCCGCAGACCTTGCTGCCGTTCTCGTTCCAGCAGTACAGCTTCTTGGTCGGCGCCTTCTGCTGCGCCAGGGTCGATCCGGTCGCAACGATCAGGAGCGTGCAGGCGAGCAGGGGAAGCGTCTTCTTCATGGGGGGCTTGCTGGCGGCAATGTTATTCACAAGCGTATGCAAGTCTCACGCCATCGCCGGCTCTGTCCGTGACGATTCAGGCCGCCGCGTCGCTGCCGTAGGCATCGCGGTAGGCCAGCAGGCGCTCGCGCTGACTGGCGAGGTCGGCGTCGCCGCCGGCAAAGGCGAGCAGGTCGGACAGGCTGGCCACGGCGATGACGGGCAGGCCCTGGTCGGCTGCGACCGATTGTGCCGCGGAGCGTCGGGAAGTGGCCGGGTCCACCGCCTCCTGGCGATCGAGTGCAATGACTATTCCGGCCGGCTCGCCACCGGCATCGCGGATGATCGCCAGGGCTTCGCGGATCGCCGTGCCGGCGGTGATCACATCGTCGACGATCAGCACCTTGCGGCCCTGCAGCGGCGCGCCGATCAGGCTGCCGCCCTCGCCGTGGGTCTTGGCTTCCTTGCGGTTGAACGCCAGCGGCAGGTCGCGGCCGCGGCGCGCGTATTCGCATGCCAGCGCGGTCGCCAGCGGGATGCCCTTGTAGGCCGGCCCGAACAGCAGGTCGAAGCCGACCCCGTGCGCGTCGATCGCATCGGCGTAGCAGCCGGCCAGTTCGGCCAGCGCGGCGCCGGAGTCGAAGCGGCCGGCGTTGAAGAAGTACGGGCTAAGGCGACCGGACTTGAGGGTGAACTCGCCAAAGCGCAGGGCGTCGGCGCGCAGGGCGAGCTGCAGGAAACGGGTGCGGTGATCGGTCATGGGCGTCAGGCGTCGGGCGTCGAAACGGGATGGAGGGGAATGAGCATCAGGTGCTGCGGGCCGGCACTGCCACCGTGGTAGAGCTCGCCGGTATCGACGAAGCCGACCTTGCGGTACGCGGCGATGGCGGCATGGTTGCTGCAGTTGACCGTCAGCACCAGCAGGGCGCGGTCGGGATGGCGCTGGCGCAGGTCGGCGCAGCAAGCAGCCATCGCCTGCGTGCCCAGGCCGGTGCCCTGTCGACCCTGGTCGATCACGAATGCGCGCAGCCCCACGCTGGGTGCGTGCATGGGCCGCCCGGCGACCGCGTTGGGGGCGAAGTCGAGCCGGTAGAAGCCGATCACCTCGTCGTGGGCAAAGACCGCCATCGCCTCGCTCATCGGATCGCGCAGGCTGTCGCCGAGGTTGAACGCGGTGTCGCCGACGTAGCGGTACTGCTCCTCGCTCACGCGCAACTGCCGGACCGCATCGGCGGTGGCATCGTCGAGGATGCAGGCAACGCGCACGCCGGTGGCGGTGGCCGAGGCGCTGGCGACGGTTGCGGTCGCGGTCGGGGTGCAGTCTGGCATGGCGGGAATGATAGGCCCTGCCTGCCGCGTCCGGGCTATGATCGCCGCACACCGTCATGGAGTGCGCATGCGCATCATCAGCTTCAACGCCAATGGCCTGCGTTCGGCCGCCACCAAGGGCTTCTTCGACTGGTTCCGCGGCCAGGATGCCGACGTGTTGTGCGTTCAGGAAACCAAGGCGCAGGAACATCAGCTCGGTGATGCCGACGGCCTCAAATCGGAATTCCGTCCTGACGGCTACAAGGCCTGGTTCAAGGACGCCAGCACGAAGAAGGGCTACAGCGGCGTGGCGATCTACAGCCGCCGCGAGCCCGATGAAGTGCGCACGGCGATGGGCTGGGCGCCGTTCGACGACGAAGGCCGCTACATCGAAGCGCGCTTCGGCAACCTCAGCGTGGTCTCGTTCTACATTCCGTCCGGCTCCTCGGGCGACGAGCGCCAGGGCTTCAAGTTCGAGGTCATGGATTGGCTCAAGCCGCGCCTGGACGAATGGCTCGCCAGCGGCCGCGACTACGTCCTGTGCGGCGACTGGAACATCGTGCGCTCGCGCCTGGACATCAAGAACTGGACCAGCAACCAGAAGAACTCCGGCTGCCTGCCGCCCGAGCGCGAATGGCTCAACGGCCTGTGCGCGGACGACACCGGCTGGGTAGACAGCTACCGCGCGCTGCACACCGACGGCCAGGACTACACCTGGTGGAGCAACCGCGGCGCCGCCCGCGCCAACAACGTCGGCTGGCGCATCGATTACCAGCTGGCGACGCCGTCGCTGCGCGACAAGCTCAGGGCCTGTTCGATCGCGCGCGACCCGCGCTTCTCCGACCACGCCCCCTATACGGTCGACTATGAGCTCTGACGTCGCGGTCGCCGCCAAGCCGGCGCGCAAGGGCTGGCAACTGGTGCTGGCCAACCTGAGCCAGCCCAAGGTGCTGGTGATGCTGTTGCTGGGCTTCAGTTCGGGCATCCCGATCTACCTGGTCGGCAACACCCTGGGCTTCTGGATGCGCGAGAACGGCATCGAGCTGTCGACGATCGGATTCCTGTCGTGGGTCGGCCTGGCGTACTCGCTGAAGTTCCTGTGGGCGCCGCTGGTCGACAAGCTCGATGCGCCGGTGCTCGGGCGCTGGCTTGGACGGCGCCGCG
This sequence comes from Lysobacter sp. TAF61, assembly GCF_052113485.1. Taxonomy (NCBI): domain Bacteria; kingdom Pseudomonadati; phylum Pseudomonadota; class Gammaproteobacteria; order Lysobacterales; family Lysobacteraceae; genus Lysobacter; species Lysobacter sp. TAF61. Next base: position 701,882 of record NZ_JBFRDH010000002.1, read on the forward strand.
GCTGGATGCTGCTGGCGCAGCTGGTGGTCGCCGCCGCCCTGACCGGCATGGCCCTGGTGCAGCCGCAGCAGGGGCAGCTGGTGCTGGCCGGTTTCGTCCTCGACCAGCTGGTCGTGTTCGGCGTGCTGGCGCTGGTGGTGGCGTTCGCCTCGGCCACCCAGGACATCGTCATCGATGCCTGGCGCATCGAGATCGCCGACAGCAACGAGCAGCAGGGGCTGCTGACATCGACCGCTGCGCTGGGCTACCGCGGCGCGCTGCTGGTCACCGACGCGTTGATCCTGATCTTCGCCGCCCACGTCGGCTGGTCGATGTCGTACGAACTGATGGCCGCGCTGATGGGCGTGGGCGTGGTCGCGGTGATGGTGGCGCGCGAGCCGGCTGCCAGTGCGCTGGCGGCGGCGACCCCGCACCCGGCGCTGTTCACACCCAAGGGTCTGTTCGACGCGCTGATCGGTCCGTTCGTGGTGTTCTTCCGCGACCACGGCAGCTGGGCGTTGCTGATGCTCCTGGCGATCAGCCTCTACCGCCTGCCGGACTTCGTGCTGGGGCCGATGGCCAATCCGTTCTATGCCGACCTGGGCATCGACAAGGAAACCGTCGGCGTTGTGCGCGGCTCGTTCGGCATGGTGGCGACCATCGTCGGCATCGCCGCCGCCGGGCTGTCGGCGGTCCGCTTCGGCATCCTCCCGACGCTGCTGGCCGGCGCGGTCCTGGGGCCGGCGTCGAACCTGGCCTTCGCCTACCTGGCCCACCATGGCGCCGATGCGGGCGTGTTCACCGCGGCGATGGCAGTCGACAATTTCTGCAGCGGCTTCGCCGGCGTGGCCCTGATCGGCTACATGTCGAGCCTGACCAACGTGGGCTACACCGCCACCCAGTACGCCCTGCTGAGCTCGTTCTACGCCCTGCCTGGGAAGGTCCTGAAGGGACTTTCCGGGGTCGCGGTCGAGCATCTGGAAGTCGGACGCAGCTTGCTCGACGCCTATTCGCTATTCTTCGTGGGTACGGCCCTGATCGGCGTGCCTGCATTGCTGCTGTGCCTGATCCTGGCCGTGCGCCGACCCGGCGCGGCGCCTGGTGCGCCCGCAGCCAATGGATTGACCGGGTAGCCCCCGCTGCCCGTGTAAGGAGTACCCATGACCGACATCATCCTGCACGACATCGATCCGCTGCTGCTGGATCGCATCAAGCGCGTCGCCAGCCAGAGTGGCTGGGGCATGCAGGAGTCGCTGATGCATCTGCTCGAGCACGGCCTGTTTGCCTGCGAGGCCGAACTGGCCGCGCGCTTCACCGATTCCGACGCAATGGCCTTGCAGTCGGCGATCGCCGCGCTCGAGGGAATCCCCAGCGACCCCGGCTACGCCCTGATCGGCCGCGTCGAACGCCCCAAGGACGTGCAGACGCCAACCCTGGACCAGCAGGGCCCGACCGACATCGACCGCGATCTGCTCGACTTCATCCGCAAGCCCTGAGCCGGGCCGGAGGCTGGCTCAGCCGTAAGTTGGCCAGGCCGGACGTCGGTTAGACAGGATGAATCGCGCCGAGTACGCGCGGACCGCGTGCGCCGCTGACGCTGGGCAGATTGCCGGGCAACCCTGAGATCGTCTGCCGGGCCAGCCAGGCGAAGCCCATTGCCTCGATGAAGTCCGGATCGACGCCGTGGCGCGCGGTCGATTCGACGGTTGTGCCCGGCATGTGCCGGCCGATCGCCGCCAGCAGGCGCGGGTTGTGCACGCCGCCGCCGCAGGCCAGGACCCGTTCCGTGCCCGGCTGGTGCGCCTGCAGCGCGTCGGCAATGGTGATCGCGCTCAGGTCCAGCAGCGTTGCCTGCACGTCCGCCGCGGCCTCCACGCCGGCCAGGCGTGTCTGCAGCCAGTCCAGATGGAAGTGCTCGCGGCCGGTGCTTTTGGGCGGCGGCAACATGAACCAGGGGTCATCGAGCAGGCGTGCCAGCAGTTCGGCATCGGGCTGGCCCTGCGCGGCGAACGCGCCGCCGGCGTCATAGGGCTTGCCGGTATGGCGCTGGCACCACGCATCGAGCAGGCAATTGGCCGGGCCGGTATCGAACCCGCGCACCGCACCGTGGGCCGGCAAGAGCGTGAAGTTGGCGATGCCGCCAAGGTTGAGGACGGCGCGATCTTCCTTCGCGTCATGCAGCAACGCCGCGTGCAAAGCGGGCAACAGCGGCGCGCCGTGACCGCCGGCGGCGACGTCACGGCGGCGGAAGTCGGCGACCGTGGCAATGCCGGTGCGCTCGGCGATCAGGTTGCCGTCGCCAAGCTGCCAGGTGAAAGGGTGCTGGCCGTTGAAGCGGGCGCCTTCCGGGCGATGGCGCACGGTCTGCCCGTGTGAGCCGACGGCGCGCACCTGCGCCGGAGCGACCCCGGCCTCTTCGAGAAGGCGCTGGGTTGCGCCGGCGAACGCCTCGGCAATCTGCACGTCGAGCGTGCCGATCTCATCGAGCGATTGCGCCTCGCCTCCCTGGCCCAGCGCCACCAGGCGTTCGCGGATGCCCGCATCCCAGGCGTAGGTGCGCCCCAGGACGAGGTGGGTCTGGTCTTGCGAGAACCGCACCAGCGCGGCATCGATGCCGTCTGCGCTGGTGCCGGAGATCAGCCCGACGAACAGCCCATCCAGTGGACTGCCGGCCGGCCCGGCGGGGAGCGCGGGCATGTCAGGCCTTGGTCTTGCCGGGCTTCTTGGCCTTGGCGACCGCGACGGCGGCCGCCGGTGCCGGCGCATCGACGTCGGCGTAGATGATGTTCTCGACCTTCTGGATCCGCGCCAGGGCGACGCTGGTCTGGGCGCGGAACTGCGCCAGCGCGGTGCCCGACAGCGGCTCCGGCGGCGGCATGGTGATCGACAGCGGGTTGCGGTGCACGCCGTTGACTCGGAACTCGTAATGCAGGTGCGGGCCGGTCGACATGCCGGTGGTGCCGACGTAGCCGATCACCGTGCCCTGGGCGATTCGCTGGCCCGGACGGATCTTGCCGATGCGCGACATGTGCCCGTAAAGCGTGGTGTAGCCGCGCCCGTGGTCGAGGACGACAGCGTTGCCGTAGCCGCCCATCCAGCCGGCCGACTGCACGCGGGCGTCGCCGGCGGCCATGATCGGCGTGCCGGTGCGCGCGGCGTAGTCCACGCCCTTGTGCATGCGCGTGCGGCCCAGCACCGGGTGCTTGCGGGTGCCGAAGTTGGAGGTCAGGCGCGCATACGGGATCGGCATGCGGATGAAGCTCTTCTTCAGCGGACGGCCGTCGCCGGTGAAGTACTCGGACTTGCCGTTGCGCTCGAAGCGGAAGCCGGTGTGCAGCTTGCCGCCGGTGGTGAAGGTCGCCGCAAGCACCGGACCGGTGCGCAGCAGCTCGCCTTCGCGCCAGATCTGCTCGACCACCACGCTGAAGCGGTCGTCGGCGCCGACGTCTTCGTTGAAGTCGATGTCGTACTTGAAGATGTCGTCGGTGAGCGTGGTGATGTTGCTGCCCGACAGGCCCATCTTGCGGGCCGAGCGGAACAGCGACTTGCCGACCTTGCCGCTGATGACGACGGTGCGCGTCTCGGTCGGCCGCACCAGCACTTTCTGCGTGACCTTGTCGCCGGCCAGGCTCAGCTCGACGCGATGGCTGTCGTCGCGGTCGTAGCGGAACGTGCGCAGCTGCGCGGGTTGCCCGTTGGCGCCCTGCGGCAGGTCGAACGCGAGCTCGGTGCCGGGCTTGAGGCGGGCCAGGAGCTGCTTGTCGCCGGACTGGTCGAGGATGAGGTGCATCGTCGAGGCCGGCAGGTCGAGGTCTTCGAAGACCGCGCCCAGGGTCTGGCCGCGCTCGACGCGGACGATCTGCCAGCTGTCGCCGTTATGACCTTTCAGGCGCGACAACGGCAGCGGCGGCAGCGCCAGCGCCATCGAACTGCGCTGCGCGTGCATCGGCTTGCCGCTGGCGGCCGGACCGAAACCGGGGACAATGGCCGCCACCAGCACGCCAAGCGTTGCGAACAGGCTGGCGTGGGCCCATTGCCGACGCGACCAGCGACCGTTGAAACCATTGGAAGCGCCGGATGCCAGCACCGGTCGGTGCAGAGCGGCTTCGCGCAGGGCCTTGAGGCGCTCGCGCCGTTCCGTACCGCTATCGTGTGCTGTCATTTTTAGTAGTCCCGCGCGCTGGTGTGAAGGCCGCGTTGCCGCGTTACCATAGTGACGCGAGAAGTGTGCGTCAAACCCTTGTCCTGAATAGGGTTTTTCATCACAACTCGATGTCCGGATGTTTAACTTTGGTTTAACCCCAATCCATGACGGTGATCGCATTTCGCGTTCACCATTCACCTTGCGAGTCCCGCCTTGTCCCCCCAGTCCCCAGCCTCCGTCCAAGACGCCCTAGACCTGATCGGCCGCGGTGCCGACGAGATCCTCAAGCGCGAGGAGCTGGAGGCCCGCCTCAAGCTGGGCCGCCCCCTGCGGATCAAGGCCGGCTTCGACCCGACCGCCCCGGACCTGCATATCGGCCATACCGTCCTGCTGAACAAGATGCGGCAGTTCCAGGACCTGGGGCACCAGGTGATCTTCCTGATCGGCGACTTCACCGGAATGATCGGCGACCCGACCGGCAAGAACGTCACCCGCAAGGCGCTGACCCGCGAGGACGTGCTGGCCAACGCCCAGACCTACGCCGACCAGGTGTTCAAGGTCCTGGACAAGGAGCGCACCGAAGTCCGCTTCAACTCCGAGTGGTTCAGCAAGATGGACGCGGCCGACATGATCAAGCTGGCCGCCCAGCACACCGTGGCGCGCATGCTCGAGCGCGACGACTTCGCCAAGCGCTACGCCGCCCAGCAGTCGATCGCGATCCATGAATTCCTCTATCCACTGGTCCAGGGATACGACTCGGTGGCGCTGAAGGCCGACGTCGAACTCGGTGGCACCGACCAGAAGTTCAACCTGCTGATGGGCCGCGGCCTGCAGGAGCACCACGGCCAGCCGCCGCAGATCGTGCTGACGATGCCGTTGCTGGAGGGCCTGGACGGCGTCAACAAGATGTCCAAGTCACTGGGCAACTACATCGGCATCAATGAACCGGCGATCGACATCGTCACCAAGACGATGAAGATCGACGACGTGCTGATGTGGCGCTGGATCGACCTGCTGAGCTTCGAGATCTCGATGGCCGAAGCGGCGCAGCTGCGGGCCGACATCGAAGGCGGGCAGCTGAACCCGCGCGACCTGAAGATGCGCCTGGCGCGGGAACTGGCGGCGCGTTTCCACGGCGAATCCGCCGCGGAACAGGCGGTCGCGGGCTGGAACGCCGCCGTGCGCGGCGAGGGCGATATCGCCTCGTTGCCGTTGACCGACGTGGCGGTGCCTGCGGAAGGCGTGCGCATTGCCGCGCTCCTGACTGCCGCAGGCCTCACGCCGAGCAATTCAGAAGCGAACCGCAAGCTCAAGGAGCGCGCGGTGCGCATTGACGGCGAAGTGATCGAGGACGCGCAGCGCGTGTTCGCGCCAGGCTTCGAAGGCGTGCTCGCGGTAGGCAAGCGCACGTTCGCGCGCATCCGCCTGATCGCGGCCTAGAGCTGCGTGCTTCCTTCTCCCTTCGTGGGAGAAGGTGGCCCCGAAGGGGCGGAAGAGGTGGGCTTTTGCAGTTGCTCGCATGCATGAAATTGCATGCGCAACACGCGAAGCCGCGTCACACAACGCGATGAACCCTCTCGTCACAAACGTCAACAAAAACTTCGCAAAGAATTTTTCGTTTTACCCCTTCCAATGCGCGTTGTGCGTGTGCACAATGCGCGCCCCGCCACGGTGAACTTCACGCGGCGGGACGCGGAAAAGACGGTGTGGTTCGAGGCGGTTGACGGTTCTCGGGCATGCTGTAAGATGCGCGGCCCGGTGGTCCTGGGGCGGTCCGGAAGGACGCTGAACGGACCTTCGGGAAGCGAAAAAAGATCTCGACACGGTGTTGACGGAATCGAAATTC